>NZ_JAOQHY010000019.1:0-5521 GCF_025548475.1 Gaetbulibacter sp. NE | reverse complement strand
TATACATATAGTTAATAGTGATTAATAGTGTAGAGTTATTTTGTGTGTTTTAAGTGTATGTATATATATGTTTAAAGTGTGTATTTTATTTTAATGTAGTTTTTCAGGAAGTATAAATGATAATAATATTATATGTAAAGTATTGGTTTATAGAGCGGGCGAAATTTTTCGAGAAAAACATTAAAAAAAAGTAAAAAAAGTTTGCGATAAAGAAAAAATAGGTTGTATATTTGCAGCCGCTAAAAACGGGAACGTTGAGGCTAAAAGTTCACAAGAAATACTGATTAAGAAAAGGGTTTTGAATTGTTTCGAAAAAATTTTCAAAAAAAAATCAAAAAAGATTGTGGGATAAAAAAAAGGGTTTTATATTTGCACCCGCTTAACCGATAAGACGGTTTAGAAGAGAAGATAAAAGTTCATTAACATATTGAATTGACAGCGTAAAATTAGCATTGGAAACGATGTTAATTAAACAAAAGAATAGACCATTTTGAGTACTGAATAAAATTCCATATTAGTTGTTAAATAATATTTAAGATTTAACGATGAAGAGTTTGATCCTGGCTCAGGATGAACGCTAGCGGCAGGCCTAACACATGCAAGTCGAACGGTAACATAGAAAAGCTTGCTTTTCTGATGACGAGTGGCGCACGGGTGCGTAACGCGTATGCAATCTACCTTTTACAGGGGGATAGCCCAGAGAAATTTGGATTAATATCCCATAGTATCAAGAGTCGGCATCGGCATTTGATTAAAGATTTATCGGTAAAAGATGAGCATGCGTCCTATTAGCTAGATGGTGTGGTAACGGCACACCATGGCAACGATAGGTAGGGGCCCTGAGAGGGGGATCCCCCACACTGGTACTGAGACACGGACCAGACTCCTACGGGAGGCAGCAGTGAGGAATATTGGACAATGGGCGCAAGCCTGATCCAGCCATGCCGCGTGCAGGAAGACTGCCCTATGGGTTGTAAACTGCTTTTATACGGGAAGAAACACTCCCTCGTGAGGGAGCTTGACGGTACCGTAAGAATAAGGATCGGCTAACTCCGTGCCAGCAGCCGCGGTAATACGGAGGATCCAAGCGTTATCCGGAATCATTGGGTTTAAAGGGTCCGTAGGTGGATAATTAAGTCAGAGGTGAAATCCTGCAGCTCAACTGTAGAATTGCCTTTGATACTGGTTATCTTGAGTCATTATGAAGTGGTTAGAATATGTAGTGTAGCGGTGAAATGCATAGATATTACATAGAATACCAATTGCGAAGGCAGATCACTAATAATGTACTGACACTGATGGACGAAAGCGTGGGGAGCGAACAGGATTAGATACCCTGGTAGTCCACGCCGTAAACGATGGTCACTAGCTGTTCGGATTTCGGTCTGAGTGGCTAAGCGAAAGTGATAAGTGACCCACCTGGGGAGTACGTTCGCAAGAATGAAACTCAAAGGAATTGACGGGGGCCCGCACAAGCGGTGGAGCATGTGGTTTAATTCGATGATACGCGAGGAACCTTACCAGGGCTTAAATGTAAGTTGCATGATTTAGAGATAGATCTTTCTTCGGACTACTTACAAGGTGCTGCATGGTTGTCGTCAGCTCGTGCCGTGAGGTGTCAGGTTAAGTCCTATAACGAGCGCAACCCCTGTTGTTAGTTGCCAGCGAGTAATGTCGGGAACTCTAGCAAGACTGCCGGTGCAAACCGTGAGGAAGGTGGGGATGACGTCAAATCATCACGGCCCTTACGTCCTGGGCTACACACGTGCTACAATGGTAGGTACAGAGGGCAGCCACTGCGTGAGCAGGAGCGAATCCTAAAAACCTATCACAGTTCGGATCGGAGTCTGCAACTCGACTCCGTGAAGCTGGAATCGCTAGTAATCGGATATCAGCCATGATCCGGTGAATACGTTCCCGGGCCTTGTACACACCGCCCGTCAAGCCATGGAAGCTGGGAGTGCCTGAAGTCCGTCACCGCAAGGAGCGGCCTAGGGTAAAATTAGTAACTAGGGCTAAGTCGTAACAAGGTAGCCGTACCGGAAGGTGCGGCTGGAACACCTCCTTTCTAGAGAAAGACGACTAATAAGGAAGTTCAAAAAAGGAATAGTCTGTTCTTTTGCTGTTAATTTAAATGATCTATTATAGTAGAGTCTCATAGCTCAGCTGGTTAGAGCGCTACACTGATAATGTAGAGGTCGGCAGTTCGAGTCTGCCTGAGACTACTAAATTAATAGGAAATTCTGGAAGTTGAGTAGTGGTTATAGTCTAACTACTAACTACTATGTACTAACGACTAGTATATGGGGGATTAGCTCAGCTGGCTAGAGCGCCTGCCTTGCACGCAGGAGGTCATCGGTTCGACTCCGATATTCTCCACGATAGCGAAAGCTAAAAAGTTCATTGACATATTGAAAAAGATACATGAAAATTAGATAGAAATATTTAATAAAATTAAATTATTGTAACGAGCAATAATTGTAACTCATTAAAAAGACAAAAAGTACAATAAGCTAAATAAGAGCGTATGGGGAATGCCTAGGCTCTCAGAGGCGATGAAGGACGTGATAAGCTGCGAAAAGCTGCGGGGATTGGCACATACAAATTGATCCGCAGATATCCGAATGGGGCAACCCAGCATGTTGAAGACATGTTATCCGTAAGGAGGCGAACCCGGAGAACTGAAACATCTAAGTACCCGGAGGAGAAGAAAACAAAAGTGATTCCGTTAGTAGTGGCGAGCGAACGCGGAACAGCCCAAACCAGTATTGTTACGGCAATGCTGGGGTTGTAGGACCACGATATTTAATGCGTAATGAACTAGAATGCTTTGGAAAGAGCAATCATAGAGGGTGATAATCCCGTATAGGTAAAGAACGTTATTGATAGTGGTATCCTGAGTAGTGCGGGACACGTGTAATCCTGTATGAATTTGGCGGGACCATCCGTTAAGGCTAAATACTCCTGAGAGACCGATAGTGAACTAGTACCGTGAGGGAAAGGTGAAAAGAACCCTGAATAAGGGAGTGAAAAAGAACCTGAAACCATACGCTTACAAGCGGTCGGAGCCCATTAGGGTGACGGCGTGCCTTTTGCATAATGAGCCTACGAGTTACCGTTGCTAGCAAGGTTAAGCACTTCAGGTGCGGATCCGTAGCGAAAGCGAGTCTGAATAGGGCGTATAGTTAGTAGTGGTAGACGCGAAACCGTGTGATCTACCCATGGGCAGGGTGAAGCTGTGGTAACACACAGTGGAGGCCCGAACCGGTTGACGTTGAAAAGTCTTCGGATGACCTGTGGGTAGGGGTGAAAGGCCAATCAAACTCGGAAATAGCTCGTACTCCCCGAAATGCATTTAGGTGCAGCGTTGATTTAGTTTTATAGAGGTAGAGCTACTGATTGGATGCGGGGGCTTCACCGCCTACCAATTCCTGACAAACTCCGAATGCTATAAAATGATGATCAGCAGTGAGGGCATGGGTGCTAAGGTCCATGTCCGAGAGGGAAAGAACCCAGACCATCAGCTAAGGTCCCCAAATGTATGTTAAGTTGAATAAACGAGGTTGAACTGCTTAGACAGCTAGGATGTTGGCTTGGAAGCAGCCATTCATTTAAAGAGTGCGTAACAGCTCACTAGTCGAGCGGTTCGGCATGGATAATAATCGGGCATAAACATACTACCGAAGCTATGGACTTGTAAAAGTGGTAGGGGAGCATTGTAGTGTCGTCGAAGGTGTACTGCGAGGTATGCTGGAGAAGCTACAAAAGAAAATGTAGGCATAAGTAACGATAATGCGGGCGAGAAACCCGCACACCGAAAGACTAAGGTTTCCTCAGCTATGCTAATCAGCTGAGGGTTAGTCGGGACCTAACGCGAACCCGAAAGGGGAAGTGGATGGACAACAGGTTAATATTCCTGTACCTGCTCACAACAAAAGTGACGGAGGCGTATATTTGGTGCGAACTGACGGAATAGTTCGTTGAAGCCAGTGGTAACACGGCGATAGTACACTGAGGCTACGGCCAAGGTGATAATCCAGAGAAGCGACTTCCAAGAAAAGCGAGTGAAGCAGCCCGTACCCTAAACCGACACAGGTAGTTGGGATGAGAATTCTAAGGTGCTCGAGAGATTCATGGCTAAGGAACTAGGCAAAATCGACCCGTAACTTCGGGAGAAGGGTCGCCCCACTCCGGTGGGGCCGCAGTGAAGAGGTCCAGGCGACTGTTTATCAAAAACACAGGGCTCTGCTAAATCGAAAGATGATGTATAGGGCCTGACACCTGCCCGGTGCTGGAAGGTTAAGTGGAGTTGTTAGCTTCGGCGAAGCAATGAAATGAAGCCCCAGTAAACGGCGGCCGTAACTATAACGGTCCTAAGGTAGCGAAATTCCTTGTCGGGTAAGTTCCGACCTGCACGAATGGTGTAACGATCTGGACACTGTCTCAGCCATGAGCTCGGTGAAATTGTAGTATCGGTGAAGATGCCGATTACCCGCAGTGGGACGAAAAGACCCCGTGAACCTTTACTATAGCTTAGTATTGGCTTTGGATAAGTAATGTGTAGGATAGGTGGGAGACTTTGAAGCGGCGTCGCCAGGCGTTGTGGAGTCATTGTTGAAATACCACCCTTTGCTTATCTAGAGTCTAACTTCTTGCGAAGGACAGTGCTTGGTGGGTAGTTTGACTGGGGTGGTCGCCTCCAAAAGAGTAACGGAGGCTTCTAAAGGTTCCCTCAGCACGCTTGGTAACCGTGCGTAGAGTGCAATGGCATAAGGGAGCTTGACTGAGAGACATACAGGTCGATCAGGTACGAAAGTAGAGCATAGTGATCCGGTGGTTCCGCATGGAAGGGCCATCGCTCAAAGGATAAAAGGTACTCCGGGGATAACAGGCTGATCTCCCCCAAGAGCTCACATCGACGGGGGGGTTTGGCACCTCGATGTCGGCTCGTCACATCCTGGGGCTGGAGAAGGTCCCAAGGGTTGGGCTGTTCGCCCATTAAAGTGGCACGCGAGCTGGGTTCAGAACGTCGTGAGACAGTTCGGTCTCTATCTACTGTGGGCGTTAGAAATTTGAGTGGATCTGACTCTAGTACGAGAGGACCGAGTTGGACGAACCTCTGGTGTACCTGTTGTTCTGCCAAGGGCATTGCAGGGTAGCTACGTTCGGAAGGGATAAGCGCTGAAAGCATATAAGCGCGAAACCCACCACAAGATGAGATTTCTTTAAAGGGCCGTGGAAGATGACCACGTTGATAGGCTACAGGTGTAAAGGCAGTAATGTCATAGCCGAGTAGTACTAATAACCCGTAGGCTTATTGTACGCCTGTTTTTTTAGAGTGAGTTTTTTAAAAATGTGTTTTTTTCAATATGTTAAAATATAGTGCCTTATTTTAAGGACAAAGATTTAAGGTGGTTATAGCGACGGGGCTCACCTCTTACCTTTCCGAACAGAGAAGTTAAGCCCGTTAGCGCCGATGGTACTGCAACTGTGGGAGAGTAGGTCATCGCCTTTTTTAGAA
>NZ_JAOQHY010000018.1:0-19744 GCF_025548475.1 Gaetbulibacter sp. NE | reverse complement strand
TTGTAAATATAGCAGCAGTAAATTTCTAAAAAAAACTTGTTTTTTACCTTGGAATACGTATAACCGTCAGTTACGGGTTAAATTAGCGATTATTTTAGGTTTATCACAGGCGTTAGCAATTCCGAGTGGATTCGGACGTAGTCGAATCCGCCGTAATTGCGGTTATACATTGTTGTGTACAGTTTTTTACCAATCATCTTTTTCCTTTTTTCCGACAATGTAGTTTTTCAAACTTTGATTTAGTCCGTTTAAATATGCTTCAATTCTTTGTGGTGATTCTCCAAAATTTTTCACTAATTTTTTATCAGTCTTAAAATTCGGAATGTTTTTGTAGTCAGTTCCGCTATCAGTTGTAGAGAGTGAAATTAAGTGAAACTTATATCTATTGTCTTTAAAGGCTATTTCAATAACGTAATCCAGCGCAAAGCTCATTTTCTTAACTAAAAGAAGGTCAGACGCAACGCCATTAATTCGCACTTTTTCGTCTTTAATTTCCATTTTAAGTACTTTATCAGGGTTTTTGTATGTTTCTTTAACCCAATTAATGGTTTTGTTATAGATTTCACTTGTTTTTTCCCCTTCGACTAATGTTACAACATAGTCATTGATGCCTTTTTCTCCATATTCAAACGTTTCTGGATGTTCTGTTTGTCCAAATGTTAATGTTATAAATGTTAAGCATAAAAGTATTGTAGTGATTATTTTATTCATAAAGTTTATTTTTTCAAATTGTACACAACGGTCAAGTATAAGCGTAGTGCGGGATTTCGGAGCAATTCACTGTCCGCCCACCACAAAGTTTCTTAGGAGCAAAAATGCTCAAATTTAGCAGTTCAGCCCGCATTACGCTTATACAATGTTGGCGGTAGTTTTTTTTATTCAATTCTCCTTAATACCCCCTTTAATTTTGCTTCAACTCCAAGATTATCAAAAAGTTTTTCAGTCAATGTTAATGTCTTCTTGAAAGCTGTTTTAATATCTGTCGGATCTAATTCTGATGTTGTCTCCTGAAATAACGAATACCAATCTGGGTCTATGTCTTTTTCCAAGCTTTTTGTTGGACTTTCCCAATGTTTGGTTTGGTATGTTTCAATTCTTATTAACCAAAGTAAATATTTTTGAACATTTGATAAGCTTTGGTAAGCGTGAGCAAATTCCTGTCGTTTAATTAAGTTGCTTGTTGTAAGTAAAACATTCAACAATGATTGGCTCAACCACAGGATATTTTCATTTGTTGTTCGATCAGGTACTTTAGTTTTTATTTCTTTGAGCGTGTTAGTCAATAAATCTCCTTTATCTACTAAAATCATCTTGTCAAAGTCGCTAAACTCTACCAAACCGTCCCACGATTTGATAACTTCCATTTGGTCGTTTGTCAAAAAATGAAACTCCCCCCTTATCATATTTTCAAAAATGGCAACTTCACTTCCATACTCGTTGGTAAAATATAATGCCAAAGGATGAATTTGGCTTACCCAATTTTCAGCGGAAAAATTTTCTTTATCCTTCAAGAAGATGTAGAATTCAATATCTGAATATTTGTCCCCTTCATTTTTGGTAAATGACCCGTACATAAATACGGCAGAAATATTTTTATCATTTTGAGCTATTGACTTTGTTTTGTCAATCATTTGTAACTGTGTCATTTTCTAATTTTTTAATATTAACAATCGCCCTTTATACTTTGCGTATTAAAGGATATTTCAATTCTTATTCTATCTTACAGTTACTTATAGCTTCATTTTCTTGAATGTTTTTCGTTGTTAATTGTTTCTTCAAATTACCGCCAACGTTAGTATATACACAAATATAAAAAAAAGTACTGTTATTCAATTAAATATAAATGGTTATCTACACCTTTTAGTATATTTGTGTATAACTATTTAAATTAAGGTTATGTCGTACCTTGTAAAGTTTCAAACTATTTTAGAATTAAAACGCTATAGTGATAATACAATTAAGGTGTATATTAATTTTATGAAAAAGTTTAAGGAAACTTTAAATGTCCAAGATGAAAAACTTGAGCTCTTAAGCGATATTGATGTCATAAATACTATTGTAAGAATGGTTAAGGTGTCTGTATATAGCATGTCTTCGCAAAAACAACTAATAGGTGCGGTTGGTTTGTTTTATAAGGAGCTGTGTGGTAGAACTATTGATTTTTCAAGTATTTATCCTACTAGACGAGAGCACTATTTGCCGCATATTTTATCCAAAGAAGAGGTTAAGGATATTTTGCAGAGTGTTGACAATATGAAACACAAAGCTGTTTTGGCAACTATTTATGGTTTGGGACTTAGGGTGAGTGAGGTTATCGATTTGAAAATTGAAAATATTGACAGCAAAAGAATGATTGTTCATATACAAAATGCCAAGGGAAAAAAGGATAGAGTAGTTATGCTGCCTGTTAAACTACTTAAATTATTGCGCGTTTATTTTGTAGAGTTCCATCCAAAGGTTTACTTATTTGAAGGACAAAATAAAGGAAAGTATAGTGCATCTAGTATACGGAAAATATTTAAAAATGCCTTGGCTAAGGCACAAGTAAAAAAACCAGCTACTGTACATACTTTAAGACATACCTTTGCTACTCATTTGCTTGAAAATGGAACTGATGTAAGGATTATACAAAAGTTGTTGGGCCATAACAACATTAATACTACATTACAGTACACACAAGTGGCTCAAACTACTATTGAAAGTGTAAAAAGTCCTTTGGATTTATTGTAATAAAAAAGAGGAGTTGAACTCCTCTTTTTTAATGCTTTTTATTAACTACTTTTACTCAGCAGTTTCTTCCATAGTGTGATATACGTTTTGTACATCGTCATCTTCTTCAAGTTTTTCTAAAAGTTTTTCAACATCTTCAGCTTGTTCTGCAGTAATTGCTTTGGTAACTTGTGGTATACGCTCAAACCCAGAAGATAAAATTTCAATGTTATTGGTTTCTAAATAGGCTTGTATTTTTCCAAAACTTTCAAATGGAGCATAAATCATTACACTGGTTTGCTCGTTTCCATCAGCATCTTGGTCAGTGTCTTCAAATACTTCTTCTACACCAAAATCAATGAGTTCCAATTCTAGTTCTTCAAGATCTATTCCGTCACTTTTTACTTTAAAGTTACAGGTATGGTCAAACATAAACACTACCGAACCTGATGTGCCTAAACTACCATCGCATTTATTAAAATAGCTTCTTACGTTTGCTACTGTTCGTGTATTATTATCAGTTGCAGTTTCAACCAAAATAGCAATACCATGTGGTGCATAGCCTTCAAATAATACTTCTTTATAATCGCCTTGGTTTTTATCGGACGCACGTTTTATAGCACGTTCAATATTATCTTTAGGCATGTTTACCGATTTGGCATTTTGTATTACTGCTCTTAACCTGGAGTTACTGTCTGGATCAGGACCACCTTCTTTAACAGCCATTACAATATCTTTTCCAATACGTGTAAAGGCTTTACTCATTGCAGACCAACGTTTCATTTTTCGCGCTTTACGAAATTCAAAAGCTCTTCCCATAAATTGTTACTTAATTTAAAATTTTGACCAAATGTAATAAAAATGTAGCGTTGTAAAAACAACTATTCTTGAACTTCTACAATTGTTTCGATAGCTTCGGCTAGTTTAAAATCTTTTTCAGTAACGCCATTGGCACTATGTGTTGAAAGCGAAATGGTAAGTATGTTGTACACATTGGTCCAGTTTGGATGATGATTTTGTGCTTCGCATTCAAAAGCTATTCGGCTCATGGCACTAAAACAGTCTTTAAAATTATCGAATTCAAACTCTACATGAATAGCGTTTTCGTAATATTCCCAGTCAGGGAAACGCAATAGTTTTTTTTCTATAGCATCTTGGGTAAGGAGTGTCATAAAAGTTAAATAATTTGGTTACCCTTAAAGGTAATAAATTATTGGTTAATTAACCTGAATAATATGAGTCACTTCGAGTAAAATTCTGCAAGAATTTTGTATCGAGAAGTGTGTTTTTGATAGAAATTTTATTGTTTTCGATACAAATTCCACTCATTTTAATAGTAAAATTTACTCTAACTGACGAAAATTTTTTATCCGTTATTCACGTTAACTATTGTGTTGTTTTTCCAACTCTTGCAAAACCTGTGAGCTAGATATTTGTAAGTGCTTTGGTAGCAAATTGTATTTAGGTAATACCGCTAAGTATCTATCTTCGTTAGTGGTAAAAACATGCTTGTAGTTAACACGCTTTTGGGTGTGAAGTTTTACAATGTCTTTTATGAATTCATCATGATGCACCAAATCATTACTTCCTAAATGAAAGATGCCATATTTATTACGGTTGATAATATAATGTACTTGCTGAGTAATTTTACTATCAGTAGTCACATTCATGATAACATTAGGGAAAATTTCTACTGAAGTCCCTTCTAAAATGTGCTGTTGAATTTCCTTTATTCTAGGACATTGTACGCCTAATACTATTGGAAGTCTTAGGATTACTACTTGTTGCTTTGGAAGTCGCAAGAGCATGTTTTCAACTTTAATTTTAAAGTGTCCGTAAATACTGTTACTAAAGGTTTTATCGAGCTCATAACTTGGAAATTTGCTATAAGCATCAAATGCATTTGCTGAAGAAATGAATATGATTTTACAGTTTTTGTTAGTTTGAAGATACTCAGCAATGTGTTTGTGCGCTGTTACTTGTGCATGAAAATCGCCTCTAAGTGCTGAAACAATAATGGTGGGTTTTACAGCTTCAATAATTTCAACAACATCGTCTTCTTCAACATCATACTGAAAAAAATGTTGGTTCTTTTCAAACTCACGTTTAGCAGTTCGGTAGGTACCAAATGTTCTAAAATAGGCGCAAAGTTCTTTATAGATAGCGTTACCTAAAAAACCACTTGCGCCTAAAATTAATACTTTATGTTTGCTGCTTTTGTCTATCTTCATTCAATCCCTCATTTCTTACATGCTAACCTTTATAAAACGGAAGTTTTACAACTGTTGCAGGAACAGCATTTTTTCTAATTTGAATATTAATTTTACTACCAGCATCTGCAAATACAGTTGGTACATATCCTAATCCAATACCTTTATTTAATGAAGGTGACATAGTCCCAGATGTTACATTGCCTATTATTTTTCCTTGAGAATCTACAATGTCGTACCCTTGACGCGGAATTCCTCTTTCGTCTAGCTCAAAAGCGACTAGTTTACGTTCAGCTCCACGACGCTTTTGGTCTTCTAAAGCTTCAGAGTTTGTGAAAGTCTTAGAGAATTTTGTAATCCAGCCTAAACCAGCTTCAATAGGAGAGGTTGTATCGTCTATATCATTTCCATAAAGGCAATAACCCATTTCTAGACGTAGCGTATCTCTTGCTGCTAAACCAATTGGCTTAATGCCATAATCTGCTCCAGCTTCAAACACTTTGTCCCAAATTTGTTTAACTTCACTGTTTTTACAGTAGATTTCAAATCCACCACTTCCTGTATATCCTGTTGCTGAAATAATAACATGCTCAATACCTGCAAAATCACCAACTACAAAATTGTAAAATTTAATGTCTGACAAATCATGACTAGATAAGGATTGCATAGCTTCAACAGCTTTTGGTCCTTGAATGGCTAATAACGAATAATCTTCGCTTAAATCACGTAGTTCTGCACCTACATCATTTTTAGATTGTAACCAGTTCCAGTCTTTTTCAATATTGCTCGCATTTACTACCAATAAATACGTGTCTTCCTTAATACGATAGATAATTAAATCATCAACAATACCACCATCATCATTAGGCATGCAGCTGTATTGCGCTTTTCCAACAGTAAGTTTTGAAGCATCATTGCTACATGTTTTTTGAATAAGCTCAAGCGCATGAGGTCCTTCAATTAAAAATTCTCCCATATGGCTCACATCAAAAACACCAACACCATTTCTTACGGTTTCATGCTCAATGTTTACACCTTCATATTGTACTGGCATATTGTATCCTGCAAAAGGAACCATTTTTGCTCCAAGAGCTTGATGTGTTGCTGTTAAGGCGGTATCTTTCATTTTAAAAATCTTTGGTTAGTAAATAAATTATTAGAAAAACAACAGCTAAAACCAAAATAACTGAAACTATTGCTTTTTTTGGATTTTTACTATTGGGTAGTATTTCAACACTATCACCTAAAAACTCGATTATTAGTAGTAAAAATTCCTTCATCTATTCGCAAAAGTATATAAAATTATCTGTTTATTTAAACGCCTTAACACTTAAAAAGTTTTACAAAAAAATGTTAATGTAAAGCGATAATTATATTAGCAATACATTATTATTTATTTTTAATTTTAAAGACTAATTAAATAAACTCATGAGAATTTTATTTTCCGTATGTATAATGTTGTTCACCTTAACTGTAACAGCACAAAAAGGGTTGCCTGAAGATTTTTTAAGTTCAGAATTTCATAAAAATAGAAGAGAAGCTTTACGAGGAAAAATGCCAGAGAATAGTGTGGCAGTTTTCTTTTCAAATCCTGTTAGAAACAGAGCTAACGATGTGGATTATGTATATCATCAGGATCCTAATTTTTACTATCTCACAGGTTACAAAGAGCCTCATGCAGTTTTAGTGATATTCTCAAAGTATCAAACCAATTCCGAAGGAAAACGCTACAACGAAATACTATATGTTCAAGAGCGTAATGCTAGAGCAGAACAATGGACAGGTTACAGGCTAGGAGTAGAAGGCGCAAAAGAGCAGTTAGGGTTTGAAATGGCTTTTAATGGAAAGGAGTTTTTAGAGTCAGGAATTGATTTTACTAGTTTTGATTCGGTGTTATATTTTGATTTTAAAGATGACTATAGAGATTCTAAACGAAACACAGCAGATTTGTACAGTTTAATACAGTCGTTTAAACAGCAAATTCATGTGCTAGAAGCTTTTGATATTGATAACAAGAAAGATCAAATCGAAGAGGAGCAAGACACGCAAGTAGTGCAATCTAAAGTAAAAACAGATACACGAACACTAGGAAGATTAATGGCAGGATTGCGAGAAGTTAAAACTGACGAAGAAATGGTGTTGTTAAAGAAAGCTGTGCGAATTTCGGCAATGGGACAACGGGAGGTTATGAAAGCAATGCATCCTAATATGTCTGAGACTGAAGTACAAGGTGTGCATGAATATGTGTATAAAAAGTATGGTAGCGAATATGAAGGTTACCCTAGTATTGTTGGTGCTGGTCATAACGGTTGTGTACTGCATTATATTGAAAACAATAAAACGAAACTCGGTAATGATTTAGTGCTTATGGATCTTGGTGCAGAGTATCATGGTTATACAGCAGATGTTACCAGAACCATACCTGCAAACGGTAAGTTTTCGAAAGAACAAAAACAAATTTACGATTTGGTGTACGAAGCTCAAGAAGCTGGAATTAATGCTACTATAGTAGGAAATTCAACAAGAGATACTGATGCTGCTTCTAGAGAGATAATTAATAAAGGTTTGGTGAAATTAGGTATCGTTAAAACTGAAGCTGATGCTAGACAGTATTTTCCGCATGGAACTTCACATCATATTGGGCTTGATGTACATGACACCAATTTAAGAGGTGCTTTTGTGCCAAATATGGTGATTACTGTAGAACCAGGTATTTATATTCCTGAAGGTAGTGATTGCGATGAAAAATGGTGGGGAATTGCTGTTCGTATTGAAGATGACATTTTAATTACTGAAAATGGACCAATAAACTTATCAGCTGAAGCTCCAAGAAAATCTGATGAAATTGAAGCTTTGATGAAAGAAGAAAGTGTATTATCTGGTTTACAATTGCCTAAACTAGATTAAGCTTTGTAAAAGTATTTTTTTAGTTTCCGCTTTACATAAAAGAATCGTAATGCTCCTATGAGTAATAACACAGGAGCAATAATCAACAAAGAATATCCAATAGGAGTAATTTCTTGTAAAATGCTAAGCTTTAATATAGCAACACCAGAGCTCACAAAAACGACAAAGGTTCTAAAATAGGCTAAAAATGTACGTTCATTTGCTAATCTAGTGCGTTCAAGAGCAAGTGTATCAGTTGTTTTTAGTGTAAGCTGTTCTTTCATGATTTAAAGATAGCATTATTTACTCGATAATCGAGATTTAAATCCACCAAGGCTTGCCTAGAAATCAAAACTGCTTTTCATTCATGCTTCCTGTGCTTGCTGAGACAGTTAACTTTTACAATAAAAACGTCTTTAAATCTTCGTAAGTTGAAATTTCTACTGAACGTTTTTTCTTTTTCATCACTTTTAAGATTTGCTCAGGTAAATCTATATTTTCCTTTATAGTATCTTCTACAACATCTAAAAACTTAGTAGGATGAGCAGTTTCTAAAAACACACAGTGGTCATTTGGGTTGTTTTTTAAATGCGATTTACATGCTAAATATCCAACTGCTCCATGAGGATCTGCAATGTAATTATACTCATTGTATAACTCTTCAATAGCTTTAATAGTTTCTTCATCAGTAAAACTATAACCGCTTAATTGCTTTGTTAAGGTTTCAAAATCGTTATTATGTAATTCCTGAATACGTACAAAATTACTTGGGTCACCAACATCCATAGCGTTGCTTATGGTTTGTACTGAAGGTTTTGGTTCGTACTGTTGCGTTTGCAAATAATTATATACAATGGCATTAGCATTGTTTGCAGCAATAAAATGTTTAACAGGTAAGCCTAAACGTTGTGCCATCATACCAGCACAAATATTTCCGAAGTTACCACTTGGTACTGAAAACACAATATTGTCATAACTCTTGTGAAGTTGTTTGTAAGCAAACATAAAGTAAAATAACTGTGGTAACCATCGAGCTACATTAATAGAGTTGGCTGACGTGAGTTGCATTTTACTAGTTAAAGTGTCGTCTAAAAATGCACGTTTTACCATAGCTTGACAATCGTCAAACGTACCATGAACTTCTAATGCTTTAATGTTTTTTTTAAGCGTAGTTAATTGTTTTTCTTGTATATCACTCACTTTTCCGCTAGGATATAAAATCACCACATTTACACCTTCAACACCTAAAAAACCATTAGCTACAGCGCCTCCAGTATCTCCTGATGTCGCTACCAAAACTGTAACTTCGTTGGTGTTATTCTGATTGAAATAACCCAAACATCTAGCCATAAAACGCGCACCAACGTCTTTAAAAGCCATTGTTGGACCATGAAATAATTCTAAAGTTGAAATAGAATCGGTTATTTTTTCAACAGGAAAATCAAACGACAATGTATCTTCTATAATGTCTTTTAAAATTGCTTCAGGAATATCAGGAGTCACAAACTGTTTGATGGCTTCAAAGGCAATTTCAGAATATGAAAGCGAATCAATAGACTTAAAAAAAGAGTCTGGTAAAGGAGTGATGCTCTCTGGAAAGTACAAACCTTTGTCTGGAGCTAGCCCTTTAATTACTGCATCCTTAAAAGTAGTGTTTGGTGCTTTTTTATTTAGTGAAAAGTAGTTCATGATAGTGTTTTTATTCCGTTAGGGTTAATTTTTGAAACGTAAACTTTAAAATCTATTGTTGTGTTTTTATACACATTTTCAAAGGCTTCGGCAACTTGGTTTGCTGTTGTTTCTCCTTTGCTTAAAGCAAAAATTGAAGGTCCAGAACCAGAAATACCAACACCTAATGCACCAGATTGCATTGCAGAAGCTTTGGCAACATCAAACTGTGGTATAAGCTGTTTTCTGTGAGGCTCTACAATAACATCTTGCAATGAACGACTGATTAAATCATAGTCTGAAGTATGCAGTCCATGAACCAAACTACCAACATTTGCCCATTGTGTAATTCCGTCTTTAAATTGAATGTGTTTAGGTAAAATAGCCCTTGCTTCAGAAGTTTTTACCTCAATTTGAGGATGCACAATGGTCGCATATAAATTAGTAGGAGTAGGGAGTTCTAAAATTTCTAGAGGCTCTAAACTTTTTACCAAGGTAAATCCTCCAAATAATCCTGGAGCAATATTATCAGCATGTTCATTGCCACTAGCTACAGCTTCACCTTTCATGGCAAATGCTGTTAATTGCGTTTTATTGAAAGGTTTTCCTAGTAATTCATTTATAGCATACACAACTCCAGAAGCACTTGCTGAACTGCTACCAACACCACTTCCTGGTTTGATATGTTTGTAAATTTCAACATCGAAACCAAAGTTTACATTGGCAGCTTCTAAAATAGCTAAACCAGCAACACCAGCAACGTTTTTTTTGGTCTCTAGCGGTAAGTCATAACCTTCAATTTTGCTAATGGTTATACCTTTTGTACTTGTCTTTTTAATTACCATTTCATCACCAACACTGTCGAGACAAAACCCAAGAACATCAAATCCACAGGATACGTTAGCAACAGTTGCTGGTGAAAATATCTTTATTGAATCCATATTAGTCATTTCCAATTCTTATAATATCAGCAAATAAACCAGAGGCTGTTACATCTGCTCCAGCTCCAGCTCCTTTGATAATCATTGGTTGCTCTTTGTAACGTTGGGTGTAAAACATCACAATATTATCTTTTCCTTCTAGGTTGTAAAATGGATGACCTTGCGGAATTTCCTTTAAACCAACTTTGGCTTTACCTTCATTAAATTCGGCTACATATTTCAATTTTGAACCTTTTTCATTGGCTTGCGCAAATAGCTTTTGAAAATGTGCTTCGTCATCAATTAAAGTCTTGTAAAAGTCATCAACAGAATTGCTTTCTAAATTGGCTTTCGTTAAAAAAGAATCGTTTGTAATGTCTTCCAGTTCCATAACGGTTCCGCTTTCTCTGGCTAAAATCAATATTTTTCTTGCAACATCAACACCACTTAAGTCAATTCTAGGATCAGGTTCGGTATAACCTTCAGCTTGTGCTTGTTTTACCACATCGTGAAACTTGGTTGTATCATTAAAATTATTAAAAACGAAGTTTAAACTTCCTGATAATACTGCTTGAATAGATGTGACTTTATCACCAGAAGCGATAAGATTATTGAGTGTGTCAATAACAGGTAAACCTGCACCAACATTAGTTTCAAACAAAAATGGCGCATTGTATTTTCTTGATAGATATTTAAGCTGATTATATTTGTCAAAAGTATCAGAACAGGCTATTTTATTACATGCTACAACAGCAATACTTTCTTTTAAATAGTTAGCGTATAAATTTGCAACATCTTTGTTTGCGGTAACATCTACAAAAATGCTGTTGCGTAAATTCAATGCTTTTGCAGTTTTGAAAAAGCCTTCTAAAGAGGCTGTTTCACCAGTGCTTAAAACCGCTTTCCAGTTTTTAAGGGAAATACCGTCTTCGTCAAATACCATTTGTCTAGAGTTTGATAATCCAATAACTCTTAAATTGATTTTCAAATTGTCTTTAAGGTATTTTTTCTGTTGTTTGATCTGCTCCACCAAACGTTCTCCTACATTACCAACTCCTGTTATAAATACATTAAGTTGTTTGGTTTTTACTTCAAAAAATACTTCGTGTAATGTATTCAATGCTTTTTTAACATCATGCTCAGAAATTACTGCAGAGATGTTTTTTTCTGAAGCACCTTGTGCTATCGCTCTAACGTTGATGTTGTTTTTACCTAAAGTACTGAACATTTTGCCACTAATACCTTGATGACTTTTCATATTATCACCAATAAGTGCAACTATAGAAAGGTCAGTTTCAATAACAATTGGGTTGATTTTATGCTGAGTGATTTCGTACTCAAAAGCTTGGTCAATCTTTTCTTTAGCTTGATTAGCATCAGCTTTATTTACACCAAAACAAATAGAATGTTCTGATGACGCTTGCGTAATAAAAACCACGTTTATTTTATGATTAGCCAACACTTCAAACAAGCGTTTTGAAAACCCAGGAATACCTACCATTCCGCTGCCTTCAAGTGTTAATAATGAGATGTCGTTAATATTACTAATTCCTCTAACAGTAAGATTATTAGTTTGTTCATGGGCAATGTATGTGCCATCAGCATCAGGTTCCATTGTATTTTTAATCACTATTGGGATGTTTTTATCCAATACTGGTTGAACAGTTGGAGGATAAAGTACTTTTGCACCAAAATGGGAAAGCTCCATAGCCTCTTGGTACGACAGCTTTTTGATAGGGTAGGCTTGCTTTACAAGTTTAGGGTTTGCAGTATACATACCACTTACATCAGTCCATATTTCTAAAGTATCAACTTCTAAAGCTGAAGCAACCAAAGCAGCAGTAAAATCGGAGCCTCCACGACCCAAGGTTGTGATTTCACCTTGTTGAGATTTTGACACAAAACCAGGAAGTATTGTTGCACTTTGTGTTGCGTTACTAAAATACTCCTGAATATTCTTATAAGTTGTATTATAATTAACTTCGGCTTTAGTGAAGTTATCGTTAGTTATAATCAGCTCTTGTGTGTTTTTTCTAACAACATCAATACCTTTTGATTTCATGGTTTCAGTGATGATGTAAGATGACAATAATTCTCCAAAACTTACTAGTTTATCAGACGTTTTTGGTGACAATTCATTTATCAAATAAATACCATCCAATAAGCTTTTTAGGTTATCTAATTTAGTGTTTAGTTTATCTGAAACCGCTTTGTCAACATTTGGAATTAATCTAGATAATATATTTAAATGAATATCTTTAATAGTTTTATATTCAGATAAATAACTTTCATCTTTTGTTTGAGCTAAGTGACCAGCTTTTAGTAATTTATCAGTTATTCCACCAACAGCTGATACAACACAAATTACAGGTTGACTTTTTTTATAGTCTTCTAATATTTGAATAACCTTTGTTATATTTTCAACAGAACCTACAGAAGTTCCTCCAAATTTTAATACGTGCATTTTATAATGACTTTAGTAAAAATAATATTGTTTATTTGTTGTGTTTAAAAAAACACATTGGACCGGAGAGAATATATTAATAGCAACCCAAACGGGTTGTAATAATAGATGTGAACACAGAAGTGCCAGCAACAAAAATTGTTGATGATATAAAGTTGGTATTTAATACTGTCTTAGTGTTCATATACCTTTCAAATGTATTATTTTTACTCTAATAAAAAAACTAATTGATTCTTTTTACGGAATTAACAAAAAACATAAAGACTTTTTAACAAATAATGAAAATATTATCCAAAGAACAGATATACGAAGGAGATAAACTAACAGCACAACGTCAAAACATATCCTCAACCGAGTTGATGGAGCGTGCTGGAACCCAAATTTTTAACTGGATACACATGCGTATGCAAGGAGCTCCTGTTCCTATTCATGTATTTTGTGGTATAGGAAATAATGGTGGAGATGGTTTGGTATTGGCAAGACATTTAATAAATCATGGTTACAATGTTTATACTTATGTTGTAAACTATAGTGATAAGCGTTCAAAAGACTTTTTGATTAATTATGATAGAATAAAACAAACCACTAAAGAGTGGCCTACATTATTAACTTCTGAAAAAGACTTTCCATCAATAACTCCAGAAGCTATTATAGTTGATGCTGTTTTTGGTATTGGTTTAAACAGACCAATTGATGACTGGGTTAAACACTTGTTTAAGCATTTTAGAGCGTCAAAAGCGTTTACCTTGTCTATAGACATTCCGTCAGGATTACTTACAGACAAAGTTCCTGAAAATGAAAATGATGTGGTTTGGGCTGGTTTTACCTTGAGTTTTCAAACACCAAAATTGGTTTTCTTCTTACCGCAAACTTCAAAATATACAGTACAATGGGAAGTATTAGATATAGGTATTGATTTAGAATACATTTATAATTTAAATACAGAAACTGAGCTTATAGGTAAACAAGAAGTTTTACCACTTTATCAACCTAGAGAAAAATTTTCTCATAAGGGAAGTTTTGGTCATGCTTTGATTATTGGTGGAAGTTATGGTAAAATTGGTGCTGTAACTTTGGCAAGTAGAGCTGCCTTGTCTTCAGGTGTTGGTTTAGTAACAGCTTTTGTACCTAAATGCGGTTATGTGCCATTACAGTCTTCATTTCCTGAAGCTATGGTGATTAATGATAAAGAGGAAGAATTTATTTCTGATATCTCTTTTGAAATTGAGCCAACAGCAATTGGAATAGGAGTAGGCATAGGTACACATGATAAAACTATTACTGCTTTTGAAACATTTTTAAAGGCAAATACAAAACCTTTGGTTATTGATGCTGATGGATTAAACATACTTTCAAAGAAGAAAGCTTTGTTGAAATTACTGCCAGAGCAAACCGTTTTAACACCACACCCAAAAGAATTAGAAAGACTTGTAGGAACTTGGAAAGACGATTTTGACAAACTAGAAAAAACCAAAGCATTCTCTAAAAAGTACAACGTAATTGTAATCATAAAAGGAGCAAATACAATAACCGTTTTTCAGGATAAATACTATGTAAATACTACTGGAAATCCAGGGTTAGCTACAGCAGGAACAGGAGATGTGCTTACAGGTGTTATTACAGGATTAATAACTCAAGGTTATCAACCGTTGGTTGCTTCTATTTTTGGAGTGTATTTACATGGTAAATCGGCTGATATTATTCTTCAGGATTATGGCTATCAAAGCTTAATTGCAAGTCATGTTATTGAAGGTTTAGGTGAAGCTTATATTGATTTGTTTAAGCAGCCTGAACAACCACAACAAGCAGAAAATAAAGAAGACCAAAACGCATAAAAAAAAAGCCACTGTTATAGTGGCTTTTTTCATTTTATACAATAAGTATTAAATACTTAATTCTTCAAATAACTCAACTAGTTTAGGACTAGATGGTCTTGGAGCATCTGCACTTACAATGTTGCCATCAGGATCAACTAGAATAAATCTTGGAATTCCTTCAATTGCATAATCTTGTACGAATTGAGATTTCCAATCGTTATCAGCAAATAACTGAATACCGCCTAACTCTTTTTCTTTAACCATTTCAACCCAAGCATCATGGTCTTTCGCAACGTCAATTGATGTGCTCACAAATTCAATATTTTTACCATGAAATTGTGCTTCAACTTCTTTTAAGAAAGGGATTTCGCGTTTGCAAGGTCCACACCATGTAGCCCAAACGTCAATGTATACATACTTTCCTTTTAAGTCAGATAAAGATGTCGTACCTCCTTTATGGTTTTCATATTTAGTAAATTCTGGAGAAGGGTTTCCTTTTGCTAATAGCTTAACTTTGTTGTACTTTTCTGTAAGCTTATCTTTAAACTCTTGATCATCAGATAATGAAGAAACTCCATTGTAGTAAGCTTCAAGATTTTCGTTACCAGGAGAAACTTCATAAGCTAACATTTTAGCAAGGTCTTTTTTAATTGAAGGAGCGTTTAAAGCGCTTAGCTCTTTAAAAGTAGCTTCAACATTTTCACCACTATTTAATTTAGTGCTATAGTGGTTTTGAACCATAGCTTTGTATGCTGCTATGTTGTTATAATCTTCTTCATTAGTAAAGTCTATACCTTCTAATGGTTTCATAAAGTCGTCAGAAGCTTTGAAACCTTCTTTCTTAGCAAAATACTCGTGGTATGTTGGGTATCTTTGTATGTTAGATAAATGATCGTACTTCAGGTTTTTAGTTTCCATAGCAATAAAATCTTCATCTAACACTCCAGAGTTTTTAAGTAATTCAGTTTTAGAAGTATTGAACTCATTGATTTTGTTTAAAAATTCTTCTTCTTCTAAAGCATATAATTCTGGTGTTCCTATTTCGCCTGATAGTTTTTCGTCATGTAATGATTTACTTGCTAAGTAGTTATTGACTTCGGCACCAACACCTGTATAGGCTATCGTTTCATCAAATTCTTTAGTGTTTAGTGTTAGATTTAAATCATAACCAGGAGCTAAATAAACGTTAGAGATTTCTTTACCATCATTAAACATATATACACCTGTATCTACACGTAATGTGTCGGCAAAAGTTCCATCTTCAGCAACGGCAATAGTTTTAGTGAAATCTCCACTACGCACAATTAGTTTGTCGCTATTCTTGTTTTCAATTTTTCCAGAAAACAGAGCATAGTCAACTTTAGGTTCTTCATTACAAGCCATAAGCAAAGTAGCAGAACTTAATAAAATTAGTGTTTTTTTCATGGGAGTTTGTTTTAGTTTACTCAAAAATAACAGAATATAGCTACAATTCATGATATTTTATTAATTATTAACATTAGTTGCATAATATTTAAGGAATGTTGAATTTTGAGGCACTAAAATTTCATTATGGACTCCATTCATTATATATCTTCTGATATTTTACAATTATCAGATATTAATGATATAATACAATTACATAAAAAGATTGAACTCTCTAAAGAAGCAATCGATAAAATTTCTAAATGCAGAACCTACTTAAATGATAGAATGTCTTTACAAGACGAACCTATTTATGGTATTAATACAGGATTTGGTTCTCTATATAATGTAAAAATTTCTAAAGATAAGTTAACGCAGTTACAAGAAAACCTTGTGATGTCTCATGCTTGTGGTATTGGAGAACAAGTACCAAATGAAGTTGTAAAACTTATGCTCTTTTTGAAAATTCAATCTTTAAGTTACGGTTTTAGTGGTGTGCAATTGGAAACTGTAAACCGATTGGTAGACTTTTATAATAATGATATTTTACCAATAGTATATACTCAAGGCTCGTTAGGAGCTTCGGGCGATTTAGCACCTTTAGCACATTTGGCATTGCCTTTACTTGGAAAAGGTGAGGTTTATTATAAAGGTAGCATAGTAGCTTCTGAAAAAGTGCTTTCAGATTTTAATTGGAAACCAATTCAATTACAGTCAAAAGAAGGTTTAGCGCTTTTAAATGGTACACAATTTATGAGCGCTTATGGAATACATGTCCTTATTAAATCTTATAAAATTTCATATTTAGCCGATTTAATAGGTAGTATCTCAATTGACGCTTTTGATGGTAGAATAGAGCCATTTAGCGAATTGGTTCATTTAATAAGACCTCATAATGGACAGTTAAAAACTGCTGAGAGAGTTAGAGAATTTCTTGAGGATAGTGAACTGATAAAACAAAAGAAGCAACATGTACAAGATCCATATTCATTTAGGTGCATACCGCAAGTTCATGGTGCAACTAAAGATGCATTGGAGTACGTGCATAAAGTATTTAAGACTGAAATAAACTCAGTAACAGATAACCCAAATATTTTTATTGGTGAAGATCAAATTATATCAGGAGGAAATTTTCATGGTCAACCACTAGCATTAGCTTTTGATAACCTAAAAATAGCAATGTCAGAGTTAGGAAATATCTCAGAGCGAAGAACATTTCAACTTGTATCTGGTTTAAGAGGTTTACCAACATTTTTAGTTGACAATCCTGGATTAAATTCTGGTTTTATGATTCCACAATATACAGCAGCTAGTATTGTTAGTGCAAACAAGCAATTAGCAACACCAGCTAGTATTGATAGTATAGTTTCTAGTAATGGTCAAGAAGATCATGTAAGTATGGGAGCTAATGCAGCAACTCAAGCATATAGGCTAGTTGATAACGTTGAAAGGATTTTGGCAATTGAACTTTTCAACGCTTCACAAGCACTGTTTTTTAGAAAACCTAAAAAATCATCTAGCTTAATTGAGGCATTCCTAAAAGTCTATAGAAAGGAAGTGGATTTTGTTGATCATGATCAAATTTTTCATGAAATGATAAAAAAGTCTGTGCATTTTATCGATGATTTTTGCATTGAAAATGAACTGCTTTTCGATTAACTGCAAAAAAGAAATGTTTAACTGTTTATTTGTTAAAAAAAAACAAATTTTATTTGTGAGTCACTATTATAAAATATACTTTTGAAAGTAAATAGATGGTATTTCATATCGTTTATTTAGCGTAATAAAAGCCCTTTTTACAAGAAAATTTTTACGCATCTTACCTAAAATTGTTTAATAGCAGAACAATTGATTATTAGCACATTTATTGATTTTTTGAATGTTTACATTCAAGGAAAAGTTACTCTGTATTTCATTTATGCAATACTGAATAGCTTAATCATTTAGGTCCCAAACCTAACATTTTAAGTATTAACCTCCATCTATGTTATGTTGGCAATTTTGCCAAGAAATAAATGTATAGATAATTTTAATTTTAATACCAAATGTTATGTTTATGAGCAATTTTACCCGTAGTAGAGGTTCAGCTATAAAATGGCGACCTACTACAAATTTATGGTGTTGTAGCATTGACTTTTTTACTAGGCATTTTAAGAGCATGAAGGCTTTGGCTTTTATCATGCTTTTTGTGTTTAGTTCAGGCTCAATGTTAGGGCAATCTAACGAACTAATGGAGCGAAGTACATACTTAAATAGATGTATGGATGAAGCTCCTGTAGGACCAACCGCTGCAGAAGTAGGTGGAATGTACGTCGAAATATGTGACGGAATTACGCCAACTGTAACTAAATCTTCAGCTTGGGTTCAACCGTCAACAGACTGTGATTGGGAAATCATCCACACTTATGATATTGTTTGTGGAGATTTTGAAGAGCAGTTTAAAATTCACTACACAGGAGGAGATCAAACAGCTCCAACTTTAAATGAAGATGCTGTTATTCCTTCAGGTGGATCAGACTTAAACGTTTGTTTTGACGAAATTCCAGAAGGACCATCTGAGTCAGATATTAGAGATCTTTTTTCTGATAACTGTGGAGATGTAATTGTTGTAAAGTCTGGAGAGCCAACAGGTAGTGATTGTGCTTGGAGTGTAACTTATAAGTACGAAATCACTGATGAATGTGGAAATACTGCTAGCCCTATTGATATTTCATATAGTGGAGGCGACACAGAAGACCCTGTGTTAGTTGGAGTTCCTGAAGATGAAACTGTAAGTTGTATTGATGAAATTCCGGATGCTCCACAAGTAACTGCTACAGATAATTGTGCAGACAACTTGGTAGTAACATTAGAGGAAGACGATTCAAACCTTGGAACTTTTTGTGATGGTGGAATATTAGTTAGAACTTGGACAGTAACAGATGAGTGTGATCATACTGTAAGTATGTCTCAAACAATAACTGTTGAGCCAACACCTGAAACATATTTCTTAAACACTCCTGATAACATAAGTATAAGTTGTGATGAGGCTGGTAGTTACCAACCTTCAAGTTTAGCTTATACAAATGGTGTTGACTCAGGAGCTTGTGCTATAAATGGTGAAGTTGCAGGAGAATTAAGTGGAAACTATACAGAGTGTGGTGGATACCTTAAAGTAACTTGGTCATATACAGATGAATGTGAAAGAGAGATTACCTATGTTCAAGATATCACTGTTGAGCCTGCACCAATGGCAGCTTTTGAGTCAGTATCAGATGAAGAAATTACTTGTGATGAAGCGGCATCTTATGAAGCAGGATACTTAGCTTATACTAATGATGCTGAGACTGAAGCATGCTTAATAGCAGGAGAAGTTGCAGGAGAATTAAGTGGAAGCTATACAGAATGTGGTGGAGAGCTAATGGTAACTTGGACGTTTATGGACGATTGCCAAAGAGAAATTACAGCTACAAAAACAATAACAGTATTACCAGCACCAGTTGCAGAATTTGCACCAGTAGAGGACGAAGAAATCACTTGTGATGAAGCGGCAACTTATTCAGCTGGATTTTTAACATATAACAATGGAGCAGAAACAGACGCTTGCTACATTTCAGGAAAAGTAAAAGGAGTAATTACAGGAAGCTACACAGAATGTGGTGGAGAGTTAATAGCAACTTGGACATA
>NZ_JAOQHY010000017.1:0-47359 GCF_025548475.1 Gaetbulibacter sp. NE | reverse complement strand
TAAAATCTGAATTTACTTGGAGTAATGACAATTGGATTGAAAAAGCATCGAAAGAATATATTAAGAAAAAAAACTAAAGCCAACAACGGCTATAATCCATTGCTTATGAGAGCCTACTTACGAAAATCCTCGAGGATTTTCTATTCGGTTTTTATTTGCTAAATTACTAACTAAAACACGACACAAATCATACACAAAACGGCTTAGTACATTATGAAACAACTCATACTAATCATTTTAATACAATTCTCATTTATTTGCTTCGGTCAAGAATCAATTGAAAACAATGGTGAAATGTGTCGATTGTTGAATGAAATGATTAATAATGATCAATTATATAGAAGTGGAGAAATCTTAGGTGGTTCTTTTGGTACTGAAAATAATAGTTCAAAAAAAGAAATTGATTCGGTTTGGTCTCTACAAATTGAAATTGATAACAGAAACACAGAAAAACTAATTGAACTGACCAAAAAATACGGATGGATATCTGATGAACGAATTGACTGTCCAAAACTTAACATTTGGCTTATATTTAGACATTCTCAAAAAAAATATTTTCCAGAGATTTTGGAACTAATTACAAAGGAACATGAAGCTAAAAGACTGAATGATTTTCATTACAGACTTATAAAAAATCATTTGGAAGGAAGACCAAAAATGTAATTTGCTATTAATAAATGTGACAAAACAACGTGTATAGTTCATTGCATTTTTACAACACACAAACACTCAACTATGAAAAAAATACTACTACTAATTGCAACTGTTATATTATTTAACTGTACTAATGACGATTCTGACTCAATAGACACCAACAATAGTATTGAAATGGTTTCTGAATTTAACAAGTGGTATCATAGAGGCGAATATGAATATTTTAATGGTGCAACAGCAACAATTGAATCTACCAAAATATATTTAACCTATTTTTTTGATGGAGATACGCTTATTAACAACGTTGAGTACAAAAAGATGTATACAAATCAGTTAGATTCCATTTTTCATTTGCCTGCCTCTGCTAGTGCTTATCAATTTATATCTACAAGTACAAGTTTAAATTATAGATGCGCAATGCGTCAAGATGCAAGTATGGTGTACTTTGTTAATAAAAATCAAAATAACGAAGAGTTATATGCTGATTTCAATATAACCATTGGAGATGTTTTAAACTATAAATGGAGCTCAAATAATGAAGTGGTTACCGAAATTGATTCAATACCTATAGGAGATAGCTATTTAAAAAAATATAAACTAAGTAATAATCAATATTTTTATGAAGCTATAGGTGGATCATATGGGCTGTTTAAAGACTGGAGTATTGGTTTTGAAGGAGGGCATTATTTAAACTGTTTTAGGCATAGCAATGATAAAATAAGTATTGATGAGAGTTTAAGTCCTACAAACAACTACTGTCCTGAATATTAATTTTTTACTCATAAAAAGTTAAAAAAGCTGCTATATAATGATAAGGCATCGAAAAATAAGAGGTGGTAATCGCATTTTAAAGTCTATTGAAGAATGGAAAAACTACAATATAGAGTTAGACTTGGATTATCTTAAATCTAGTAAACGAAATTACTGTAAAATATGGGTAAGTCCTTTTACCAACATCTCTATTACAGGTTCCAATATACCTTCACCTAAACACAAACACAGACAAGAAATTATAAAAGGTTTATTGGATATTTATAACCATTGGGAACAGCAGCTAAACACATTAAACAAGCCTTACTATTTGGCAATTTGGTTGTTTGAACCTCGATTAAAAAAGTCTCAAGTTGTTTGTGCTATTGATGAAATGGTAAATTTTTATGACATCACATTTTATAAACCAAAAGACCAGCACAATTTTCCGTCTCAAAATTACGGTAAACTTCAAGAAGAATTAAACACTTTTAATTGGGCTTATGCGTTGGATGAAGATCATTTTTTTCAGTCTGATATCGATTTAGAAGAAGATAGTTATGCTAACAAGCAAGACTATATTGGCATGCAAAAATGGTATAATAGAAAACTAAAACAGGGTTTGCGAACCGACACTTCTTCAAAAGACACCTTTTATGCTATAAAAATGGGTACTACTTGGATTGGTACTAAAAATTAAATAATAGATCCTATAATGGTACAATAAAAAGTACCTTCTGAAAAGTATAATGCTAATACAAATCCCAAATTATCTAATTTATAATCTATCCCATTAAAAAGAGTAACCCAATAACAATCTAAATCTATCTTGAATAATTAGGAGCTTCTTTAGTAATAGTGACATCATGCGGATGACTTTCGTTGATTCCGCTAGCTGTGATTTTTACAAACTGTCCAGTTTCTTTAAGTGTTTCAATATCTTTGGCACCACAATAACCCATTCCAGCACGTAATCCGCCAATAAACTGATGGATACTTTCTACCAATTCGCCTTTGTATGGCACACGACCTACAATACCTTCAGGTACTAGCTTCTTGATGTCATCTTCTACATCTTGGAAATAACGGTCTTTGCTACCTTGTTTCATGGCTTCAACCGATCCCATTCCACGATACGATTTAAATTTTCTTCCTTCGTAAATAATGGTTTCACCCGGAGATTCTTTAGTTCCTGCTAAAAGCGATCCTAACATTACACTATCAGCTCCTGCTGCAATGGCTTTAGGGATATCGCCTGTGTAACGAATACCACCATCAGCAATTACTGGTACTCCACTACCCTTTATTGCTGCAGCAACTTCTAATACTGCTGAAAATTGAGGAAAACCTACACCTGCAACTACACGTGTTGTACATATTGACCCTGGACCAATACCTACTTTTACAGCATCAGCTCCTGCCTCTACTAAGTATTTTGCAGCTGCTGCAGTAGCTATATTACCTACTACTACATCCAATTCAGGGTATTTAGTTTTTACTTCTTTAAGCACTGAAACCACACCTTTGGTATGCCCATGAGCTGTATCAATAATAACAGCATCAACACCTGCACTTACTAGAGCAGATACTCTATCTAGAGCATCTCCTGTAACACCAACAGCAGCAGCAACACGTAATCTTCCGTATTTATCTTTATTTGCAATAGGTTTTTGGGTAAGTTTAGTAATATCTCTAAATGTTATTAACCCAATAAGTTTATAGTTATCGTCAACTACAGGTAATTTTTCAATTTTATTGTCTTGTAAAATAACTTCAGCATCCATTAAAGATGTGCCTTCACCAGCAGTTACTAAGTTTTCAGAAGTCATTACTTCAACAATGGCTCTGTCATTGTCTTTTTCAAATCTTAAATCACGATTGGTAACAATTCCTTTTAATGTTCCGTTTTCATCAACAATAGGAATTCCACCTATACTGTGCTCTGCCATATTTTGCTTAGCATCAATTACTTTGGCAGTAAGCGGTAAAGTTACAGGGTCTATAATCATACCACTTTCGGCACGTTTTACACGTCTTACCTTTATAGCCTGCTCCTCAATGGTCATGTTTTTATGCAATACACCAATACCTCCTTCTCTAGCAATGGCAATAGCCATTCTACTTTCGGTAACGGTATCCATAGCTGCAGAAACTATAGGAACGTTAAGTGTAATGTTGCGCGTGAATTTCGTTTGGATGTTAACCTCTCTTGGTAATACTTCGGAATAGGCTGGGACTAAAAGTACGTCGTCATAAGTTAATCCTTCTCCTAGTATCTTATTTTGATGTGCTGTCATGTTGCAATTAAAATTAATTGCGCGTAAAGGTACGATTTATATATGAAATTACACTTAAATTTTAATATTAAAAGTATTATTGCTGATATAATTTACGAGCTATTTCATAAGCTAACTCTAGAAGAGTATTCAATTGAAATTTATTTTTAATTATTCTAAATAAAATTTGATAAACTAAAAATGAGTAGTAATTTTGCAGGCTGAAAACCAAATTATACTTAATCAGTCTAAATAAATGAAAACTAAGTTATTATTACTTTTATTAATAGTTACAAGCAGTTTAACTGCACAAAATGCTATTGATAGTACAAAAATTAACCTAGATTCTATTCAAAGTCTAGAAGAAATTTTAATTAAAACTAATGTTATTTTTGGGAATAAATATTTAGCTAAAAACCGTACAGGTTCTGCTTATTATATTTCCCCATCTGAATTAAAAAAACTGGGTTATACAGATATTAACCGTGTTTTAAAAACCGTTCCTGGTGTTACTATTGTAGAAGAAGATGGTTTTGGACTACGTCCAAATATTAGTTTAAGAGGAACTTCTGCAGAACGCAGTGCAAAAATTAGTTTAATGGAAGACGGAGTACTAATAGCTCCTGCTCCTTACAGCGCATCAGCTGCTTATTACTTTCCTTCTGTAGGACGTATGGAAGCTGTTGAAATTTTAAAAGGTAGTAGTCAAGTACAATATGGTCCATTTACAACTGGTGGTGCTATAAACATGGTCTCTACACAAATACCTGATAGTTTTTCTGGGCGAATAAAAGCTTCTTATGGTAGTTTTAATAGTGGTCAAGTATATGCAACTGTAGGAGATAGCCATGAAAACTTTGGGTACAATATTGAGTATTTAAATTTTAATTCTGATGGTTTTAAAAACTTATTAAACGACCTTAACACAGGATTCGATAAAAACGATGTTGTTGCAAAATTCCGACTAAACACTGACAAAGAAGTAAAGATTCAACAAAGCTTTGAAACTAAATTTCAGTTTGCTGATGAAGTATCAAATGAAACCTATTTAGGGTTAACAGATGCTGATTTTAATAATAATCCTTTTGATAGATACGCAAGTTCACAAGAAGATAAAATGACTAATGAGCATATTCAATTGTTATTAACTCACAATATTGAATTTTCTAAAAAATTTGCTATAACCACCAATGGGTATTTTAATAGATTTGAAAGAAACTGGTATAAATTAAACGATATTACCGCTAATGGTGATAATGTAAGTATTGCTAACATTGTATCTAGCCCTGAATTATATCCTACACATTTTAATTATATGACAGGTTTAGAAAATGCACCAGAAGATGCATTAACAGTCAAAGCTAACAATCGTAAATATATTTCAAAAGGTGTACAAACTAAATTAGATTATCATTTTTATGGAGAAAACACTTTTCATGATATTGAGTTAGGATTAAGATACCACTACGATGAAGAAGATCGTTTTCAATGGAAAGACTACTATAACATTGTAGACAACACTATGCAATTAACTACTAAAGGTATACCAGGAACAGATGCAAACAGAATTAGTAGTGCTAAAGCTTTTGCCTCTTACGTTATGTATAAATTTAAGTATAAAAACTTAACATTAACACCTGGTTTGCGTTATGAAAACATTGTACTTAAGCGTGAAAACTATGGTACAAACGACGTAAACAGAACAGGAAGTGATTTATCGATAAGAGAAAATAAGGTAGATATTTTTATTCCTGGGATTGGTTTTAACTATAAATTCAACAATAACTATTCTATTTTTGGTGGTGTACATAAAGGGTTTTCACCTCCTGGAAATGAAGACGGACAAAAACCTGAAGAAAGTATCAACTATGAGTTAGGAACCAGATTTAACTATAATGGTATACAAGGAGAAGTTGTTGCGTTTTACAACGATTACAGTAACTTATTAGGAAGTGATCTTGCTGCAAGTGGTGGCACTGGAAGTTTAGATGTATTTAATGCTGGAGAAGTGGCTGTAAAAGGTATTGAAGTGCTGCTAAACTATGATGTTTTAAAAAGCAATACAGCCTTTGATTTACCAATTACTATAGGTTACACTTTTACAGATACTGAATTTTTAAATAGCTTTGGTAGTGATGATGGTATTTGGGGAACAGTTACTGAAGGCGACGAAATACCTTACATAGCAAAACACCAATTAAATACAAGTGTTGGTTTAGAACATAAGAAATACTCAATTAACTTAAACGGTAGATATAATGGAGAGTTTAGAACAGTTTCTGGTAGCGGATTTATACCTGAAAACCAAAAGGTTGACTCTGCTATTGTTTTAGATCTTGCTGGTCGCTATAATATTACTTCTAAGTTAAGTACAACATTAAACATTATTAACCTGTTAGATAACGAGTATGCAGTATCAAGAGTACCTGCAGGATTAAGACCTGGTCATCCTTTTGGAGTGTATGCTGGTTTAGAATTTCAGTTTTAATCTAGACAAAACAATAAATAAAGAAAAGAGTTTGTAAATAATACAAACTCTTTTTTATTAATGATAAAAATTAAAAATTTTGGTGGCTTCGTTATAAGCACTTTCAAAACTCATAGCGTTAAGGTCGCTACTTTTTTGAGATGTAAAGTAAGATAATAGCTTTTCAGTAGGCATATTACCCGTAAGTTCGTCTTTGGCCATAGGACAACCACCAAAGCCTTGTATAGCTCCATCAAAACGTCTGCAACCTGCTTTATATGCTGCATCTACTTTTTCGAACCAAGTAGTTGGTGTAGTATGTAAATGTGCCCCAAACTCTACATCAGGATATTTAGGAATAAGGTTGGAAAATAAATAATCAATACTTTCAGGATTAGAAGTCCCTACAGTATCACTTAACGAAAGAATCTTCACTCCCATTGCTGCAAGCTTTTCGGTCCATTCACCAACAATATCCACATTCCAAGGGTCTCCATAAGGGTTACCAAATCCCATAGAAATATAGACAACCACTTCTTTGTTTGACTTATCTGCTATTTCCAGTATTTCATTTAAGGTCACTACAGATTCTGCAATGGTTTTATGCGTGTTTCGCATTTGGAAGTTTTCAGAGATTGAAAACGGATAGCCTAAATAGTTAATTTCCTTGTGCTGAGAAGCATCATTTGCTCCTCTTGTATTTGCAATAATTGCTAATAACTTGCTAGTCGTTTTGCTTAAATCTAATTGCGAAAGGACTTCGGCAGTATCCACCATTTGCGGAATAGCTTTAGGTGACACAAAGCTTCCAAAATCAATAGTATCAAAGCCTACACGTAGTAAAGACTGAATGTACTGTACTTTCTTTTCGGTAGGAATAAATGCCTTAATACCTTGCATGGCATCTCTAGGGCATTCAATGATTTTTACTGGATTGCTCATTAGCTTCAAAGATAGAAAAGAATATTGTCATCGAAAACGATTTCATAAAAATCTATTTTCAACAAACAGCTAATACTTTGTAAGTTACTAACTTAAATTACTTAAGCTTTTTAAGTAGGGCTTTATTGATGTCTTTAATAAGTTTTGGTCCTTCATAAATAAACCCAGTATAAAGCTGAACTAAATCTGCTCCAGCCTCTAGTTTATCAAGCGCATCTTGAGCTGTATGAATGCCTCCTACTCCAATTATTGGAAATGCTTTTTGGCTTTTTTCTGATAAGAAACGAATCACATCAGTAGAACGTTGCGTTAATGGCTTACCACTTAATCCGCCAACTTCTGTTTTATTATCAGATTGTAAACCTTCTCTAGAAATGGTCGTGTTGGTAGCAATAACACCATCTATTTTAGTTACTTTAACAATATCAATGATATCTAATAATTGCTCATCGGTTAAATCTGGAGCAATTTTTAATAAAATAGGCTTAGGATTCGACTTTTTAGCATTTTGCAGTTTTAACTCTTGTAAAAGCTTAGTTAGAGGTTCTTTGTCTTGTAACGCTCTTAAATTAGGCGTGTTGGGAGAACTTACATTTACCACAAAATAATCGACATAATCATATAAGGCGTTAAAGCAGTATACGTAATCATCAGTTGCATTTTCGTTAGGTGTTACCTTATTTTTACCAATATTACCACCAATAAGCACACCTTTGTTTTTCTTTAATCGTTTTACAGCCTCTTCTACACCTCCATTATTAAACCCCATTCGGTTAATAATAGCGTTATCTTCTTTTAATCTGAATAATCGCTTTTTAGGGTTTCCTGGTTGCGGCTTAGGAGTTAGCGTTCCTATTTCAATAAACCCAAACCCTAAGTTACCCAGTTCGTTAAACAGTTTAGCATCCTTATCAAAACCAGCAGCAAGACCAACGGGATTTTTAAATGTTAATCCAAATAATTGTCGCTCTAGCGATTTGTCTTTCACCAAGTATAAACTTTTAAACAACGAAGGTACCAAAGGTATTTTGTTTAAAAATCGAATTAATGAAAACGTAAAGTGATGAATGCGTTCTGGGTCGAAACAGAATAGTAATGGACGAACAATGATTTTGTACATGAAATTATGTTTGCGCAAAAGTAATTTTAAATAAAAAAACCTACAATTCAAAAACCAAAAAAATTATAAATGTTATTTTTGAATAAAATAAAAAACATGATCGAAAAACAACATATTATTGACCGCTTTATAAGCTATGTAACCGTAGATACTGAGTCTGACCCAAACTCTGATACAACTCCAAGTACAGCTAAACAATGGGATTTAGCACATGCACTTGTAAAAGAACTTATAGCTATTGGACTTAAAGACGTTACCATAGACAATAACGCTTACATTATGGCAACCTTACCTAGCAATGTTGAGCACGATGTACCAACAATTGGGTTTATATCGCATTTTGATACTTCACCAGATTTTACAGGAGCCAATGTAAAACCTCGTATTATTGAAAACTACGATGGTAAGGACATTGCTTTAAATGCAGAAGAAAACATTATCCTATCTCCTAGTTATTTTGAAGACCTGTTGCTTTACAAAGGTCAAACCCTAATCACTACTGATGGTACTACGCTTTTAGGTGCTGATGATAAAGCAGGTATTACTGAAATTGTTTCGGCAATGGAATACCTTATTCAGCATCCTGAAATAAAACATGGCACGATTAAAATTGGGTTTACACCAGATGAAGAAATTGGTCGTGGTGCGCATAAGTTTGACGTTGAAAAATTTGGAGCAGATTGGGCTTACACTATGGATGGAAGTCAAATAGGTGAATTAGAATATGAAAACTTTAATGCTGCAGGAGCAACTGTAAAAGTAAAAGGTAAAATTGTACATCCTGGTTATGCCAAAGGAAAAATGGTAAACTCCATGTATATCGCTACCGAATTTATTAATGCCTTACCACGATTAGAAACACCAGAGCATACTGAAGGTTACCAAGGCTTTTTTCATTTACACTCTATACAAGGTGAAGTTGAAGATACTGTTTTAAAATACATTATTAGAGACCATGACAAAGCACACTTTGAAGCACGTAAAGAAGTGATGCAAAAACTTGCTTTTGATATCAATACCGAATATGGTAGAGAAGTTATTGACATTGACATTAAAGACCAATACTTCAACATGAAAGAAAAGGTTGAACCCGTAATGCATATTGTTGATATTGCCGAAGAAGCTATGAAACAACTTAACATTGAACCTTTGATAAAACCTATACGAGGTGGTACTGATGGATCGCAGCTGAGTTATATGGGATTACCTTGCCCAAACATTTTTGCTGGTGGACATAACTTTCATGGACGTTATGAGTATGTACCTGTTGAAAGCATGATAAAAGCAACCGAAGTAATTTGCAAGATTGCTGAATTGACTGCTGAAAAGTATAAAAAATAAACACTTTTTAATTTGTAAGATAGCTTAAGACGAATTCTTAAGCTATTTTTTTTAACGTATTTTATTCCTTGTTAAGTTACCCTACACTATGAAATTTAGTCGAATAATAGTTGTCTTTTTTGTATGTTTATTTTTGTTTACTAGCTGTAAAAGTAAAATTATTCCGCTTTCAAAAACCTATTATGATAACACCAACAAAGTTGGAGTACTCTTTATAGCTGACTCTATTAGAGCAGAAATTATTGGAGACCAAAGTTTATTAGAAATGGCGTTAACTGGTACTAAACGGTTTAGAGCACCATTAGAACTAGTCGACAAAGTAATTAACCCTATTAACAACATTGAAAACATTTACTTTAACACTTATCAAGAAAAAGGAAAACCTATTAAAAGAATTGATTACGAGCTTAACACTGAAGATTTAGTTGAGTTTGAAAAACCAAAAAAATCTAAAAAGCAGTATTTTAATTATGATTTAAGATTTTTACAAAGTAAAGACATTGATGAACTTTTAATTGTAACTATTGAGTATGGACTTTTGGTAAACTACGATGGTATTTTTGAAGAAGAGAAACTAGGAAATTGTAGAATAGAATCTAAAATCATAAACCTAAAAGACAATTCTATTTTGTATAACAACTTTACCGTTTTTAATGTTGAAGTTATTGGTAATTGGAAAACACCACCCAACTATCCTAATTTAAAACATGCCATTCAATTAGCTATTAAACAAGCTATTGAAGAAGAGAAGAGAAAGTTTAACAATTAGATTAATACTTATTAGCGATTAATACTTTATAGTGTCAGAAAAATCAAATTTAATTCGGTAGTGAACACCTATTTTATATCTTTATAAAGTTGTGTGATATTTAAAACCAAACTCATGAAAAAAACAATACTATTTCTAGCTTTAATCATCAGTTTTTCAAGTTTTTCGCAAAGTATGTGGAAAAAAGAAGCTGATAGATATAAACAAAATGGAATAAAAGAAGTTAAAATCTACTTGTTAGATCTTGAGCATCAAAATGAAAAAAGGTTATGGGATTGGGAGCTTTATGACAAAAATGGACGTATGATTGAGAAAAAGCGATTTCAACCCAATGGAACCTTAGAATCTCATTACAAGTTTGAATATCCTAATGATACATCACGAATTTTAATTTCATATAATTCCAAGGGAAAAGAAATTAAGCGAGTAGACCAAGAATTTGACTTATCTGGTGATAAAAATCCACAGAATCAATACAGTAAAAATGGTGCTTTTGAGTACGAATACAACAAAGCAGGTGACGTTACTAAAGTTTGGAGAGTTAAAGACAATCCTAAACGACTTCAAACTGAAAACGTATATGATGAAAAAGGATTTTTAATTGAAAGCAAAAGCTTAGTGTTTACAAATAATCAAAAAAGTAATTACATATCCACAAGTACCTACTGTGTTGACAACATTGGAAATATTTCAAAAATAACTACCGAAGCCAACGGAACAATAACCAGTGTCGCTATTTATGAATATGTAAAACATAACAACTAAACCATGAAAAAAGTATCCTCAGTAGAAGAATATATAGAAGTCAATAGCCATTTTAGTGATGCCTTAACCTTATTGCGTGACCTTATAAATTCCACCCAACTTGATGAAAGTTTAAAATGGAGTGCTCCTGTGTATTCACTAAACGGTAAAAATGTTGTGGGTTTAGGTGCTTTTAAACAGCACTTTGGTGTTTGGTTTTTTAATGGTGTGTTTCTTAAAGACGAACAACAACTACTAGTTAATGCTCAAGAAAAAACAAAAGCTTTACGACAAATGCGTTTTGAGTCTATTGAAGATATCGACAAAGCTGCTGTATTAGCCTATGTAAAAGAAGCTATAGAAAACCAAAAGCTTGGTAAAGAATTAAAACCAGAACGTAAAGGTAAAACTGTGATTATCCCAAAAGAACTAAGTACAGTTTTAAAAGCCAATGGTGAGCTTAACACTAGTTTTAAAGCTTTAACTCCTAGTAAACAACGAGAATACTGTGAGTATATTGAAAGTGCTAAAAGAGAAACTACCAAACAAACCCGATTAGACAAAATTACACCAATGATTTTAAAAGGTGTTGGCTTACATGATAAATATAAGAATTGCTAATTGGTGTTTAGTGTTTAGAATAAATACATAAAAAAACTCCGAAGGGTTACTTCGGAGTTTTTTATTTTATACTGTTTAAGCAAGTTACTTAGTAGTTGCAGGAGTATTTAACTTTTTGCTCATTTCCATTGAAATGGCAGAACGTTCAAACTTTATTTTTCCTGCTAAGGTTTCAATGACACAGCTATTGTCTTTGTCGTTTAATTCAACAACTTTACCATGCATACCACTTTTGGTAATAACCTTATCTCCTCTTTTTAATTCGCTTGCAAACTTTTTTTCCTGTTTAGCTCGTTTCATTTGAGGTGCAATCATAAAGAAATACACCACAACAAACATGGCTATAAAAGGTAAAAAACCAGAAATTCCTTCCATTAATTATTAGTTTACTTGCTTAATACTTGCACTACCTGCTGCTTTTTGAGGAGCGTTTGGATCTGGCTCAATAAAAGCTTTAATTTTAACTTGCTCTGAACCTTTTTCAGTATTTGTAGTTAAAGTAATAGTTTTAGTGATTTGGTTTTTTCCTTTACCATTGAATTTTACAGTAAATTCAGATGACTCACCAGGAGCTAAAGGTTCTCTACTCCAATCTTGAGGTACAGTACATCCACAAGTACTTTTAATGTTACTAACTACTAATGGTGCTTTACCTGTATTAGTATATTTAAATTTTGTTTCAACTGGAGTTCCATCAACTATGGTTCCAAAATCGTGTTCTGCTTCTTCAAAAGAAATCACTGGAAGTTCACCAGCAACTGCATCTCTTTCAGCAGCTTGAGCTACATTTTCAGATTTCACTTTGCTTGCTGCATCTTCCTTACATGAAGTAAAAGCTACCATACATAATGCGCTTAAACTTAAGATCACTTTTTTCATAGGGTTAAATTTTTAAAAATTATTATTTAAATGTTTTACATTTTTCAGCAGATAAAGGTACTAATAATTTCTTATTACATCAATCCTCTGCCTATTTTATTTAGTTTCCCGTCGGTTTTGTATTCTTTAACAATTTTGTCTAAAACACCATTTATAAAGATGCTACTCTTAGGCGTTGAGTACTCTTTAGCAATCTCTAAATACTCATTTATAGTTACTTTAACTGGAATAGATGGAAACTTTTGAAACTCACAAATTGCCATTCTTAACAATACCGAATCTAAACTCGCGATACGCTCAGCATCCCAGTTTTTGGTTTTGTTTGCTATTTCATCGTTATAAACTGTAGTGTTTAAAACGGTTTTTTTGTACAATTCTGTAGCAAAATCTTTATCGTCTAAATCTTTGTACAAGCTTGGTGTAAAGAATGCTTCAGGTGCATCTGGCTTACATTTTTTAAGCAACTTTAATATGCTAGTGTTTACTATTGGTAAATCATCTACCCAAGTAAGCTTTTTGTCTTCAAAGTAATCAAATAGCTTTTCGTTAGGCGCTATGATTTCAGTAAACAAATCAACTATTACAGCTTTATCTTCATTAAAACTAGAAGTTTTAGTAGCCATATAGTCTTTGTAGATTTTACTTTCTAAAATGGCTTTAAAAATGATTTCGATATACTCAAAATCTAAATACCAATAGTTCAGTTTACGATTTTCTAGTTCGTCCTTTAGGGTTTCGTTGTCTCTTAAAGCACAAAGTATACTATTGTTTACAAACTTTGAATTAGGATTTTTTTCTTCTTGTGTAGCTAAAAACTTCTTTTGTGTTTTGTCTAAGTGGTCTTCAGCTCTTTTTTGAACTTCAATGAGTAATGATAGAATAGCTAAGTACAAATCGTACATACTATCTAAACTTTGAAGCAGGAATTTTTCATCTTTTTTGAGGTCAGAACTTTCTGAACCATTAAATGCATAAATGGTTTGCATGACCTTGATACGAATATGTCTTCTGTTAAGCATATTATAAAGAACGTTAAAATTAAGAGGCGAAAAGCTTTACCTTTTCGCCTCACAAAAATAGTATTATTTATTCATTACCGAAACTAAATGCTGGTAACTGTTAAATTATTTTGCGTTTTCTCTTTTTCTAGTCTCGATACGCTCTTGAGCAATATCTAAAGCAGCTCTGTTGGTTGTGATACCATCGTGTTCTGCTTTTTTAAGAATTTCTAAAGTGGTATTGTAGATATTCTCTGTTTTACGCATAATTTCTGGTTTTCCGTAGTTTTCCAATTCTGCGTAAACATTAATAATTCCACCAGCATTAATTAAGAAATCAGGAGCGTACACAATACCTCTTTCTTGAAGTATTTTACCATGAACCTCTTCAATCTCTAATTGGTTGTTTGCTGCTCCTGCAATTACTTTAGCTTGTAATTTATGAATAGTATCATTGTTTATAGTAGCTCCTAAAGCACAAGGTGCATAAATATCCATAGCTTCACTATACAAATCGTTACCGTTGTAAATAGTTACACCATATCTGTCTCTAATGCTTTCTAAACGCTCTTTACTAATATCACTAATAGTTACGTTAGCTCCTTCGTTAACCAAATGCTCTACTAAAGCTTCACCAACATTTCCAATTCCTTGTACAAAGATGGTTTTGTCTTCTAAAACATCTGAACCAAACTTAAACTTGGCAGCTGCTTTCATTCCCATAAATACACCATAAGCTGTAATTGGTGATGGGTTACCTGCTCCTCCAATACTTTCAGAAATTCCAGTTACGTAAGGTGTTACTTCTCTTACTGTATCCATGTCTGAAGTTTCCATACCTACATCTTCAGCAGTAATATAACGACCACTTAAAGAGTGAACAAACTCACCAAACTTTTTCATAAGTTCAGGAGTTTTTTGGGTTTTAGCATCTCCAATAATTACTGCTTTTCCACCACCTAGGTTTAAACCAGTAATTGCCGATTTAAAGGTCATACCTCTAGACAATCTCAACACATCGTTAAGTGCTTCCCACTCGTTGTTATAATTCCACATTCTAGTTCCACCAAGTGCTGGACCTAAAACTGTGTTATGAATTCCAATTATTGCTTTTAAACCAGTATCTTTGTCGTTGCAAAACACAACTTGCTCGTGATTGTCAAAAGATACTTGACCAAAAACAGGATCAACCTTTGAAAGTTCTTTAGAACTTATGACGTCTGATATCATTATATTTTTATTAATTTTATAGCTTTTTTAGTTTGTCTAAAAACAGCGTGCAAAAATAACTTAATATTAAAGTATTCGCAAAATTATCCGACTAAAATTACATAGTAACGATTATTAAATCTTTGCAATCCTTAAATGAAAGAATTACAACATCTCAATAAATACTTTTATAAATACAGATACAAACTTCTATCAGGAGTTATAATTACTATAGTTGCTCGTATCTTTCTATTGTTTACACCAGAGCTTGTAGGTTCATCGGTTGATGTTATTGATGAATACCGAAAAGGTATTATTACTGATATGGCTGTTGTAAAACGAGAACTTCTCATCAACATTCTTTACATTGTTGGTGCTGCGGTTATTGGAGGCATTTTTACGTTTTTAATGAGACAAACCATTATCAATGTATCAAGATATATTGAGTTTGATTTAAAAAACGAAGTTTATCAACAATATCAACGTCTGTCGTTAGACTTTTATAAATCCAACAGAACAGGCGACCTTATGAGTCGTATAAGTGAAGATGTTGGTAAAGCTCGCGAATATGCAGGACCAGCAATTATGTATAGCATCAACACGCTAACATTATTTGTTATTGCCTTGTTTTTAATGTTTAAGTCTGCGCCATTACTAACACTATATACTATTATTCCACTACCAGTTTTATCCTACCTTATTTATGTTTTAAGCAAAACCATACATAAACGTAGTACAATTGTACAAGTATGGCTTTCAAAATTATCAACCTTTACACAGGAATCGTTTAGTGGTGTTAGTGTTATAAAGTCGTATGGTATTGAAGAGCAAGTAAATGCTGATTTTGACACCTTATCTACCGAAAGTAGAGAGAAAAACATAAACCTTACCAAGGTACAAGCGTTGTTTTTTCCTTTAATGATTTTTTTAATTGGATTAAGTAACATCATTGTAATTTATATTGGAGGTAAACAATATATTGATGGTGAAATTGAAAGTTTAGGTGTCATCGCTAAATTTATTATTTATGTAAACCTTCTTACTTGGCCTGTAGCAACCGTAGGTTGGGTGACTTCAGTAGTGCAACGTGCTGAAGCTTCTCAAAAACGTATAAATGAGTTTTTAAAGCAAGAACCAACCATAAAAAACAAAACACAAGAGCATACTACTGTAGAAGGTAATATTGAATTCAGTAATGTATCTTTCACGTATCCTGATACCAATATAGAAGCATTAAAAGGCATTAGTTTTTCGCTTAAAAAGGGTGAAACTCTTGCTATACTTGGTAAAACAGGATCAGGAAAATCAACTGTTTTAGACCTTATTGGTCGTTTGTATGACATCAATCAAGGTAGTATTACTATTGATGACAAACCTATTGATATGCTCAATCTTAATGATTTAAGAAACAGTATAGGTTACGTGCCACAAGATGCTTTTTTATTTTCTGATACCATTAAAAACAACATTATGTTTGGTAAAGAAAATGCTACTGACGAAGACGTTATTAATGCTGCAAAAAATGCTGATGTACACAAAAACATTAAAAAGTTTAGCAAAGGATACGATACAGTTTTAGGCGAAAGAGGTATAACGCTTTCTGGTGGTCAAAAACAACGTGTTTCTATTGCTAGAGCTATTATAAAATCTCCAAAAATTTTATTGTTTGATGATTGCTTATCTGCTGTAGATACTGAAACTGAAGAGAAAATACTTAAAAATCTTAGTAAAGTTTCAGAAGGTAAAACCACAATTATAGTAAGCCATAGAATTTCTTCTGCTAAAAACGCTGACAAAGTTATTGTCTTAGACGATGGTAAAATTATTCAATCTGGCTCACATGAAACACTCTTAAACTCTGACGGTTACTACAAAGAGCTCTATTTAAAGCAGCTTACAGAAAAAGAAATATCATAATTTGTTGGTTACTATTCTTTTTTTTTAGATTTTTGAAACGTTAACATAACTAATTTATTAATTTAAAATCTATGAGTGACCACGGAATGATGGAAAAAGAAGAAATTTTTTCTAAAGTATTAAGAGCAGGAAGACGTACTTATTTTTTTGATGTGAGAGCTACTAAAGCAGGAGATTACTACTTAACAATAACTGAGAGTAAAAAATTCACTAATGACGACGGTTCTTTTCACTACAAAAAACACAAAATCTATTTATACAAAGAAGATTTTACTGAATTTAATGAAATATTAAATGAAATGACCTCATACATCATCGACGAAAAAGGTGATGAAGTTATAAGCGAGCGTCATCAAAAAGATTTCAAAAAAGACGATCACAGCAATGCTGATATTGAAGAAGGTGGAGAAACTATAAATGTTTCTAAATCTACAGAAAGCTTTACAGATGTAAACTTTGAAGATATATAAAAAACAATATCTTTTGTTAAAATACATTAAACCGTTACTAATACAGTAGCGGTTTTTTTATATTTATACACTAACACAATCCTTATGAAATTTTTATACTCACTCCTCTTTTTTGTTTTAGCATTTAACCTACAAGCACAAACCAATTTAGACTACTATTTACCACAAAACACAACTTATAATCCTGATATACCTACACCACAATCAGTAATTGGACACGAGGTTGGCGAATGGCATGTAACACATGATAAACTTGTGCAGTACATGTATGCTTTAGCAGAAGCTTCAAATAGAGTGCATATAGAAAATAGAGGTTCTACTTATGAAGACAGACCTTTACTCCTACTTACTATAACTTCTCCTGAAAATCATAGTAATCTTTCAGAAATACAGAACACTCACATTGCAGCTACTGAAAGTAACACTATAAGTACTGCAAACAGACCAATAGTAGTGTATCAAGGGTTTTCAATACATGGTAACGAACCAAGTGGTTCTAATGCTGCGCTTTTGGTTGCTTACTATCTTGCTGCGGCAGAGAGTGATGCTGTAAAACAGTTATTAGATGAAAGTGTTATTTTGCTTGATCCTGCTTTTAATCCTGATGGTTTACAACGTTTTGCCTATTGGGCAAATACCAATAGAGGTAAAAACTTAAATCCAGACCCAAACGACAGAGAGTATCGCGAAGTATGGCCTGGTGGAAGAACCAACCACTATTGGTTTGACATGAACAGAGATTGGTTACCAGTTCAGTTACCAGAATCGAGAGCGCGAATTACTACATTTCATAAGTGGTTACCAAATATTTTAACTGACCATCATGAAATGGGAACTAACTCTACCTTCTTCTTTCAACCAGGTATCCCATCGAGAACACATCCTTTAACACCTAAATTAAATCAAGAGCTTACCAAAAAAATTGGAAATTATCATGCTAAAGCTTTAGATAAAATAGGCTCATTATACTATACCGAAGAAAATTTTGATGATTTTTACTATGGAAAAGGATCAACTTTTCCTGATATAAATGGAGGAATTGGTATTTTGTTTGAACAAGCCAGTTCGCGAGGACATATACAAGAAAGTGCTAACGGATTATTGACTTTTCCGTTTACTATAAGAAATCAATTTACTGCTGCTTTATCTACTCTAGAAGCTGCTGAAAGTATGCGAGAAGAATTATTGACCTATCAGCAAAATTTTTACAAAAATGCACGACAAGAAGCTGCTAAAGAAAATGGTAAAGCCATTGTGTTTGGTGACGAAAAAGATGCTGCAAAAACCTATCATTTAGCTGAAATTTTAAAACGTCAAAACATAACTTTCTACGATATAAAATCTGATTTTAAAGCAGATGGAAAATCGTTTAAAAAAGGCTACAGTTATATTGTTCCTAAAAATCAAAAAAACACACGTTTGATTAATGCAATGTTTGAAAAGCGAACTACGTTTACCGATAGCTTGTTTTATGATATTTCAGCATGGACATTTCCTTTAGCTTTTAATGTAGATTATGCTGAAAATGTTTCAACTTCACACTTAGGTGAAGAAGTTACTGAACTTACTATGAAACCAGGAAAGGTTACAGCTAAAAGCAACTATGCTTATCTTATGCAATGGCATGAATACTATGCTCCAAAAGCACTTAACGCTATTTTAAAATCTGGTATTAGAGCCAAAGTAGCTATGCAACCTTTTTCATTACAAAACACTGATTATGATTATGGAACCATACTTATTCCTGTTCAAAATCAATCTAAAGATGCAGATGAGTTGTATTCGTTTTTAAATGAAATTGCCAAAGAAAGTCATGTAACTATTGATGCTGCTTCAACAGGACTTACCGAAGGAATTGATTTAGGTAGTGGTAAATTTAGAACTTTGGAACAACCTAAAATAGCACTAATCGTTGGAGATGGTATCACTTCTTATGATGCTGGAGAATTGTGGCACTTATTTGACCAACGCTTTGATATGACTGTAACAAAACTAGACACAAGGTCTTTACAACGCACCAATCTTGATCGTTACAATACTATAATTTTACCAAGTGGATCTTTAAATGGTGCTGATGCTAAAGCTTTAAAAACTTGGGTGGAAAATGGAGGGACTTTAATTGGTTACAGATATGCTTTACGTTGGTTGAACAACAACGAATTTTTAAAACTAAACTTTAAAACTGTAGAACGTACTGCAACAAACATTTCATTTGAAGAACGTAGTGATTATAATGGTGCTCAGGTTATTGGAGGAGCCATTTTTGAAACAAAACTAGATCGTTCGCATCCAGTGAATTTTGGTTATAAAAATGATAAGCTAGCTATGTTTAGAAATACGACGTTGTTTGTTTCTGCTGACAAACAGAGTTACAACAATCCTATTCAATACACTAAAAACCCTTTATTGAGTGGTTATATTTCACAATCTAACCTAGATAGTTTATCGTTAACAGTTCCTTTTAAAGTGCAACGTTTAAGACGTGGAAATGTAGCTGTTTTTACAGACAACACTAATTTTAGAGCGTTTTGGTATGGTACAAATAAGCTGTTGTTAAATACCATCTTTTTTAGAGAGCAACTATAGTTTAACTGAAAAAAGGGCTATTCCTAAAACAAAGAGAAACCAAGATATTGCTAGTTTAAAACTCAACATTGATAATAAAACAACAACTATTACCATGTAAATTGGCACTAAAGTTATAGCAATAGCAAAACGAAAGGTGTCTATAAATTCTGCTTCTTTGATTTTTGGTTCTATTACGAACTTCCAAATGAGGTAAGGTGGAAATAGATGAATAATTAAAAGCAGTTTAAAAAACGATTTAAAGATTGAAAATCGGTTAGGTTTTGCTGGTTTACAATTTTCAAAATGACTAGCTACACAAGCATTAACGCTTGTAGGTTGCAAAAAGTCAACTTGTAAATCATTTAATGTCTTTATGTCGTTTTCATAGTTTGCTTCTGGGATATGAGTGGTAAGCTCACAAAGCTGATTAAATACTTTTGTTTTTAGAGCTTTAGTACTTTCATCTACACTTTTTATAACTTCAGAAGTCACTAAAATTGGAGCTCCAAAGTTTAATGATACACTATCGCCAAAGTAAGTTGGATTGGAGTAATTAAAACCTACAGGCAGCATTTTAACTTGTAATTCAGGATTATGCTGTAACGCTTCAAAAACCATTCTAGTAAATCCTTTACTCAAAGGTCTAACACGTCGTTTTAAGCTATGATTTCCTTCAGGAAAAACAGTAATGGCTTCTCCTTTATTCAATAAATTGGCACACATTGAAAAAACCGAATTGTTTTTAGAAATATTGCTCCAGCCATCTCTAACTCTATACACAGGAAGCATCAATAAGCTCTTTAAAATGCTTGCAATCACTTTCTTTTTAAATACACTTGCTCGCGTTAAAAAGTATGAGAAACGCCCACTTTTTACAGCAATCAATAACGCATCCAATAAGGCATTTTGATGGTTTCCCAAAAATAAAACAGCTCCATTTTTAGGCACATTTTCAGCATGTACAACTTTAATGGTCTTGAAATAAAAGAACAAACCCAAACTTAAATAAGCTCTAACAATATGCAACCATAATATTTTCAAACTGCTGTTGCTTTAGAAGGTTTGTAAGACCAAAAGAAAGCCAATAATAACCCTGAAACAATATGCCAAATTCCCCAGAAGGCTGCCATAATAGCCATACCTCCTAACCCACTAAAAAATGTAAAGATGAGTAACAATCCTAATCCTGAGTTTTGGATTCCAGTTTCAATAGCAATTGTTTTTTGATCTCCAAACGTTAATCTAAATCCTTTAGCTATTAAAAACCCTAAAACTATTGCTAATAAATTATGGGCAATTCCTATGAGTAATACGTAGTGAATATAGTTATTAAAGACTTCTAGATTGTTTGTAAAGGCAATAACCACAATTGCAGCAAATACTAATATTGATATAGGTTTTAACAGTTTTGATAGTTTATCTGCTAAGGCTTTATTCTTGTGCCTTAAAAACATTCCTAAGACTAAAGGTATTCCAAGAATTAACAAGACTACTTTTGCCAACTGAAATGGTTGTAGCTGAACACTTTTTAGTATTTCGGCAGTTGGCTGATATAAGTTTCCGTAGAGTTGAAAATTAATAGGTGTAATCACAATAGCCATCAATGTTCCAAAGGCTGTTAAACTCACTGACAATGCTGTGTTCCCATTAGCCAAATGCGTCATAAAGTTTGATATATTTCCTCCAGGACATGCAGCAACCATCATCATTCCTAAGGCAATACTGGGTTGTGGTTTTATGCAAATAATAATCAAAAACGTTAGTAATGGTAAAGCTACAAATTGTGACAATAGCCCTACCAATACTATTTTTGGCTGTTTTAACAAACGCTTAAAATCACTCACCGAAATACCTAAAGCTACACCAAACATTACCACAGCTAAAGCTAGGTTTAAAACCCAAAGCTCATTACTATTAAATTGTATTTGTACGTCGTCTAGCTGCTTTATCATATTAGGCTACTGTTTCGCCATTTTTAACCTTTTGTTCGGGATTTAATAAAATGACATCCTTTCCATTAACAGCTCCCAACAACAAACATTCACTCATAAAGTTTGCGATTTGCTTTTTTGGAAAGTTAACTACGGCTAGAATTTGTCGGTTAAGCAATTCCGATTTTGTATATAATGTTGTAATTTGTGCGGAAGACTTTTTAATACCCAAATCACCAAAATCAATGGTTAATTGGTATGCTGGCCGTCGTGCATTTGGAAAATCATTAACCTCAATTATGGTTCCCACACGAATATCCACTTTGGAAAAGTCTTCAAAAGTTATTATAGTATTATCCATAGGTTAAAAATACGTTATAAAACTAAAATCACAAATAAATGGCAAGAACTCCATCAAATATGTTACCCTTAGGAACCAAAGCTCCATATTTTAAACTACAAGATAGTGTAAGTGGTTTGCAAATGTCACTCGATGAATTAAAAGGTGTTAATGCTACTTTAATAATGTTTATATGCAACCACTGTCCTTTTGTAAAGTACGTGAATCCGCAATTATCTCAATTGGCAAAAGATTACATTTCTAAAGGTGTAAACTGTGTTGCCATTTCCAGTAATGATATTGAAAACTATCCACAAGACAGACCTGAACTTATGAGAAGTAATGCCATTGAGCAAGACTTTATTTTCCCATATTTATTTGACCAAACACAAGCAGTCGCTAAAGCTTATGATGCTGCATGCACTCCAGATTTTTATGTGTTTGACAAAGATTTAAAATTAGTTTACAGAGGACAACTAGACGACTCTAGACCAGGAAATGACATTAAAGTTACAGGAAGTGACATTAGAGCTGCTCTAGATGCGCTTTTAGCTCAAAAACCTATTAATGAGCTGCAAAAACCAAGTATAGGATGTAATATTAAATGGAAGTAGTAGATGAAAAAACATAACAAAAAAGGCTATCAAAATATTGATAGCCTTTCGTCTTTCTCATAGCAATTTTAACCAAAAGTTAATCAAAGAAAGATTTAGTTTTTATATAGATATACTGAAGATGCAGCAGCCAAACTATTGTTTAAAACAGGAGCTATATTTCCTCCTGTACCAATATTATTAAATGCTAAAATACGTCCACCATTATTACCAGCTTCAGCAATATAAACTGTTTCTGTTTCACTATCATAAGCTACATCAACAGGGTTACCTAGCATTGTTGCACTACCAGCAACTCTAATTTGTTGACTCATAGCCAATGTTCCTCCATTAGACACACCATTAAACTTAGATGTAAAGTTTTCAATAATATGAAACCCTCCATCATCTTGACCATTCATAGCCGAAGCAATATCTGTCATTACCATAGTATCTGTAGCAGCATCATAAGTTAAACCGTGTGTTCTTACAATACCTTCAATAACTACTCGCTTTGATGCTGATAACATAGCATCAGTAGTGTTAGATAAAAAGTTTGTAAATACTGCTAACTCACCTGTAGCATCAACTACAGCATATAAATCGTTGTTGTAAAATGTAATTCCCCAAAGTTTAAAATCGGTTGTAATTACATTTCTTAAAGTAAAACTACTTCCATTTTTAGAATAGATATACAATCTACCATCAGGAGTGTTGGTGTCACCATCAACATCAGCATTATCAGCCACAACATAAAAATTTCCATTTACAGCAACCTCTCTAGGACTAGACATATCTTGAGTTCCCATAATATCTATACCTACTGAGGTTCCACTTGTAATAGTTGAAATATTAGTCACACCTTCTAATCCTAAATTAGAACGTGAAGCCTGAATAACTGCATCATCAGATTGGTCATAGTAAATACCATCAGCCGCTACAGAAGTTGTAATAAGTGTTTTTGTAGTAACGTTGCTTCCATCGGTAACATCATAAATGTTTATGTTTCCATCAGAATTATTTGAAGCTAATAAATATACTGACGTTTCCATTGTAGGATTGCTATTGTCATCGTCATCACTACATGAGAAAACAAAAGTTGACAAAGCAGTGATTAAGACTACTAATTTTAATGAATTAAATCGTTTCATGTGTTTAAAATTTTATTGTTATTAGTATACCTACGTAATTTTATAAAGAGCGGTTTTAAAATTTTTAAAAAATTAAAGATTACATTTACTAAAGCTTAAAACTGATTGTATGCAACACACAATAGAAACATTTTATAAGGCATTCAATAACCTAGATGCAGAAACCATGGTGTCTTGTTACCACGACGATATTACTTTTGAAGATCCTGCTTTTGGAGTGTTACAAAAAAACAGAGCAAAAAACATGTGGCGAATGCTTTGTGCTTCACAAAAAGGGAAAGACTTTAAAATTGAATTTTCAAACATTGAAGCTAATGAGCAAACTGGTAAAGCGCATTGGGAAGCCTATTACACTTTTAGTAAAACAGGTAGAAAAGTACATAATAAAATTGATGCTGAGTTTGAATTTAAAGATGGAAAAATCATACACCATATTGATACATTTAATCTTCATAAATGGTCGCAGCAAGCTATGGGTTTTAAAGGCTTTTTATTGGGTAGTACTGGGTTTTTCAAAAAGAAACTACAACTGCAAACCAATAAATTGTTAGATAAATTTGAAAGTAATGTTAATTAAAAAAAAGCTACTCCATTTACTGTGAAGTAGCTTTGAATTAATAGCAAAAACTGTTTCTTTTTAGGGACTTGAATAGTTTACTTTATGTTTCAGCTTGACTATTGCTTAGTTATATTCAAATTTTATGCCAAAACTAAGAGTATTCAGGCTTCTTACCTACTACACCTTTGTAAAAATTATGCATAAACTCAAAGTCAGCTTCCATATCATCAGTAGGATAAAACGGTTCTGAAATTCTATTCTCTTTCTTTCCAAAATCTAGTGTAAACATAATAATAGGTACTTTGGCTTCTTTAGCTATGTAATAAAAACCTGTTTTCCATTTATCTACTTTTTTTCTGGTACCTTCTGGAGCAAGAGTCATTCTAAACTCTTCTTTTTGAGCAAAAAGTTTTGCAATAGCTTCAACTTTATTTTCTTTAGTTTGTCTATCAATTGGAGCACCACCAACGGCTTTTAAGTACCAACCAACAGGACCAACAAACAATTCTTTTTTAGCTATAAAATTGGTTTTTATATTTAAAACCTTACGAAGTAAAACACCTATATAAAAGTCATGCCAACTGGTATGAGGTACAGCAATAATAATTGCCTTTTTTACTGTATCTCTAGACATATTAACATTACCTACTACTTTCCAGCCAAGGAGTTTAAAATATATAAATTTGGCTAGCCAACGCATATTACATCTTTTCGTATAGAGCTCTTAGTTTTTCTCTGGTGATAGTATGTTTCCAGTTTTTACCTAAAGCATTTTCCCATAAAGGTTCTAGACTAATTGCAACGTCTATCATAGTATCAAATTGCTGTTCGTCAAGATCAGCACAAAGGCCTTGAGGAAGTTTTATATCAAACTTCTTTTTCATTTTTTTAAACAACGCAACACCTTCTGGATAAAATTCTTCTAAATGGTCAAAAACAATACAATTTCCTATACCATGTTTTGTTCCTAATAAGAAAGATAATCCATAACTCATTGCATGAGCTACACCTACTTGAGAATAGGCAATACTCATTCCTCCATGCCATGACGCCATCATGAGTTTATCTTGCGATTCTTCTTCAGATAAATCATTATCTAAAAATATTTCTTTACAAAGCTCATAAGCCTTTTCTCCATAACTTTGACTAAACGCATTTAAGTATGTACCGTTAAGCGATTCAATACAATGAATATAGCAATCCATACCTGTGTAGAACCATTGTTCTTTAGGAACATCTTTAGTAAGTTCGGGATCAAGAATAACTTGGTCAAAAGGTGTATAATCAGAGTTTATCCCAAGTTTTTTTTCTGGTCCTGTAAGAACAGTTGTTCTAGAAACTTCGGCTCCTGTACCTGAAATTGTTGGCACACCTACATGATATATTGCTGGATTTTTAACTAAGTCCCAACCTTGGTAATCTCTAGATTCTCCCTCATTAGTTAGCATAATAGCTACTGCTTTGGCAAGATCTAGTAAAGTACCTCCTCCAATACCAATAATTCCTGAAGGTCTATCTTTGTGGGTTAGTATAATTTGCTCAACAAGCTCATCAACTTGGGACGTTTTTGGTTCTTCTTTAGCTGAAATATAAATCAACTGATCGTCATAAGCTAAAGGAATACGAGAGTTTAACCATGCATCTCCTTTAAACACATCATCTACCAAAAATATAAATGGTGCTCTAGTGTTCAACCGTTTAGGTGAAATAATATCTGCCAACTGATTAAAACAGCCTCGTCCAAAAACTACTCTGGACACCATTGGATAATTTTTATAACTCATTTATTTTTATGTCTTTAACAAAAGTAATAACAAACTTTGTATTACCTAAGTATTTAAATTATTTTGAAACTTTTCAGCAAATAAACCTACATGATAACCATCTATCAATGCATGATTTACATGTACAGAAACATTCATTATCAACTTACCATTAGTTTCTTCGACTTTTGAAAAAGCCAATTCAGGAATTGATTCTAATTGACCTGATGAAGGCTCTTTATGTCCTGAAAAACTAAACCATGGCAACGCAGAACAATGTATACAATCCTGACCATTTACAGGTGGATACAATTCGTCTGAGTTTTGAATACGCTCTTTTTCTTTATTAAAATTAATTACAAATTGTTCTAAATTTTCATTAAAAGTGATGTATGAAAACCCATAAGTATTATCTTTTCTAGCTATAGTTGCAGAAGCGTGAATAACATCAAAATCTACTACTTTATCATCGATAATACGATAACGAAAATTATCTACCGCATTTATAGCTTTCATACAATCGTGTAAATATTTCACAAAAAAACTTACATTTTGTGCTTTAGAAAATTTATATGCTTTGGTAACATCAAAAGGTATTACAACACCAAAATAAGGGTCTTTAAGTTGCCTAAAATGTGTGTAAAGTCTTTTTCTATTCCAAGATTCTATATTAATTTCTTTCATCTAAAGTTCTTCTAAAATGTGAATTAGACTTTCAACTGTTTTATACCCTTTACCATTAGCCTCTTTACTAGAAACAGTTTCATGTTGCCAAGTCGTATGAAATGGCACATGAATAGCTTGAGCCTTAATATTTACCAGTGGTAAAATATCGGATTTTAACGAGTTACCAACCATTAAAAACTCTGAAGGTTTAATATCTAAATGGTTTAATAATTTAGAATAGTTAGCTTCCTGTTTATCACTCAAAACTTCTATATGATGAAAATATTTTGTCAATCCTGATTTTTCTAGCTTTCGTTCTTGATCTAGAAGATCGCCTTTTGTTACTAAAATCAATCGGTAATTTTTTGATAACTCAACTAAGGTTTCTTCAACACCTTCCAATAATTCTACAGGTTTGTTGAGCATATCTTTACCTATTTTTAGTATGGCATCAATTGTAGCGTTAGACACATCATTATTAGATAACTCTAAAGCCATTTCAACCATAGAAAGCACAAACCCTTTAACTCCATAACCGTATAATGGAAGGTTTTTCATCTCCATTTTAAACAGTTCTTGGTCAATTTTATTAACAGTTTCGTACTGAGATAGCAGTTTTGCGAATTCCATTTCGGCATCCCTAAAATAGGTTTCGTTTACCCAAAGTGTATCATCAGCATCAAAGCCAATAACTTTTATGTTACTATAGTTTACTTCCATAAGCGCTTAGCTCTTTCAAGGTCTTCAGGTGTATCAATTTCTACACCTTCCACAGTGGTTTCAACCATTTTTATTTTTTTACCATATTCCAAATACCTGATACATTCAATCTTCTCAGTAGCTTCAATAAATTGCATTGGTAATTTTTCAAAATCTAAAAGTGCTTGTTTTCTAAATGCATAAATACCTTTATGTTTAAAATACCTAGCTCCAGCTTCTTTATCTCTTGGATAAGGAATTGGGCTTCGCGAAAAGTATAATGCAAAATTATTTTGATCTACAATAACCTTAACTGTATTTGGGTTGTTTATCTCATCCCAATCGTGTATTTCAACCATTAATGAGGCTAAATCAATTTCCTTTTTATCGTCGTGCTTAAAAACCTCAATAACTTTTTGCAAGCTTTCGCGTTCAGTAAACGGTTCATCTCCTTGAACATTTACAACAATATCCACATCTAAGTCAGCAACTGCTTCAGCAATCCTATCACTTCCTGATTGATGCTCGCGTTTACTCATTATGGCTTTTCCTCCATTATTGACGATTTCATCAAAAATAATTTCGCTATCGGTTACTACATAAACATCATCAAAGAGATGTGTAGCTACTGTAGCTTCGTATGTTCTAAGTATTACTGACTTACCTGCTAAATTTTGCATAAGCTTAGCAGGAAAACGTGATGCACTGTAACGTGCTGGAATCATTGAAATTATTTTCATAAATGGAAAGTCGAATTTCTTTTCAAAAATAAAACTTTTAAGGGATAATTAAGGTCTACTTGGTTTAATCTTTTTGTAAACTTTAAATATTACATACATTACCACAATAACAAGAATAAAACCTATAATTGGTACAAATACAGACAAAATTGACATTACTACTGATGTACCTGTTTCTACAGTTGATACTACAGGATTAGCAAAACCAGCTGTGGATACTGTTGAGGTTAACCGTGTTGCTCCTGCTGTACTTTTTATGGCTGCAGCAGTTCCTCCACCAGCAATAATTGCTAAAGCCCAAGTTATTACTGGACTTAAATCGGCTACTGTTGATACCATAACTGCTGTTCCTGCTACAGTTGCCAACGGAATTGCGATAGAGTCTAACAAATTATCTACATAAGGAATGTAATACGCAGTAATTTCTACCAAAGTTGCAACACCCAATGTAATTACTGCTGCTAAACTACCTATCCATTGCCACGACTCATTGAGTTCCCAAAGATTAAAATAAGCTGCTAAGCTAAGTACAAATAAGGGTACAAACACTCTAAAACCAACTGATGCGGCAAGCCCAATCCCTAAGAAAATACTAATAATTGTTTCTACTGTCATTTAGTGTTTTTATATTGATAAAAGCATAAAGCTTGCCAAACTTAATTTTGAAAAAATTCGTCCTTAAAGCCAATAAGATACAACTTTTCTTTGGCTCTTGTAACAGCTGTATACAACCAACGTAAATACTCTTTATCTATTCCGTTTGGAAGATAAGGTTGCTCCACAAATATTGTATTCCATTGTCCTCCTTGAGATTTATGACAGGTAATAGCATAGGAGAATTTAACCTGTAATGCATTAAAATGTTTGTTTCCTTTAATCTTTAAAAACTTTCGGTAGTTAGAGGTTTCGTTTTCATAGTCTTTTTGAACTTCTTGATATAATCTATTAGAATCTTCATAAGGTAACGAAGGTGACTCAGCATCAATAGTATCTAACAGTAAAACCGTTTCAAAAGGTCGCATTTTTGGGTAATCAACCATTTTTACTTTTACTTCGGCAAAACGAAATCCGTATAATTCTTGAATATTGAAAATTTCCAAAACTTGAATAATGTCACCATTTGCGATAAATCCTGCTTCACTAGTAGGTTTAATCCAAAAGTAATTGTTCTTAACAACCATTAAAAAATCACCAGTTGTTAATTCATTTTCATTAAATAAAATTCTACTTCTTATTTGCTGATTATAAAGATTTGCACGCTTATTACTTCTAACTATAATTGCAGTTTCTTCATGACCATTAGCAGTGTATGAATCATTGATAGCATCCATAATTTCATGTCCATCAACAAGTCTTACAATATCTTTATAGTTTCCTAAATTAAATGTAAAACTCTCATAAAAGCCATCTTGCAACACTTCTCTTAGTTGTGTAGCATTGTCAAGTATTCCTGAATCTTGTTCTTGTCTTACAACTTCGTCCAATTCAATTGAAGTCACTTTTTTATTGTAGTTTAAATCTAACTGTTCGCCATCTAAAGCAGGGCTTAATTCTGATTTTACAGGAGGCAACTGTGCTTTGTCTCCTATAAGTAGTAGCTTACACTTATGTCCTGAATACACATATTGCATTAAATCGTCTAGCAGCGAGCCATTTTCAAATAGTTTAGAATCTGCAGGAGCATCAGGAATCATAGAAGCTTCATCCACAATAAAAATAGTGTTGCGATGTTTATTAGGCTGCATTACAAACTTAACACCTCCTGCTTTATCCTTTTTAGGGAAATATATCTTTTTATGAATAGTAAAGGCTTCTTTGCCTGAATAATTTGAAATCACCTTTGCTGCTCTACCTGTTGGAGCCATCAACACAGCACTTTTTTTAGTTTGCCAAAGGTTAGACACTAAAGTTCCAATAATGCTAGTTTTACCTGTTCCTGCAAAACCTTTTAGTAAGTAAAGAGCATTAGGAGTATCGTCAAAAACAAACTCAGAAAGCTGTAATAAGACAATTTCTTGCTTACTAGTTGGTTGAAAAGGGAATTTTTGTTTTAAAAGTTTATAAAATTCTGAAGCAGTCATTTTTTTATTTAAGAGTGGCAATATAATACTTATATAACATAGCCTTAAAACATTAATACTAAATTTAAGACTTAATTATGTGAAACAATTTTTATATCTTTCTTTTTTTTAGTCTAATTTTATTTGCATTGGTTTTTGTGAATAAAAAAAAATTGTAGATTTGCGTATCACCTTTAATAAAAAATAAAAATAACTAACTATGTTAACAATAATTATTGCTGCTATAATTGTTATTCTTCTTACGATAGGAATCGTATGGTTGATTGATAAATTTGTACCTAAAAAATTAAAACCTGTAATCAACATTGTACTTTGGGCTGTAATTGCTTATCTAGCCTACTCTACATTTATGTCTGTTTACGGAGAGATTCAATTCAATCAACTAAAAGAAAAACGCTATGCGGTTGTTATTGAAAAACTAAAAGATATTAGAGATGCTGAGTTAGCTCACAGAACTGTAACTGGAAAATTCACTGATAACTTTGATGATTTAGTGAAGTTTATTGACACTGCTCAATATACTATTACTCAACGTAGAGATTCTACTGTTATTGATGAAGAATTAACAAGACGTTATGGTGGAGTAGAAACTACCAAGGATATTGTTATCATTGACACTTTAGGTTTTGTTCCTGTAAAAGATTCACTTTTTGGAGCTGATACAAGATATAAAACAATGATGAACGTACCAGTTGGTCAAGAAGGCGCTAAGTTTGAACTTAAAGCAGGAATGTTGGACGAAATTCCAGTATTTGAAGCTAAAGTTGACAAATCAGTAATTTTATTTGATCAAGATAAAAACTTGGTTAAGAAAGAAAAGCAAGTTATTTCTGTTGATGGTGTAAATGGACCATCTCTGAAAGTAGGTTCAATGGACGAAGTAAAAACCATTGGAAACTGGCCAATTAACTATTCAAAAGAGCAATAATCGTTTGAACCAAAATAACATCAAAGAATTGTCCATTCAAATTAGTTTGAGTGGACTTTCTTTTTGTATACTAAACAGAACTTCAAATACTATTGAGCTTTTACAGCATCAAGACTTCAATAAAAAGCTAACACCTTTTGATGTTTTAGAGCGACTTAAAACGCAATTAGAACATAATTCTGATTTTAATTACGCTTTTAAATCTGTATTGATTATCTATCAAAACGAACTTTCTACTTTAGTTCCTAAAGCATTATTTAATGAAGATAATTGTGCAGACTATTTAAAGTTCAATGCCAAAATACTTAAAACCGATTTTATTTCGCATGAAGTTATAGCTGTTAATGACAGTGTAAATGTATATGTGCCATTGGTTAATATTAACAATTATATTTTTGAGAAATTTGGTGCTTTTGAGTACAAGCATTCATCAACCCTATTAATTGATACATTGCTTCAAAAAACCACACAAGAAGGTGCCTCTTATTATATAAATGTTTGTCAAAATCATTTTGAAATTATTGTAGTTGAAAATGGTAAACTACTACTCTACAATACCTTTGAGTATAAGACAAAAGAAGATTTCATATACTTTGTACTTTTTACAGTAGAGCAATTAAAATCTGACCCTGAAACTTTACAACTCTATTTTAGCGGACAAATTACTGAAGACTCTGAACTCTATACAATTGCATATACTTACATTAGGCATATTCAATTTATAGATCCAAAACATACTTTTAAATTTGCTGCTCAAAGCAAACCAAACCATAATTACAATCACTTTATAATTTTAAACAGTTTTAGTTAATGCGAATTATATCTGGAAAATTTAAAGGAAGACGAATTTCAGCTCCCAAAAAGCTACCTGTACGTCCAACTACAGATATGGCAAAGGAGTCGTTGTTTAACATACTTAACAATCATTATTACTTTGACGAAGTTTCAGTACTAGACTTGTTTTCTGGAACAGGAAATATAAGCTATGAATTTGCCTCAAGAGGCACTGAGCGCATTACTGCTGTTGATGAAAATTTTGGCTGTATTAAATTTATTAATGAAACTGCTGATGCTTTTGAAATGAACATCACTACCATAAAAAGTGATGTGTTTAAGTTTTTAGAAAAAAACGTTCAAAAGTTTACTATCATTTTTGCAGATCCACCTTATGATTTTCCTGTTGAAGAATTTGCTAAAATTCCGCAGTTAGTATTTCAAAACCAACAATTAGAGACTGATGGTTTGTTGGTGGTTGAGCATTCAAAACATACTAATTTATCACAAATGGAACACTACAGTTATTCTAAAAGTTATGGTGGTAACACATTTAGTTTTTTCGAAATTCTATCAGACGAAGAAGAATAAAAAAACAAAGCCTTTTGACATTTCAAAAGGCTTGTTTATATAAGTAAATTTATAAGCCGAATTCTGTTACTAACAATGATAATCATGTTAGTATCCCTATCATTTATCTGAGTGTACTGTTACCAACACACTTTAGCTGCCTACCCTCCAACAATCGAGCGTGCAGCCCTCAAACGTTGGTATACATGGCATTGCACCACATAGAGTTTACCTGATTTCACTACAGCATAACCTGTACATTCTTTCTGTTGCACTTTTCCTAACCTCACGGTTGGTGGCTGTTAACCACTATGTTTGCACTATGGTGTTCGGACTTTCCTCCACCTTGACTTTACATCAAGACAGCGATAAGGCAATTTACTTGCAGGCAAAAGTACACAAATTGTTAATAACTACTCTTAAATTCTGAATACAGGATTTAAATTTTTGAATTGAATTTTTAACTTTGTTAAACAAATGTCATTTCGAGTGTTTCGATTCTTGAATCGAAATGTATCGAGAAACTTTTTAAAACATAATTTACTTGTTTTCGATACAATTTTCTATCGAAAATCACTCAAACTGACGTAAATTCAATGGAACACTTTGTAGTATCAGCACGAAAATATAGACCACAAACCTTTAAGGATGTTGTGGGACAGTCTGCTATTACAAACACTTTACTTAATGCCATTGAAAACAATCACTTAGCGCAAGCCTTATTATTTACAGGACCTAGAGGTGTTGGTAAAACCACATGTGCTCGTATTTTGGCTAAGATGATTAATAGTGATGGTACTGAAACTGAAGAAGAAGACTTTGCTTTTAATATTTTTGAACTAGATGCAGCTTCAAATAACTCGGTTGATGATATTAGAAATCTTACCGATCAGGTTCGTATACCACCACAAGTAGGAAAATATAAAGTATACATTATTGATGAGGTACACATGTTATCTCAAGCGGCATTTAATGCGTTTCTTAAAACACTAGAAGAGCCACCAAAACACTGTATCTTTATACTAGCAACTACTGAAAAACACAAAATAATACCTACAATACTTTCGCGTTGTCAAATTTTTGATTTTAAACGCATTACTGTTAGAGATGCTAAAGATTACTTAAAGTACATCGCTGAAGAACAAGGTATAAGTGCTGAAGATGATGCATTACATATTATTGCTCAAAAAGCTGATGGAGCAATGCGTGATGCCTTATCTATTTTTGACCGAGTAGTAAGTTTTTCTGGTAAAAATCTAACCAGACAAGCAGTTACTGAAAACTTAAACGTATTGGATTATGAAACGTACTTTGAAAGTACCAACTTAATCCTAGACAATAATATACCTGAATTATTAATTCAATTTAATGCTACTCTTGCCAAAGGTTTTGATGGTCATCATTACATTGCTGGTTTAGCTTCTCATTTTAGAGATTTACTTGTTTGTAAAAATCCAGAAACTTTAAGTTTACTTGAGGTTGGTGAAGACACTACCCAAAAGTATATGGACCAATCTAAAAGAGCGTCGCAAGAGTTTCTGCTAAAAGGTATTGAGTTAGCCAACGACTGTGATTTAAAGTATAAAAACAGTAAAAACCAACGTTTACTTGTTGAACTTTGTTTAATGCAATTGGCCTCTATCACTTTTGATGGAGAAAAAAAAAATAGCAGTCGGTTCATAATACCTGCTTCTTATTTTAAAGCTAAAGGCATTACTCCTGTTCCTGTTCAAAAGGAAAAACCTACTCAACAAGCAACAATTCCTGAGCCACAACAACAGCCAAAGCAAGAAAAACCTGTTACTAGCGTTAAAGAAGAAACGGTTACAACTTACGAGCCTCCAAAGCCAAAAATTGCTTTAAAACGAGATGCAACTACAACTTCTGGCTTATCGCTAAAAAGTATACGCGCTAAAAAAGAACATCAAATTCGTCAAATGGAAGTTGTTATTGACGAAAATGATTTGCCAAGAGAAGCATTTACCGAAGAAGAATTCATTTCGGTTTGGAACGATTATATCAAAACACTTCATACCAAAGGCGAAAAGATCATGGCTTCCATACTAGAAATGGACACGCCTAAATTAAATGAAACCAGCATTGAATTAGAATTCCCTAATGAAACATTAAAACTAGAGTTAGAAAAAGCGCAATATCCTTTAATGGAATACATGCGCAGAACTCTAAAAAACTACGATTTAAAGCTTGAGATTTCAGTAAATGAAGAAGTGGCAAAACAGTATGTATTTACTGCAAAAGATAAATTTGAAAAGCTTAAAGAAAAAAACCCTAATATAGAATTGCTGAAGACCACCTTTGGCTTAGACCTATAAACCATGAAATATTATTATCTATTTGCTGTCCTATTATGCGTTGCTTTTTCTAGTTGTGATGGCAGAAAAAGTCATAAGGAGTCGTTGGAAGAGTCTGTATCAAAATTCAAATTAAAAGATTCCAATCTTGACATTATAACTTATTATCCTAAGCAATATACTGAAGTAGCTACTGATACAATTTTATCTAACACATTTCAAATTAAGATAAAAAACTACTCACTCATGGATAACAACGTTATTATAACTACATCAAGCCAAGAGAACAGAAATAAAATTGAATACCACAGAGTTTTTGAGTCAGAAATTGTAGTTTTTAATAAGTCTGAAAAAATACTTGAAACCACTATAAATGCTGAGATTTTCAAGCATCAATCAACTATTAATTCTTTTTGGGATAACGCAACATTGGAGCATGTTTGGGTTAATCAAGAATCATCTAATGATGATACGGTTAATTTAGAAATTTCATTCATCAACCCAAAAAACAAAGCTCGTAAACTATACCAAATGTCTATTGATAAATTTGGTAAGTACAATACATTTTTAAGAGACGAACACATATAGATATGCTAGGACTAAAACTACCTACAGATCCACGTTGGGTAAACATTGTTGAAAAAAATATAGAAGAAATTCTTACTGATCATGCGTACTGTGAGCAAAAAGCGGCAAGTACAGCAATTTCATTAATAGTGAGTTTTCCTGAGTATACCGATTTGGTTCAGGAAATGATAGCTTTGGTCAAAGAAGAAATAAGCCATTTTAAAATGGTACACGATAAAATTCTTGAACGAGGTTGGACACTTGGTAGAGACCGAAAAGACGAGTATGTTATTGACCTTGTTAAGTTCTTCCCTAAAGGAGGAAGCAGAACTACACAATTAGTACATAGATTACTTTATGCAGCTTTAATAGAAGCTAGAAGTTGCGAACGTTTTAGGCTACTTTCTGAAGAATTGGAAGATAAAGAATTAGCAGAGTTTTACCGAAAACTTATGGTAAGCGAAGCAAACCACTACACTATGTTTTTAGGTTTTGCAAGACAATATGGTGATCGAAAAGAAGTTGACCAAAAGTGGCAACAACTACTTGATTACGAAGCAGATTTGATGAAAAATTTAAGTAAGAACGAAACTATACATGGTTAATTTTGTATTTTAGATTACTATCTAAATACAACATCTCCATGAAACATCTCTACTTATTTTTTACCTTTCTTTTTTGTGTATCTGCAAATGCCCAAAATGAAGACCTTTTAGGCGAATGGTATTTGTACAATATTAATCATAACAGTAATACCATTGCTAATATTTATAGTTATGTTACTTTAAACTTAACTGAAGACACAAATAATTCAAATTTTAATTTCAGTGCAATGTCTTCATGTAATCCAATTTTCTCTGGTGAATATGAAGTTACTTCAAGTGATATAACTATTTTTTCGGCTGATGTAGGTTTAGCTGATTGTTTCCCTAGCGAAGAATATGAAGGGGAATTTGAGGGCTATTATTTAGGTATCCTTTTAAATGGAGAATCTTATCCCAATGAATTATCCTGGTCTATAACAGGAAGCGGAAACGACGCTGTATTGACTCTAACAAAAGCTAATGGAAATTATTTAACTTTTAGCAGACAACAAATGCCAACAGATTTATTTGGTAATTGGTTTCTCCATTCATTAGAAGTAAATTCAACCTCTGTAGAAATACCAGAAAGTGCTACGCCTACACTTAATTTTGATAACATTCAAGGTCCAACAACTAATGGTTTTGAATTTGAAGGCGAATTGGCTTGTAATAGTTTTTCGGGAGAATTTAGTCATTCACCAAACAGTACGTTTGATATTCTTTATTATACCGAAACTTTAGGTATATGTTCAAGTCCAGAAGAAAATAACTTTGAAAGTTCTTATGCTTTGGCATTACCATCTTATGATATTGGAGGCAACTTTGAAACCGTCAATTATGAAATTACTGGCACAGGAAATAATCAAACACTAATTATAAACAACATTACTAATAACAGTGTTGCTGTTTATGGCAGACAAACACTATCTTATACTGAAAATGAAATAGTAAACTCAATACGTTTAAAAGAAAATCCTGTTAATGAAAACCTAAGTTTTTATAACTTAAATAATGAAAGTGAGTTATTCTTTACTATGTATTCAATACAAGGTAAAACTATTACATCACAAAACTTATTAGATGCTGAAATAAATGTTAATCATTTACCATCTGGTATTTATTTTATCACCATTTCAGACAAGCTGCATAATTCAAAAACACTAAAATTTATTAAATTATAAAGCACAAAAAAAAAGCTCTAGTAAAATCACTAGAGCTTTTTTTATATTTTGAATTAATAGCTTAAAATACCTTGTAGTTTAGTCCTATTTGGATTACACCTGTAGTTGCCTCAGGAACTAACTCTTCATCAAAAACATTTGAGAAACCGTAGTTATAACGTGCGTCTACATAAAAATCTCCTGAAAGTTTAAACTCTATAATTCCTACTCCAGAAAACACAAAGTTTTTAAATCCGTCATTATCCTTGTGTACTTTTACGCCTACTTGTGGACCAACACCAAATGCAACAGCATCATCAAACAGTTTATACTTTAAAAGCACAGGAACATTAATATAGTCGTTAGCAAAATCTTCATGATTTGCACCTTCAGGTGAAAACTGAATTTCTGGTGCTACACTAAGGCTAGCAGCTAATGGAATTTCGGCATAAACGCCAAACAAGAAACCGTTTCTGTGTTGATTTTCATTGATAGGACCATCTTTATAATCCATATTAGAAATAGTCAAACCTGCTCTTACTCCGTAACTAACAGATTGAGAACTATTGCTTTGAGAAAATCCTATGGTGGTGCATAACGCAAGAACTAAAGTAGTAATTAATGTCTTCATAATTTATAATGATTTGAGACGTCGAATATAAAATGAAAAATATGAATTACCCTTAATTATTAGATATGTAACAAGAAAATTAAGACGAAATGCTTATTTTTCTAATTTAATGCTACTTACAGTTTTATAGTACATACTTTTTATTATTCCGTCGGAAAGTCCAATTTTAGGAACATAAATGTCTTTGGCTCCACTCCATTTCATAGCTGATAAATAAATGCGTGTTGCAGGAATAATTACGTCAGCTCTATCTTGATTTAAGTCTAGCTCTGTAATTCGTTCTTCGTAAGAGTAAGTTTGTAATTTATTGTAGTAACTAGTTAAATAAAAGTAAGTTAAAGGTTTACCAAGTGCTTTTCCTGAAATCTTGAAAATTTTATTGATGTTACCTCCAGAGCCTATTAAATCTATTTTATCATAACTCTTGGTTTGTTCCTTAATCCATAATTCTAACTCATTCCAAGTTTCATTGGTAACAATATCATTAAGTAATCGTACTGTACCTATTTTAAAGGACTTAGAAACAATTTTTTCTCCATTATAAATTACAGAAAACTCTGTACTACCACCACCAACATCAACATACAAATAGGTTTTACTAGGGTCTATATAGCTATCAAGATCAGTAGCTGCAATTATTGTTGCTTCCTCTTCTCCATCAATAATATCTATGTCAATTTTAGCTTTTTCAGAAATGAGTTTTGATATTTCTTTTCCGTTTGAAGCTTCTCGCATCGCAGAAGTAGCACAAGCTTTATAGCTAACCACTTTATGCGATTTCATTATCAGCTTAAAGGCAGTCATGGTGTCCAACATACGTTGTTCGTTTTCTTTAGATATTTTTCCTTTTACAAAAACATCTGCTCCCAAACGGATAGGAACACGAACTAATGAGTTTTTTTTAAACCTAGTCGACTTTCCTTTTTGTTCTATAATATTTGAGATTAATAAACGAACCGCATTTGAACCTATATCAATTGCAGCGTATTTTTTTATGGTTAACATTAACTTTCTAACTTTTTTAAATAATAATCATAAGTAGCAAATTGGGTTCTAACTTTTGGTAGATTATTACGCTTATATCTATTATTTTGATTTTTGTTCAAAATACGAGATTTTACATTATCACTCCAACAAATATCAAAAATATCTAACAGTTCTTGTTTGATATCTTCATCATAAATTGGACAGGTTACTTCTACTCTATTTTCAATATTACGTGTCATCCAATCTGCTGAAGAAATATACACTTTTTCGTCATTATCATTACAGAATATATACAACCTAGTATGCTCTAAAAATTTGTCGATGATACTAATAACTTCAATATTCTCGCTCATACCTTCTACTCCAGGAATTAAGCAACATAAGCCTCTCACAATCATTTGAATTTTTACTCCTGCTCTACTCGCTTCATAAAGTTTATCAACCATTGCATAGCTAGAAATACTATTGAGCTTTAGCTTTATGTAAGCAGGTTTACCCTGTTTTACATTTTCTATTTCCTTGTCAATGAGTTTAAAGAGTTTAGCTTTGGTATAATGTGGTGACGTTATAATGTGTTTATAGCGATAGATTCTATAATTTATCTCAAAGAAATTAAACACTTTATTAAGGTCTTTTAATATTTTTTGGTTGCAAGTAAAGAGTGTAAAATCAGTATAAATTTTAGCTGTTGACTCGTTAAAGTTCCCAGTACTTATAAATCCGTAACGCTTTAGTTTTGTACCTTCTTCTCTTTCAATCACACACATTTTACTATGTACTTTTAAACCAGAAACACCAAACAAAAGGTTAACACCTTCATCTTGCATTTGCTCAGCATAATCAATATTTGCTTGCTCATCAAATCGTGCTTGTAATTCAATTGAAACGGTTACTTTTTTTCCATTTTTGGCTGCATTAATTAATGAACTTGCAACGTGGGATATTTGAGCTAATCTATATATAGTGATTTTTATGGTTTTTACCTTTGGATCTAAAGCTGCTTCTCTAAGGAATTTAACCACATAAGAAAAAGTATGATAAGGCGTGTAAAGCAAATAGTCTTTTTTTGCAATTGTATTAAAAATACTTTCCTCTAAACTTAAACCTTTTACTGGCAATGCTTTTATCTTGTCATACAACAAATCTGTTCTGCCTAAACTAGGGAAACCCATGTAGTCTCTCCTATTATGGTAACGACCTCCAGGTATAACACTATCATTTGAATCGATACCCATTTTAGCCATTAAATACCCTAAGGTTTCCTTGTCAATGGTTTTATCATAAACAAACCTAACAGGTTCTCCAACTTGTCTATGCTTAACACTATCAGAAATTTTCTCAATAAAACTTTTACTTAAATCACTGTCAAAATCTAATTCACCATCTCTAGTGATTTTAATCATGTGAGCTGTAATACTTTTATAATCGAAAATGTTAAAAATATCATTTAAACAATACCTTAGTAAATCATCTAATATTATGATATAGTCTTTATTATCCTTTTTGGGTAAAACAACAAACCTATCCATTGATCTTGGTATTTCAATTAAGGCAAATTGCTTTTCATTATTTTCAAGATTCATTCTTACAGCTAAATAGGCTGCACTATCCTTTAAAATAGGTAAATCTACTAGGTCATTGAGTATTATTGTTACTAGTGCTGGACTAACATTTTGGATAAAATAATTCTTAATAAAATCGTGTTGAGAATCGTCAATTTGTGACTCATTAATGATATAAATACCTTCATCTTCGAGGTTTTTTTGAATATCATTAAGTATTCCTAAACTTTCACTTTGCTGTTTAATAACAACTTGTGTAATTTTTTCTAATAACTCACTAGCCTTAATACCTCCTAACTCACTCTTACCTGCTTTTCCTGCCTCGTCAATTCGTTTAACAGTTGCATATCTTACTTTAAAAAACTCATCTAGATTATTAGAGAAAATCCCTAAAAAACGAAGTCGTTCTATTAAAGGAACTGATTTGTCTGCCGCTTCTTGTAGAACTCTAGCATTAAATTGTAACCAGCTTAATTCTCTATTGATGTAACTGTTTTTATCTTTGGTCATTAAGTTTCTATTTAGTTAAGCACAAATATATTCTATTTAGAAAATATAAGCGCTGTTGGTAGATTTAATAAATTGTAAACCTATTTAAAGATTTATAAATATTTCTCATCTAAATGAATTAGTATAAAATATTTGTTTTATGATTTTAATTCCTTGGGAAATAGCAACATATCAGTATGTCCTTTATTAATTTTTGACCATTGGTCAGTATCAAAATCAATTTTTGCTAATCCACAAGTTGGCAAGTTGCCAATAAATTGATCTCCAAGTTCATTTACCAATGTAGTAAATGCATGGTTATGTCCAAATACCATAATACAACTATGGGTGTCATCAACCGATTTTATAAAATCCATAACCATTTGACCTCCAAAATCATATAAATTACTGTCTATAACTAGCCTATTTTCATCAATATTTAGAGTTTTAAGAAATATCTTACAAGTTGTTAAGGCCCTATTTGCAGGGCTTGAAAAGACCATATCTGGTCGTATTTTATAGCTTTTAAAGTGGTTTGAAATCAAATTAGCATCATTTAAACCTCTAGAGTTCAATGGTCTATCAATGTCGCTTACATCGTACTCCCACGACGATTTTGCGTGTCTTATAAATAATATCTGTTTCATTTAAATATCGATTAAATGCGTTTTTTTTCGATAAAGTGTTGCATAATTCCGTTTTAACGATTATTTTCGTCCCTTTAACATTTATTTTTGTGCAACATCTTTTTATTAAGTTGATTTGCTCTTGTAAAATTAATGTAAATGACCCCAAATCAAAAACATATTAATCAATCCATTCGTACCGCAATATTTTGCGATACACTTCCCTCTAAACATAATTTAAGAATTTTAACTAGTATTCAATGTAATTGGAATGACTATTTAAGTTAATATATGCAATAATATTTGCACACTTTGGGATGCTCTAATTTTATTATAGCAGCTCAAATATAAATTTAGAAAAATCTAATTAAAGAAATTATGAATATTAAAATTAATCCTTTGGTAATAGCATTGTTCACTTTGTGCACAATTATTTCTACTAAAACTTCAGCTCAGGGGAATGACGTAAAGTTGTTTAACAATGATGTCCAATCTAATACCAGATCAAAAGGCTTACCTGACAACGATGCACAAATGCTTAAAAAGTTAGTGTATAAAAAAGTTGAAACTGCTTACTTATCGAATAATGAGTCAAAACCAATTATGCTAAATACAGAACGTGTAGTTGTTGATGTTGCTTCTTTGAATACAATTAACAGAAAGCCATCTAACATGGTCAAAGTTCTTGTTATAAAAGTGCTTAATCAAAATGACCTAAGTAAAACTATTGACTACGATGCATTTTCTGTTTTTCCTAACCTAGAGTGCATATATATAAGTTGTGAAGTTGAAGCTTCTCAACCACAAATAATAAGAATGATTAAAAAAAGAGAAGATATTAAATACCCTCCAACTTTTTTAGGTATTAATATTCCTATTTAATGATATAACGCTATTATCAAATTACAAAGAATAAAACTCAGGCAAAAATGAAAAACTATACTATAAAACCTGTTATCTTCAATAAAAAAGCTCTAAGCATGTTCATGCTTATTTTTGCTATTGTAGGTTCGTCATTTGCTCAAGTACAAGTGCCTTTTACGCAACGTACATCGCAATACACGCCAAGTAAAGTTATTTATAACGTAAAAGGTGATTTTACCCTTATAGGAAATTCAAACTTAACGTTAGACTCATACAATGTTAACTATAATAATAGTAACAGAACTATGGAGTTCGTTGACGTTGATAACGACTCTTCTACTGAAAATTCATCTTCTGCAACGTTAACCTTTTCAACAGAAAATGGTGCTAACCCAGACTGTTCCAATATTATTTATGCAGGTTTATATTGGACTGGTAGAGGTGATGATGATGATTTAACTAATTTACAAAAACGTACAATTAAGCTAAAAGGACCTAACGACTCTAGCTACCAAACACTTGTAGCTAATCAAAACGATATTAGATTTCCTGGAGACAATGGCATGTATGCAGGTTATATAGAAGTAACTGACCAAGTTAGAGCTAACGGACTTGGTGAATACTTTGTTGCTGATATAGCTGTTTCTGAAGGTAATGGAGGTAGCACAGGATATTATGGTGGTTGGGGAATGATTGTAGTTTATGAAAACTCAAAAATGAACTGGAGAGATGTAACTGTTTTTGATGGTTATGCTTACGTTCAAGGAAACACTACAACAAATTATGAGCTACCTGTATCAGGATTTAATGCTGTTCAATCTGGTCCAGTAAATATTAAATTAGGTTTAATGGCTGGTGAAGGTGATAGAGGTATTTCTGGCGATTATTTTGAAATTATTGAAGCCGATGAAGTTAACAACCCAAACCCTAACAATAATGATTGGGTAGATTTAAGTCACTCTGGTAATAGTACAAGTAACTTTTTTAACTCCTCTATTCAAACAGGTGGAAATGCAAGAAATCCTAATCTAGTAAACAACACAGGTTTGGATATTAGCATGTTTGATTTAGATAACTCGGATAAATCTTTAATAGATAACAGTCAAACATCAACTAAATTTAGATATGGATCTACTCAAGATACCTATATCATTTTTAGTATGGCCATGTCTGTTGATGCTTACATCCCTGAATCTGAAGGAGTTTTATCAAATACTACAATTAACGGAAGTGCTCCAACTCCAGGTATGCAAGTATTACCAGGAGATGAAATTGAATATAAAGTTGAAATTAAAAATAAAGGTACAGAGCCTATTCTTGATGCAAGATTGGTAATACCGATTCCTTTTACATCAGAATTTATACCTGGAAGTATTGTAAACAACGCTTATTTACCAGCATTTGCAGCAGGAACTCCGTATTATGATCCAAATGAAGGGGCTACTGGTTCTATTGTTTGGGATATCAACTTTTTACCTTTATTCCCTGCTGACATCGATCTCCTATTAGCTGATTTATCTTTTAAACTCAAAGCAACCGAAGACTGTTCGGTACTTGTAAATGCCAATTGTGAGCCAAAAATTGTAATTCTTGGTGGTTATATTAGTGGTACAGGTATGATTTCAGGAACAGATTATTCTCTTCCTTTAATACAAGGTTATCAACAAGAAGGAAATTGTCAAGGAGAACCAAATACTGATCCAATTGAAATTAATATTGACGCTCAAGATTATATCAATGATAATTGTACAGGTGTTACAGTAGAAAGAGATTTCTTCTATTGTAGTTTTGAAGGAAATTCAATACCTGTTTCTGAAATTGAAGCTGAATTCCCTCCTGGATCTAGATTTTATGATTCTTACCCTGTAACTGGTTCAACAACTGAATATACTAGTACAAATCCGTTCCCTGCAACATTAGGAACTACAACTTACTATGCTATTCCTCCAGGAGACCCAAGTTGTCATTATATATTTACAATTGCAACTAGCAGTGTAACAACAACGCCTTCGGCTAATGATGAAGTATATTGTTTAAATGAAACAGCTACTCCACTTACAGCTCAAACTACTGACCCTAATTATATATTATTATTTTACCCAGATAATAATCCTAATACTGTAGGTCAAACGTCATTAATACCAGATACAAGTATAGCAGGTACATTTACCTACTACGTTTCTGAAGGTCCTAATGAAATGTGTGTAAACAGTGAAAGAACTCCTTTAACTGTTACAGTATACAATGCTATTTCAATAACATTAGAAGAGTTAGTTCATAGCTCATGTAGCGATAGTAATGATGGTAGTATTAATATTTCTGTTAGTGGCGGAACCGGAAACTATACTTATGATTGGGACAACAACGGATCTGAAGACCCTGATACTGACTCACAAGACTTAACCAATTTAGATAATGGAACTTATACTGTAATTGTTAGTGATGAAAACTCTAACTGTTCAGCTACTGCTACTTTTAATGTAAATTTAATAGATACTACAGCTCCAACCATTTCAGCTCCAGACGATATAGTTGTTGAAGGTTGTTCTACAAGTGATATTCAAAATGGTAATCTTACTGCTTTACCTTTTAGTTCTAGTACTGCAACTATAACTGAAGCTCAATTCTTAGCTGAAGGTGGAACTTTTACAGAAGACAATGTTGACTCTATCACTTATATAGATGTTGCAACAGGCTCTTGCCCAATAAAAGTTAGTAGAACTTATACTATTACAGATATTTGTGGTCAACAAGCAACTGATGTTCAAGTTATAGACATCAATGATACTACTGATCCTGTGCTTACTATTCCTGCTACTGCTAATGTAGAGTGTGGTAACAGCATAGATCCTTCTCAAACTGGTAACGCAACTGCTACTGATTCTTGTGGATCGGTAACAGTAACTTATTCTGATAGTGTTGCAGCTGGTTCTTGTGGTAATACTCAAACTATTACTAGAACTTGGACTGCTACTGATTCTTGTGGTAACGATGTATCTCAAGATCAAATCATAAACGTAATTGATACTACTGATCCTGTGCTTACTATTCCTGCTACTGCTAATGTAGAGTGTGGTGACAGCATAGATCCTTCACAAACTGGTAACGCAACTGCTACTGATTCTTGTGGATCGGTAACTGTAACTTATTCTGATAGTGTTGCAGCTGGTTCTTGTGGTAATACTCAAACTATTACTAGAACTTGGACTGCTACTGATTCTTGTGGTAACGATGTATCGCAAGATCAAATCATAAACGTAATTGACACTACTGATCCTGTGCTTACTGTTCCTGCTACTGCTAATGTAGAGTGTGGTGACAGCATAGATCCTTCTCAAACTGGTAACGCAACTGCTACTGATTCTTGTGGATCGGTAACAGTAACTTATTCTGATAGTGTTGCAGCTGGTTCTTGTGGTAATACTCAAACTATTACTAGAACTTGGACTGCTACTGACGATTGTGGTAACGATGTATCTCAAGATCAAATCATAAACGTAATTGATACTACTGATCCTGTGCTTACTATTCCTGCTACTGCTAATGTAGAGTGTGGTGACAGCATAGATCCTTCACAAACTGGTAACGCAACTGCTACTGATTCTTGTGGATCGGTAACTGTAACTTATTCTGATAGTGTTGCAGCTGGTTCTTGTGGTAATACTCAAACTATTACTAGAACTTGGACTGCTACTGACGATTGTGGTAACGATGTATCGCAAGATCAAATCATAAACGTAATTGACACTACTGATCCTGTGCTTACTGTTCCTGCTACTGCTAATGTAGAGTGTGGTGACAGCATAGATCCTTCTCAAACTGGTAACGCAACTGCTACTGATTCTTGTGGATCAGTAACAGTAACTTACTCTGATAGTGTTGCAGCTGGTTCTTGTGGTAATACTCAAACTATTACTAGAACTTGGACTGCTACTGATTCTTGTGGTAACGATGTATCTCAAGATCAAATCATAAACGTAATTGATACTACTGATCCTGTGATTACTGTTCCTGCTACTGCTAATGTAGAGTGTGGTGACAGCATAGATCCTTCTCAAACTGGTAACGCAACTGCTACTGATTCTTGTGGATCAGTAACTGTAACTTACTCTGATAGTGTTGCAGCTGGTTCTTGTGGTAACACTCAAACTATTACTAGAACTTGGACTGCTACTGACGATTGTGGTAACGATATATCTCAAGATCAAATCATAAACGTAATTGATACTACTGATCCTGTGATTACTGTTCCTGCTACTACTAATGTAGAGTGTGGTGACAGCATAGATCCTTCTCAAACTGGTAACGCAACTGCTACTGATTCTTGTGGATCGGTAACAGTAACTTATTCTGATAGTGTTGCAGCTGGTTCTTGTGGTAATACTCAAACTATTACTAGAACTTGGACTGCTACTGACGATTGTGGTAACGATGTATCGCAAGATCAAATCATAAACGTAATTGATACTACTGATCCTGTGCTTACTGTTCCTGCTACTGCTAATGTAGAGTGTGGTGACAGCATAGATCCTTCTCAAACTGGTAACGCAACTGCTACTGATTCTTGTGGATCGGTAACCGTAACTTATTCTGATAGTGTTGCAGCTGGTTCTTGTGGTAATACTCAAACTATTACTAGAACTTGGACTGCTACTGACGATTGTGGTAACGATGTATCGCAAGATCAAATCATAAACGTAATTGATACTACTGATCCTGTGCTTACTGTTCCTGCTACTGCTAATGTAGAGTGTGGTGACAGCATAGATCCTTCTCAAACTGGTAACGCAACTGCTACTGATTCTTGTGGATCGGTAACCGTAACTTATTCTGATAGTGTTGCTGCTGGTTCTTGTGGTAATACTCAAACTATTACTAGAACTTGGACTGCTACTGATTCTTGTGGTAACGATGTATCGCAAGATCAAATCATAAACGTAATTGATACTACTGATCCTGTGATTACTGTTCCTGCTACTGCTAATGTAGAGTGTGGTGACAGCATAGATCCTTCTCAAACTGGTAACGCAACTGCTACTGATTCTTGTGGATCGGTA
>NZ_JAOQHY010000016.1:0-47753 GCF_025548475.1 Gaetbulibacter sp. NE | reverse complement strand
CGTACTTGGTCAGTAACTGATGATTGTGGTAATACTGCTACACTTGTTCAAACTATTAATGTGGTAGATACTACTGCTCCTGTTATTGTTGGAGACTTTGAAACCACTATAGATGTTAGTTGTTCAGATATTCCTGAAGTACCAGAATTAGTATTTGAAGACGCTTGTTCTTCTGACATAACTGTTGAGTTTAACGAATCAAATGATTCAAATGATGGTTTAGAAGATTATTCAATCACTAGAAGCTGGACTGTTACTGACGAATGTGGTAACGAAGCCATCTACACACAAATAGTAAATGTAAATGTTGAGAGTACATTCGCAGGATATGATACCGAACTTTGTATAGATGATCTAGCTATTGACTTATTTGATTTATTAAGTGGAGATTATGACAGTGATGGTGTTTGGGAAGTTGTTTCTGGTAACGCTACGTTAGACGGAAGCATCTTTGACCCTGCAACAGTTGAACTAGGTGATTACATCTTTACTTACACTGTAGCAAACGGACCATGTCCAAGCACTGTTGAAGTAATGATAACAGTTCATGATGATTGTATTGTACTACCATGTGGAGCTGAAGATGTTGTGATTTCTAAAGCTGTTACTCCTAATGGTGACCAATGGAATGAGTTCTTTACAATCACTGGTGTTGAGGATTGTGGGTTCACAATTGAACTACAAATATTCAACCGTTGGGGAGCAAAAATCTATGAAAACTTCAATTATCAAAATGATTGGAATGGTACAGCTTCAAAAGCTTCAATAGGAAGATCTGATAAAGTACCTTCAGGAACGTATTATTATATAATAAACATCAAAGGTAGTAATGGACTGCAGCTAAAACCTTTTACAGGTCCAATCTACATAGGAACCAAATAAATTTTAACCTATTATGAAATTATTAAAGTTTAACATAATCGTTTTTATACTGTTCAATTGCTGGACAAGTGTTGCCCAACAGCTACCTCAGTTTACACAGTATATGTATAATACTATCTCGATAAACCCAGCTTATGCTGGTAGTAGAGAAACATTAAGTATTGTTGGATTGCACAGGAGCCAATGGGTTGGTCTTGAAGGTGGACCAACTACACAAACCTTGTCTATTCATACACCACTTAGAAACGAGAAAATTGGTTTAGGATTGTCGTTTATTAACGATGAGTTAGGTTATGAAAATTTCTCTTACTTGTATGGTGACTTTTCGTATACTATTCAAACTGGAGAAAACACCAAACTTGCCTTTGGTCTTAAAGCTGGATTTACTCATTATAACTTAGACCAGGCTTTACTTAATGACCCTTCGGTAGTAAATGACCCTTTCTTTAATGATGTATCTAATAGATGGAGTCCTAATATTGGTACTGGTGTTTATTGGCATTCAAACAAATGGTATATAGGCCTCTCTGCTCCTAGAATTTTAAATACTGATTACAACAAAGGAAGCCAAGGAAATATTGACTATGTATCATTAGAACGTGTTAGTTATTATTTTACTGGTGGATATGTATTCGATTTAAGCGAAACCACAAAATTCAAACCAGCCACAATGCTAAAAGCTACAAATGGAGCTCCTTTATCATTTGATATAACAGCTAACTTCTTATTTAATGAAAAACTATGGTTAGGAGCTGCTTATAGAATGAATGAGTCTGCTGCTGCTATTGGTGGTATTGCCGATTTTCAGGTTTCAAAACAATTGAGAATAGGTTATGCTTATGAGTATCCTATTTCAGATATTAGACCTTATACAAGTGGAACTCATGAAGTTTTACTTATGTTTGAAATTTTCAAGACACAACGTGTTAAATCACCTAGATACTTCTAAAAAAACAGATTATGAAAGCAAGAATAATATTATTAATAGTTGCACTTAGTAGTACTTTTATGGTTGCTCAAAAACAGCAAGTAAAAGTAGCTGACAAGTTCTTTAAAAACTTCGCTTATCAAAAGGCTACTGAATTTTATGAAGAAGCTGTAAAAAAAGGTGATAGTAGCGAATATGTATTAACTAGATTAGGTGATTGTTATTACAATAATTCAGATTCTGAAGGGTCAGCAAAATGGTATGCTGAAGCTGTAAGATTACATGAAAATAAAATTGATCCTGAATATTTTTACAAGTACTCACAAGCGCTTAGAGGTTTAGGTAATTATGAAGAAGCTATCATTTGGTTAGAAAAATATAAAGCAGAAAATCCTGATGACGACAGAATTGCAGGATTAGAGTATGATAACCTTGAACTTTACGAAAAACTATCATCTACTGATGAAATTTATGTTACTATCAACACATTACCAATTAACACCAAGTTTGCCGATTTTGGTGCGTTTGAAAAAGATGGTAAGTTAATTTTCTCTTCTTCAAGAGATGGAAAAGACAAAATTTACGATTGGAATGGTGAACCATTTTTAGACCTTTATGAAGTAGAGGTTACTGAAAAAGATGGTGTAAACACTTATGAAAAGGTAAACAAAATCAATGGACCAAAAATAAATACTGAGTTCCATGAAGCAAATGCAGTTATTACTAGTGATGGAAAAACAATGTACTTTACTAGAGACAATGTAAATAAAAGAAACAAGTTAAAAACTGACAAAGAAGGAACATCACATTTAAAGATTTATAAAGCTTCTTTAGTAGATAGCATGTGGCAAGATGTAGTTGAACTTCCTATTAACGACACCTACTACTCTACTGGTCATCCTGCTTTAAGTCCTGATGATAGTACATTATTTTTTGTTTCTGATCGTGATGGTGGTTATGGATCGACAGACATCTATAAAGTTGCAATACTTGGAGATAATAAATATGGAACTCCTGAAAATTTAGGACCAGAAATTAATACAGATGGTAAAGAAATGTTCCCTTTTGTTGCCAAGGATAATACATTATATTTTTCTTCTGATAGTAATATAAACTTAGGATTCCTGGATATTTTTAAATCAAATATATTAAAAGGTGAAAATGCTGAAGTAGAAAACTTAGGTGCTCCTTTTAACACAAGTTACGACGACTTTGGTTTTATTATAGATTCTGACACTCAAATTGGTTATTTTTCATCAAACAGACCTGATGGAGCTGGTAGTGATGATATTTATGGATTTATTGGTTGTTCTCAAATAATTAAAGGAACCATTAGAGACAGTTTAACTCAAAAACCTATTGCAATGGCTGCCGTTAAATTAATCAACAAAGAAGGTAAAATCTTAAACGAAGTTACTGCTGATGAAAATGGAGCATATTCATTTAAGGTAAAATGTCATACTGAATATACTGTATTAGCTACCAAACCAGATTATAAAGACAATCATAAACAAATTATGACTGGTGAAGTTAATAATGAAGAAAACACATTAGACCTAGATTTAATTCCGTTAATTATAAATAATGAAATAGTTATCAACCCTATTTTCTTTGATTTTGACAAATGGAATATAAGACCTGATGCTGCTTACGAACTTGAAAATATAGTAAGTGTAATGAGAGACCACCCAAATATGGTTATTAAAATTGAGTCGCATACTGATAGTAGAGGTAGTGATAGATATAACTTAAAACTATCAGACAGAAGAGCTAAATCAACTCATGAATATTTATTATCAAGAGGTATAGCTCCTGAAAGAATTGAAAGTGCTATTGGTTATGGTGAAACACAATTGTTAAACAAGTGTTCAAATGGTGTAAAATGTACTCCTGAAGAGCATCAACTTAACAGAAGATCTCACTTCTATATCTTAAAAAACTAAACAGCACTTAATTATAAGAACAAAAAAACAGGCTAATAATAGCCTGTTTTTTTATACATCATAGTTAAGTCAATTATTGCCTAACCATTGTAATTTTGAACTATTAAAAACTAAGCCTTTTAACAACCTAGAATCATTTTTTGTTACGGTAGTTGAATAATCCATTTCAAACTTTAATATTAATTGTTCTTCTAATAATTAAGTATGCTTCTTCTCTTCTAGCATTAATAAAATATCCTACTGCTCCAAACATTTGTGATTTCTTTTCTCGTTTCCGTTAGGTTAATGGACTAAAGTGAGTATAACTCATAGACAATGTACTCAAATTTAAAGTCCTTTTAATAATTACATACTTTAATTTATCAGAGCTAATAAAACTACTTATTTGTAGTTTGAATTATACCATGGTTAAGCTAGAAATAGTAAATGGTTTAGCTGCATGATTTATAACAGTACAACAAATGCAATTCCTGTATTTACATTAATGACCATGAATTAAATAAATAAAACCTTTAAATAAAAAAGACCACTAAAAAGTGGTCTTAATTCATTAACTAATAATTAATCTATTAACGTTTTATAAAAATGTTGGTATAATACCATTTACCTTCTTCATTTTGTTCGGCAGAAATATCAAAGTCTGTAAAGTCTCCTTCAATATTTGCTCTATGACCTTCACTGTTAATCCATGCATTTACAACTGATTGCGCTGAGCTAAAAGCATAAGCAACGTTTTCAGATACTTTAGTTGCTGATGCGTGTTGCTCTAAACTACTTTTTCTTTGGAAAAAATTGTCATGATTTACTTGATTAACACTAACCATGTAGTCAGTATGCGAATAGGCAACAGACTTAATAATGTTTAAATTGTTCAATGGATTTAAGCCTAATTCTATTCTGTGCGCATTGATAAGCTCTAAAATTTCTATTTCAATAGTTTTTGCAGCTGGTGCGTTTTGTAATGTTATATTATTTGCTTCATTTTCAGGGAATTCTTCAGTAGAACAAGAGAAGCTTAACATTGCAAACAATACCATAACAGGTAGGTAAAATTTAGTCTTCATAAGAGGGTTATTTAGATTTGGTGTAGTAAAATTAGAAGACTATACGTAGTAGACTGTTAATAAAATGTTAAAATCGATAAAAAACATGCATTTCATCGATTTTAAATGTCAATAATCGATGAAATGCATAAAATTAAGGAATATTCTTACTTTTTATCGATAAAATTTTACACTTTATCGTTTTGTAAAAGCTGAAAAAAATAATTAAGGCGCAAGTCGGTTAATTGTCCAACTAGAATCTGAATTCAATTTATATTCAATTCTATCATGAAGTCTATTAGGTCTCCCTTGCCAAAACTCAATTTCTGTAGGCTTAATTAAAAATCCGCCCCAATGATTAGGTCTAGGTATATCTTTGTCTTTATATTGAAGCTCTAATTCTTTTAACTTGTTATTCAATACATCCCTATCGGCAATAATTTCGCTTTGGTTAGAAGCCCATGCTCCTAGTTGACTTCCTCTTGGACGTGTTGAAAAATAGTCGTCACTAGTAGCAGCATCAACTTTTTCAGCAATACCTTTAATTATAACTTGTCGTTCAGCTGAATGCCAAAAAAAGGAAAGACAAACATTAGGATTCGCTATTATGGCTTGTCCTTTGTCACTATTATAATTAGAATAAAACACAAAACCATCAGTATTAAACTCCTTTAACAGCACAATTCTACTTTTAGGGAAACCATCTAAACTTATTGTAGATAACGTCATTGCATTAGCTTCAATTTCTGGAAAAGAAGCATCTATTTCATGAAACCATCTTTTAAACAACTCTAGAGGGTTTGCAGGAGCATCTTTTAATAAAAGCTCATGTTTTTCATAAGATTTTCTGTAATTACTTAAGTCTGTACTCATTAGATTTTAATATGCTTTTTTGATTAGATTTTATTTTTTTGAATAAAGTAATTCATATAAATTTAAGAATTATTTTAGTCCCATGACATTTGAAAATAGCAAATATTTTAACCTTCTTAAACACTCAAAAGTAGAGTTTTCATTTGGTAATTTTTATCTTTTTGACAAGTTTATAATCTCTGAAATAAATGAAGGCGTCCATTTTGACTGGGACAAAATTCAACAGGTTATTGCTGCATTAATAGATTACTATGGGTCAAATCTTAAAATTGGATATATTTCAAACAGAGTAAACCCCTACTCTATTGAACCACAATTGTGGATTAGATTTCAAAGAGATTATGGTTTTATTGTTGCTAGTGCTATGGTATCTTATACTGAACTTAATTACATAAACGCCTCTATTGAAAAGCGATTTTCAGAGATGAGTATAAAGCGTTGCGGCTCTTTAGATGAAGCTATAATTTGGATTAAAAACCTAAAAGAGTTTAATTAATATCTTGCTTTTACTCTAAAAAAAGTGTATATTAGTTAAATAATATCCCCTTACCTTATTATTTAATTTTTAGCAATTAGCAATGGATTGTTTTAGAACCATAGTAAAATATTGTAAGGGAATTGTTACGCCTAATTATTTCAAGAACAACTTGAAGATTGTGAATCTCAAGCTACTTTTTTTTAGGTTTAAATTTTACTCTTTATGTACAGTAAAAACTACTCAAAGCAGTAAAACCATTATTCTTTACTCTACTTTTTTCTATTCACTTAATCAGATTTTAACTGATTATACCGCACGCTTATATAAGCAAAATATAATAAATGAATTGCTTACTGATAAAAAATTAAAGATTGTTGAATGTTTAACATTAACCAAACAACCTCAAAAACACTTTACTATGCGACTAGAACTAACACGTTATTACAAAGAAAACAGTTCGTACAAACTGAAACTGTCTTTTGGAACTTTTTATTTATTTAGTAAATTTTATGTTGCCGAAATCAATGAAGGAGTGCATTTAAGCTACAATAAGTTAAAAGTTATTTTTCAAGAAATAACTGATTTTTATGGTAAAAATGCTAAAATTGTATGTATTGCAAACAGAGTGAACACCTACTCTACCGAACCTATAGTATTTAATATACTTGATGATGAATTCCCTATTTTAAAAGCAAGTGCTTTTGTTACTTATAGCGACAAAGCTTTTAAAGTATCAACTTTAGAAAAAATTATCATTAAGAATAATGTATTAAGATTTAGGTCTTTGGCCGAAGCTTTGCATTGGGCAACTAATTATGACCTCAAATCATCAAAATCAAATGATTTTCCATCTTTAGATAACAACACATTATCAAATACTGATGAAGCTTCCTCTCGAAAATCTTCATAGTCATTATAACGTGTTGAATAATGACCTAAAATTAATGCCTTTACTTTAGCTAACTTAGCTATTTCAGCAGCTTCTTTTGCTGTAGAGTGTTTTGTTTTTGGAGCTAAATGTGCGTGTTTTTCTAAAAAAGTAGACTCGTGATAAAGTACATCAGCATCTTTAATAATAGGAACAATACTAGGGTTATATGCTGTATCACTACAAAACGCATAGCTTTTAACTGGAGCTGGAGCTTTAGTAAGCTCACTATTTTTAATTAGCTCTCCATTATTATCTACAACATCTGCTCCTTGTTTTAACTTTCTATAATACGCAACATCAATATCATTATTTAATATTGCATTCATGTCTAGTTTTCGCTCTCCAGGTTTCTCTTTAAATAAAAACCCATTAGTGTACACTCGATGGTCTAAAGGAATTGTATGAACTTCTACTTTATCGTCTTCAAAAATTAATTCAGACTTTGTTGAAGTTAACTCATGAAAAATCAGTTTATAATTTGTCCATGATTCGGCTAATTTCATTTGGAGTGTAATAACTTCTTTAAGTCCTTTTGGTCCATAAATGTGCAAATCAGTTTCTCTGGTTAAAAGTCTAAAAGTTGATATTAAGCCAACTAAACCAAAATAATGGTCACCATGAAGATGAGAAATAAAGATATGCTTTATGCGATTGAACTTAATCTTAGCTTTTCTTAACTGCACTTGTGTGCCTTCGCCACAATCAATTAAAAACATGTGGTTTTTAATTTGCAATACTTGAGACGTTGGGTTTGTATCTATTCGTGGAGTTGCACTATGACAGCCAAGGATTGTTAGTTGCATGTAGTTGTTTTAAAATCCTAAATCGCGCTCAATTTCTTCCATTTCAATAATATCATAAGCTTCTTGCAGTGTAGGAACTACAACAATTTCATCTGGAGTTTCATCTAAATTGGTTTTATCAGTAACTATAACAAACGAATGTTTTGATGCTCTATGTTTATTTGAAATACTTAAAAATTCTACTATTTGTTCTAAAGGAATTTTATTTAAACTAGTAAGATTAACAATTACATTGTCATTTTTAAAACGCTCATACATTACTTCAAGCTTTTTTACTAGTTCAACAACCGTAGCTTTTTCTTGTGTAATGATAGTTGTATTTCCGTCTTTGTCAAAAATCATAATAAATTAGTGTTTAATTTTTGAAGCTAATAAATAAATTACAGCCATCCTAACTGCTACTCCATTTTGAACTTGATCTAAAATAATAGCTTGGTCAGAATCTGCAACATCACTCGTGATTTCCACACCACGATTAATTGGTCCAGGATGCATTATTGTAATTTCTTTATCTAGACTGTTCAATAATGCTTTATTCACTCCATATTGCTGAGTGTACTCTCTTGTTGAAGGGAAATAGCTTATATCCATTCGTTCGTTTTGAACGCGAAGCATATTAGCTACATCACACCAATTAAGGGCTTTACGCAAATTAGTTTCAACTTTTACACCAAGTTTATCAATATGTTTTGGCAACAATGTTTTTGGTCCGCAAACCATAACATTTGCACCTTGAAGTTGTAATGCATATATATTTGAAAGGGCAACACGACTATGTAAAATATCACCAACTATAACAACGTTTTTGCCTTTTACACTTCCTAGTCGCTCTCGTATTGAATAACTGTCTAACAAGGCTTGTGTTGGATGCTCATGTGCTCCATCTCCAGCATTTACAATACTTGCATCTACGTGTTGAGATAAAAACACTCCTGCTCCAGGATTTGGGTGCCTCATAACAACCATATCCACTTTCATGGAAAGAATATTGTTTACCGTATCAATTAAAGTTTCTCCTTTTTTTACTGAAGATTGTGATGCTGAAAAATTGATAACATCAGCAGACAATCGTTTTTCGGCTAACTCAAAAGAGAGCTTTGTACGCGTAGAGTTTTCAAAAAATAAATTAGCAATTGTAATGTCTCTAAGCGAAGGTACTTTTTTTATTGGCCTGTTAATGACTTCTTTAAAATGATCGGCAGTTTCAAAAATAAGTTGAATATCTTGAGAATTAAGATATTTTATTCCTAATAAGTGGTTGACACTTAATTCGCTCATAGATTTAATTATTTATTAAGTAAACCGAGTCTTCTCCATCATTTTCAGCCCAATTTACTTTTACTTTTTCTTTGTTAATAGCATCTACCTGACGACCTCTATAATTAGGTTGTATTGGTAAATGCCTACTAAAACGTCGGTCAATTAAGGTTAAAAGTTCTATTTCGTTAGGTCTTCCAAACGATTGAATTGCTGTTAAAGCAGACCGTATACTTCGTCCTGTATATAAAACATCATCAATAAAAACCACATTTTTATTTTCAACTAAGAAGTTAATTTCGGTAGTATTAGCTTCAAGAGTTTTTTCTCCTCGTCTAAAATCGTCTCTAAAAAAAGTAATATCTAAATGCCCTAACTGAATGTTTTTTACTTTATAGTCTTCAGTTAACATTTTAGCTAAACGATTAGCTAAATACTTACCTCTAGGCTGAATACCTATTAAAACTGTGTTGGAAAAATCGTTGTGGTTTTCAATTAATTGACAAGCCAATCTATGAAGAATGATGTTTACCTCTTTTGCATTAAGTAACACTTTTTGACTCATATTGTATCCAAACGTATTTGGAGAACAAAGATAATGCAAAATTTTTACGCAGTTTGTATAAACTCTAAAAAAGTAAAAAGAAGCCTATTTAAGGCTTCTTTTTTTTAGTTGTCAAAATAAATTAATATCTAACAAACTTGACAGACTCACTGTTTTTATTATTGTATAAGTTTAAAACATAAACTCCTTTGTTTAAATAAGATGTGTCAATAGATTGTAAAACATCACTTGAATCTCCTTTAGCTAATTGCTTACCGTCTAATCCATAAATAGTAAATTCAAAAAAATCGGTATTGTTTAATAAATCTATTTTATTGTCCTTTACTAGAACTTTAAAGTCTTGTTGATTTGCGCTTTCTAAACCTAAAGTACTATCATACTCACTAACCATGGTAATTGATGTTCCATTTAAAAGATTGGTTAAAACACCTCCAAGTCCTGAAGTTTTATAAACTCTTAAATAGTAAACATCACCTGGGTTAATATTATTGATAACAACTTCAAAGCTACCTCCAACAACCAATAAAACTCCGTAAGAATCACATCCTATTTCTTGGAGATTTCCAATATCTCCTGATGGTGCTAATAAAATTTGATAATCAACACTAGTTATTAAAGAAACACCAGCGCTTACCATACCAATTGTAACTTTGTTATCTCCTCCTGAGACTTCATGCATATAAAACACATCATCAGTAGCTCCACACGCAGGATTTAATCCCGAAGGAGTAGCTGAGTTAAAATCCAAAACATTTACAGCTACAGCAGTTCCATCTGCTTCTATAGCATCGTTAATCGTGTTTCCATTTTGAGCTACTAAGATGGTAGCCATCAAAAATCCGGTTAAAAAAAGTACATTTTTTTTCATAATATAAAAATTTAGGGTTAATAAAAAGACTGCTTTGTTCTTGATTGAACTATATCTTGTCTAATTACAAAGTGCACTCTATAATTATGAAAAATTTTAAAACTTATTTCAACAAATAATCACAAAAATCGTTATTTTAATAATTATTTACTATTAATTTAACAAACAAGAACACCAAAAACAATAATTTAGTTAAATATTATATGAAATGCATAAATTTTTAACATTTAACGCAAAAACATAAAAAAGCCTTACAGAAACTGTAAGGCTTTTTAAAAAATTGGTTTTGGGTCAAATATTACTTCTTCCCGTCCATTTTATCTTTAAGAGCTTGCAACGCGTCGTTAGCATCACCTAAAGTAGGTTTTGCTTCAGCAGCTTGAGCTTCTGCTTTTTTAGCAGCAGCTTTTACGTTTGCAATTTCTTCTTCTTTAAAGATTGCTGTATGAGAAGCAACTACTCTCTTGAATTCTTTATTGAACTCAATGATTTTAAATTCTGCTTCTTCACCTTTCTTAAGTTTCTTACCATCTTCTTTCTCTAAGTGACGAGAAGGAACAAAAGCAACGATATCTTCGTTAAACTCAACAGTTGCACCTTTGTCAACGATTTCAGAAATTTCAGCAGTGTGAGTTGTATCTAAAGCAAACTCAGTCTCATACTTATCCCATGGGTTATCAGTAGTTTGTTTGTGACCTAAAGATAATTTACGTCCTTCTACGTCTAACTCAAGAACAACAACTTCTAACTTGTCTCCTACGTTACAGAACTCGCTTGGGTGTTTAATTTTCTTAGTCCAAGATAAATCAGAGATATAAATTAATCCGTCGATACCTTCTTCTAATTCAACAAATACACCAAAGTTTGTAAAGTTACGTACAATACCAGTGTGTGTAGAACCTACAGGGTATTTTCCTGTAATGTCAGTCCATGGATCTGGAGTTAATTGCTTAATACCAAGTGACATTTTACGATCTTCTCTATCAAGAGTTAAGATAACCGCTTCAATTTCGTCTCCTACAGATACGAAATCTTGAGCTGAACGTAAATGTGTTGACCATGACATTTCAGATACGTGAACTAATCCTTCAACACCTTCTTCTACTTCAATAAATGCACCGTAATCAGCAATTACAACAACTTTACCTTTTACTTTGTCACCTACTTTTACAGTTTCACCAAGTGCTTCCCAAGGATGCTTGCTTAATTGTTTTAAACCTAATTGGATTCTAGATTTATCTTCATCAAAATCTAAAATTACAACGTTAAGTTTTTGGTCTAATTCAACAATCTCGTTTGGATGGTTGATACGAGACCAAGAAAGATCAGTAATGTGGATTAATCCATCAACACCACCAAGATCAATAAACACACCGTAAGAAGTAATGTTTTTAACAACACCTTCTAATACTTGTCCTTTTTCTAATTGACCAATGATTTCTTTCTTTTGTTCTTCAATATCCGCTTCAATAAGAGCTTTGTGAGATACTACTATGTTTTTGAATTCGTGGTTGATTTTTACAACTTTAAATTCCATAGTTTTATTTACGTACTGGTCGTAATCTCTAATTGGTTTTACATCGATTTGAGAACCTGGTAAGAATGCTTCAATACCAAATACGTCAACGATCATACCACCTTTAGTTCTACATTTTACAAAACCGTTTACGATTTCACCAGTGTCATGTGCATTGTTTACACGATCCCATGCTTTGATAACACGAGCTTTACGGTGAGATAATACTAATTGTCCTGTTGTGTCTTCACGAACGTCAATTAATACTTCTACCTTATCACCAACTTTTAAATTTGGGTTGTAACGGAACTCATTTAATGAGATTACACCTTCTGATTTTGCGTTGATGTCGATGATAGCATCACGATCAGTAATGTGGATTACTTCTCCTTCTACTACTTCATCATCTAAAGTATCTACGAAATTTTCAGATACTAATTTTTCAAATTCTTCTAATTGCTTGTCGTCAACTTGGTCAATTCCTTCTTCGTAATTGTGCCAGTTAAACTCTTTTAAGAATTTTTCAGGATTTGCTTGTGCTTCAGATACTACTGGAGCTTTAGCTGCTACTGCTTCAGTTGCTTCAACTTCTGCTTGTTTTGCTTGTTTTTCAGCCATGTGCTGATAATTAATTTGTATTCTGTATGTTTAAAAAGATTTATGCGAACACACACAGAAGTGTTATTGTTTGTTTTGTTTGTTTCCTTCCTATCTTTTTCAACTCGCTAAAAAGGAGTGCAAAAATACAATTTATTTATTGTAATACCAAATAAATAATTGAAGTATAAATTATTGGTTTTTAACGCGTAATAAGTGCTTATGCGTTTTTAGCAATGGTTTGTTTTGCTAGTTGCAAAATGGTTTCAAATTGCTCATCTAATGTTAGGTTGGAATTGTCTATTTCTATAGCGTCTACAGCTTTGGTAAGTGGAGAGTCTTTTCTAGTGGAATCTATTCTATCTCTGGTTTCAACATTTTTTAAAACGTCTTCAAAACTCACATCGTCACCACGTTCTTTCAATTCTTCATAACGCCTTACTGCTCTTGTATTTGCAGATGCTGTCATAAACAATTTAAGCTCTGCATCAGGAAAAACAACTGTACCAATATCTCTACCGTCCATAACAACACCCTTGTCTTTTCCCATTTGTTGTTGCTGTTTTACCAATTGCCTACGAACTTCGGGAACTGTTGCTACTTGACTTACAAATTTTGAAACTTCTAATGTTCTAATCTGCTTTTCAACATTTACAGAATTTAAATATACCTCAGCAAAACCAAGCGTTTCATTAAACTTAAATGAGATATTTATATCATCTAATTGATTGATTAATGCTTCTGTATCAAAACAGTCTTCTGCTATAAGGCTATTTTGCATCGCATATAAAGTTACAGCTCTATACATAGCTCCTGTATCCACATACACATAGCTTAAAGCTTTTGCCAATTGTTTAGCAACTGTACTTTTTCCTGTAGAGGAAAATCCGTCTATAGCAATAGTAATGTTTTGCATTAGCATGTTTTTATTTATCAAAACTAGTTATTTTTTAATAAGATCATAAACTTTATCAGTCAACTTAATAACTTCAAAATTAGTGCCTTCTATGGTTCCCATTTCATTGTTATACAAGGATATATTACCTTTTTTGTCTTTTACATAAGAGTATGCATAACTTTTACTCTCATTATCAAAAACATCTCTAATAAAAATAACTAAATCTTCATTAGATGGTAATCCACAATAAATATCAGTTGAAAAATACACAGTAAAACCCTCTAACAATGAATATCCTTTTACCAATCCATCTTCACTAATAACCAAATCATTAGAAAGTAAATTATCATTAATATCTTTAAGAACATAATTTCCTACTAAATTCTTACTCCTTGTATAATAGTATAAAGGATTAGGATATTGATAGTCCTTATTGAAGGTTGATTTCACTCGTTTGTATTTAATAATCTCCTCTGTATGTTCTTTATTTTTTGGTCTATATAGAGTAACTGTACTGTTTTGAGAATCTAAAGATAAATAAGACACCCAATCATTATTAAATTCACGAAAATCTATTATCTTATAAAACCCTAATGAATCTTTTGAGTTTAAATCCACACTAAAACTACCTTGTTCACTTATAGTGTCTTTATTTTTCACAACATATTTAGACACTTCAGGATGTAAAAAATGGTCGTGTAAAACAGAATATCCTATATTAAGAATTCCTTTTTTATTTTCGGATGTATTAATTCTTAAAGCTACAGGATAACTATAATCAAAAGCATTTTTACTTTTTATTGCACTATTATTCTCTTCAAAAGCATTATAATATTCTTCAGCAATCCAAACTCCATTCAAAGTGCTTATTTCAATTAGGTTGGTTTGTGAAAAAACATTTACACTAAATGCTAAAAGGAAAAAAGATAATTTATTAAACATAGACTGGTTATCTCAAATCTATTTGTAACCCAAAGAAACTTGTGTTCGAAGCTCCTGTATATCTTGCATGCGTATAACTAAATCGCATTTTGTTGAGTTTTATTCCAACTCCAAAAGATAATCCTGAAAAGTTACGTTGGTCAACAATTCTTAATTCTTCTGATCTTCTAAAGTTATATCCTAATCGAACATTAAATCCCCTATCAGGAAATAACTCTGCTCCCAGTATTGTATGACGCAATACTTCATTTAAAAACCCAACTTTTTCTTGAGTTTGTTCGCCATCAAGATCTGTGGTTGCTCTTGCAGGATTAGAAAAACCAATTGGCCACTCTTGTAGATTTTCTAAGGTTAAATGCCACCTTATTGGTACGTTCTCTAAAGTTTGCGACATACCAAAATTGATTTCTAAAGGTAAACTCTCATTTAAACCTGCATAAGTTTTAAACTGCGCTCCAAGATTTCTAACGGTTAATGCTGCATGAAAATCTAATCGTTCATTTATATACATTATTCCTAAATCCAAAGCACCTCCAATAGAGTTGTATTGTTCCAATTTTGAAGTAATGATTTTAAGGTTTGCTCCTGCATAAAAATCGGAAAACCCAATTTGCTTTGCATAACCTAAAGATAAAGCGGCTTCATTTCCTGTAAAAGAACCTGTAGATACTCCGTTGATATCATAACCATCAAAACTACCATAATTAATATAGGTCATCCCAATATGAAATGTTTGCACTCGTCTATCCCAAGTATATGCATAAGCAGCAGTACCATAACTAATACCTCCCAAATAGCTTGAATAATTAAGTGCTAACTGGTTATCCATTTCATCATTAATAGTTGCAGGATTGTATAAAGGACTGGTTACATCATAATCATAATTGGTAAGCACTTTACCTCCTAATGCAGCTTGACGAGGAGATGATACCAAATTTAAAAACTGGTATGTAGACTCTCCACCAACTTGAGCATAAATTGATGAAGTAACAATGCAAAATAAAAAAATAAAAACCCTCTTTAGCATAAGTCTGCAAAGTAAACAAATCTATCTTAAAACGAAGACATCATTGTTTTATTTTTATGCTATAAAAAAACCTCAACAAATTGTTGAGGTTTAAACTTATAAGGCCTTTGCATTTTTAACCTTTTGGTTAGTGAGTGCAAGCTTTAAAACATCACTCATATCGGTAACATAGTGAAATTTGAGACCTTTTAAATATTCAGGCTTTATTTCGTCTATATCACGCTTGTTGTCTTCACAAAGTAAGATTTCTTTAATTCGAGCACGTTTAGCAGCCAATATTTTTTCTTTAATTCCACCAACAGGCAACACTTTTCCGCGAAGTGTAATTTCACCTGTCATCGCTAAACTACTTTTAACTTTACGCTGAGTAAATAAAGACACTAAAGAGGTTAACATAGTTACACCTGCACTTGGACCATCTTTAGGAGTAGCTCCTTCAGGTACGTGAATGTGTACGTTATATTTATCAAACACTTCTGGGTTTATACCAAACTCATCAGCATGCGATTTAATATACTCCATAGCAATGGTAGCAGACTCTTTCATCACTTTTCCTAAGTTACCAGTAATAGTTAAATTACCTTTTCCTTTAGAAAGTATTGATTCTATAAACAGAATATCGCCTCCTACTCTAGTCCAAGCTAATCCTGTAACAACTCCTGCTACATTATTATTCTCATATTTATCGCGTTCTAGCTTTGGTGCTCCAAGTACTTCTATAATATCATCATTACTCACTTTTACATTGTACTCTTCTTCCATAGCAATGTTTTTTGCTGCGTAACGCACCATTTTTGCTACTTGCTTTTCCAATCCTCTAACACCAGACTCTCTAGTATAACCTTCTACAATTTTTTCTAATTGTGGTTTTGCTATTTTAAGGTCTTTAGGCTTTAAACCATGTTCTTCAAGTTGTTTTGGCAGTAAATGTCTTTTTGCGATTTCAACTTTTTCTTCAATAGTATAACCGCTTACATTTATAATTTCCATTCTGTCTCTTAAAGCAGGCTGAATGGTATTTAAGCTATTAGAGGTTGCAATAAACATTACTTTAGAAAGGTCAAATCCCATTTCTAAGAAGTTATCATAAAACTCACTGTTTTGCTCAGGATCTAACACTTCTAACATTGCAGATGAAGGATCGCCTTGGTGCGAATTAGACAGTTTATCTATCTCATCTAACACAAATACTGGATTAGATGTTCCTGCCTTTTTAAGACTTTGAAGAATTCGTCCTGGCATTGCACCAATATAGGTTTTACGATGTCCTCTAATTTCAGCTTCATCTCGTAAACCTCCTAATGACATTCTTACATACTCTCTCCCTAAAGCTTCAGCAATAGACTTCCCTAAAGACGTTTTACCAACTCCAGGAGGTCCATAAAGACAAAGGATTGGAGATTTCATATCATTACGCAATTTTAAAACTGCCAAATATTCAATAATTCGACGTTTTACGTCATCTAATCCATAATGGTCTCGGTCTAAAACTTTTTTAGCGTGTTTTAAATCGAAGTTATCGTCACTAAACTCATTCCAAGGTAAATCTAAAAATAAGTCTAAGTAATTACGTTGAATAGAATACTCTGCAACTTGCGGATTCATTCGCTGTAATTTAGATAATTCTTTATCAAAATGCTCGCCTACTTTTTCATCCCAAACTTTATCCTTAGCACGTTGGCGCATCTCTTCTACTTCCTCTTCATACGAAACACCTCCAAGTTCTTCTTGAATGGTTTTCATTTGTTGATGTAAAAAGTACTCACGTTGCTGTTGGCTCATGTCGCTTTGCACTTTAGACTGAATGTCGTTTTTAAGCTCCAGCTTTTGGAACTCAACATTCATATACTTTAAAGTCGTTAACGCACGCTCTTTTAAATCGTTTATCTCTAAAAGCTCTTGCTTTTCCTTTACTGTAAGATTCATGTTTGAAGACACGAAATTTACCAGAAACGAATTGCTTTCAATGTTTTTAATTGCAAAAGTAGCTTCGGTAGGAATGTTTGGGCTTTCCTTAATAATTTGAAACGACAATTCTTTTATAGAGTCTATTATTGCCGAAAACTCCTCGTTATCAACAGCTGGTTTAGCTTCTGCCACATCTTTGATAGTTGCTGTTATATAAGGTTTTTCAGAAACTATTGTATCAATCTCAAAACGTCTTTTACCTTGTATAATAATAGTAGTATTACCATCAGGCATTTTTAAAACTTTAAGGATTTTTGCTACTGTTCCTTTTTTATAAATGTCGTTTCCTGTTGGATTTTCTATAGTTTCATCTATTTGAGAAACCACACCTATTACCTTACTACTTTTATTAGCATCGTTAATAAGCTTTATTGACTTGTCTCTACCTGCTGTAATTGGAATAACCACTCCAGGAAACAACACTGTATTACGTAATGGTAATATTGGTAATGTTTCGGGTAGTGCTTCATTATTTATTTCTGCTTCATCTTCAGGTGTCATTAGTGGGATTAACTCTGAATTTTCATCGAAATCCTGTAATGACAAACTGTCAAGACTTAAAAAATTAGATTTTGCCATATATCCTTTGTAGGTCATTCTGTCATTATAAATAACAAAATGCATTTTAATTAATCATTAAATATTCAAAACAAATGCTGATAATCAACAATTTAACATATCAACAAAGTTATTTACCTTTATATAATTTCAATAGTTATGCCATTACCAAAATATCACAGTAAAAACTTTTTTCAATTAAAGTGTAACAAATTAAAAACACATACATCTTTATACTAAAGCATTTGTTTTTTGACACTAACCAATCAAAATATAGAGCAGCTACTACAGCTATGTAAATTAGGCAACCAAAACGCGCAAATGGAAGTCTACAACCGGTATTACAAAGCTATGTATAATACTGCACACCGAATTGTAAAAGACAGCTTTGAAGCTGAAGATATCATGCAAGATTCTTTTTTAACCGCTTTTACAAAATTAGACAGCTTAAAAAACGAGTCGACTTTTGGATCATGGTTAAAACGAATTGTAGTAAACAATAGTATTTACCATTATAATAAAAACAGTAAATACAGTGATGTTCCTTTAGATAATGTAATGTATAAAATTGAAGATGAGCAAGGGATTGCCGAAGATTATGAATTTACCAATCTAAAAGCAACCCAAGTTATGCAGAGTATGAAGCAGCTTAAAGAAAATTACCAAGTTAGCTTAACACTGCATTTAATTGAAGGTTATGATTATGAAGAAATTTCGGAAATCATGAATATATCACACGCTAATTGTAGAACGATGATATCTAGAGCTAAAGAGAGTTTGAGGCAAAAACTTCAGCCATTAGCTGAATTATAAGTAAACGATATGGAAAAAGATAACTTAAAGAATTTGTTTGAAAAGCTAGATGGTCAATTTGACATTGAAACTCCATCTATAGGTCATCAAGATCGTTTTTTGAGTAAATTAAAAACTCAAGATACTAAAGTAACAACGGTTGAATCCAAAGGTAAAAACATTTGGAAACCTTTAATGGCTGTTGCTGCATCAGTAATACTATGTTTAAGTCTTTTTACTATTACTCAGCAAGAACCTGAAGTAAAAGATTTAGCTAGTGTGTCTCCAGAGTTATCAAAAACTCAAGATTTCTTTACAACAGCTATAAACAAAGAATTAGCATTACTTAAAGATGAGCGTTCTCCTGAAACCAAAGTTTTGGTTGACGATGCTTTAAAGCAGTTAAACATTTTAGAAAAAGAATACGAATTACTAAAAGTTGACCTTACCGAAAGTGGAGATGACAAACGAGTTATTTATGCTATGATCTCAAATTTTCAAACCAGAATTGACGTATTACAATCAGTACTAGAAAACATAGAACAAGTTAAACAATTAAAGCAACAAAATAATGAAATCAAAAATACTATATAACCTGTTTTTAACCTTGGTTTTAGTGATGCCACTATCTGCTATAGCTGGTGGAACAAGCTTAAAAGGCAAGCACACTAAAGAAAAAACCATTAAAAAAGAGTTTACTGTTAACAGTGATGCTCTATTAAGAATAAAAAATAGCTATGGTAATATTAATGTAGCTACTTACGAAGGCAACACAACATCTGTTGAAGTGGTTATAAAAACCAACGGAAATGATTTAGACGAGGTTCAAAAAAAGCTTGATGAAATTACTGTTGAATTTAACGCAACATCAAACGAAGTGGAAGCAAAAACCATTTTCAATAAAAACAAATCAAAGTCTTGGTGGAATTGGGGAAAAGGTAACAATATTAATATGGAAATTAATTACATCGTCAACCTTCCTATTACCAACAATGTCGATTTAAACAACGACTATGGTAGTATTACACTTGATAAGCTAGAAGGAAGCGCTATAATAAGATGCGATTACGGAAAGATTACCACAAAAGAATTAATGTCAGACAATAACATACTAAGCTTTGACTATACTAAAAACTGCTACTTTGAGTATATAAAAAGTGGTAAAATCAATGCTGATTACAGTGGGTATACTGTTGCAAAAACCAAAAATATTGAAATTTCGGCAGACTATACAGACTCTACAATTGAAGTTGCTGAAAATGTAAGTTATAATTGTGATTATGGCTCAATTACCATTAACAACGCAAACAACGTAAATGGCAAAGGAGATTACCTTACTCAAAGACTTGGCAACATTTATAAAAATGTAAAATTGAATGCTGATTATGGTTCTATAAAAATTGCTAAAATGGCTGCAAATGCAGGAAATGTATTGATAGAGTCAGATTACGTTGGAATTACAATTGGCTACGATCCTGGATACAACTTTAATTTTGAAATTGATTTAGAGTATGCATCCCTAAAAATTGATGATGCTGTTGAAATTTCTAAAAAACGAATTGAATCTACTGACAAGTATTACTTAGGACATAAAGGAAGTCCTAATAGCGGAAACAACATTAAAATCACTTCAGACTATGGAAGTGTAACACTAAAAGAGAATTAATCAAAAAACACAACTGAACAATGAAAAAATCAATCTTATTTTTAGCCTTTTTAGCATGTTCGTTTATTGTAAACGCACAAAAAATAAAAGGAAATGGAAACATGACTACTATTACCAGATCAACATCAGACTATGATGGTATAAAATGCGCTGGGTCGTTTGATTACATTTTAGTAGCAGGAACTGAAGGTAACATAACTATCGAAGGAGAAGAAAACCTTTTAGAATATATAGTTACCGAAGTTAAAGGTGGAAACCTTATCGTTAAAACCGAAAACAATGTTAACCTTAGAACAAGTAAAGGGAAAACAATTAAAATTACCATTCCTTTTAAAGACATCAATAATGTATCGCTTGCTGGTTCTGGAGACCTTTGGAACGAAGATAAAATTACCTCTACAAACCTCGACGTAGCTTTAGCTGGTTCTGGTGATGTAGTACTTAACGTAGAGGCTTCTTCTATAGTTGGAAAACTAGCTGGCTCTGGCGATTTAACGCTTAAAGGAAACACCAATGAGTTAGAAGCTAAAGTTTCAGGATCAGGAGATTTTCATGGTTTTAATTTGCAGTCAAACCACACAAATGTAGCTGTAGCAGGTTCTGGTGATGCAGAAGTTGTGAGTAATATAAGTTTAAAAGCAAGAGTTGCAGGTTCTGGTGATATAGAATATAGAGGAAACCCAAAAACTGAAGACACTAAAGTTGCAGGCTCAGGAAGTATTAGCAACTAAAATAATTTCATCAATCAATTAAAAAAGCCACTCAATCCCATTACTTAGGAAGAGTGGCTTTTTATTTTTATCGTATATATTTCTTAATACGTAATATTAATAACACCTGAAGTAATACTAAGGTCTCCTCCATCTGCATTAGTAACTACTCCTCCAAAAGAACCAACTAAATTTCCAGCTTCATTAACTGTTATATTTGATACAAAATCAAATGGAGGTCCTAATTCTGAAGGATAAAATACTGATGTTAATGTTAATTCAAAAGTATCATTAATTAAACCTTCTCCTGTAGTATCAACAGGTACTTCAAAATAAATTGAATATACAGATCCTGGAGATGTATCTACTCCTGTAACTTTTACCATTCCGTTTTCAACAGCTACACTAATATCTTCAAAATCAATTGGAGCTGTACCTGCAAAAAGGCTTAGTTCCTGATCAGGGTTTTCAACATTTACAACACATTCGCCTAAATCATCAACAATCGCTTGTAAGCTTCCGTCGTTATCTCCACATTCGGCAATTTGGTTTTCTAAAGCCAATTTGTAAGCATTACAATAATCAGCATAATTATCGTCAGTTGCATTATTAAAGTTTACCTCTGCTAAGTTAGTTGCGTTCGCTAAAGCTTCGCAATCATCAAATCCGTTAGGGTCTGAACAATCTCCTAAAGCGTCGATACTAGATTGAATGCTTCCATCAGGATCACCACAAGCTGCTAATAAGTTTTCTAATGCGGTTTTGTACGCAGAACACAATTGAGTATAATTATCATCAGTAACCGAAACAAAAGCTAAAGCAGCTGTAGCTACTTCTTGTGCTGCAGCTTCACAATTTAAATTTCCTGAGTTTGATGTATCTATTTCACTATCTAATGGTTCGTTTTCGCAAGTAAATGCTGATAAAAGAATAAATAGAAAAAATAAAAAACTGAGTTTTTTCATAATAGTTTTGAGTTGAATTTTTACAAACATAATGCTTTAAGTCTCAAAGATAAAATTGAGTGCTCCCTTTTTATTAATTAAAATACTGACTAAAACGAACTCTAAAAGTACCTTCTGTTACTTCAATTGAGTTTCCATTGCTATCATATAACACACAATTAAATGTTCCTGTTACTATTTGTCTATACACTTCGTTTCCATTACTTAATGTGTAGTTTGCAGATTCTGAATTTGTAATTTGAAATTGACTGTTTGATTGATCACCTGAAGCACTAGTATACCAACCTCCTTCAAGACCTGTAGGATAATACTCCATATGCATACCTTGTTCTAAATTTCCTTCATCATTTAAAGCGTCATAACTACCAACAGTAAAAATAGAATTAAATACACTAGTTTCATTAGTATAATTGCATCCTCCGTTGTAAAAATAATCGAAGTTTATATTTGCGGCTGGTAATTGATTAAAAGGAAGTGAAGAAGCCAATGTACCATGATAACCTATTATACAATTATCGTCTTCAAAATCTAAAACACTAAAACCAGACCCATCTCCTGTAAGATAATTATCACTGGTTCCTGTTTCCATAATTATTGATTCTCCATTAAATAAACCTGTTATGTAGAATTCTGCGCTAGACACTGGAGAACTATTGTTACAATCACCTAAATCATCAACAATCGCTTGCAAGTTTCCGTCGTCATCTCCGCATTCGGCAATTTGGTTTTCTAGAGCCAACTTGTAAGCAATACAATAATCAGCATAATTATCATCAGTTGCGTTATTAAAGTTTACCTCTGCTAAGTTAGTTGCGTTCGCTAAAGCTTCGCAATCATCAAATCCGTTAGGGTCAGAACAATCTCCTAAAGCATCGATACTAGATTGAATACTTCCATCAGGATCACCACAAGCTGCTAATAAGTTTTCTAATGCTGTTTTGTACGCAGAACATAATTGAGGATAATCTCCTTCTCCAGCAGAAATAAAAGCTAAAGCAGCAGTTGCTACTTCTTGTGCTGCAGCCTCACAATTTAAATTCCCTGAATCAGTTGCATCTATTTCACTATCTAATGGTTCGTTTTCGCAAGTAAATGCTGATAAAAGAATAAATAGAGAAAATAAAAAACTGAGTTTTTTCATAATAGTTTTGAGTTGGGTTTTTACAAACATAATACTTTTAATTAATTTTCAGGATTAGATTTAGGCACTCTGAACAATAAAATTATTCCAAATAAGAAAAACAGAAATAAAAATACAATAGCATTTCGCATTGTACTTATGTGGTCAACAATAGCAAAAATAGCCATACCGATAACAATTCCTATTTTTTCAGCTACATCATAAAAACTAAAATATGAGGTTGAATCTTCAGTTTCTGGTAAATATTTTGAATACGTAGAACGTGCCAAAGCTTGTATTCCTCCCATTACTAAGCCTACAAATGCAGCAGTAACATAAAAGTGTATTGGCAATGTTACAAAGTAAGCACAAACACATAAAAGCATCCATATAGCATTAATTACAATTAGCGTGTATTTGTTTCCAAAACGCTTTGATGCTCTCGAAGTCAATACAGCTCCTAATACAGCTACTAATTGAATTACCAGTATACTCACTATTAATCCTGTTCTTTTTTCATTATCATCAGCCCAAAGAATTTCTTTTTCACCAAAGTAGACAGCCATTAACATAATGGTTTGCACAGCCATACTAAATACAAAAAACGCATACAAATAACGTTTTAATCTTAGGTTTTGCTTAAGCTCTTTCCAAACCGATTTAAGCTCAGTAAATCCGTTAAAAATTACACTTTTAGTAACTTTATGACCTTTAGATGCTCCTTTTGGTAATACATAAAATGTGTACTGACTAAATATAATCCACCATAACCCAACTGTTATAAATGAAATTCTCATAGCTTCTATTGAAGCTGTATTTCGAGACTCTTCGGTTGTACCAACATCAAATCCAAACCACTCAGGAAACATAACCATAAAAAGGTTAAGAATTAATAATAACACGCTACCTATGTAACCTAAACTAAAGCCTTTTGCACTTATGCTATCCTGTTGGTCTTCGTACGCGATGTCTGGTAAATACGAATTATAAAACACCAAACTTCCCCAATATCCTATAAGTCCCATAAAATAGAACAGTAAACTAACGTGAATTAAATCTTTACTAAACCAATACAAGCCAATACAACCTAAACCACCAACATAACAGAAAAACTTCATGAACGTTTTTTTGTTTCCTACAAAATCGGCAATACCTGAAAGTATTGGTGATGAAAACGCAACCACAAGAAAGGTAAACGCTGTTACAATTTCAATTAAAACGGTTTGTTTAAATTCATATCCAAATGCCGAAACTAGTTCGGTTTTTGTTGCAAATAAACTCCCATAAAACAATGGAAAAATAGAAGATGCTATAGTTAAAGTATATACTGAATTTGCCCAATCATAAAATGCCCAAGCATTAAGAAGTTTTTTACTTCCCTTTTGAAGTTCTGCCATAGTTAGTTAAAATAAAAAGCTGTCCTTTTTAGGACAGCTTCTAAAGTAATCAAATATTTTTAGAATTTGGTGTTATCATTTAAACGATGTTACACCAAACTTTTTTGCTTCAGCTTTTGCCTTTGCAGCATTCTTTGTAAGATTAGCAATTCTTGTTTCGTTTGAAGGATGCGTACTTAAAAACTCAGGTGGTGCTTGTCCTCCACTTTGTGCTTGCATACGTTTCCAAAGTTCAGCACATTCATCAGGATTATAACCTGCAATAGCCATAATCATTTGTCCAATCTCATCAGCTTGCGTTTCATGACTTCTGCTAAAAGGTAACATTCCTAATACATTTGAACCTACTCCATAAGACTGGTTAAATATATTTCTGGTTTGCTCATCTTTTATAGCAAAATTACCTGCTACTGCAAGACCTTGTTGTATATATGCAGCACTCATACGTTGTTGTCCATGGTTTGCTAAAGCGTGTGATACCTCGTGTCCCATAATAGCAGCTACTCCTGTTTCTCCATCTGCTATTGGTAAAATACCTGTGTAGAATACAATTTTTCCTCCAGGCATACACCAAGCGTTTACAGTTTCGTCATTAACTAAATTATACTCCCATTGGTAATCTTTTAAATACCCTTCATAGCCATTAGCATTTAACCAACGCTCAGCAGCAACTGCAATACGTTGACCAACACGTTTAATCATTTCAGCATCAGCAGTTCCTGTAACTACTTTATTTTCAGTTAAAAATTGATCGTATTGCGAAAATGATGATGGAAACAATTGGTCGTTAGATACAAATGCCATTGTTTTTTTCCCTGTAAAAGGGTTTGTTGCACAAGATAAAAACAGTAATACTGTACCTAATGCAACGATGCTTTTTCTATAGTTCATTATTGATGGTGTTAAATGTTATTAGTTATAAATTTACAAAAATCATTCCATACAATTATGACACATAACATCATAAATTGTCACAATTAACTTACAGTTTAGTTCTTATTCTCCCACCAAGTGAAGCTCGGTAAAGTCTTTATCAACTATCATACTATTGTCTCCATTCATCTTAACATTAGCTAATGGAATATCGACATTATCAATTTGGATACTAGAAACCTTAAATGGCAATCCATGGAATTTTACTAAAAACTGCTGATAGTTTGCTGTAAACTTACCTTCTTTATGTTGCTGAATAATAAGCTGATTTGGCTTTCCTGTTAACTTAAACGTTCTAAAACTATAACGTCCTTTTATGTAGTCATAACCATCATGTGCATCATCATAAAACAGAGAATCTTCTTTACCTTCTTTGTAATATACATCTAATACTACTTGGTCTATTTCTTTTTCGTCTACATACTGCTGAACAGGATACTTTGGGATAATTGCTCCTTCTTTCACAAAAATTGGCATACTATCAATATCAGCATCAACCCACATTTCCTTTCCTCCATTAACAATTTCATTTGTCCAGAAATTAAACCATTTTCCTCTAGGTACAAACATGCGTCTGCCTCTTGCATTTTGTTCTAAAATTGGACAAACCAATATTTTTTCACCAAAAATAAACTCGTCATTTCTGTAATGTGTATGAACGTCTTCTTGATCAAACAACATTAATGATTTCAACATTGGAATACCTTCTTCAACATACTGCCAAAATGTAGTATATAAATATGGAAGTAATTGGTAGCGAAGTTCAATAAACTTTCTAACAATGTCTGTTACGTCTTCATCAAAAGCCCATGGTTCTTGATCGCCATGATCACCAGAAGAATGTACTCTACAAAATGGGTGAAATACTCCTAACTGAATCCAACGAGTAAAAAGCTCACCTTGTGGCTGTTCTGCAAATCCACCTATATCACTACCAGCAAATGAAAAACCAGACATTGCCATGCGTTGTGCTTGTATGTTTGCTATCCATAAATGCTCCCATGTTGCAACGTTATCACCTGTCCAAGTTGATGTATATCTTTGAGTTCCTGAATAGGCTGCTCTTGTAATTACAAATGGTCGTTTTGGATAAGAGTACTTTTTTAATCCTTGATATGTAGCTCTCGCCATTTGCATACCATAAATGTTATGCGCTTTTCTGTGACTACAAGGGTTACCATCATAATCGTGTCTTACATCGTTAGGGAAAGTTTTATTAGGTACTTCCATAACTGCAGGCTCGTTCATATCGTTCCAAACTCCTTTTACACCAATGTCTTCAACAAGCTCTTTGAATAAACCAGACCACCATTCTCTAACTTCAGGATTTGTAAAATCAGGGAAATAACATTCCCCAGGCCATACTTTACCTTTCATGTATGGTCCATCAGCACGTTTACAGAAGTAGTCTTTATCTAAAGCTTCTTTAAACACACTGTATTCCATATCTATTTTAATTCCTGGATCAATGATAACAACAGTTTTAAAACCATCGTCTGATAGTTCTTTAACCATTCTCTTAGGATCAGGAAAATAGTCTTTATTCCAAGTAAAACACCTAAAACCATCCATATAATCAATATCTAAATAGATAGCATCACATGGTATTCTTAACTCTCTAAATTTTTGAGTGATTTCTTTTACCTTACTTTCTGGATAATAGCTCCATTTACATTGGTGAAAACCTAATGCCCAAAGTGGTGGCAATTGATGTGGTTTTCCTGTTAAATCTGTATAATTAGCAACTACATCGCTCATTTGAGGACCATAAATGAAATAATAGTTCATTTCGCCTCCTTGAGCCCAAAAACTAGTGACGTTGCGTCTTTCATTAGCAAAGTCAAAAAATGACCTAAAGGTATTGTCAAAGAAAATTCCGTAGGCTTTTTTATTGTGCAATGCTGTATAAAACGGTATTGTTTTATAGATTGGGTCTGTATTTTTACCATAAGCGTAAGAATCGGTTACCCAGTTTTCAAAGCGTTTTCCTTTTAGGTTAAGCTTTGCAGGTTTATCTCCAAGACCAAAGTAACTTTCACCATCATGAGAGGCTTTGCTCATTTTTACAATATTGCCTCCAAACTCATAGCTTTCTTCCCAATGAAACCCTAATTCGTCTTCGTTTATCAAACTTCCATCAATCGCATCAAACAATGACACTCTAAGATCTAGTTTTGAAATTTCACAAATTAGTTTTGAAGTTGTGACTTTATAAACTTCTTCTTGCTCTTCAATCTCAAGTTTATTATATCCTCTACTTGCATATTTGGTTATTGCATAGGAAAAATCGTTTTCAAAATTACCTGTTGTTGTAAACCTAAATCTCAACACACTATCTCTAACCACTGTTAATTCTAAAACAACATCATTATCTGTTTTAAAATACAAGGTATCAACATCTTTGCTATACGAAACAATCTTTGAAGGAAATAAGTTTCCTTTATATTCTAATTCAGTATTTACAATCATAAGTCAAGGTTAATATACATAACAAAAAAACGTATAAGTTACCACATATAAAACATTAGTTTATAAGAATTATTAACTATAACGTTTTCGAAAATTTATTTTGAATATTTAAACGCCACCATACCTAAAGGCGGAATAGTAATCTCTACAGAATGCTTTCTATACTGCCAATCTTTTTTCTCTGACTTAAGCGTTTTGTTTTGATATTCACCTGTACCATTGTATGACTTTAAATCACTATTAAAGATTTCTTTAAGTGTTCCTTGTTTAGGTAAACCTATTCTATAGTCTTCCCTAGGAATTGGTGTCATGTTACACACTACAATAATGTTATCTTTTACTAGCTTACCTTTTCTTATATAGACAAGTACAGAGTTTTCAGAATCGTTATAATCTATCCATTCAAAACCGTCGTTTGAAAATTGCTTTTGGTATAAAGCAGGTTCACTTTTGTACAGTGTGTTCAAATCTTTTATAAGTGTTTGAACACCTTTATGAACATCATACTGTAATAAATGCCAATCTAAACTTTGTTGAAAATTCCATTCTTCGCTTTGCCCAAATTCGGCTCCTTGAAACAGCAAGTTTGTTCCAGGATGTGTAAACATGTAACTATACAGCAATCGTAAATTTGCAAAGCGTTGCCATTCGTCTCCAGGCATTCTACCTAGTAAAGAACGTTTACCATACACAACTTCGTCATGCGATAAAGGCAGCATAAAATTCTCAGAAAATGCATAGGTCATTGAAAACGTTAAATCATTTTGATGATGCTTTCTGTAAATAGGTTCTTTTGCAAAATATTGAAGTGTATCGTGCATCCAACCCATCATCCATTTCATACCAAATCCTAAACCTCCTAAAAAAGTTGGTTTTGACACCATTGGATATGCTGTAGATTCTTCAGCAATGGTTTGTACATCAGGAAACAAACTATAAACGGCTTCATTCATTTCTTTCATAAAATCAATAGCCTCAAGGTTTTCTCTACCTCCAAACTTATTGGGTTCCCACTCTCCTTCTTCTCTTGAATAGTCTAAAAACAACATAGATGCTACAGCATCAACCCTTAAACCATCTGCATGATAATGATCTAACCAAAAAATAGCGTTACTAATTAGAAACGATTTTACTTCATTTCGACCATAGTTAAAAATTAGGCTTTTCCAATCAGGATGATAGCCTTTTCGCTTATCAGGATGTTCGTACAAATGTGAGCCATCAAAAAAACCGAGTCCGTGAGCATCTTCTGGGAAATGTGATGGTACCCAATCTAGAATAATTCCTATGTCATTTTGATGAAGTTTATCTACCAGAAGTTTAAACTCTTCAGGATACCCAAAACGCGATGTTGGTGCAAAATATCCTGTAATTTGATAACCCCAACTTGGGTCATAAGGATATTCCATTACTGGCATCAACTCTACATGTGTAAAGTTCATGTCCTTTACATAGCTTACCAACTCGTCAGCTAATTCTCGATAAGACAAAAACCGATTGTGTTCTAGCTTTCGTTTCCAAGATCCTAAATGCACCTCATATACTGAAAATGGAGCGTCCAAAGCATTATTAGCTTTACGCTTTTTCATCCATTTTGCATCATCCCAAGTGTAATTTTCATCATCCCAAACTATTGAAGCTGTTTTTGGAGGGTGTTCGCATCGTCTTGCGTAAGGGTCAGCTTTTTCAGTTATTATATCAGCATTATTACTATGTATTTTATACTTATACACACTGCCTTTCCCAACATTGGGTATAAAGCCTTCCCATATTCCGCTAGAATCCCAACGTACAGTAAGTTGGTGTTGTTCATCTTCCCAAAAGTTAAAATCACCTATAACCGAAACAGCCTTAGCGCTTGGAGCCCAAACAGCAAAATACGTCCCTTTTACTCCATTTAAAGTAGTAATATGAGAGCCAAACTTTTCATAAAGTCTGTAATGCTTTCCTGCTTTGAAAAGACCAATATCAAATTCTGTAAACAAACTATAGGCTATTACCTTTTCCATATTGAGAATTAAACACTAAATGTACATAATTAAATACACTGTAAAAGTATTATTTCTTTTAAATAAATGTAATTTTAAGCTAATGGTCTCGACCAAAACCATAAAAAATTGAAAATTTAGAATTATGAAAAAGCTCTTTTTATTATTTGCTATAGGAATGTTATTTAGCTGCAATACTGTAGCGCAAAAAACAAAAACTACAAAAAAGGACGTTTACAAAGTGAACAAAACTGATGAAGAATGGAGACGTGTTTTAACTGATGAACAATTTTATGTTTTAAGAGAAAAAGGCACTGAAAGACCTCACACAGGCAAGTACAATTTACACTTTGAGAAAGGCACATATGCTTGTGCAGCTTGTGATGCTCAATTATTTGAAAGCGGAGATAAGTTTATGTCAGATTGTGGTTGGCCTAGTTTTGACAATGCCATTGAAGGCACTATAAAATATAAAGAAGATCGCTCTTTAGGAATGGTTCGCACCGAAATTCTTTGCGCCAATTGTGGAGGACATTTAGGACACATTTTTAACGATGGACCTACTGCAACAGGAAAGCGTTTTTGTGTAAACTCAGCGAGTTTAAACTTTGACGCTAAAGCTGAAAAAAATTAGCACCAAGTCATTGGCATAAGTGTTATCTTTACACTTATGGAAAACACAATAATTTCTGGCGTAATCAAGCAGTTTGAATACTACAAAACTGCTGCTGACAAAACATTTGACCAACTATCTTTTGACGATATAAATTGGCAACCCAATGATACTTCAAATAGTATTTCTAAAATTGTTAAACACATGGTAGGAAATATGTTGAGTAGATGGACCAATTTTTTAACAGAAGATGGTGAAAAAGATTGGAGGCATCGCGAACAAGAATTTGTGGCAACTTACACAACTAAAAACGATGTATTGCAAGCATGGGAAAAGGGTTGGGACTGTTTGTTTGACGCTATAGAACCTCTTAAAGATTCTGATTTAGAACGTATAGTTTACATTAGAAATGAAAAGCATACTGTAGCTGAGGCTATCTTTAGGCAATTAGGACATTACCCTTATCACATCGGTCAAATTGCTTATATAGGAAAATTGCTAAAAGAGAATCATTGGAAATCATTATCTATTCCCAAAGGACAATCTGAAGCATTTAATAAAGAAAAATTCAACAAAAACAGAAATTAACTTTTTTTCACTTCAGATTTTACAATGTGATGTTTTTTATAAGGCCTAATAATTAGTCGTGCTTCCCTATCAAAACGAATGTAATTATACACCCAGTTTATAAAAACAACTGCTCTGTTTCTAAATCCTATTAAAAAGAATAAGTGAACAAACATCCAAACAAACCATGCAAACACACCTTGAAATTTAAACGACTCTAAATCTACAACCGCTTTATTACGACCAACTGTTGCCATTGATCCTTTATCGTTATACTTAAAAGGTTTCATGGGTTTACAATCTATTAATCTCACCAAGTTATCTCCAAGTTGTTTTCCTTGTTGAATAGCAGGTTGAGCCATCATAGGATAACCTTGCGGAAAATCTTCGGTTTGCATACAAGCAATATCACCTACAGCAAAAATGCTATCAAACCCTTTTACTTGGCTAAACTGGTTTACCTCTACTCTATTACCTCTTGTAATGTAATCTTGAGCATCTAATCCTTTTATGGTAGCACCTTTAACACCTGCAGCCCAAACAACAGTTGCAGTTTCAAAAGTAACATCGGTATTTGTAGTTACCGTTTTGCCATCATATCCTGTAACTCTTAAATCCTTCCAGATGTTAACACCTAGTTCTTCAAGAAAATCTTCAGCTTTTTTAGAAGCCTTTTCACTCATTTCTTTCAACACTCTGTCACCAGATTGCACAAGATTTATTTGTGCTAAACGCGTATCTAAATCAGGATAATCTTTAGGTAAAATGCCTTTCTTTATTTCGGCTAAAGCACCAGCTAACTCAACTCCTGTTGGTCCTGCTCCTACAATTACAAAATTCATTAAAGCATTACGCTCATCAAGGTCTGATGTGAGTAGCGCATCTTCAAAATTTTCTAAAATTAAACTTCTAAGATTAAGCGATTGTGGTATGCTTTTCATAGCCATACTATGCTTTTCAATCGATTGGTTACCAAAATAATTGGTTTCAGAACCTGTTGCAATAACCAGATAATCGAACTTTAAATCACCAATATCAGATTTTACTACTTTATTTTCGGCATCAATCTCCTTCACATTTGCCATTCTAAAGAAAACATTAGGAAAATTTTTCAATATTTTTCGCAATGGATATGCAATAGAATCAGGTTCTAATCCACCTGTAGAGACTTGATATAGTAAAGGCTGAAACGTGTGATAATTGTGTTTATCCAATAAAACAACTTGTGCTTCTTTTTTTGATAATCTTCTGGCAAGAGAAATGCCTGCAAATCCACCACCAATAATAACAATGCGTGGATAACTCACTCTAGGTATATTCATAAAGCTTAACTTTCAATACAAAGGTAGCAAAACATATAATTTTTTGTTAGCTAAATTCATATTTCAATTTAGGTTTTGTAAATTCGTAGCTTCAAAATAAGACAAAACAAATTCTCATGAGTAAATACGATATTATTGTTCTTGGAAGTGGTCCTGGAGGCTACGTAACTGCTATTAGAGCTTCTCAATTAGGTTTTAAAACTGCAATTGTTGAAAAAGAAAGTCTAGGTGGTGTGTGCTTAAATTGGGGTTGTATTCCAACAAAAGCATTGTTAAAATCTGCACAAGTATTTGAATACTTAAAACATGCTGAAGATTACGGATTATCAGTTAAAGACGCTGATAAAGATTTTGATGCTGTTGTAAAACGTAGTCGTGGTGTAGCAGATGGTATGAGCAAAGGTGTTCAGTTTTTAATGAAAAAGAACAAAATTGACGTTATTGAAGGGTATGGAAAAGTAAAACCTGGAAAGAAAGTTGAAGTTGACGGTAAAGACTACAGTGCTGACCATATTGTAATAGCAACTGGAGCTCGTTCTAGAGAGTTACCTAGCTTACCACAAGATGGTAAAAAAGTAATAGGTTACCGCGAAGCAATGAGCTTAAAAGAGCAACCTAAAAAGATGATTGTAGTAGGTTCTGGAGCTATAGGTGTTGAGTTTGCTTACTTTTACAACTCTATGGGAACTGAGGTAACTATAGTTGAGTACTTACCTAATATTGTTCCTGTTGAAGATCAAGACGTATCTAAACAACTAGAACGTAGCTTTAAGAAAAGTGGTATTAAAATCATGACTTCAGCCGAAGTAACTAAAGTTGACACTTCAGGAAAAGGTGTTAAGGCTACTGTAAAAACATCTAAAGGAGAAGAAGTTCTTGAAGCTGATGTAGTATTATCTGCAGTAGGAATTAAAACTAATATTGAAAACATAGGATTAGAAGACGTAGGTATTGTTGTTGATAGAGATAAAATTTTAGTAAATGATTTCTACCAAACCAATATACCTGGTTATTACGCTATTGGAGACGTTACTCCTGGTCAAGCATTAGCTCACGTAGCCTCTGCTGAAGGAATTCTTTGTGTTGAAAAAATTGCAGGAATGCATGTAGAAGCTTTAGACTACGGAAACATTCCTGGTTGTACATATTGTACTCCAGAAATTGCTAGCGTTGGTTTAACTGAAAAACAAGCTAAAGATCAAGGTATCGATATTAAAGTTGGAAAATTCCCATTCTCAGCTTCTGGTAAGGCAAGTGCTGGTGGAAATAAAGAAGGCTTTGTAAAAGTTATTTTTGATGCCAAATATGGTGAGTGGTTAGGATGCCACATGATTGGTGCTGGAGTAACTGATATGGTTGCAGAAGCTGTTTTAGGTAGAAAACTAGAAACTACAGGTCATGAAGTATTAAAAGCAGTACATCCTCACCCAACAATGAGTGAAGCGATTATGGAAGCTGTTGCAGATGCTTATGATGAGTGTATTCATATCTAAACAAAACAAACTAATAGATATAAAAAGCAATCCTTAATTTGGGTTGCTTTTTTTTATAATACAAGTCCCATTCCTATGAACAATCCATTAGGAGCTATTTCTTCAAATCCTATGGTGTATTTCATGTGAGCATCTAATGAAGGTGTGATATTATAAGACGCACTTATATCTGCTCTTACTTTAAATTTACTAGAGAAAAAATCAAAAAAGTAATTAAGACTAGGTCCTGCAAGTAAGTTAAAATTGTTAGCCACTTCATATTTGGCATAAATAGGAGCATTTATAAACTTAAAATCACTAAGCCCAATGTATAACACTTCAGGTTGCAAAGAAAAGGTTTCGTTAATTTCAAACTCAGTAAAAACACCAAAATAAAACCCTGTTTCAGTTTCAGTGTTTGCTCCAAAATTAGCTTCTTCTACATTAAAAAACGTAAGGTTTAAACCTCCTTTAACTCCAAAATTCACTTCATTTTGTGAATGCATTGTAAATGTTGAAATACAAAAAAATAGTAATAGATTAAATCTCATGGTTAGTTATGTGATTGGTTAAATTATGTATCTAAAACTTAAATCTAGAGCCTAAATTAAATGAAGAACGCGATTTACCTTGATAATGTTGTGTATTAAAACCTTCATTCTCAAACTGCTCAGTCATTAACAAATTAAATCGTGCATATATATTCAAATTATCATTAACATCATATTGAACTCCAGTAGTCATGGACATAGAGTATTCGCGTGGAACTCCTGTATTATCTGAGAGAATATTAACTTTTGGACCAGCCATCACACTAAATTTATTTGTAACTCCATATTTTAAAAGAAAAGGATATTCTAAATAATTAAAATGCGGTGTAATGGTTTTATGCAGTTCTGTTCTCAAGGTCCAATTATCACCAAGTATGTCGTATTCTGAAAAATAACTACCATAAAAGTAATTAATCCCTAAATCTGAATTCAAGACTTCGTCACTTTGTGTAAAAGAATCTACTGGTTGAGTGCTCGTTTCTTGAGCGTTAATAGTTTGAAAAAGACCAACTAATAACAGGCTAGAAATTAATCGTTTCATATGGTTGGGTATAGTATTTTACACTAATTTACAACAACATAGAATAAGTATTTCACAAAAGAACCTTAAATTATAGCTTAAAAAAAGTTAATTAACTAATTATAACTTTATAAAAAGCTTTGAATACCAAGCTCATAGCTTTGCAAACCAAAACCAACTATTACACCTTTTGCATTAGGAGACACATAGGATACATGTCTAAACTCTTCCCTATCAAATGTGTTGGAAATATGAACTTCTACAACAGGAGTTTCAATGGCTTTTACAGCATCACCTATACCAACAGAAGTATGTGTATAAGCAGCAGCATTTAATACAATACCATCATAAGCACCATAACCAGCTTCATGAAGTCTATTAATAATTTCACCTTCAATATTTGACTGAAAGTATTCTATGTTTACGTTTTTATACTTTTCTTGTATTGTATCAAAAAACTCATTAAAAGTTAAGCTACCATATATATTGGTTTCACGTTTACCTAGCAAATTTAAATTAGGTCCATTAATAATAATTAGTTTCTTCATATAGTAAAGATATTAAAAAAAGGTATAAAAAAAGCCGAAGCAACTGCTTCGGCTTTTTTCAACTATTATTTTTTATAATTAGAAGTGAAAAGCAAATCCAATTAAACCTTGGAAAGCGCTTTCAGCTTTTTCCTCATCTAAAGTTACATTGTAACGTACAGTTGGCTCAATACTTACGTTTGGAGCAACAAACCAAGCATAACCACCTTGTAAACCAACCCAGTTAGCGTTGTTTCCATCTTGAGAAACACCTGTAAAATCAACTCCTACAGGAAACTGTCCGTCGATGTAGTATTTTGCTCCAACTTTGTAAGCAAACATTCCATCGTTAAAACCATCATCAGCATAACCTAAACCAGCTTTAACCGCTAAGTTATCCATAACAAAATAACCAGCTTCAGCACCAGCAGACCAAGCAGTGTTTCCATCAATAGATGTTAAAGAAAATGCTGTACTTCCTGTTGCCCAAGAACCAGTGTTGATTTCAATAACCATACTTCCTTCTGATAAAGCAGTTGATGCGTTGTCAGAATCTTGAGCGTTTACATTAGATAATCCTAATACTGCAGCAGCAGCAAATAAAAATAATTTTTTCATAATTGATTAAGTTTTTTTTTAATTGAGTTTGCGAAAGTATGTAGAAGTTTTTTATCTACACAACATTTTAACAAGAATTTTCTTAATCTTTTAAGTATCAGAACATAAAAAAAGCCGAAACGAATGTTTCGGCTTCATTTTTTATGTTTTGGAAGTATTATAACCCAAACTCAATACCTAAAGAAATCGCATCGAAAGATCCACCATCAACACTTACTCCCTTATAAGATAAAACGATATCTAAAGATTCGCTTACACCATATTGTACTTTAGGAGCATAGTAAAATCCACCATCGTTACCATCTGGACTTAGTCCTATTGCGTATCCTAAGTCAGCTCCTAAAGTAAATTCTTCAGAAACAGCAAAACGTCCAGCAGCAGCAATTGGTAAAAATCCTGCATCGTCTACATCAATAGATGTTCCTAATACTTCAACAGAATCTCCAAAATAGTGATGATAACCAGCAGCAACACCTGCATTGAAGCTTTCAGAAACTTCCCATAAATAATTTGCGTCTAAATTAACTCCAAAAGTGTAAGAGTCTCCAGCATCTCCAATTGGTAATGCAGCACTAATTCCTGCATTAAAATCTTGGGCTTTAGCAGTAAATCCAAAAGCTACCATAGCAGCTAATAACATTAATTTTTTCATAATATTTAAAGTTTTTAAATTGATTATTAGCAAACTAAACACTTTTTTTTGAATTTTTCACATTTTTATCGCTAGTTATTAACAATTTTATACACATTAATTTTTAAAATACTAATTATCAATACTTTACACAATGCGTTATTAACAATTTTTAAGAAATATACGACATATGACGTACTGATTTTGACTAATTTACAGTAAAAAAGTACTATTTTTACCCAATGAAATGGCTAAATGCACTCAACGATTATAAACATTATCTCAAAATTGAAAGAGGATTATCAGACAATTCAATCACTAATTATGAGTATGATGTTCAAAAACTTATCACCTATTTAGAAGAAAACAATATTAATCAATCTCCTGATGCAATTGATTATGATACTATACAACCATTCATTTACGAATTATCAAAATCCCTTAACGCTAGGTCACAATCGCGTTTAATATCTGGTTTGCGTAGTTTTTTTAGCTATTTGGTATTTGAAGATTACAGAACCACAAATCCTTTAGACCATATAGAGTCGCCTAAAATAGGCCGAAAACTACCAGACACTTTAAGTATTGAAGATATTGACTCTCTTATAGCTGCTATTGATATTACCAAAGAATATAATGGTATACGAATTGGTGAACGTGATAGGACTATACTAGAAACACTTTACAGTTGCGGATTGCGTGTAAGCGAACTTACCAACCTAAAGCTATCTGATCTTTATTTTGATGAAGGTTTTATAAAAGTTACAGGTAAAGGTAATAAGCAACGGTTTGTGCCTATTGGAAAAAACACTCAAAAGTACATTAACATCTATAAAAACGAAGTGCGTACAACTATTAATGTTCAAAAAGAGTTTAAAGACACTTTATTTTTAAACAATAGAGGGAAACAGCTTACTCGTGCTATGATATTTACAATTATTAAACAGCTAGCAAAGAAAACTGGTCTTCAAAAAACTATTTCGCCACATACATTTAGACATTCGTTTGCTACTCATTTATTAGAAAATGGTGCCGATTTAAGAGCTATACAACTTATGTTAGGTCATGAAAGTATTACCACTACCGAAATTTATATGCATGTTGATAGAACTCACTTAAAAGACGTACTTACTCAGTTTCATCCAAGAAAATAATGTTCTTCATAATTTTTTCTAAAAATCAGTCCTATCTTTGTGACCCTTTTTTAGATTATGTGTCTTAACACAAAAGCCCTTACATCAATCAACACTTATGGAAAATAGCAAGCTACTCTACATAGAATGCTTAAATAATGATAAATATCTCGAAGAGTTAATTACTGATAGTTATAAATGGCGTTTTGCTTTAGAAAACTCAAATATTGGTGTTTGGGATTGGAATGCAAAAACTAACGAAGTCTTTTATTCTGAAGAGTCTAAACAAATGATAGGCTATGAAGATTATGAAATTGGAAACACATCAGACGAATGGGACAAAAGAGTTCATCCTGAAGATAGAGAAGCCTATTACAGAGACTTTAATGCACACTTAAGAGGCGAACTTGATATCTATATAAACGAACATAGAATACGCTGTAAAGACGGAAGTTATACGTGGATTTTAGATAGAGGTAAAGTTGTTAGTAAAGATAACGATGGTAAACCTACAAGAATTATTGGTACGCACTCCAATATTACCAAACGTAAAGAAGTTGAAGAGGCATTAAAAATAAATCTTGACCTTATAACTAATCAAAACGATAGATTGCACAACTTTACTCATATTGTATCTCATAACCTACGCACACACGTTGGTAACTTTGAGAGTATTTTAGAGTTTTATGACCAAGCTAGTTCTGAAAGCGAAAAGGAAGACATGGTTAATCATTTAAAAACTATTTCAAAATCTTTAACTGAAACCATTACTGATTTAAATTCTATCATTAGTATTAAATCAAAGTCAGATACCAAAGCACTTAATCAAAGAGTAAACTTAAGAGAGGTTGCAAAAAAAGTTGTGGAAAGCTTAGTACTTGATATTAAAAAACATAATGTTTTAATTGAAAATCTTATTCCTGAAACAATTTATATAAATACCAACGTAAGCTACCTTAATAGCGTCATACACAATTTAATTTCAAATAGTATTAAATACAGTAGTAAAACACGTCAACCCTTAATAACATTAAATTGTGATGTAACTATTAACACTATTCAACTTACAGTTAAGGATAATGGCATTGGTATAGATTTAAACAAACATGAAGACAAGATTTTTCAGCTTTACCAAACATTTCATGGCACTCAAAGAGAAGATTCCAAAGGCATAGGTTTATATATCACAAAAACCCAAGTAGAAGCTCTTGGAGGGACTATTGAAGTTGATAGCACTCCTAACCAAGGTACTTGCTTTAAAGTCACATTAAATACATAAAAAAAAGCACCTAAAAAGGTGCTTTTTTTACGTTGTAATAGTTTATATATTCTATTTAGCAATATTAACTGCTCTTGTTTCTCTAATTACAGTAACTTTAACCTGACCAGGATACGTCATATCTGTTTGGATTTTTTGTGAAATCTCAAACGATAAGTTTGCTGCTTGATCATCAGATACTTTTTCACTTTCAACAATTACACGAAGCTCTCTACCTGCTTGTATTGCATAAGCCTTGTTTACTCCTGTAAATCCAAAAGCAACATCTTCAAGGTCTTTTAACCTTTGAATATAAGAATCTAGCACTTGTCGTCTTGCTCCTGGTCTTGCTCCTGAAATAGCATCACACACCTGAATAATTGGCGATAATAAAGTGGTCATTTCTATTTCGTCGTGGTGAGCTCCAATAGCGTTGCATACTTCTGGTTTTTCACCATATTTTTCAGCCCATTGCATTCCTAAGATTGCGTGAGGCGTTTCGATATCAGCTTCACTATCTGGTACTTTTCCTATATCGTGTAATAATCCAGCACGTTTAGCTAGTTTTGGGTTCAAGCCTAATTCTGCAGCCATTACACCACATAGCTTAGCAACTTCACGAGAGTGTTGTAATAAGTTTTGTCCGTAAGACGAACGGTACTTCATACGTCCTACAAGTTTTATAAGTTCAGGATGTAATCCATGAATTCCTAAGTCAATTACAGTACGCTTACCTACTTCAATAATCTCCTGCTCTATTTGTTTCTGCGTCTTTTTAACAACCTCTTCAATACGTGCAGGATGAATTCTACCATCAGTTACCAACTTGTGTAACGATAAACGCGCTACTTCTCGTCGCACAGAGTCAAAGCACGATAAGATAATTGCTTCAGGTGTATCATCAACAATAATCTCTACTCCTGTTGCAGCTTCAATAGCTCTAATGTTTCGACCTTCACGACCAATAATGCGTCCTTTAACGTCATCAGATTCGATATTGAAAACCGATACACAGTTATCAATAGCTTCTTCAGTACCTATACGCTGAATGGTGTTAATAATAATTTTCTTTGCTTCTTGTTGAGCTGTAAGTTTTGCCTCTTCTATTCTATCTTGAATAAATGCCATTGCATCAGTTTTAGCTTCACCTTTAAGTGACTCTACCAATTGTGCTTTAGCATCTTCAGCAGAAAGTCCTGAGATAACTTCTAATTGCTGAATTTGGCTTTTATGCGCTTTTTCGAGCTCTACTTTTTTCTTCTCTAAAAAGTCTAAACGAAAATCATAATCTTTGATTTTCGCGTCTAGTTCTTGATTGGCTTTTTTACTTTTTGAAAGCTCGTTAGATACTTGAGACTCTTTATCTCTAGTCCTTTTTTCGGCTTCAGCCATTTTTTTATCTCTAGATAAAATCACCTTTTCGTGTTCAGACTTTAGCTCGATAAACTTTTCTTTTGCCTGAAGTATTTTATCTTTTTTAATCGATTCTCCTTCGGAGTTTGCTTGCTTTATAATTGAATCTGCTTCACTTTTAGCATTCTTTATAAGCTTTGATGCGTTGCTTTTTTCTAATGATTTTGCAACTATATATCCAAGTATTACTCCTAATACTATTCCTCCAACAATTAATAAAATTGTGTTCGTTTCCATGTTTAGTTAGTGTTTATATATAAAAAAAGCCTACATCAGTTGAGCATTTTGTATAAACTCCTTAAAAACAAGTTTAGGGCTAACAAGCTGATCAAGGATCCATTCAAAGATGGCTTGCTTTTACAACTTAAACTCACCCTTTTTAAAGAATTAACGTTGAGTTTATCAAAAAAAATAACTAATGTAGGCAGTAACCTTATGTTTTATTTAAAAGAACGTTAGGCTGATAAATGTTTGTGCAATAGTTCATCAAGTGCTGATAACTTGTTTTGAACTTCTTCACTCACATTTGCCTTATCTATTTGTTTTTGCTCTACCTGAGATGCAAACTGTAACGCACACATGGCTAATACATCTTGCTTATCTCTGACAGAATAATTCTGCTCAAACTGAGAAATCATGTCTTCAATTTTCTTTGCAGCTCTTCTCAAACCTTCTTCTTGGCTTGGAGCAATCGTTAAAGGATATACTCTATTTGCTATTGAAAGCTTTATTTTAAGCTGTTCTGCCATGATTTATTTTACTAACATTATTCAGATAATTGCGCTATACAATGGTCAATATCCCTGATTAATGTATTTATTTTGAGCTTAGTTTCTCTATTATCTTCGCCACTGCCAAGTAATGAATTTGCCATTTTTAGAGCTTCATACTTTTCAACCCAAGAACTTATTTCTTCTTGTTGTTGAATATTTTTTTGTTGTTGTATTGCTAATTCTTCTGAAAGTTTAGCATTGGTTTGCCTTAAAACCTCTAGTTTGTGCAAAACCTTGCTAATTTTATTCTCTAAAGAATCTACAATATCTTCAATTTTACTCATTTACAAATTTCAATACTGTTGAAACAAAGTTAACATACCAAATCAAAAATTACAATTGTTTTACAATAAATTTTAAAATATTTAATTAATAGTATGATAAGCAATCAATATTTTATGAATAACTCTTTATGCTTTTGAAGATTACATTCAAATTAATATTTTAGCTATTATAATTCCATATATGAAATACCTTTTTTTAATCCTTTTTTGCTCGCAATTCTATAGTGCTTACGCACAATACCCTCAAGATTACTTTAGGAATCCTTTGGATATTGACCTTGTTTTATCTGGTACATTTGCTGAGTTGCGTTCTAACCACTTTCACTCAGGATTAGACATTAAAACACAACAACGCACAGGCTTAAAGGTTTATGCTGCTGCTGAAGGTTATGTGAGCAGAATTAAAATTTCACATTATGGTTATGGTAAAGCGTTGTACATTACTCATCCTAATGGATATACTACGGTTTATGCACATTTAGAGAAATTTTCGCCAAGAATTGAAGAGTACATCAAGCAGTGTCAATACCAAAAAGAAACTTATGAAGTAGAGGTCTTCCCTACTCCTGACGAGCTTCCTATTACAACTGACGAAATGGTTGCTTTCTCAGGAAACTCAGGGTCTTCTGGCGGACCACATTTACACTTCGAAATTAGAGATAATGCTGAAAGACCTATAAACCCAATGCTCTTTGGCATGGATGTAAAAGATTCTAAAAAGCCTTTAATTTCTGGTATTTATGCGTATCCTAAAGACGAAAATTCGCATGTGAACAATTCAAAAAAACGTGTTGAACTAAGATTAATACCAAATAAAAATGGTGATTATTCCGTTGAAAGTGTTGAAGCTTATGGAAATATTGGGTTTGGTATAGTAAGTTATGACCAATTAGATGGAGCCAATAATAAAAATGGTGTTAGTAACATTCAAACCTTTTTTAATGGCAACAAGAGTTTTGAAATGGATTTTAAGCGTTTTAGTTTTAACGAAACCAAACACATCAATCGTTATATAGATTTTGAAATCTATAAAACCAAACGCTCAAGAGTTCAAAAATTATTTGCACAATCTGGTAATACACTTAGTATGCTTAAAGATTTAGATAATAATGGGTATTTAATTGTTGAGGACAGCACCTCTTCGGTTTATAAAATAAGGGTTAAAGATTTTAAAGACAACGATGCGTGGATTACCATTCCTATTATTGGAAAAAAAGAAGTCAAAAAAGAACAAAAAGAACTCAACGATATTAAACCGTTACACTTTGCGTATGCCAACCAAGTAACTACTTTAGAAAAAGGTAATGTTTCAGTTTATATTCCTAGCAATACGTTTTACGATGACCTTCATTTAGATTTTAATGTTAGTAGCGACACACTATTAATGCATAAAGACGTGGTGCCATTACTTAAAAGCTACACCATAAATTATGACATAAGTAATTATAACGATGTTGATAAAGACAAACTGTTTATTGCTGAACTTGTTGGGTATTACCAAAGACCATCTTATGTGCATACAACCCGAAAAGGAGATGTGCTTTCAGCTAGAACAAAATCACTAGGAACATTTGCTTTACAAAGCGATTTAGTAGCTCCTACTATTACTCCTGTTAATTTTACCGATGGTAAGTGGATGAGTAAATCTTCCGAATTGAAAGTGAAAATAGCCGATGATCTTTCAGGTATTAGTAATTACAGAGCAACTGTAAACGGAAAATGGATTTTAATGGAGTATGAATACAAAACAGGTGTATTAACCCATAATTTTGACGATGGTATTGTCACTGATACCGAAAATAAATTAAAAGTAATTGTTACTGATAATGTAGGAAATAGTTCTACTTTTGAAGCAACCTTTTTCAGAAAATAAAATTTACAGCATTTGAAACCACTTACCAACTATCTACTTTTGTTTTTCTTCGCCATGTCTACAATGGCTTTTTCACAAAACGCTACCATTAGAGGTGTAATATTGGATGAAAACGATACTCCTATTTATGATGTAAATATCAAAGCAGGTGATTTAGGAACTGCAACAAACATAAATGGTTTTTACGAGTTAAAAATACCAGCAAACCAAGATGTAACCATTGTTTTTACACATTTATCGCACAAGTCAATAACACAAACTTTTAATCTAAAAAGCGGTCAAGAACTGGAATTTAACCCAGTAATGAAAGTTGATGTAGAGCAAATAGGTATTGTTGTAATTAATACAAATACAAGACAATCAGTAACTGGAGTAACCACAATAGCTCCCGAAATGATTAGAACCATAAAAGGTGCGCAACCAGGAGTTGAAAACATCTTAAAAACCTTACCAGGTGTAAATATTTCCAATGAACTGAGTACACAGTATTCAGTAAGAGGTGGGAATTTTGATGAAAACTTGGTATATGTTAACGAAATTGAAGTGTATCGTCCGTTTTTAATTCGTTCTGGTCAACAAGAAGGGTTGAGTTTTGTAAATACTGATTTGGTTCAAAATGTAGACTTTTCAGCTGGTGGTTTTCAAGCAAAATATGGAGACAAATTATCTTCAGTATTAGATATTACGTATCGAAATCCTATAAAGTTTGGTTTAAGAGCAGACTTAAGCTTACTTGGAGGAAGTATTGCTGCTGAAACTGTGAGTAAAGACTCTAAGTTTTCAGGTATTGTAGGTTTGCGTTACAGAGACAATAGTCTTTTAATAAACTCTTTAGAAACCGAAACTAATGTAGTTCCTGTTTTTGCAGATGCTCAAACCTATTTAACGTATAAGTTTTCTGATAAATTTCATTTAAATTTCCTTGGAAACCTTTCACTTAACAAATACGATTTTAAACCTCAAAATAGACAAACCAACTTTGGTACTATAGATAATCCTGTAGCTTTATTGGTGTTTTATGAAGGTCAAGAAAAAGACCGTTACCAAACCGCTTTTGGAGCATTTAAAGCTAATTATTTTGTAAATGATGACCTAACCTTAAAGCTCATTACTTCTGCGTATCACACGACTGAAGAGGAATACTTTGATATTTTAGCACAATACAGACTAGGTGAAGTCAATAGTAATATTGGAGATGAAGACTTAGGTGAAGTGGAGTTTAGTGAAGGTATTGGCTCTCAACTTACGCATGCTAGAAATAACCTTGATGCTGTAATTGTAAATGTTGAGCACAAAGGAGACTATAAAATTGATGAAGAAAGCACACTTGAGTGGTCAGCAAAGTATACTCATGAAGATATTAGAGACCGTCTAGTAGAATGGGAAGTTATTGATAGTGCAGGTTTTTCAATAAACCCACCAAATATTGATGCGTTTAACGATCAACCTTACTCACCTTACGAAGGACCACTTGTCGCATTCCAAAATGTAAGAGCAACCAACAAAGTACTTATTGACCGTTTACAGGCCTATTTACAATACAGCAAGCGTACAAAACTAGGAGAACACGACGTGTTTTATAATGCTGGTGTACGTGTGCACAACTGGAATGTTAGTGGTGACGGTATTGAAAGTAAAAGCCATACAGTATTTAGTCCAAGAGCTCAATTTGCCATAAAACCAAATTGGGAAAAAGACATGCTATTTAGGTTTGCTGCTGGTATGTACTACCAACCTCCTTTTTACAGAGAATTAAGAGACTCTTCTGGTGTAGTACAACCAGATGTAAAAGCACAAAAATCAGTTCATTTTGTTTTAGGAAACGAATACAGTTTTGAACTTTGGGACAGACCTTTCAAACTTGTATCTGAAGCTTATTACAAAAGTCTGTCTGATGTAAACCCTTACACTTTAGAAAACGTTCGTATTCGTTACAGAGCAAAAAACAATGCTAAAGCCTATGCTTATGGTCTTGACTTAAGACTTAATGGTGAGTTTGTAAAAGGTACAGAAAGCTGGTTTAGTTTTAGCTACCTTAAAACCGAAGAAAACATTGAAGACAGAGGGTATATTGCAAGACCAACAGATCAACGTTTAAAATTTGGAGTACTGTTTCAAGATTATGTACCAAGTATTCCTGATTTAAAAATGTACCTTAATTTGGTTTATAACACAGGTGTTCCTGGAGGTTCTCCAAGTTATGCTGACCCATACGACTACCAAAACAGATTAAGAGATTACAAACGTGCCGATTTAGGTATAAGCTATGTACTTGTTGACCAAAACAAAACCTATAATAGTAGTTGGAAACGTCATTTTAAAGAACTTACCGTAGGTTTTGAAATCTTTAATATGTTTGACGTACAAAACTCAATTACTAATACTTGGGTTAGAGATGTGTACAGTAAGCGTCAATATGCCATCCCAAATTACTTAACACCAAGAGTATTTAATGTAAGGTTGTCTACTCGATTTTAGAGGAATATGATGCGGAAAATATTGTTTCCAATAATAGCATTAATACTTTTATCTAGCTGCAAATCAGAAAGTAAAGAAAGAGAAAACACATTAGCAAGTAATAAAACTACTTCTAAAGCATCTAAGCTAACTGAACAATACAACCTATTTGTTGACCAATTTCCAATAATTGAAACTCCTATTAAAATAAAAGCTTGTGATGATGATTTTAGTGAGTTTATCCAATTAAACGACACAAACAACATTCTTGACAGGGAAGAATTCAATTACATCTATGGAAAAATTAAAATTAATGAAGAGTATATTGCTGTAATTACACTAGAAGAAGCTGAGTGTTTTATGCCAATATTAACAACTTTCAAGATTACTGGTGAAATAGTTAATTCAAAAGAATTGATGATTGGACGTTGTGGACCTGACCCATGTTTTGAATGTGAAGAATTAATGGAAATAGATAATGATTTAAATATTTACGTTGCATTTAATTCTCGTTATTTTAATTGTGATGAAAATGGAAACGAAATAGTAGGAACTGATAAAAAAGAAGTTATTTACAAAACAGGAAAAATCACAAAAGAAGGAATTATTGAGTTAACAAATGAAGTAAAAAAACAAAACCCTGATTAAACTATAACCAAGGTTTTTCTATTAGTACTAGGTAAAAATTTAATGCCTTTAAATTTTAGTAAATTTAGCAGTCATATCGGTTGTAGATTTTTGACCTTCAATACTCATCGTCATATTGATTTTTGATAATGTAGGCATACCAGAATCTCTATCTATATCCATAGTTCCTGTAATATCACCAGAAGCAGTACCCGAAATACTACCAGAAATATCAACTAAAACATTATTACGATTGATAGCTTTCACTTTGTATATAAAGTTAAACGTCATTGCGTTATCAACCTTAGTTTTTGTCCATGTATCACCAACAGCAACTTCCTCTTTAGGGTAAATTACACTACCTGATTGATCTGCAAAGTCGGCAGCACCTTCAATATCACTAGGCTCAACTCTAGTTTCTAAAATATTACCTAAATTATCACCTTTAGTTATAATTGTTGCCGATAACATAGGCTCCAATCGAGTCTTCATCATTTGTCCTGTTTCATCTAATTCATCATGTTTTTTATTTGTATCATAAGATACTGCCAATTGATCTTGTCTCATATCCATTGCCATTCTAGTAATTTTCGCATTACTTTCATAGGTATCACCAGTGACTTTAGTTATATCATACTGCATATCTATTTGCATATCATTGGTTATAATATCATCACCAATTACTTGCGACATGCTCATACTCATAGCATATTTTTGTCCTTCAACATAATTTAAACGAAGTAACACTTTTTCTTGCGCAGCACTTAGCATGCTTACACCTAACAAAAGCAGTATTAAAATTTTTTTCATCTTTATTGATTTGTGGTTAATTATTTGAAAGCTAATATAGATAAAATAAAAAGACTACTTACAGTAATGTCTTGTAACAACTTAATTGAAAAATAGTATCTTTAATCCAAGTAACTGACGGTTATACGTATTCCAAGGTAAAAAACAAGTTTTTTTTAGAAATTTACTGCTGCTATATTTACAAAGG
>NZ_JAOQHY010000015.1:0-58535 GCF_025548475.1 Gaetbulibacter sp. NE | reverse complement strand
ACTTGGACATATGTTGACGATTGTCAAAGAGAAATTACAGCTACAAAAACAGTAACTGTATTACCAGCACCAGCTGCTATGTTTGATGACGTAACAGATGAAGAAATTACATGTGATGAAGCTGCTTATTACAAGCCAGAGTATTTAGCGTACACTAATGATGCTGGGTCTGACACTTGTTTAATTGAAGGTGAAGTTTTAGGTGAAATCTCTGGTGAATACAATGAGTGTGGTGGAACATTAACTGTAACATGGTTCTACAAAGATAACTGTGAGCGTGAGATTACAGCTAGTAAAACAGTAACTGTATTACCAGCACCAGCAGCAGAATTTGCACCAGTAGAGAATGAAGAAATTACATGTGATGAAGCTGCATCTTATGTTGCAGGCTACTTATCATATAGTAACAATGCTGGAACTGAAGCTTGTTTAATTTCAGGAGAAGTTGAAGGAGAAATTACAGGAACTTACTCTGAGTGTGGAGGAACGTTAACAGTAACTTGGTTCTATAAAGATGATTGTGAGCGTGAAATTACAGCTACCAAAACAGTAACTGTATTACCAGCACCAGCAGCAGAATTTGCACCAGTAGAGGATGAAGAGATTACATGTGATGAAGCAGCATCTTATGTTGCAGGATACTTATCATATAGTAATGATGCTGAGACTGATGCTTGTTTAATAGCAGGAGAGGTTGAAGGAGAATTAAGTGGAACTTACACAGAGTGTGGTGGAGAGTTAATGGTAACTTGGACATTTATGGATGATTGTCAAAGAGAGATTACAGCTACAAAAATAGTAACTGTATTACCAGCACCAGCAGCAGAATTTGCACCAGTAGAGGATGAAGAAATTACATGTGATGAAGCTGCATCTTATGTTGCAGGTTACTTATCATATAGTAATGATGCTGAGACTGACGCTTGTTTAATAGCAGGAGAAGTTGAAGGAGAAATTACAGGAACTTACTCTGAGTGTGGAGGAACATTAACAGTAACTTGGTTCTACAAAGATGATTGTGAGCGTGAAATAACAGCTACAAAAACAGTAACTGTATTACCAGCACCAGCTGCAGAATTTGCACCAGTAGAAGATGAAGAGATTACATGTGATGAAGCAGCATCTTATGTTGCAGGATACTTATCATATAGTAATGATGCTGAGACTGATGCTTGTTTAATAGCAGGAGAGGTTGAAGGAGAATTAAGTGGAACTTACACAGAGTGTGGTGGAGAGTTAATGGTAACTTGGACATTTATGGATGATTGTCAAAGAGAGATTACAGCTACAAAAATAGTAACTGTATTACCAGCACCAGCAGCAGAATTTGCACCAGTAGAGGATGAAGAAATTACATGTGATGAAGCTGCATCTTATGTTGCAGGTTACTTATCATATAGTAATGATGCTGAGACTGACGCTTGTTTAATAGCAGGAGAAGTTGAAGGAGAAATTACAGGAACTTACTCTGAGTGTGGAGGAACATTAACAGTAACATGGTTCTACAAAGATGATTGTGAGCGTGAAATTACAGCTACCAAAACAGTAACTGTATTACCAGCACCAGCTGCAGAGTTTGCACCAGTAGAAGATGAAGAGATTACATGTGATGAAGCTGCATCTTATGTTGCAGGTTACTTATCATATAGTAACAATGCTGAGACTGACGCTTGTTTAATAGCGGGAGAAGTTGAAGGTGAATTAACAGGAACTTACACAGAGTGTGGAGGAGAGTTATTGGTAACTTGGACATTTATGGATGATTGTCAAAGAGAGATTACAGCTACCAAAACAGTAACTGTATTACCAGCACCAGCTGCAGAGTTTGCACCAGTAGAGGATGAAGAGATTACATGTGAAGAAGCTAATGTATACGAAGCTACATATTTATCTTACACTAATGATGCTGGAACAGAAGCTTGTTTAATTGAAGGTGAAGTTTTAGGAGAAATCTCTGGTGAATACAATGAATGTGGAGGAACATTAACAGTAACATGGTTCTATAAAGATGATTGTGAGCGTGAAATCACAACTAGCAAAACAGTAACTGTATTACCAGCTCCAGTAGCTGAGTTTGATCAAGTAGATGACATAACTATTGCTTGTGAAGATTTAGCAACATATGAGCCAGCTTATTTAGCATACTCAAATGGAGGTACTGTTTCTTGTGAAATTAGTGGTGAAGTTCAAGGTGTTGCAGAGCCTTTTGATGGAAGCTGTGGAATGTTTGAAGTTAATTGGTCATTCACTGATGAATGTGGAAGAACGATTACAGCTAATCGTACTGTAACAGTTATCGATGAAACAGCTCCAGTATTAGTAGGTGAATTACCTGAAGGTATTTCTAATATTGATGCATGTTATGCTGATCATCCAACTGAACCAACTGAAGAAGAGATTGCTGCATTATTTGAAGACAATTGTGGTAATGTAAATGTTACTAAAACAGTTGTAAGTCTTGGTGATGATTGTGATTGGGCAGTTATGTTCAGATACGAAGTTCAAGATGATTGTGGTAATTTTGCAGCTCCAGTTAAAGTTTACTATAACGGAGGAGACAAAACTGCTCCTGAGTTAACAGGAACGTTACCAACTGGTGAAACAGGAATGGAATTATGTTTTGATGAAATTCCAGAAGCACCAAAATCAAGCAACTTAGCTGAGTTATATACTGAAAACTGTAGTGAAGTTATCGTAACTGAATTAGAGCCAGTTATTACTGGAGATAATTGCTACTGGACAGCAACTTATACTTACACAGTAGAAGATGCTTGTGGAAACAAAGCTGAGAACATTGTAATTTACTACCAAGGAGGTGATACTACACCACCAGTACTTGAAGGAGATGTTCCAATGGGTCAAAATTCATTAGACTTATGTATAGATTCTGATTTAGGAGAGCCTTCTGAGGAAGATATCGCTGCGTTATATTCTGATAACTGTTCAGAGGTAATCACTGTAAACAAAATAGAAAAAGTTTACGGTACAGACTGTGAGTGGATTAGAGTATTTGAGTACATAGCTATGGATGAGTGCGGAAATGAGTCTGATATCATCAAAGTTAACTATCAAGGTGGTGATCAGTCACCTCCAGTATTTGACTTAGAATGTCAATTAGAAAGTTTCGAAATATTTACATCTAATGGAGCTGATTGTCCTGCTGAAGCTGGAATATCTCTTAACGTTGGAGATGAAATAGATGCATTCACATCATGGACTGTTGGTGGTGTTGAAATACTACCTATTGGAAGCTGTGTAAGTGATAACTGTACTGATCTTGGAGATATCATTATACGTGTTATCGGTAAAACTTCTACAGATGACAATTGTATCAATATGTTATCAATTTCATTTGAAGCTGAGGATGCTTGTGGTAAAATTTCTGAGCCATTTACTTGTACTTACAAAGTAATTGATGATGAAGCTCCTGAAGCACCTGCAGATGAAGAATTTACTTATGAGTGTACAGATGATGTGCCAGAAGCTATTGACTTAAAAGCTATCGATGCTTGTCAAGGTGAAATAGAAGGTGTGTTTAGTGAAACTAGTGATGGGCAAACTTGTCCTGAAACAATCACTCGTACATGGACATATGATGATGGATGTGGAAATGTTTCTGTAACTACTCATGTTATTACAGTGAATGATGTTACTGCTCCAGTATTAGAGTGTCCTGAAGATGTTGATTTTGGTGTAGTAACTGAAACTCCAACAGGATTTGCTGATAAAGCATTTTATACAGATAACTGTATAGCTGATGGCGCAACTCATGATTATACTGATAGTGAAATAACTGAAACAGTTAATAGTTCTTCAGTAGAAGGTGAATATATCTTCACTTTTGAAGAAGGTTACTTATTAAATTTAGGTAATGCTCCTACAGGAACTTCTAATGGATATCCACATTATACAGGTATTATTACAAGCCCAAGTGGAGATGTGTTACCTAACTATGGAACTATTTTAGTAGTGTACAATCCAAATAGTGGTGAGTATGACATTCTTCAAGACTTTGGACAAAATGATATTCAACCAGCTGGAACTGCAGATGCTGATGCATTTGACGGATGTGATGCGGCAGCTTGGACATTTACATCTAACACTGGACATAACAAAGCATTTACTTTAGAGTGCCCAGTATATTCAAGTTCTGTAACTTACACATTTACTCGTACATTTACTGCTGCAGATGATTGTGGTAACGAAGATGAGTGTAGTGTAACTTACACATGGACTATTGAAGTAGGTTGTGATGAAGAAGCTCCTGTTATTGAGTGTCCAGACGACGCTAACTTTGGTGAGAATCCAGATTTAGATAATAATGGTGTTCCTTATGGTGTAGCTACAACAGCTAACTATACTGATAACATGGATGAAGATGGAGTAACTACTACATATACTGATGAATTATCATCTGAAGAGTACTATGGAGAGTCTACTAATTTTGATATCTCATGTATACAAAATGGTTCACTGTTTGCGCTTGTTCATTTCGAAAGAACTGGATATGCTGAAGATGGTTATGCAATATATGCTGATGGTTATAGAGAAGATTATCCACAATATACTTATGATTTATACTACAATCATTCAACTAATAGATGGGAAGTATATGAATATGATAATGGTTATCTTTTAGGTCTAGTTTGGTATAATGTTACTGAAGATACTGCTCCTTCATGTAATCCATCAGACTGGGATATTGATGGTAGTGTATGTGACGGAATTTATGTTGATTGCGGTTACTACTATCTTGACTATACAGAGTATACATTAACTAGAACTTTCACTCAAACGGATTCATGTGGAAATGAAGGAGAATGTTCAGTAACCTATACTTGGGTTGAAGGTACAGAAGCTGAAAACAGACAAAGTAATGAGACAACTTACTCTACTACATCTAATGGTGCACAAATCTATGCAGGTGAAGTATCAGAAGAAAGAGTAAGCGAAGCTCTAGACTTTACAGCTTATCCAGTACCATTTGACAAAGAAGTTAATATTTCATACACATTTGACTTTGAAACTAATGTAACTATTGAGTTATTTGACACTAAAGGATTACTAATCTTAAGTGATACTAATAACAGATACGTTGCTGGTTCAAAAGGAAATACTAGATTTGATTTATCTAGAACGTCTAACCAAATGTTCTATGTTAAGTTAACAACTAGTCAAGGTTCAGTAACTAAGAAGATTGTATCTTCATCAGTTAAGAGACACTAATTATTTGGCAATAGCCAAATAAATGTTGATAGAAAAAGGCAGCTAGAAATAGCTGCCTTTTTTATTTGTGTATATTCAATATATTAAACTGTATGGTAGCTGTATTGGTAGTTACACTTTATTTAAATGCCCTTTCAAAGCAATAGTGTATTAATGATTATTAAAGTATGTACTAATAGATGTCTGTACATAAACCTATTTAAGGTTTATTGCTTTAAGATAGTTTCACTATAAGACATAAAAAAAGCTCATTTATTATAATGAGCTTTTAGTTTTATATATTAAAGAATTAAGATTCCTCAGAGTGTTGTTCGGACTTTTCAATAGTTATGGTTAGTTCATTTGTTTTAGAGTCTAAATCCATTAAAATTGTGTCGCCTTCATGTAATTGAGAATTGATAATTTCTTCAGCTAATGCATCTTCAATGTATTTTTGAATGGCACGCTTTAATGGTCTTGCACCATAATCTTTATCAAAACCTTTTTCAGCAATATAGTCTTTAGCTTTATTACTTAATTTAAGATCATAACCAAGATCTTTAATTCTAGCTATTAGTTTTACTAGTTCAATATCAATAATCTTATCTATATCTTCTTTTTCAAGAACATTAAATACCATTACATCATCAATCCTATTTAAGAATTCAGGAGCAAAAGCTTTTTTAAGTGCATTTTCTATAATACTTCTAGAGTTATCTTTAGCTTGAGATTCCTTAGCTGATGTACCAAAACCTACACCTTGACCAAAGTCTTTAAGTTTACGAGCACCAATGTTAGAAGTCATTATAATAATGGTATTTCTAAAATCGATTTTTCTTCCAAGACTATCGGTTAAGTAACCATCATCCAATACTTGTAGCAACATATTAAATACATCTGGATGCGCTTTTTCAATTTCATCAAGAAGCACTACAGCATAAGGTTTGCGTCTTACTTTTTCAGTTAGTTGTCCACCTTCTTCGTATCCAACATAACCAGGAGGTGCTCCAATTAATCTAGAAATTGCGAATTTTTCCATGTACTCACTCATGTCAATTCTTACAAGTGCTTCTTCGCTATCAAATAACTCTCTAGCCAATACTTTAGCTAACTGCGTTTTTCCCACACCTGTTTGACCTAAAAATATAAACGACCCAATAGGCTTGTTAGGATCTTTAAGTCCAGCACGATTACGCTGAATAGCTTTAACAACTTTTGAAACAGCTTCATCCTGACCAATAACCTTACCTTTAATAAGTTCAGGCAGTTTAGCTAATTTGTTACTTTCAGTTTGAGCAATTCTATTAACAGGAATTCCAGTCATCATAGATATTACATCTGCAACGTTATCTTCAGTTACAATTTCTCTATGCTGTTTGGTTTCTTCTTCCCATTTTTCTTGTGCAATGGCAAGGTCTTTTTCTAAACGCTTCTCGTCATCTCTAAGTTTTGCAGCTTCTTCATATTTCTGCTTTTTAACCACAGAATTTTTTGTAGCCTTAACTTCTTCAAGCTTCTTTTCTAATTCAAGAATTTGCTTAGGTACATCAATATTTGTTATATGAACTCTAGAGCCAGCTTCATCTAAAGCATCTATAGCTTTATCTGGAAGGAAGCGTTCAGTCATATACCTATTCGTTAATTTCACACAAGCTTCAATGGCTTCTGGTGTATAATCAACATTATGATGGTCTTCGTATTTTTCTTTAATATTGTTTAAAATTTCAATAGTTTCTTCAACGCTAGTAGGCTCAACAATTACTTTTTGAAAACGACGCTCTAAAGCACCATCTTTCTCGATGTATTGTCTATACTCATCTAGTGTTGTAGCACCAATACATTGAATTTCACCTCTTGCTAAAGCGGGTTTAAACATATTTGAAGCATCTAAGCTACCAGTAGCTCCTCCAGCTCCAACTATGGTATGAATCTCGTCAATAAAAAGTATGATGTCGTCGTTTTTTTCTAACTCATTCATCACAGCTTTCATACGCTCTTCAAATTGCCCACGGTATTTTGTGCCAGCAACTAAGCTAGCTAAGTCAAGCGTTACAACACGTTTGTTAAAAAGTATGCGAGACACTTTACGTTTTACAATACGTAAAGCTAACCCTTCAGCAATTGCAGATTTACCAACTCCTGGTTCTCCTATTAAAAGCGGGTTGTTCTTTTTACGTCTGCTTAATATTTGAGATACACGTTGTATTTCTTTTTCTCTTCCAACAACTGGGTCGAGTTTACCATCTTCAGCAAGTTCAGTAAGGTCTCTTCCAAAATTATCTAAAACAGGTGTTTTAGATTTTTTTGTTGTTTTTGATGAAGATTGTCCAAAAGGGTTTTGTTTAGAATCATCCTCGTCGTTAATATCATCGTCTGAAAAAGACTCAGCTTTTGGCGATTCTATAAAATCATCCTCGTTTGTAATCATAAATTTAAATTGTTCTTTTACGTTATCATAATCTACTTTAAGCTTGTTTAAAAGCTTAGTAGTAGGGTCATTCTCATTTCTTAAAATGCACAATAATAAATGTGCAGTATTAATTGATGTACTTTGAAATAATTTAGCTTCTAAAAAAGTAGTCTTTAAGGCACGTTCAGCTTGCCTAGTTAAGTGTAGGTTTTTCTTTTCGTTAGAAGCAGATGATATATTTGAATTTGCAGGGCTTAATATTTCTACCTTGCGCCTTAGATGATTTAAATCAATTTCTAAAGCTCCAAGTATATCTATCGCTTTTCCATTACCATCACGAAGTAGCCCCAACATTAAATGTTCGGTACCTATAAAATCATGGCCAAGGCGTAATGCTTCTTCTTTACTGTAAGCAATTACATCTTTGACTCTTGGGGAAAAATTATCATCCATGTTTAAAATCCTTTCTGCATTAAAAATAATAAAAACAAATAGATAATGTCAAAAACTATACCTTAAATGTTTTTATAGTAGCTAATAGAGTGAAAAAACTTCAAAAGTTCAAAACATTTAACAGCATACTTATTAACTAAAATAGTAGGTAATATTGTTAATAAAAAATGTCAAAAAAGGTGCTTAAAGGTGGCTCAAACACTATCAAAATACTTATATTAGCACGATTTGAAAACCTACAAAATTCTAATAATTTTTATATATGGCAGAAGGAGAAAAACTCATTCCAATTAATATTGAAGATGAAATGAAGTCGGCTTACATTGATTATTCAATGTCAGTCATTGTGTCACGTGCATTACCTGATGTAAGAGATGGTTTAAAGCCTGTACACAGACGTGTTTTATATGGAATGCATGAACTAGGTGTTAGATCTAATACCGCACATAAAAAATCGGCAAGAATAGTTGGTGAAGTTTTAGGTAAGTACCATCCTCATGGTGATACCTCTGTTTATGACACTATGGTACGTATGGCTCAAGAATGGAGTTTGCGTTATATGCTTGTTGATGGTCAAGGAAACTTTGGTTCTATAGATGGAGATAGTCCTGCAGCAATGCGTTATACTGAAGCACGTATGCGTAAAATATCTGAGGACATGTTGGCAGATATTGACAAAGAAACCGTAGATCATAAATTAAATTTTGATGATACTCTACAAGAACCAACGGTTCTTCCAACAAGAATACCAGGACTTTTAGTTAATGGAGCATCTGGTATTGCAGTTGGTATGGCTACAAACATGCCTCCACATAACTTAAGTGAAGTTGTAGATGGTACTGTAGCTTATATAGATAATAATGATATAGAAATTGATGAACTAATTACTCATATTAAAGCACCAGATTTCCCTACAGGAGGAACTATTTATGGTTATGATGGTGTTCGTGAAGCTTTTAAAACTGGTCGTGGGCGTATCGTAATGCGTGGTAAAGCCAATATTGAAGAAGTTCAAGGTAGAGAATGTATCATTGTATCTGAAATTCCTTATCAAGTGAATAAAGCAGATATGATTAAAAAAACTGCTGATCTTGTAAATGATAAAAAGCTTGATGGTATTTCAACCATTCGTGATGAGTCCGACAGAAATGGTATGCGTATCGTTTATGTACTTAAGCGTGATGCTATTCCTAACATTGTTTTAAATAAGCTTTATAAATACACTGCGTTACAATCTTCTTTCAGTGTAAACAACATTGCACTAGTAAATGGTAGACCGCAATTATTAAACTTAAAAGAGTTAATCCATCATTTTGTAGAGCACAGACACGATGTAGTTGTACGTCGTACTACTTATGAATTGCGTAAAGCAGAAGAACGTGCTCATATCTTAGAAGGATTAATTATCGCTTCTGATAATATTGATGAAGTTATTGCATTAATTCGTGCATCTTCAAATGCTGATGAAGCTCGTGAAAAGTTAATTGAACGCTTTAAGCTTTCTGAAATACAAGCTAAAGCAATCGTAGAAATGCGTTTACGTCAATTAACAGGACTGGAGCAAGACAAGTTACGCTCTGAGTATGATGAATTGATGAAAACCATTGAAGATTTAAAAGATATTCTTGACAAAAAAGAGCGTCGTATGGATATCATTAAAGAAGAGCTTCTTGTTGTTAAAGAAAAGTATGGTGATGAACGTCGTTCAATAATTGAATATGCAGGAGGAGATCTAAGTATCGAAGATATGATTCCTGATGAGCAAGTAGTAATAACTATTTCTCATGCTGGTTACATTAAGCGCACATCGCTTACTGAATACAAAACTCAAAATAGAGGAGGAGTTGGTCAAAAAGCTTCAACCACTCGTAATGAAGATTTCTTAGAACACCTTTTTGTTGGTACTAATCACCAATACATGTTGTTCTTTACCCAAAAAGGAAAATGTTTCTGGATGCGCGTTTACGAAATTCCAGAAGGTAGTAAAACATCTAAAGGTAGAGCAATTCAAAACCTAATAAATATTGAGCAAGATGATAAAGTAATGGCTTTCATTTGTACTCAAGATTTAAAAGATGAAGATTACATTAATAGTCACTATGTAATAATGGCGACTAAAAATGGTCAGGTTAAAAAGACAGCTTTAGAACAATATTCTAGACCTCGTACTAATGGTATCAATGCCATTACTATTAAAGAGGATGATGAATTGCTAGAAGCAAAATTAACTACAGGAAACAGTCAAGTTATGCTAGCCTTAAAGTCTGGTAAAGCAATTCGTTTTGAAGAAGCTAAAACAAGACCAATGGGTAGAAATGCATCTGGAGTTAGAGGTATTACTTTGGCTAACGATAAAGATGAAGTAATAGGTATGGTTGCTATTGAAAACCCTATGGAAGAGACAGTTCTTGTTGTTTCTGAAAACGGTTACGGAAAACGTACATACATTGATGATCCTGAAGACGGAGAAGCAGTTTACCGAATCACCAATAGAGGAGGTAAAGGAGTTAAAACAATTTCTATTACTGAAAAGACAGGTCATTTAGTAGCAATTAAAACAGTTACTGACGATGATGACTTAATGATTATCAACAAGTCAGGAATAGCAATTAGGTTAAGTGTTTCTAACTTAAGAACTATGGGTAGAGCAACTCAAGGTGTTAGGTTAATTAACTTAAAAGGAAACGATTCTATTGCTGCTGTTGCCAAAGTAATGAAAGATGAAAACGAAGAAGAAATTGACTCTGAAGTTGAGAATTCAGAAGCTCAAACTGAAGATGGCACAACTCTTGATAATTCACAAGACGAAAACAATTAATAACACTAAACATTAACTAAAAATGAAAAAACAAATAGTAGTTGCTTTAGCACTTTTACTAGGTTCTTTTACATATGCACAAAAGGATGAAATAAAAGCAGCTGAAAAGGCAATTAAATCTGGTAATTATGCTGATGCTAAATCGGCTATTAACTCTGCAGAAGCTTTAATAGCAAATGCAGATGATAAGACCAAGGCTAAATTTTACTTTATAAAAGGTCAAGCATTGTATGCTAATGGTAATAGTTCAGATGCTGATATGGATGCTGCAATTGAGAGTTTTGATATGGTTAAAACCATTGAAGAACAATCTGGAAAATCTAAATACTCAGGCGATGTAGATGAAATCAAGCAATCTATGTTATCGAAATTTTTAAGTGCAGCTAACAGTGCCTTAGAAAAGAAAGATTATATCAGCTCATCTAAAGGTTTTGAAAAAGCATACAAAATGTCTCCAAAAGACACGCTTTATTTGTATTACGCTGCATCTACAGCTGTAACTGCAAACGATTATGAAACATCTTTAAAGTATTATGAAGAGCTAAGAGATTTAGGGTATTCTGGTGTTGAAACAAGATATGTTGCAGTTAACAAAGAGACCAATGAAGAAGAAACTTTTGACACAGCTACGTTAAGAGATATTTCTGTAAGAGCAGGTTCTCATGTTAAGCCTGGAGTTAAAAAAACTGAATCAAAATCTGCTGAGATCATTAAAAACATAGCATTAATTTATGTAAACAATGGTGATAATGAAAAAGCTGCTACTGCAATAAAAGATGCAAGAAAAGAAAACCCAGATGATTTAAGTCTTTTGTTAACTGCAGCAAACGTTCAGTTAAAAATGGGAAACAAGGAAGAATTTAAAAAACTGATAGAAGAAGCAACTTTAAAAGATCCTGATAATGCTGAGTTACAGTATAATTTAGGTGTTATCGCTGCTGATGCTGGAGATATAGATGCTGCTAAAAAATATTACTCTAAAGCTCTTGCATTAAACCCTGGTTATGTTGACGCTAATAATAACATGGCTGTAGCAATATTAGGTGAGGAGCAATCAATTATTGAAGAGATGAACTCTTTAGGTAGTTCTGCTGCTGATAATAAAAGATATGATGAGCTTAAAGAAGCACGTTTAAGCATTTACAAAGAAGCTGTTCCTTATTTAGAGGCTACTTTAAAGCTTAAACCAAAAAATATTGATGCTGCTAAAACATTAATGCAAATTTACAGCGCAATTGATAATACTGTGAAGTTTAAAGAAATGAAAGCTTTAGTTGAGAAACTTGAAAGTGGAAACTAAACATCAGTAATAAACATAAAAAAGCCGCTAATTAATTAGCGGCTTTTTTTATATAATCTTTTTAATAACTCTTAGTTTATGTGTGTGAATGCGTCTATCAGTATTATAAATACCACTATGGTCTAACCTATCAATTCTTACTTTTCCATGAGCATGGATAATGTAGTTGTTTTCCATAATAATACCTACGTGTACAATGTTGCCTTCATCATTATCAAAAAAAGCTAAATCTCCTGGTTCACTTTCTTCAATGAAGCTTAAAGCTTGACCCTGTGTTGCCTGTTGAGAAGCATCTCTTAATAGTTTATAACCATTTAACTTATAAACCATTTGAGTAAATCCAGAACAATCAATACCAAAGGGTGTTTTTCCTCCCCATAAATAAGGAGAGTTTAAATATGTAAATGCTGTTGAAATTAAATTTTCCTTAGAAATTACTTTGTCAATAACATTTCCGTCATGTGAATGATTAAGAATGGATAGTCCGTTTAAGCAAGAACCTATAGGAATAGTAAAAAGGTTTTTAGCATCATCTTCTACGAATTCAACTAAATCAGAAGAAAGGATAGGGGTTTGACTTTCTAATGTTGAGTAAGATTCATTATCAATCTCAACATATTGTTTATTGTCAATCCATCCTTCATATTTATCATGAGCTAGACGAATTCTACTCCAAAACTTACGTTGTTCTAAAACTTTAAAGAATTCTCCATACAACACTTGAGAGACCAACTCACTTCTATCTGATGGCTCAAGTCTAAGAGGGATAATGCTTAAATTACAAATTCCGTATTGCATTAAATGTATTTAGTTGCGTTCAATAACAATTGCCGATGCACCACCACCACCATTACATATAGCTGCAGCACCAATTTTTGCATTGTTTTGTTCTAATACGTTTAAAAGTGTAATTATAATTCTAACACCAGAGCATCCTAATGGATGACCTAAAGATACAGCACCTCCATTTACATTTACATTACTATCATTCAACCCAAGAAGTTTAATGTTAGCTAAACCAACAACCGAAAATGCTTCATTAAATTCAAAAAAGTCAACATCGTCAATAGCAATACCAGCTTTATCTAAAGCTTTTGGTAAAGCTTTTGCAGGAGCTGTAGTAAACCATTTTGGTTCTTGTGCAGCATCAGCGTAACCCTTAATAGTCGCTAAAGGTTTTAAACCTAAAGCATCAGCTTTTTCTTTACTCATTAATACCATTGCTCCAGCACCATCATTAATGGTTGATGCGTTAGCAGCTGTTACAGTTCCATCTTTTGAAAAAGCAGGACGTAATGCAGGTATTTTTTCCATTTTTACATTAGTAAATTCTTCATCTTTACTAATAACTATTGCATCTCCACGACGTTGAGGCACTTCAACAGGAACAACTTCATTATCAAATTTTCCTGCTTCCCAAGCAGCAGCAGAACGTGTGTAAGATTGAATTGCATAAGCATCTTGGTCTTCACGTGAGAAACCGTATTCAGTAGCACATGCATCAGCACAAACTCCCATTGCATTTTGGTCGTATGCATCTACTAAACCATCTTTTTGCATACCATCTACTAATGAGGTAGGTCCAAATTTAGTACCAGTTCTTGCATGTAAATAGTGAGGTATTAAGCTCATGTTCTCCATTCCACCAGCAACAACAATATCAGCATCACCTAGAGCTATAGATTGAGCAGCTTGCATAACAGCTTTCATACCTGAAGCACAAACTTTGTTTACAGTAGTACATGGAACAGAATCAGGAATTCCAGCAAAAATTGCGGCTTGTCTTGCTGGTGCTTGACCAGTTCCTGCCTGAACAACATTTCCCATTAAAACTTCATCAACTAATTCAGGTTTTAAATTTATTTTATCTAGTGCGCCTTTTATTGCTACAGCTCCTAGTTTTGGAGCTGGTATTGTAGATAAACTACCTAAGAAACTACCTATTGGAGTTCTTGCTGCAGATACAATTACTACCTCTTTACTCATTATAATATACGTTTGTTTTTTATAGGTGTAAAATTAATCATTTTTTTGTAGAGTTAAGAATGAAAACACTATTATAAAACTAATATTACTTTCAAATTTTATTACATTTGGTAGCATAGTAAAAAGGCTTTATGAAGGAATTGATAAACAAATGGTATAGAAATCACGCACTTATCTATAAGGTGCTTTTATTTTTAAGTACTACATTTTTAATAGTGTATTTGTTTCCTAAAAGTGGAAAATTTAAATACAATTTTGATAAGGGAAAACCTTGGCAGTCAGAAAATTTATATGCGCCTTTCAATTTTGCAATTAAAAAGACTGCAGAAGAGTTAAATGAAGAAAAAGCTACAATTGAAAGTAATAGTACTGTTTATTTTAATATAAATGAAACTACTAAAAAAGATGTTTATAAAGCTTATAATGAAGAGTTTGACAAGGTTTTTTCCGACAGTATTTCTAGGGCAAATACTTCATTATACTCAATTGGAGAGTCTGTTTTAAATCAAATTTACTCATTTGGTGTTTTAGATGAAGAATATAATTATGACTCTAATAAAAAAGTAGTTTTACTTAATAATCAAAAACAAGTTGCTACCACTTTTTATTCTGAACTCACAAAAACTGATGCATTTAGGTCTATATTAGAAAAGGCTTTACAAAACTCTAATAATGCAAGTTATACAACAAATTTTGTATCTCTGTTTTTTGATATCGTAAAGCCAAATTTAACTTTAAATAGTTCTATAACTGATAATGCGCTTCAAGAAGAACTAAATAGAATATCACCAACAAGAGGAAGTGTTGAAAAAGGAACACTGTTAATATCAAAAGGAGAACTTGTTGAAGGTAAAAAATACGATGTTTTAAAATCTTTAGAGTCCGAATATGAATCTCAAGTTTGGAGTGAGTCTAACTATAATTGGGTAGTTTTTGCCTATGCTTTACTAGTTGCTTTAGCGTTATTGATGCTGTTACTGTTTTTAAGAAAATATAGAATGAAGGTGTTTTTAGATAACACTAAGGTGACATTTATTTTCTTCAATATTATTTTAATGGTATTGCTCACAACATTGATAATTAATTACAATGCTAAATATGTTTATGTAGTTCCGTTATGTGTTTTACCACTGGTTTTAAAAGCATTTTTTGATGCACGTTTAGGTTTATTTGCTCATGTACTAACAGTTTTATTATTAGGTTTTATAGTCCCTAATAGTTATGAATATATGTTTTTGCAAATTATTGCAGGAATTGTAACTATACTTACAGTTTCTGAATTGTATAAAAGAGCAAATCTATTCATATCTGTTGGTCAAATTACACTCATATATATTATTGCATATTTTGCGTTTTTTGTAATTCATGAAGGAAGTATAACCAATATTCAACCAGAAACATTTGGTTTATTCATTTTATGCGGACTAGCAACCTTGTTTGTGCAACCGTTAATATATATTTATGAAAAAGTATTTGGTTTAGTATCTGACGTGTCACTGTTGGAATTATCTGATACAAATACAAAATTACTGAAAGAGCTTTCAAATAAAGCACCAGGAACGTTTCATCACTCCTTAAACGTTGCAAATCTAGCCGAAGCATGTGCAAATGAGATAGGAGCCAACGCAATGTTGGTAAGAGTAGGAGCATTATATCACGATATAGGGAAAATGAAAAATCCTACTTACTTTACAGAAAACCAATCAACAGGAATTAACCCTCATGACGAATTATCGCCTAAAGAAAGTGCTAAAATTATCATTGACCATGTAATTGATGGAATAGAAATTGCTAAAAAAAATAATCTTCCTGATAGAGTTATTGATTTTATTAGAACACACCATGGTTCAAGCTTGGTGTACTATTTTTATTTAAAAGAAAGAGAATTAAATGAAGATTTAGAAAAAGATGATTTTAGATACCCTGGACCAAAACCATTCAGTAAAGAAACAGCTATACTTATGATGTGCGATAGTGTTGAAGCTGCTTCAAAGAGCTTAAAAGAACCTACATCTACTAAAATTGACAAGTTTGTTGAAAACATTATAAGTAAGCAAATGGAAAGTGGTCAGTTTTTAAATGCTAACATTACTTTCAAGGAAATTCAATCTATCAAAAAAATTCTAAAAAGTAAACTCGCTAACATTTATCATTTAAGAATAGAATATCCTGAATAAAAAAAAGCCATATCGTTTGATATGGCTTTTTTGTGATCGCGACAGGATTCGAACCTGTGACCGTCTGCTTAGAAGTCCCTAAAATATCATTTCCTTTGTTTGGTGTATAGCTTCATATAATTGATTAGCAGGTGTTTATAAAATTTATATTTTCTTTTGATTTCTTATAAATGTACTTTTTTGACCAAAAATTGAACCTATATTGAACCCAAAATGAGGTAATTTTAACTCAATATGCAAAGCTGCAATTATTGCAAAATTTGCAAGTTTGTATTAAACGTAACTATCAAAATATTCAAATTGGGTTACGTCCAAAATTGGTGAATAGAAAATTTCAGATTTAACCTGATTATCAAAAATTGCATCATTTTCTGATGGTGCAATATGGTTCAATAACTCAATTAGTACATTCCCGTAAAACTGGATTTTAACTTTTGATAAAATATCAGCATTGTAAAGTAACTGAATATATTTTACTTTAAATCCAAAAATATACTTTATGTCTTTATCAATATACTCGTAAACATCATAGCTATACTTCCCAATTATAACTTCGTTTATAGAGCATACACTAAATTCATTAAGTTCGTACTGTTCACCAATTGTAAATGGTAGTCTTTTCTTTTTCATAACAACTGGGTATAAAAAAACCGCCAATTCCTTGACGGTTTTAATTTTAAAAAAGATTAATATTAATTCACAAGTGTTTCATGTTCTAATTCCGATGTAGATGCATTAAACAAAATTGTAACCTCATAATAAATATCTCCACAATGTACCAGCCATGTTGGAATATCTTCATTGACAAGAACTTCTTGTGTTTGATTGTTTGTTACCTTGAAATGTAAGTCATTAAAAGCATCTCCTTCTCCTTCTTGTAAATTGTTAGGATTATAGTCAGTAAGTATTAATCTTACCCCTATATTATTTCCTGATAAATCTTTTAAAAAGGTTTCGGTTTCATCATTAGAGCCTTCTGCATTTATAGTAGAATTGACATTTCCATTTTCGAGAAACTCAATTGTTACTTTTGAGGTAATAGGGTCAATACACCATTGGGCAACATACTTGCCACTAATCTCAACGTTATATGTTACTTGCTGCTCTTCATTTGAGTCATCATCACTTGAGCAACTTAAAAATGTAATGAGTAACATAGTAATAACATAAATTGATTTTTTCATAATAGTTAGATTTAAAGGTTAATTAAGTTGTTTTAAATTAAGTTCTTCCAATAATACCCAATAGAGATTATTGAAAATATTAGTAAATTCAATAGTGTATCTGAAATCGTTTCTATCTATACTTATTCCATAATCATTATCAAGTGAAAACATGAAGTATTTCTTTGCTCCTAAATGCTCATTCTTGGCTAACCATTCCTTTACTTTTTCAGATTGATTTTTAATGCCTTTATAAATAGCCATTTCTTGTTTGAAGTAGTTTTCATGTTTATGCAAATCTGTAATCTCATTTAGTGTGTTATAGATTTTCAAAAACTTTTCATTTGGAGTTCTTATATCATAGTAATCAGGTAATCTAATCCACTTACCATCTATGAAGTGCATAAAACGTTTTGATTCTTCTTCCTTTATTCTGTTATACTCATCTTGGTGTTTTAGTAACCACCATTCAATTTTAGATATATTGTATGTAGTACCATTAACGAGAGAATTCAGTTCTTGTATGTAGATATGAACAAATCCCAATTAACTTATATCTTCCTTTTTAAAATTTACTAATTGAGTATAAAGATTTCTTCTGTCGATAATTATTGCCAATAGCATTAATGCAATGAATGAAATGATAAACCATTCCCAATTGAACTTGAACCTTGTTCTGTATGATTTTAAACTAAAAAAACTCGTTTCCGCTCGATAAGCGTCAACCATCATCTCTCTTTGTCCCTCATTTCCTGATTTTGCTATCTTCTTTAAAACATAAAAATCATCAATTTTTTTATGTTTAAAGCCAAAATATATACCTGTTGACATCGAAATTATACCTGCAATTAGGTAATAGAATATTTTGTTTTTCATCACTTAATAATATCTAATTTAAAGTTCAAATATATTCATTTATCATTTATGATAACCAAATAGTTGTCATAAACAACAACTTTGTTTGTCAACTAATCATAGAAATGACGGACAAAAAGAAATTACAATTAGCTGTTGGTAAGCGTATTAAAGAGTTAAGAGAAAAACAGAAGATTCAGCAACAAGATATTGCGGCAGCTTGTAACATAGAAAAGTCAAACTTTAGTCGCATTGAAGCTGGTAACACTAATCCAACGATCTACACTTTGAGTAAAATTGCTGACAGATTATCTATCTCTCTTTCTGAACTCCTTGATTTTAAAAAGAACAAAAAATAGCTATTTATAATAATCTAGATTCTTCAATCTATTCTAAAAAGTAGCTGAAAATAGGGTGTTTTGACTTCAATCACATTTGTGCATTATCTGCAAAACTGTAATAATCATCTTTTGAAAGTATAATATGGTCAAGTACCTGAATGTCTAAATGCTTACCAGCATCCTTTAGTTTTTTAGTTAATCTTAAATCAGTTTCACTTGGTTTTAAATTTCCTGATGGATGATTATGTGCCATCACAATACTTGAAGCATTACATTTTAAAGCTACGCTAAAAACCAATTTAGCATCTACAACAGTTCCTGAAATTCCACCTTTTGACAAAGGATAAATACCGAGTACCTGATGGTTTCTATTTAATAGTAATACCTTGAACTCTTCCTGAAGCTCTATGGTGTTCATATTCCAACAAGATTTAAGCAATTCATAAGAATCTTTACTATGCCTGATTTTAACTTTATTAGTATTTCCTGATGTATAGGAAACCTTGATTTCTTTAATTGTATTCATCATTAAAAAATTAAAAAGCCCAAAACTTGACATCTTGGGCGTTGATTAATCTAACCTGCTATTAAAGGATGATTTTCTTCTTTTACAGCTTCACTGTTTACAAAATCATCAATAGTAGATTCACTCATATCTTCCCTTGCTGATGGTGCATCTGGAACATATTGATACCTGTGTGACAATTGAATAATCTCACCTGTTTCCTTAATGGTGTAATCATAAGGTTCACATTCAATTTTGGCTATTTCACCAGAAATTTCTGTTCCCAATAATGACTTGCAGGTTTCTTCATCAAAAGTTGATGAAATGGATGCTTTTCTTGCAGTGGCATAGAAGTTATTAGTTTCTCTACTTTGCACTAATTCTACACCGCCTTGAATGATTAAAGCAAAGAATACATTGCCATCATCAGATTCTCTTTGTTGATAGTTTACAATTCGTACCATGATTTTAAAATTTTGAGTTGAACATTGATTTGTATCCCAAGACAAGTACCATCAGCAAAAGAATAACAGCTATCACCTTGTTATAATTCTTGCTGACAACAAAAATTTTGGAATACACACAAAGGGGGAGGTATCCCTTTCGCTGATGCTAGTGGGGGTGTTTAGCCAGGGTAGTTTGAGCTTGAACTATTGAAATGAGAAAAAAATTTTAAAAAAAATTTAGTTTTAAACTAATGGGTCAATTTCATCAGCTTTTTTATTAGCCCATTTTAAATATTCCTCTTGTTCGAGGTTTAAAAATCCAGAAGTTGTAAATTTTGCTTTATATACTTTAAGATAAGTACGAATAATATTTGCTATATTGTGATTATTGGCATCTGTAATGAGCTTATTAAGTTTTTCATTTTCAATAGCCTCTAACCTTGCTTTTTCTTCTTCAATCTTACGCTGAATTTCTTCTTGCTCCTTTCTTATTCTATTTCTTTCCCAACACTCTGCTGTATGTTTACTATCTTTTTCGATATAATCATAAATAGATTGAAGATAATCTTCTAAAGTTTTTGTTTTTCTATCAATCCAATTTTTAAAATAAGCAGAGCCAGCTTGAAATTCAAGTTTGTTACTTTTTTCATAAGTGTCTGTGCCATATCCTGAAGAGTCTTTAATTCGTTTTCTAAAATACTTTTGTCTTAAATTAATCTGGGTTAAAACACCATACATTTCAATATTGCATCTTTGGTACTCAAACTTAATACTGTGATTGTTCTCCTCAAGTTTTTTAACCAAAGTATCCATGAATTTCAATGCTCTACGTCTTAATTTTGGTTCGGTATGAATTGGCAAAAATTCACCATTAAATTTTCTCCATTCATCCCAGCTAACATGTTTTAATTTATCCAATCTTTCTAATTCTATTTTGGTTTTTTGAACAAGTGGATGATAATAAGTACGCATAACTATATTTATTTAAAAATAGTCAAGCTACTTTAATCAAAAAATCATGTGATATTTTTTTTAAGTTTTTATAATCATTAGATTTATACTCTCCCTATATGTTATTAATTAATAAGTTATAAGATTTCATTAATCTAATTACAATCTCTAATGAAGGAAGATAGTGCTAAAGGTCCAGGTTCTGGATATATATTTCAATTTGAAATAGCTCTTCTTGAGCTTTCAAAGTTGAAGCCTAATGAGTCAATTACAATTGAAAAAATTGACGATGTTGGAAAAGAAGATGAAAATGGAACTTATACCCTTACGGTTCAAGCAAAACATAGTATTACTTCAACAAATAAAACTTTTGGGAATACTTCTCTTGATTTATGGAAAACTCTAAATATTTGGGTTTATAAAGTTGAAAAAGGAATACTAAATGAAAGAAACATATTTAGAGCAATCACAAATGTAAATATTCCAAATAATTCGATAGTAAAGGATTTTAGTAATAATAATTTTGAAAAAAACATCCAATTAATTGAAAAATTATTAGAAACTCAAAAAACTAAAAGAGACAATAAATTAAATGACGGAAAAAAGGCTAAATCAATAATTAAAACAATTGATTTAATAGAAAAGGTTTTAGAAAAAAAGGACTATTTAAAAATTGTTCTTGAAAATTTTGAATATCAAGAAAATTTTAAAATCGAAGATGATTTTTATAATGAAATTCATTTAAGCTTTTTAGCTAATAACGATGAGAAAGAAGAAATATATCATCGATTTTACGGTTGGATTATTCAAAAGTCAAAAGAACAGTGGTGTAATGACCGTGAAGCATTATTCTCAAAAGAAGATTTTGAAAGAAAGCTTCAAATGATTCTAAAAAACCATAAGCTAATTAATGCAATTTTTAGAAGTAAAAAGAGACTTGAAGACACACAAAAAATTAATGTTGATAATAAAAGAGACGATTTATATATTAGACAATTAATAGATATAAATAGGAATGATGAAATTAAGGAAGAAATAATAAAAGAAGCCATTCTTGATTTCATCCTGTGCGACATTGAAATTACTCATCACATCGTACATAACAAGTATTTAACAAAAAATGATTTTGAAGATTTTGAGGAAAGATGTTTCCAAAAATGGAAAGAAGTTAGGAGAAAACATATTATTAAAAATGTTAATGACTACAATGATGATGAATTAAATGAATTGTCCATAAAAATATGTGATGAAATTCTAACCGAAGTTAAACTAAATTTTCAAGAACTCCTTCAATTTGATGATACAAACAAGTACATTCAAAATGGCACGTTTTTGAACTTATCAAATAAACCGAAAATCGGTTGGAATCCTAATTGGAAAAATATTTATAAATGAATTCAGACAGCGATCTAAACCTATTTGATATCCTTCAAAATAATGCGTTGGGAGCTGTTGCTTTACATAGTTTCATTTTAGGATATACGAGAGTTAAAATAGGAAAGAAAGATAAAATCGTAGAGCCTTCAATTGACTTTTTGTTTTATGTATTACCTATTGTTTATGGAGAATCTTCTTTAAACTCCTTTAAATCTTCATACGAACTCTATACCGCTATTACCAAAGACAAAAGTTTAAGTCTTGGTTTACAAGAGAGAGCTGAAAAAATGAAGAAGCAAACTCTGGACTCTTTGAATCTTGGTTTTAGTAAAAAATTATTCACTCTTAATATTGAAGAATATACGATTGGTTTGGATAAAAATTATAACAACTCAAGTATTCTAAAATCAATGAAGTTTAGTAATTCATTTTATAACGATGTTTATAAAGCATCATACAGACTTGGTAATATTTTTGCAAAAAAAGACACCAAAATGCTACAATTAAAACTTAATATAAGATTTTGAAATGAACTTAACTATTAAAAATATTATTCTATATCCAGTTGATGAAGATAAAAAACCACGAATAATTCCTTTTTCTGAAAGTGAAGTAAATGTAATTACTGGTTATAGTAAAAGAGGAAAATCTTCAATTATAGAGATAATTGATTATTGTTTGGGAAATAGTGAGCCAAATATACCAATTGGATTGATAAGAAATTTAGTTAAGGTATTTGCGATTAAAGTTAATATAAATGCGACTGACTATTTTATTGGAAGAGAAAGCCCTGGAGATTCAGGTAGGAGTTCAGACGTTTTTTACTTTGTTGAAATTCTAAAAAAAGGAGAATATTCGGAGCTTAACACAAACCATTGGATGAAAGATTCAGATAAGTTTCGAATTAATAGAGAATCTCTTGTTTCTATTTTAAACTCTGAAGGTAAATTTCAAAACATTGAAGAATCTGTTTATTCAGACAAAAAAATTACTGTGAGTTTTAGAAGCACCAGTTCCTTTCTATTTCAACCTCAAAATATTATAGCCAATGGGAACACCATTTTTTATAAAACTGATTCATTCTATAACATAGATAGATTAAAAACTTTCTTTCCTTTAGCTTTAGGCTATAAATCTTATGAATTAATTATTTTAAAAGAACAAATTGATTTTTTAGAAAATGAAGAAAGAAAAATACAATCTAAAATTGAAGATTTACAAAGTAGATATGAAAACTGGCAATCTGAATTATATGAATATTACAGTGAAGCAATAAGCTTGGGTTTAACAAAAAATGATATTAATATAAATAGTTCAAATGTTGATTTAATTAAAAAAGAGATTGAGCAAGTAATTTTTAATGCGCGTAATGAAAAACTATATATTGAAGGTTCTGGTTTAAGATATTCAGAAAAATTAAATGAACTTGAATCTGAAAGGGCTGTTATGATTAGAAAATTAGGAGAACTTAAAACAGATCTTAATAAAATTTTAAAGTTTGAATCAACAAAAACTGAATACTTTGAAACTGTTACGAATGAAGTAGAGAATCGATTAAAACCAATAGATTGGTTTTTAAGCAAAAAAGGTGAAAACATATGCCCTTTTTGTGACTCTAAATCGGATACGGCATTGCATAACTTACAGTTATTAAGAGAAGCCAGAGATAATAATAGACTATTAATAAGAGGTAAGGAATCCGATAGCTTGTCGTTTGAAAAAGAAAAGTCTGAATTGAAAAGGTCAATTAGAATTCAAGAGAGAAAAATTGTAGAGTTTGATAAAAACATTAGCTTATTGGTTGATAAAAAAGTTTCTCATCAAAAGTCTTATCAGAAAGTCTATGAGTATGTTGGTAAAGTTTCAAATTTTATTACTAACCTTCCAACAGTAGACAATAAGTATAATCAAGGGCTTGCAAAAATTCAAATTGAATTATCGACAAAAAGAAAAAAACTTAATAAACTTAAAAAACAATTTGATAAAGATTTCACTTTATCAAAAGTGACGAAATCAATCAAAACATACGTTGATTTATTACCAATTGAAAACAGAAAATTCTGTAATGTTCTACTTGACCCAGATAAGTATTTGGGAATTAAAGTAGAAGATAAGAAAAATAAAACTTCAACATTTTTAAACAAAATAGGAAGTGGTTCAAATTACATGTGTTATCACTTGGCTACAATGCTTGGGTTACATGAATATTTTCACAAGTTAAATGAAGTAAATAAAATAAATTATGTCCCATCATTTTTAATTCTCGACCAACCCAGTCAAGTATATTATCCTGAAAGAAAAGAAGGTAAATTGAAGCTTACTGAAGAAGAGTCAGAAGATTTAATTAATACAAAAAAAATATTTGAAGTATGTTCAAAGTTTATAGAAAGAACTAAGAATAAAGTTCAAATAATAATTTTGGAACACGCCTCAAAAGAAACATGGAAAGGAGTCAAAAACATTAATTTAGTTGAGGAATGGAGAGGGAAAGAAATCGACGGAACTTTTTCAGATGATTATAATGCTTTGATTCCTAAGGATTGGTTATTTTAAATTTATTTTATCATATACAACTTTTGCCAAGTATTTAAAAATAACGGCATCTGCTAACTTTTCATTAGTTAGCATTTTTTCAGTTGTATCATTATTGGAATCCATTCTGTCTATGAATTGCTGTATAGACAAATCTCTTAAACTTCCTTGCAAAAAGTTTTCAAATGTGTTATTCTTTGCCTGTTTGATAATAGTTTCGTTGGATGCCAAGTCTAAACCTATTTGGTCAAAAAATAATTTGTCTGCTTCTGTAAATTCTGTACCAAGTCTATCGTTAATTTTTTCAATAATTTCCATTAAGGTCGCTTCTTCCTCTTTTGCCTTTCTTAATCCAGCTTCTGAAGCAGGTTGTAGTCCGTATTCTTCTTGATGCTCTAATGCCAAATTATTTTCACCTATTTTCTGCAAACGATAATAATCTAAAGCTACTTCATCTGATAGTTTAAAACGCTCTTCAAATGTTTGTTTAGGCAGTTTATTTAATAAGAGTTTGCCGTATGCAAATAGCTTTTCAAGGTTCTCATCAGAAAAAGGCATTATTTGGCTTAAAAAAGCATACGCTTTAATAAAACTATCTAATGTATGCTTGAAGTCATCTTGTAGTTCTTCTGTATCTAATGCTTTATATCTGTCAACGGCAGGGTCAATGTAAGCATTTAAAAGAGCATGTGTTTTTTTGTTATGTAAATTTGACTGTTCATAATAAGCAGACACGAAATTATCAACTTCTGTATCCCAAATTATTTGAGCTTCATCGAGCTTGTTTTTTAAATCGTATAGCCTATTAGGGTCTGAAACTTGACTAACCGTAGTAAGCTCATAAAAAGGCTGGAAAGAATCAATTATTTCTTCTTCCTCATTTGCAAAATCAAGAACAAACGTATCTTCTTTTCCAGGATGCATTCTATTTAACCTTGATAAAGTTTGTACAGCCTTAACCCCTGATAGTTTTTTATCTACATACATTGTATGTAATAATGGTTGGTCAAATCCTGTTTGATACTTCTCGGCTACTAATAGTATTTGATATTCATCAGAATTAAATTTATCTGGCAGTTCTTTTTCTGCAAAACCATTTAATTTGGCTTCAGTAAGCTCTTCATCAAGTCTTTCAGGGTCTTTTACTTTACCTGAAAATGCAACTAATGCTCTTATATCTGTATAGTTGTTATCTTTAATATATCTATTGAATTCAAAAAAGTATCTTACAGCATGTAGGCGTGAGCTTGTAACTACCATAGCTTTTGCTTTACCACCTATCTTTTTAGAAACTACTTGTCTGAAATGCTCGATTATTACTTCAGTCTTTTGAGCTAAATTATATGGATGCAACGATAAAAATCTTGCTATCGCTCTCGATGCTTTTTTCTTGTTAACCTTTGGGTTATCTTCAATATTTTTTGAAACCTTAAAAAAAGTTTTATATGTCATATACTTTTTTAACACATCCATAATAAACCCTTCCTGTATAGCTTGTCGCATTGAGTATAAATGGAAAGGTTTTGGAATACCTGTTTTGTCAGGTGTGCCAAATACTTCTATTGTTTTTGGTTTTGGAGTAGCTGTGAAAGCAAAGAAACTCAAATTTGATTGTTTGCCTCTTGCTTCCATAGATTTTCGAATAATATCTTCAGTAGTATCTTCTTTTGATGGTTCAGCCGTAGCAAGAACTTCCTTTAGTTTTTTACTGGCTTCACCACCTTGAGAGCTATGAGCTTCATCTACTATAATAGCATAGTTCCTGTCTGGTAGATTTTTAACTTCATCTAAAACAGCAGCAAATGGAAATTTCTGTAATGTTGTGATAATTATACTTGAGCCACTTTGAATAGTTTCGGCAAGTTGAGTACTTGATTTATCTATTCTTTGAACAACACCTTGTTTATGTTCAAACTGATAAATTGTATCTTGTAATTGCTTGTCTAAAACCCTACGGTCGGTTATTACAATAATGGAATCAAATACCTTTTTATCTGATGAATTGTGTAAACTAAACAAGCGGTAAGCCAACCAAGCAATTGAATTTGACTTTCCAGAACCAGCAGAGTGTTGTACTAAATAATTTTGTCCAGAACCATTTAATTTAGAAACTAAAGCTAATTTTCTAACAACGTCTAATTGGTGATAACGAGGGAAAATGATTTTTTCCTTTGAATACTTTTTACCTTTTTGTACAAACTCTTCTTTTTGTAAGTGAATGAATTTTCCAATAATGTCAATTAAACTATCTTTTTGCCAAATCTCTTCCCAAAGGTAGGCTGTCTTATAACCATTGGAATTTGGCGGATTTCCTGCACCATTATTGAACCCTTTGTTAAACGGCAGGAAAAATGTCTTTTCTTTTTTAAGTTCTGTGGTTAAATATACTTCATCAGTATCTACTGCAAAATGAACTAATGCACCGCGCTTAAATTTAAAGATGGTTTCCCTTGGGTCTCTATCTTCAATAAATTGCTTTTTTGCATTATCAGTATTCTGCTTGGTGAATTGATTCTTTAACTCAACAGTTACAACAGGTAGTCCATTTAAAAACAAAACCATATCGATTGAATTTTCATTCTTATGGCTGTATTTTACTTGCCTTGTAGTAGATAAGATATTTGTGTTATATAATTTCTCTGTGTCTGGATTTAAAGAAGTTTCTGGTTTAAAATATGCAAGTTCAAAATGAACTCCCATATCAGTAAATCCTTTTCTTATAACAGTTAATGCACTTTTTTGTTCAAGCTCTTTATTTAAACGTAATAATAGTTTTGTTTCTGTGTCAGCTCTATGAATACTTTCTAACTTATCCCATTTTTCAGCTTGACTTTTCTTTAAAAATGTAAATAGTTTGTTGGTATCAATGGCAATGTCTTTATTAAAATCTAACGGACTACCTTTTATATATCCATGCTTTAATAATACTTCTTCAATTGCATCTTCAAATGCCAATTCTGTATGAATGGGTTTTTTCATTATTGATTAGTTTAGGAATTGGTCTCTTAATCTTTCTATCAATTCTTCAACGTATTCTTTTAAAACTATAAAGTTAACTTCATCAAGTTGTAATAGAATACGTCTTTCATTTATTAAGAAATCATAATATTGACCTAACTCTACACCAAAATCTTCGCTTGTAGTTAATTTAAAATAAGGTACATGTCCACCTCTGTATCCCTCTAAAAGGATATAGTTTAAATCTCTAACCAACATAGCGTATAACTCATTTGGTATATTTAAATCATTTCCTGTGTCCAAAAGAAATTGTCTTGGTTTGCCATTCATTTCTCTAATATAAATAGCTAATTGGTCAACCATTCTTGACTTAACTTCTGTACTGTGTCTCTTATCTTCAATTTCTGTAAGTTGGGCTGAAAGGTTTTCCAATTCAACTAAAGCAGTTTCCAATTCTGCTTCAAAATCCTGACGCTCCTTATCATTCGACCATATTTGGACGTATATTTTAAGGTCTCGAATTCTATTTTCTAAAGCTAAATATTGATTATATAATTCTATTTCATTCATTTAATCAGTGATTTTATCTCTAACATCAATTTTGCCTGTAACGGCTTCATAAATCAATGCTTGTTTGTACTCTTTTAATAGTTCTATTTCTTTCTCAATTGCTAATTGTTTATCAATTACTTTAGTCAAAGATTTTTCAATAAAACCAATGATTTCATTTTGTTCTTTAACAGTAGGTAAGGGATATTGAAATTCATTAAATACATTTTGATACAGGTGTAAAATAGTAGCACCTGTTGACGTGTAATCTATGAATGATTCAAATATTTTTGAGGATAAAATATAATACAAAAATTTAACTTGGTACATTGAGTTTAATGGTCTCATTACAAAGACACCGCTATTAAGACAGGCATAACCGTCTAAATTTTCAACAATTGCTAACTTTCCTATTGTACCATCTTTAGTAATAAGTAAGTCATTATTTTGTAATTGAATAAATTTATCTTCTTCATATCTGTCTTTGTCAATAAAATGGCAATCAGACCAATCTATTTTTCCATTTTTAAAATCTGTACCTGTTACCAAATAAGCATAGCCATCATCCAAAAACTCATCAGACTTTAAACCTTTCCAACCTACACGTGCTTTTAAATAGCTTGAATATTTAATTTTGGTTAGTTTCCAATGTTTGGGAATATAACCTAACCATTCAACACCTGTTTCTTTAAGCTCTGTATCACTATCAAGACCTTTGGTGACGGCATTGTTAATGATCGCTTGTTTTTCTTCTTCGTAGAGTTGTACTAATTGTTTTTTATCGGAAATAGATTGGTCTATTTCTTGAGTTTTTTTGTCAAGGAAGTCAACAATTTTATCTTGTTCTTCAATTGGAGGGCATGATAATTTTAAAGATTTGATAATATCTTGGCTTATGTTAGGCTGTCCGCCTCCAAAACTTAAATTTATAATATCCTTTCTGATTGCTAAAAGGTGATAATAAATGAATTTATTTAAAAATAGTTCGTTATCCGATAATACACAACAAGCTTGATTGGTAGTTGAATCAATTTTCAAAATACCAAGTTTTCCAATAGTTGCACCATACATTGCCATTACTATCGAACCTTTAGGATAGTTTTTTAGTGTAGAATAATCCTCTATGGCTTTTGGGGTAATTTTTTTGGAAGTATTATAAATATAACTATCATTCAAATCTCCCGTTAAAAGCCAATTTATAGTACCATTTTTATAATATTCATCTTTACCAGATTTCGGTGTAGTACCACTACCTATAAGTTTAATACTTCTGCTTAACTTTCTTGTTTCCCAATGCTCTGGCAAATTTGATAACCAAGATACGTTTGTATCTTTATATTTAGGATAAGGTTTAATCATTATTCCCAAATTTTTAAAGCAGTATCGGCTAAATCTGTTGCTCTATCATCTATGGCAGCTTCATCCCAAGCATCTAACTTTAAGTAATCGGTAGTAATAGTTAGCATACCGTATTTATCCAATAGCTTTCTTTTTTTAGCCCATGAAGCATTACGCATTTTGCTATTAAGTTGTTGGGTTACAAGTGTAAGATTCCCCATAGTTTTTAACTTACGGTTTCTTTTAGCTTTGTCATCATCATTCATTCCAGATACTCGCCAGTTTGCTTCCCATTTTTTAGGCATCATATGTTCAACTGAATAGCTTTCTAAACTTAATTTAGTTACAGAGCTATATGCGTTATCCAATTTGTATAATGCTATTATAAACAGTATTTCTCTGGCAAATTTGTTGTAGAGATAATTATTATAAAAAGCATCTTTAAAATCAGCATCATTAGGGAAACGGTTGCTGTCTTCAGTGAATTCGACTAATTTTTCTTCAAACACTTCAGAATCTAAAGTCTTTTCTTTCTTTAAATCGTTTACAAATTGAATAAAGAATCTATTGTAGTTTTTGGTTGTTAATTTACAAACTAACCTACGTACCAAATAACTCTCTAATACTTCCAATATGTCTAAACGCTCATCACCATCATCTACATTAGCATAAATAAAAAGCAGAAGAGGATAAACCGTAGTTATTTCCAAAAATTCAATGACATGGAAAACTCTTTTTTCTGTTTCCTTAAATGCAATTTCATTAATAGTTTTACTGGTTGGAAAATTTCTGTAAGTGGTAGCTGTGAGTTTTAAACGTTTAAGAAATTCGAGCTTTTCTTTTGATGTTTTATTTTTAAGATAGTTTTTATACTCATTGAACAGCTTATCTAATCGCACTTCGTTTCCTGTTTCTACAATTAGAAAACAATAGAGTAGTAACTCCAAGTTAGTACGAGGAATTCTACCAGAAGTCTTTTTATCATTCCAGAATTCAATATCTTCTTCTTCTTCTTCAAAAATACTATACCATAAATCCTCATAGTGCGGCTGTAAATCTTTATCTCTAAAAATGAAGTTCTTCAACAACTCCGAAATAGTAAGCCTAACACCTAAAGAATTAATGGTGTCGAATATTTCTTGCTCGTCATCTTCTTCATTTAAGAACATAGCAATCACAGGCAATTTTCTTAATAATACTTGTGAGTATGTGTCTCTTTCGGCATCAGTTAAATCATTAAAAGCATCAAAAAAGTAGTGGTATGCCTGATTTATAGAATTATCATGTAAAGGTACTTTTTCACCATCGGCAAGAATTTTCATTACTTCTTGAAAATAAGGAGCATCTGTTTTACTATGCTCAATACGAAGATATTTCTCATCTCTGTTGTCAGTAAATTGTATATATGATAATAGGTTTTTCTTTAAGTTTTCGTATTCTCCTTTAGCAGTATCAGCAAGAGCTTTAAGCATAATTGCAATTGTTGTTAGTCTTTGTTGCCCATCAATTAATTGCAATGCTTGTACGTTAAAATTATTATGCTTTAAGGGTTTGGTAATAATAGTCCCAATAAAGTGTTCACTGTTTTTATTATTGGTGTGAGCTTCAACTTCATCTTGAAGATGTTCTAAAAGAAGCTCCCAGTTTTCTTCATCCCAGACATAACTTCGCTGAAAAAAAGGGATTTCATATTGATAATTATTCTGAAAAAAAGACAGTAAAATTTCTTTATTAGCACTTTGCATTTTAATCTATAATATTGGTTATTGATTTATGTGTTTTGTTTTCTAATTCCAGAATATCCTTACGGATTTCTTTCAACGACCGCAATGGTTTATATTCATAGAATTCACTATTGAAATTGATTTCATAACCCACTTTGGTTTTAGACTTATCAATCCATGCATCTGGAACATGAGGCAGAACCTCTCTTTTAAAATATTTAGTAATATCTTCTTTTAAAGGAATATTTTCATAATCACGCAGTTTTGTGTCCGCCTTCGGTTTTCCCTTTTTGTCTTTAACTACTTTCTCATTTTTAATTAAAGGTCTATCAACGGTGATTTTATAATAGCCAAAGTCTTGATTATCATAAATTTTTGAAACTCCATTGTTTTCAAATTCACCGTAGATTTTGGCAATTTCCTCAATATTTGACTGTGATATATAGTTTCGTTTATTATTAAGACTTTTTTTCATTTTCTCATAAATATCCACAGCATTTATGAGTTGTATTTTGCCTTTACGGTGCGGTTCTTTTTTATTGGTAACAATCCAAATATATGTTCCTATACCAGTATTGTAAAATAGCTGCGTTGGCAAAGCTATAACACCTTCTAACATATCATTTTCAATAATCCATTTTCTGATGTCTGATGGTCCACTACCAGCAGAACCATTGAACAGGGGTGAGCCACTAAATACTATTGCAATTCTACTACCGTCAGTAGTATTTGGGTCTTTCATTTTACTAATGAGGTGTTGTAAAAAAAGTAGAGAGCCATCACTAACAGGTGGCAAACCTGCCCCAAAACGACCACCAAAACCTCTATCTTCATGCTCGTCTTTTATGAACTTCTTTACATCAGCTTTTTTTCCCCAATTTACGCCAAACGGAGGATTACATAACATATAATCGAAAGAATCATAAGGAAACAAATCTTTGGTGAAGCTATTACCAAAACGTATATTTTCAGGATTCTGCCCCTTAATCATTAAATCTGATTTACACACTGCATAAATTTCTTCATTAACATCTTGTCCAAATAAATTTAACACACTTGATTGTGGGTCTTCATTATGAGCTTTAAAGTAATCTTCTGCAATTGTTAACATGCCCCCAGTTCCACATGCAGGGTCATAGATATTAAGAATAGTTCCTGCCTTGTGAAACTTTTTATCATTTTGGAATAAGATGTGAACCATCAGTTCAATGATTTCACGAGGTGTAAAATGCTCACCAGCAGTTTCATTTGATGCTTCAGCAAATCTGTAAATAAGGTGTTCAAAAATGTATCCCATTTCCAAACCATCAATATTGATAAGGTCAATAGCATTAAACTCTTTTACAACTTGGTATAGAAGATTCGCTTTATCTAAACGAGCAATTTGATTGTTAAATCTAAAACTTTCAAATATTTCCCTTACACTTTTAGAAAATCCAGCTATGTAGTTTTGTAAGTTGGCACTAATTTTATCTGGTTCTGCTAATAAACTTTCAAAGTCATATTTACTGTGATTATGAAAATATTTATACCCAGAAATACCATTAAGTGTTCGGTCTATTAATTCATCACTTTTTCCTTCAAGTTTTGAATACATTTTTAGGACATCATTCTTGCTATTATTTAGAACACAATCTAATCGTCTTAAAACTGTAAAAGGTAAGATAACTTTACCATACTCTGCTTGTTTGTAATCTCCTCTTAATGTATCTGCAATATCCCAAATGAAATTTGCCTTTTCGGCAAAACTACTTATAGTCATAAATATCTGAAGCTCTGTGTTGTTAGTTAGTTTTTAAGTTTTCTAGTCTTAAACTGCTAATGTAGTTTAAATAGAGGACTTAAAAAAACACTATTTTTTAGAGGTAGAATCCCAGTCTCTACTTAAAGAAACTGGGAATTTAATCAACTCAAAAACCAATCATAGGAATTTGAATCTCCATTAACAGTATCGGCTAAACCATTTACAAATTGAAATGCATTTAGGTTGCGATTTAAAAATGTGTCAATATAACTTGACTTTGCAGCTCCTGTACATAAGTTGTAAAGTCTCCATAAGTCTATGCTACCATCTTTATTTCTACAAAAGTTTACATCGTTATAATAATCCCTTGCAATGCTGCTGAACTGATTATCTGTCAACATTAAATTAGGTAACTCTTGTTTTTCACTTTTCGGTAGATAGTTATAAAGTTTTGCTTTACCTATAAGCTGACCAAATTGCTTTTCACTTAAAGTAAATTGTGATAATCGCTCCATAGTATTTAGATGATAATCTGCATCATAATTGGAAACCAATTGTTCTACTTTTTCACCAAGTTCATTGGTACTCATAACCTTAATTTCATCTTTATATCCATCTGTTGAAATACACAGATTGGTGCAGATTCTATTAACGTAACCAATAAACATTTTAAAGCGTTGCACAGAATGCTTACCGTGTAGGTTATCTGTTGAATAGGATTTCACACCACCAACACACAAAGAAATTTCATTTCCATTGATGATTTTGGTTTGTGATGGTATTTTAGAAACCCACGCAACACGCTCATAGTAGATGGTTTTTTGATGGTCTTGCAAATCCTTTGTTGGAATGTGCAAAGCATCAGGCGTTCTTCCTTTTACCATATGAGAAACCCTTAATTGTGGTTTTGTAATTTCTACATTGCCCAATATTGCAGATACTGCATTAATTGCAGTTTCTACAAATTCAGTATGGCTAATCGCAACCTCATTATCCTTAAATACTGGCACGATGCAATCTTTCTTTAAGTGTTCCATTGTCACTTGTGTTGTATTCGCTTCAATAAAAGGATTTTGTTCCATTGTTTCTTTTGCTGATGGTACTCCCAAATTTGAGGGAGATTGTTTTATACCATCAGCAGAAGGAGATATATTATTCTCCTGACTGTGGTGTACTTTTACTAATTCCATTTTGACTAAAGTTTTCAATATTTGATAATTTTTCTAATTGTTGTTTCTTACTCTGAAATTGAGCATTCAAAGGCTGTTGAAATTGTGGAAATTCTTTGTAGAGTTTCATTAGCTCTCCAACTGACAAACATTCATTTATTCTCGCATTCACTTCATGTTTGCTTATACTTCCTTGATTACACCAATCCAAAAGCAACTGACCTATTTTTGAGGTAATAATAAATTCGCTTTTGTTCATAAATAATCCTGTGCGGTCTTTTGAAGCTCGAACAAGGTGATTGTAATTTATTAGTTCAAAGTTTAACGTCAGCTCATATTCATAGCCATCAGACGTAATTTCTTTTGTCCCATGCTTAACAACTTTAGACTTCCCATTACTACCAATATCTAATGAGTAATCAATTTTTCGTCGTGTAGTTGTAATGATATGGCATTTTGATTGTAGAATACTATCAATAAAGGCTTGATGTCTTTTTTTTACAGGCATCCAGTCCTGAAAACGACCTCCGAGTTGTTCATGTATTTGTAAACAACCACCTGTCCCTGACCATTCCTGGCTAACGGAATCGAGAATAATAACCTCCATACCTGCATCCTCACAGACCTTGATAGCTTTCGCATAGCGTTCAGGGCTGAATGGTGCTGATAAATCCAAAGTGTTATAATTTCCCAAATGACTGTAAAGTGAAGCTGATGAGTTTTCCGTATCTACCACAGCTATTTTGCTCCAATCGTTTGTCATGCCATAGGCTAATAGCAATGCAGAATGAGTTTTACCAAATCCTGATGCTCCTGAAATTCCAATTCGTAGCTTTACGCGTTCTCTCTGACTTTTCTTCAATTCCATAATTTGTGTATTTAAAATGATTAATAATTGTTGTTTATGATTGTTCAGTTTTACCTGAATAAATTCCATGAAAAAAGGATGAACATTTTTAATATTCATCCTTTAAATACTTTAAGAAGTTTCTTAACTAAAGGTCTAGTAGCTTTTCGTTGGCATCATCAATAATGTCATTTTCAAACTCCTTTAGGTAGCTATTAGTAACATCTAAATTTGCATGTCCCATAGATTCTGAAATAACATCAGTAGAAACTCCTATATATTTCATGATTGTTGCATAAGAATGACGCGCAACGTAACTGGTAATGTTTTTATCTATACCTTGAATAGAAGCAATCTCTTTCAATTCATTATTGAATACTTTAAGCATCTTATCTTTTCTATACTCAATTTGCATTGGATCTAATCCAACTTTTGTAAGTATAGGAAACACATATGGTGTGTCTCTATTTTGAGCTTTATAATAGTCCAAAATTTTCTGAACTGGTTCAAGAATTTTAATGATGAAAATCTTGCCTGTTTTAGAACGTTTGTAATAAACTTTACCATCTTCAATGTTCTTCCATTCCAGTTTCATCATATCTATATAATTAATACCACGCAAATAAAAACTGAACATGAACATATATTTGGTGTCAGTTAGATGAGGGTGCTTGTCTAAATCAAGAGCTTCAAACTTTTTAAACTCGGAGACAGTTAATGCTCGTTTCACATTTTTACCCTTGAGTTTTGAGATTTTGTACACTCTAAAAGGGTAATTCTGAATATTTGCTTCTCCCATCTTTATAGCATAATTATACAATGCACGAATAGTTCTCATTTTAATTGATATACCACCATCTGTGTTATTTTTACTTCTTAAATAAACTTCATACTTGTCCAATAGTTTAGGGGTAATATCCCTAAATAGAATATTCTTGTTTTTGTTAAACTTAAAGAATGAGTTTTTTACATCTTTATATGCACGCGCATTTCCTGTTTTGTGGGATTTCTTGAGGTCATCTATTTTTTCTTCCCAAAACTCCATTACAGTTGTAACATTTCCTTTTTTCTTATTTCTAAATTTGTATTCAAATTCAGATAGAGTGAAGTCAATACCATTTACAGCAAATTCATCAATAACTGCATAAGCTCGTTCCTTGAACTTATTTAGTAAACGATTACGTTTTATATAATTAGGGTGATTTCTTTTAAACTCATTGCCATCCCATTCATCTTTAGGACAGCTTAAATTCAAACTTATTCGTTTTACCTTTCCATACTTTATGATTTGAAGGTAAATAGGGTATTCTCCATTGGACAAGGACTTTGATTTTTGTAAAATCTTAATACTTGCCATAATTCTATATTTAATAAACAGCCCCAAAGTTGAGGCTGTTTTGTTGAAATTGCAGAAACTGCAACCTTATCCTAAAATTCTTTTATACTTACCATGTTTGATTTTACGAATAGCTTTTTTCTTTCGCCATTGCTTTAGATGTTCGTCCATAGTACGCTCTGGAACACCAAACTTCAATCCTTTTTCAATAGCTTCTTTTCGTGTAAAGGTCTCTTTTAATGAAAAAAGAACATTTTCTTCCTGCTCGCTTAATTCAGAACCTGAAATATCATTAAATGTATTAAGGGCATGATATAACAAATCGCTGGTTATTGAAGCAGCTATTGTGAAATCTTCATTTTGACAAACTAATGTTCGTTCAGGAAATTCCTGTGAAATTGAATACTTTCTCAATACACTTATTACCATTGCGATCCTAAATAGTATTAGTCCATGACGCTTGACATTAGACATAAATCCATCTGGATGATGTTCTAATATTATTTCAGAAATTCTTTTAAGTTCAGTGTTGAAAACTTCAGTTTGTTCATCATTAAAAGCAAACTCCAGTTCGTTAGTCCTTTTAAAAAGTAACTCATACATATTTGCAATAATATTATCTCCAACGTTTTTAAAATTTACAGAAACATCTTCTTTAGAAGCAAAGGGATTTTCCCATGAAGCTACTTCATTAAAACTGTAATACAAGAATCGACTAAACAAACCATTCTCTTTTGATTGTACTAATGGCTGTAATTGGTTTGGAGTACCAGATAGTATTAATGAAAGTTTTGGGTCATCAATTTGTACAAATAACTCTTCTATTTTTCTACTGATGGAAAGACTTTCGTGATGGAATGCTTTTCTCAAGACATCACTGAAATTTCCCCAATCGTTTTTAAACATTGTTGATAATGTATCTGCTTCAGAATCAAACATAATTCCACCGTAATGTGAATTTTTCAATAAGGCATAAACTTCAGACGTACTGATATTTACAGGAATCAGTTTTGTTTGAATATAGGTTTCAACCTTTTTCTTTCTTTTAGAATCATTTTCTTTTATAGTTTGCTTTTCTCCAAATGCTTTTTCTTGAATTTTATTTAACAAACTCTTGCCATAATTCATAGCTCCTTTACCTGATGCGGGTGGTGCTATTATCATTATATAGAGATTAGCAAAAACTTTATTTCGGCGGTATATCCCATATACTTTTGGCAAACAACCACTTAAAACTCCCAAGCAGGAAAGAAGTACAATGTCTCTTTCTCTACCTTCAAATAGATCTGTTAACCCTTTTAAGGGTTCAGGTAAGTTTTCATATACCTGTTCATGTATAAACTTTGTATTACTCATTATTTCCCTTCTTTAAATAGTTATCAATTTCATCCTCCAACTCATCGCAACCAGATACTTTATTCTTTAGCATCCAATCATCTAAATGAGAACGTTTAAAAAAAATGAGTTTGCCACTCGGCTTATAATAGGTGATTTCACCTTTTGAAGTCATTTTGTATAAAAACGACTTGCTTACCTTGAGATAACTTAATGCTTCCTCAAAGTTTAAAATATCCTTATTTGTTATGCTTTGCTTTTCGAGGATATTCTTTATTTCATATAATATATCTTTTGCCATATTGAATTATTTGTGAAACTCCTCTAATCCCCGGGCAGAGTTTCAAATTAAACTTTGGCAAAATTGAAAATTGATATATTGTAGATGAATTTAAGTTTTGTAGATATGACGCTTTTTTTGTAGATATTAGCGTTTATCTAAATAATCCCTAATTATTGGTGAAATAAATCCTTCATTTTGAATGTCTTTACAGACAGAAAATTTGCTATGCAATGAATTTTCTGATAAAGTATTTTTATCAAAATCGTCAAAAACTAAATACATGAAATCATATAACTCCCGCTTGCGTTTGTTTGTGCCGTATAGTTCTTTATGAAGGACATAAAATGAAAATCTCAATAGCTCTTTAGTAATATTGATATGCTTGATTGTTCCTTTCAATTGAGGCATATCAAGATTATCAACAAAATAATTGATATAAGAAATCATCAAATCAAATTGACTATCATCCATGATTTTTTCTTTCTTCTCATTATAACCTGACAAGTAGCCAAAAATGGCATCAACAATTTCTGGGTTTGTCATATAGTCCTTTTGTTGAATTTTTAAATCTCTTGTATCAATTCTAAAGTCATTTTTTAAACCATAGAAATAGCCTTCATTTATTCTTATTATTAATTCTTCTAAAGGAGCTAAAATATATGGATGATTTCTTAATATTTTTAAGTTATTATTTATTAAATATTGTATTTCATTGAAAATAGAGTTTAAATATTTTTGATACCCAGAATTAGATATATCCTCTCTTTGATAGTATTGTTTTATAAGTGATAAGGAATTATAAAATTCTTTCTTCATCAAAGGTTTTAAAAAGTCTTGAAATGAAACATTATAAAAATGTTCTTTACCCTCTGAATCAGTATCAAAAATGGTAAAGTTGAGTGACTCTTCATTAATGCTTGAAATGGTATATTCTCCTGATAGATATTTTTTTCGGAACTTTTTAATCATGGAATTAATTCCATCTTTAGTAAGTATGTGTTCAAAAAAATATATTGGATTATCTGCTTTCATAAATTTAACCACTAAAATAGTATTTTTAAAAAATTGAACCCATATTGAACCCAGAGAAAAAATGAAGAAAGTATTAAAAACAGAAAAGCCACATCATTACTGATATGGCTTAATGTGATCGCGACAGGATTCGAACCTGTGACCGTCTGCTTAGAAGGCAGATGCTCTATCCAGCTGAGCTACGCGACCCTTCAAGAATCTAATCGACTCTGAATAAAGTCGGGGTGGCAGGATTCGAACCTGCGACCTCCGCGTCCCAAACGCGGCGCGATAACCGGGCTACGCTACACCCCGAAAATTGCGGAGAGACGGGGATTCGAACCCCGGCAACACTTACGCGTTGACAGATTAGCAATCTGCTCCATTACCACTCTGGCACCTCTCCAATGCATTAAATAAAGAACGTTCCTTAAATGCGGATGCAAATGTAACTTTTCATTATAAAGAACGCAACTATTTTTTAAACTTTTTATTCAAAAAAATATTTCGAAACCTCATAGTTTATCTCATTAAAACTGCTAATCACTTTATTAGCTTTAGAGTAGTCCTGATTTTTTGAATGTTTACTATCGTATCCAACACAAAAAATATCAGCTGCATTAGCTGCTAAAATACCGTTTGTCGAATCTTCAATAACAATACAGTTCTTTTTATCATGACCAGAAAGTTCTGCAGCTCTCAAAAATATTTCAGGATGTGGTTTTGAAGCTTTTAATTCTGCACCACTAATTTTTGCTTTAAAATATTTATCAAGGTCAAATTTATCAAACACTTTATCTATTGTGCTTCTAGATGCTGATGACGCTAAAACCAAAGCGACACCATTTTTATGAAAATCCTCAATAAGTTCATGTACACCATCTAACAACTGCAAGCTATCATCAGTGTCAAATAGAGTGTTAAAATGTTGACGTTTTGTAAGTTCTAAGTCAACAGGATCTTTATCTAAACCAAAATGAGTACATAAAGCTTTGCATACATTTTTTGTGGATTGTCCTGTAAAAGATTCGTAGTGTTCAGTGGTAACATTTAAACCAAAGTCTGAAAACATAGAATGGTAAGCTTTATGGTGTAAAGGTTCGGTGTCTACAATTACACCATCCATATCAAATAATACAGCTTTTAGCATGTTGTCAATTTTTGTGCGAATATAATGATGATTATAGCTTTAGTCATCAATCAAACTCATTTAATCTAAGTTTTTCAATTAATTATGACTTATAATTAATTGAAAAAGAGAACGCTAAACTACTTATTTATGTTAAAAAATGGTAATCAAATGCTTAAAAAATGGTTATTTATCGAATAAATTAAACACTTTATCGAATATTTTGATCAAGTGAAAATTTTTTTAACATATATTTGCTGCAAATATTTTCATTTAAACCCCAAATCGAATGAAACCTAACTTAACCAACAAAGCTATTGCTTTTGCAATAGTATGTACTACATTTTTTAATTGTTCTATAGAATCTATAGACAATTCACAATCAGAATCATTGATAGTTCAAGAAGAGATTCAAACTGTAACAGAATCTACTACATGTAGTGGTTCTAATCCAACAGCTAGAATAACAAATAATGGAACTGTTATTGTTGATTTTGAAATACTTACAATTGATGGAACATTATTGGACAGTGAGTATAGTTTAGCTCCAGGAGAAAGTTCTTCATGGAAAACTTTTGATCAAGGAGATATTATTTTTTCAATTACCAATGAAGACCCAAACATAAACGATTTAAAAGTTGCTTATAACATGAGCGCTTGTATGGAATTTGATATGGAGATTGGACCAGATAACTTGCTAACAACAGCAACGCCTGAATCACTTTAAGATACTTTTTTACAAATAATCACAATTTTTTCATTGTGAAGATTTGTTGTAAAAAAGACATAAGTGTCGCCTCCATCTTTAATTTTGAATTTTTTTCGAATTTGCTGAACCGCTTCAGGAAAGTTTCGAGTACTGATATTAGCTTTTTCATGCAGCTCCTTTTTTAGGAGCTGCTTGTTATATGGTAATACACGTTCAATTTTAAAGCATCTTCCTGGAAATTCAACCAACTCTTGTGAAGTGTATAAATGAGTATGCTGATGAAGCTTTAAAACATTTAATTGTTTTGAAACAGATTTGAAACCACCAGATTTTAATACTGCTGCATTGGGCTCGTACAAATAGGTTAGTGGCTCACTAAAGTTGGTTGTTATTGCTTGTTCTTCATTTAATTTAAAATCAAATGTTTCTTCAACGGTTTTATTAATGTTTACTGTTTTAATAGTGGTTTCTGCTTCAAACCCTTTTTCTAAAATCCAAAGTAGCTCTTTAACCTCGTTGTTAACAGCAATAACATGTATGGTTTTCACGTAATTGAGTTCGCTAATTCCAACTGATATATCTAATAATGGAGAGGTTTTTATCATTACATTATTAGTATGATTGAAAATAGTGTTAAGATGTTTTGGTACATCAGGTAGGCAATCTTTTAAAAAAATCACTTTACCTTTTGTGTCGTGTCTTCTGGACGGATCAATATAAACCCAGTCGTATTGTTTATTATTGTTTAATAATTGAGAAACTCCATCATTAGTTATGGTTTCAATAGTATTAACTCCTAGTTCTTTATAGTTATGCGAGACAATTTCAGAAAGCTCACTGTTAATTTCGCAGTGAGTAACTTCTTTGAATTTTTTTGAAAAATAATAACAGTCAATTCCAAAACCTCCTGTAAGGTCTATGATAGAATTACCAGTTATTAAACTCGATTTATATTTAGCAGTCACTTCAGAAGAAGTTTGCTCAATATTCAGCTTGTTTGGATAGTATATTTTTTCGGTATTAAACCATGTTGGGAGTTTTGTTTTACAACGTTGTTTTGCTTCTATTTGCTCTACTAGTAGTTTTATGTCAACATCTGAGTGATGATTCTTTTTTAATAATAAATCGGTAGTGTTAGAATTTATATTTTCATTTATAAATTCCTGATTTATAGTATTTAAAATATTTTTATCCAAAGTAAAACTATAAGTCTTTAGTGAGTTTTTTTACGACTTTATTTTCTGAAAGAAACTCTTTTAAAATCACTTTTATAGCAGTGTAAGCAGGTACTGCAATGATAAGACCTACAACACCAAAAAGGATTCCAGCTATTAGAATAACCAAGAAAATTTCCAATGGATGGGATTTTACACTTTTTGAGAAAATTATTGGCTGACTTCCAAAGTTATCAATCAGTTGTCCTATAATAAAAACTAGAAGTACCCAAAACGTTTTTGGCATAATCACTTCACTAAAGCTTGCTCCAAGATTACTTGTCATTGTTAGCGTAACCATTAAAGCAGCTCCAACTAAAGGACCAACATAAGGGATAAGGTTAAGTAATGCACATAAAAATGCAATAACTACAGCGTTTTCAACACCAATTATTAATAATCCAATAGTATAAATTATAAACAGAATTAAAATTTGAAATATAAGTCCAACAAAATAACGCGAGAGTAGATCTTTAATTTTGGTTGAAGAATTGCTCCATCTGGTTTCCTTATCGTCTGGAATAAAGGTCATAATTCCGTTTTCAAAAAGACGACTATCCTTTAAGAAGAAAAATGAAATGAATAAAACCGAAAACAGTCCAATGCCAAAACTACCTAATCCGCTAGCTAGCGAGTTTAAAAAATTAGGAATTAGTGCGTAATCAATCTTATTTAAAAGATTAGATTCTTTTATAGACTTTTCAACATCAATATTATTAATTTCAAAATAGGTGAGTGCCTGATGGTATAAATCTTGAATGTTACTCTGTAACTGATCAATATCTAATAATGACAAATTATGACTTTGCTTAGTAATTAAAGGAATAAACAATCCTATGAGCCCAATTAAAAGTCCTAAAAAAATAGCCATTGTAGTAATAACAGCTACAGTATTATTGAATTTTAACTTCTTTCTTAAAAATAAAACTATAGGTCTACCGATTAATGAAATAACAGCTGCAATAGCAATGTAAACTATTACGGCTTGAATTTTATACAAAAAAAACAATGTTAGCGCTATGCCTAAAACAATAGCTAATGCGCGTAAAATTCCGTTGGAAATAGTTTTTGAATTCATAAAGTAAAGATATAAAATCTGCTACATTAATTGCTTGGTGATTTCATATAAAGCAATTGTTGTTGCTTGTACCACATTCATACTGCTGTTTTGTCCAAACATATTAATATGCAATACGTGGTCACATTGTTTTAAAAGTGACTCTGAAACACCAAAGTTTTCATCTCCAATGATTAGAGCGATAGGTTGATTTTGCACAAATTGATGATTATGTATTGGTTTACTGCTAGATGTAATTTCTAAAGCAATTATTTGACAACCTTTGTCTTTTAGGGAAGTTATTACCTCAAGCGTGTTTTTTGCAAACTCGTAGTTTACAAACTTTTCGGTTGAGCGTGAAGTTTTAGTGACTTTTCTACCAATGGTAATGCCTTCTCCACAAAACACGATATTTTCTATTCCAAAAGCATCAGCTGTTCTAAACAAGCTGCCAATATTTGGTGCGTTGTTAATGTTATCGCAAACAATTGTTATTGGGAATTGTTGTGGTTTAAAATTGGTATTGTAATGGTTGAGTTGCAAGTAGTTTATTTTAATTTATGTTGTAGCATATAAAAATAGAAGCATAAAATTATTCTAACCCAAAAGCTATCTCATAATAAGACTCTTGTAAATCCTTAATTATTAAATGCTCTTCCCACTCATTTGTCATATTCACTTGATGTATTAACTCTGAATCCTTCCAAAAATAAGTGCTATTAACAATAGTGTCAAGGTTGTTGGAAGAAACATTAGGAGTAAGTTTGAATATTTTGGAGTAAACCAAATTATTATTGTAATAATAAAAAAGATATTTATATGAAGATTTATCATACAGCATTATATTAACTTTCATTCTTATAATATTCTCTTTATCGTCTATTAAGGTTAAAATATTAAAATCACCTCCATTAGAATCTCCATCAATATGGTCAGATGAATAATTTTGTTCTATTTCTTGATATTCTTCAGAATTTTCAACATTAATAATATATTTATTTATATCATTTATGTTCTTGTCTTGATGACAGGAAAGATAAAGGAGTGAAAGCATTATAATGTGAAAAAGGTTTTTCATAAAATAATCCTTTTAATTCTCAAAAGCATACTTTACAATGTTTGCTCCCATTTTTAAAGATTTTTCTCTTACCTCTGGTGGGTCGTTATGAACTTCTGGGTCTTCCCAACCATCGCCTAAATCGCTTTCAAAAGTAAACAGTAAAACCAATCTGCTTTCATAAAAAATACCAAAGGCTTGCGGACGTTTACCATCGTGTTCATGAATTTTTGGTAAACCGTCAGGGAATTTATAGGCAATATTGAATATATCGTGCGTTTTTGGCAATTCAATCAATTCTGCATTAGGAAACACCTTTTTAAGTTCTTCAGTAACATAAGGTCGCATTCCGTAGTTATCATCAATATGTAAAAAACCTCCAGAAATAAGATAGTTTCTAAGGTTTTCGGCATCGTCATCACTAAAAAACACATTTCCATGTCCTGTCATGTGCAGTAATGGATATTGAAAAATATCAATGCTACCGACTTCAACAGTTTGTGGATTTGGATTTATTCTCGTATTAATGTTGTTATTACAAAAGTTAATAAGATTAGGTAATGCTGTTGGGTTACTATACCAATCGCCACCACCTTTATATTTTAAAACAGCTAATTCCTGAGATAAACCCAAAGTAGAGTATAGAAAAGCGATGATTAAAATTAGATGCTTCATATTATTGATTTACAAAAGCTACAGAATGGCAAGCTACAATTGCAGCGGTTTCTGTACGCAATCTTGTGTCTCCCAAAGTTACAGGAATAAAATTATTTTGAAGCGCCATTTCAATTTCTTTAACACTAAAGTCTCCTTCTGGTCCAATAAGTATAATGATGTCTTGAGTTGGTTTTAAAAGGTCTTTTAAAGATTTTTTATCAAGCTCCTCACAATGTGCAATAAATTTTTGTCCGTTAAACTCTTGAGAAATGAAGTTTTTAAACGATATAGCGTCATTTAATTTTGGCATAAAAGCACTTAACGACTGTTTTGTGGCAGATTGAATAATCTTTTCAAAACGCTCTGATTTTATGACTTTACGTTCGCTATGGTCGCAAATAATAGGAGTGATGCTGTCTATTCCTATTTCGGTAGCTTTTTCTAAAAACCACTCGTACCTATCATTCATTTTTGTTGGAGCAACCGCTAAATGCAAATTGTAGTTGTGCTTTTGCTGTAGGGTTTTAGATGTAATTTCTGCCATACAGTTTTTAATATCTGCAACCTGTATTTTGGCAGTGAATATATAACCGTTTCCGTTGGTAATATGCAGTTCATCTCCAACCGATTTTCGCAATACCTTTATAATATGGCGACTTTCATCTTTTGGAAATGTAATTTGAACAGCGTCTTCAGTTAATTCAGGATTATAAAATAACTGCATTATTAGTATGTTGGTTCGGTAATTTTAAGCACTTTAATTTCTTCAATAAGCTTAGTGTCATGCGTTTTTACGACTACGTAATAAGCGTTTTGAGTTGGCACATCAACTGAAAAAATATCATTTACACTATGCTTTCCATTAATAACTTGATCTTCAAATTCTGGAAACATATCACCTTGTGTAAACCACCCTAAATCACCTCCACGTTTTGCACTATCATCCATTGAGTAGTGTTTTGCAAGGTCTTTAAAACGGTAGCCTTCATTGTATTTTGAGATAATATCAGCTCTCAAATCATCAATATCTTCCATCGATTTTTTATTGCCATCAAGAAAAATATAACTCACTCTATAATACGGAATTTCTTGTTTTTCAATAACCTTATAATGGGTTTTATCCATTTCGTTTTTATAGACTTTTTTTCCTCCTTTTTTTAGTTTAAAAAGATCTTTGGCTAATCTGGTATTATGTTTTTCTTTATTGAAGGTTATAATTTTTCCTTTAAGCGCTTTATTGCTTTCAATAAATTTGGTAGCAAGCGTTTCATCTTCAATAGAATCTAATTTCTTTTCAATGCTATTTTGAGAAACAGCAATCATTGTAAAAAAGCCAAATGCAATACACAGTAAGTTTTTTGTCATAATGTAGGATTGTTAAGGTTTCATTTCAAAATTAAACCTATTGTTGAAACATAAAAGGTCTTAGGTTTTAAGTTTTTAAGAATTGATTGTTTATAACTTGATTTTGAGTCACTTTTTATTTTTAAACGAATCAAAACTAAAAAGTTCAAAAATCCTGAAAGTAGCTTGCATGATTTATAGTTTTAATCGAGCAGAGGCAACAACATTGTTTTGTGAAAATTCACCCTCTAAAAACTTTAAATGCCCAACAATAGCAATCATTGCAGCGTTATCTGTGGTGTATTCAAATTTTGGAATATAAGTGGTCCAACCAAATTTCTTCTCACCATCTTTTAGTGCTTTTCGTATGCCAGAATTTGCAGACACACCACCACCAATAGCAATGTGTTTGATACCAGTTTCTTTACTGGCTAATTTCAATTTATCAATTAAAATACCAATAATTGTATATTGTATAGACGCACAAATATCATTGAGATTTTCTTCAATAAAATTTGGGTTTGCTTTGGCTTCTTTTTGAATAAAATAAAGAATTGCAGTTTTAAGTCCAGAAAAACTAAAGTTTAATCCGTCAACTTTAGGTTTGGTAAACTTAAAGGCTTTTGGGTTTCCTTGTTGTGCTCTTTTGTCAATTTCAGGACCAGCAGGATAGCCCAAGCCTAATATTTTTCCACTTTTATCATAAGCTTCACCAACAGCGTCGTCAATAGTTTCTCCAATAACTTCCATGTCAAAGTAGTCAGACACTTTTACAATTTGTGTATGTCCACCAGAAATGGTCATTGCTAAAAACGGAAATTCAGGTTTATTAAAATCTTCTTCATCAATAAAATGAGCTAAAATATGTGCTTGCATGTGGTTAACATCAATTAAAGGGATGTTTAAACCATAAGCCAATGACTTTGCAAAAGAGGTTCCTACAAGTAACGAACCCATTAAACCAGGACCACGAGTAAAAGCAATGGCATTAAGTTGAGATTTTTCAACACCTGCTTTTTTTAGTGCTTGTTGTACAACAGGAACTATATTTTGTTGATGTGCTCTCGAGGCTAATTCTGGTACAACACCTCCATATTCTTCATGAATTTTTTGGTTTGCAACAACATTGCTTAAAATCCTTCCGTTAAGCATAACCGAAGCTGCTGTATCATCACAAGATGACTCAATTGCTAGTATGTAAATATTTTGTGAAGCCATTAATATAAATTAGGCACAATAATTGTTAATTTTGGCTTCAAAGTTATAACTTTAAAACGTATCAAAAAATTTTTAAAAATAGTATCAAAGCTCTTGGCAATTCTTTTGCTATTGTTCATCATTTTGGTGTTGATACTTTCTATTCCTGCTGTACAAACGCGTTTAGGTAAACATGCAACAAAACTGGTTAACGAAGAGTTTGGTACAAATATTAATATTGGTAAAGTAGGATTACAGTTTAATGGAGATGTAGAGTTAAAGCATATTTATGTTGAAGACTACAAAAAAGATACGCTCATTAATATTGCCGAATTAAATACATCAATCATTAATTTTAGAAATCTTTACAATGGTAAACTTGCCTTTGGAGATATTGATATTATTGACCTTACCTTTAATATAAAAACTTACAAAGGCGAAGACCAAACCAATTTAGATGTGTTTGTTGCAAGGTTTGATGAAGAAAATCCTAGTAATGAAAAAAGTGGATTTTTACTTTCATCCAGTGACGTGTCTATTTACAATAGTACGTTTAGAATGCTAGATGAAAACAAGGAAAACCAAAAAATACTTGAATTTGATAACCTTAACATTAATGCAACTGATTTTTTAATTGATGCAAGTGATGTAAGTGCTCGAATCAATACTTTGTCGTTTAGAGACAGTAGAGGGTTGTCAGTTCAAAATATGGTTACAAATTTTGAGTACACATTAGACCATATGTCGTTTAGCGATTTGAGTATAAAAACTGAAAACTCAAATCTTAAAGGAAATGTGCGATTTGATTATAAGCGTGAAGATTTTAAGGAGTTTACCGATAAGGTTAATGTTACTGCAAATTTTGAAGATTCAGAGCTATTTTTAAACGACCTTAATACATTTTATAACGAGTTTGGTGTTTCTCAAAAAGCAAACTTTACCGTTGATTTGTCAGGAACACTTAATGATCTTTATGCTGAAGAGCTAAAGCTTAATACAAGTTCGCGTACTAGAATTTACGGAAACATCAATTTTAAAAACTTGTTTAATAGCGAAGATGATAACTTTTCAATGGACGGAAAGTTTGATAACCTTTCATCAAATTACTACGATTTAAGAGCATTATTACCAAATATATTAGGAGAGTCTATTCCTTCAATATTTTCTAAACTTGGAGATTTTAATATCAATGGTACATCTCACATAACATCTACAACTATTGATGCCGATTTAGATATTTATACAGATTTGGGTGAAATAAGTTCCAATCTAGAAATGACTCGTGTTAATGATATTGACAACGCGAGTTATAAAGGTAATGTGGTGTTTAATGATTTTGATTTAGGAAAATTGCTAGATAATCCTGAAATAAAAACCACCTCATTTAACCTTGATGTGGACGGAAAAGGATTTACGTTAAAAAACCTTTACACCAACATTGAAGGTCAGATTTATGAATTGGATTTTAACGACTACAATTACCAACACATAACCGTTTCAGGAGAGTTAGGGAATAATATTTATAATGGTCTTTTAAAGTCAACTGACAAAAATTTCAAGTTCACGTTTGATGGTTTAGCAGATTTATCTAATGAGATTAAAGCTTTATATTTTAAAGCTAATGTTGAGTATGCAAACCTTAATGCATTAAACTTTATTAAGTCCGACAGTATTTCAGTATTTAAAGGAAATGTTGAAATGTCAATGAAAGGTTCAGGGATTGATGATGCTTATGGTAGTTTAAATTTTAAAAACACCACCTACATCAATCAAAATGACGAATACTATTTTGAAGATTTTGACATCTCATCTACATTTCAAAATAAAAAACGAACAATAGCTATAAATTCTCCTGATATTATTGAAGGTACTATCAGTGGCGATTTCAAGTTTAAGGATATTGGTAAGCTAGTTGAAAATTCAGTGGGAAGTATTTATACCAACTACGTTCCTAATAAAATTGAAGGTAACCAGTACATGGACTTTAATTTTAAAATCTACAATAAAGTAGTTGAAGCCTTTTATCACGATTTAGAACTTGGTAAGAACACTTTTGTAAAAGGTAGAGTAGAGAGTGATGAAAAAGGCTTTAAGCTAACATTCAAGTCGCCTCAAATACGTTTGTTTGATTATTTTGCTAACGACATTTCGTTAAGTATCGATAACAGTAACCCTTTATTTAATACTTATGTAGAAATCGATTCGCTCAACACAAAGTATTATAATGTGTCTAAATTCAGTTTAATTAACGTTACACAACGCGATACGCTTTTTGTAAAATCTGAATTTAAAGGAGGTAAGGACAATACAGATGAGTTTGACCTTAATATGTATTACACTGTTGATGAGAATAACAAATCGGTTATAGGATTTAGAAAATCAGATGTCGTTTTTAAAGGCAACACTTGGAATATTAATGACGAAAAAGACAACCTGCATAAAATAGTTTTTGATAGAGATTTTAAAGAGTTTGATATTGAAAAGCTAGTAATGAATAATTACAATGAGCAAATTGAGCTGTCAGGTGTGGTTAGAGACTCAACATATAAAAATATTAATCTAGGATTTACTGATGTTGACCTTTTAAAAATAACACCAAGAATTGATAGTTTAAACCTTGAAGGTTTAGTAAATGGAAAGGTAAATATTCTACAAGAAGATGGTGTGTACTTACCAACATCAAACCTCGATATCACTAACCTTAAGGCAAATGATTATGATTTAGGGTCTTTAAGTGCTAACATTACAGGAAATCAATCTCTAACCAATTATAAGGTTGATGTTAAACTTATTAATGATAATGTAAAATCCTTTGTGGCTAATGGTAATATTGATGTTGGCGACTCATCATATATAGATTTAAACTTAAGTTTTGATGAGTTTTTACTTAATCCGCTAGATCCTTTTGGAGAAGGTGTTATTACTAATATTCGCGGTTTAGCAACAGGACAAGCAACTGTAACTGGTAATCTCAAAAATCCTGATATAAATGGTCGATTGTTATTAGATAATGCAGGATTGAGTATTCCTTATTTAAATGTAGATTACAGTTTTGATTTTGATTCTGAAGTAGAGCTCAAAGAGCAAAAATTTATATTCAATGATGTGGTTTTAACTGATTCTGAATATTTCTCTAAAGCAACACTTAATGGATTTATTGGTCATAATAGTTTTTCTGATTGGACTCTAGGGTTAGATTTAGAAACCAATCGTTTCTTAGTTTTAAATACTGATGATGACGAAGAAGCACTTTACTATGGAACAGCATTTGCAAGAGGTGTTGCAAGCATTTCTGGGCCAACAGACCAGTTGGTTATTGACTTTGACGGAAGTACCGAAAAAGGAACCGTCTTTAAAGTACCACTTAACGACCTAGAAACTTATGGAGACAACTCATACATTCACTTTTTAAGTCCTGAAGAAAAGGAAGCACGCAGAAAAGGAGAGGAGTATGTTGAAACCGAAATAAAAGGACTGGAACTTAACTTTGACCTTTTTGTAACTCCTGATGCTGATATTGAAATTGTTATAGACCGTAATTCTGGTAGTACCATTCAAGGTTCAGGAAACGGAAACTTACTTTTTGAAATAAACACCAATGGTAAGTTTAATATGTGGGGAGACTTTGTGGTAAACAAAGGGGTTTACAATTTTGCTTATGGTGGTTTAATACAAAAAGAACTTGTTGTTGAACCAAACGGAAGTATTCGTTGGGAAGGCGACCCAATGAAAGCACAAATAGACCTAAAAGCAATTTATAGTACATCTGCTAATCCTTCAGTATTATTAGATAACCCAATTAACAGAAGTATTGATGTAAATGTCGAAATAAGCCTAACAGGACAATTGGAACAACCTGAACCTAATTTTGCATTTAGTTTCCCTAATGTAGACTCTACAATTAAATCAGAGTTAGAATATCGATTAGAAACAAGAGAAAGTAGAGAATTTCAAGCATTAAACTTATTGTCTTTTGGTGCATTTGCTAGTGAAATCAGTTTAGGTCAACAAGCCTATGGTACCATTGCAGATAGAGTAAACAGTTTATTCAATAGTTTATTTGAAGATGAAGATGGCAAATTACAAATAGGTGTCAATCTTCAACCTGGAGAGCAAACTCCAGATTATCAAACAGATGATAGATTAGGCTTTACATTAAGCACTAAAATTAATGATAAAGTATTCTTTAATGGTAAGGTTGGTGTGCCAATAGGTGGTGTTAACCAAACAGTAATTGCTGGTGATGCTGAGATTGAAGTGCTATTAAATGATGATGGTACATTATCTGCAACGTTTTTTAATAGAGAAAATAGCATTAGAAACTTCGGAGAAGAAATTGGATACACACAAGGAGCAGGTTTATCATACAATGTCGAATTTGATACATTTAAAGAGTTAATCAACATTATTTTTTCTGGAAAGAATAAAAAGAAAAAGAATGCAAAAAAGACATCTGATAATGGCCCAAAAAAGAAAGACGACAACTTCCCAGATTACATCAATTTGAAGTCAGATTCGCAAAATAACGACTGATTTTTCAACTCACTTTTTCACATTTTTAATTTTTTTGTTAACGAAATCGTTTGAATTTTAACATACCGATAAAAATTTGCAGAAACCTTATTTTTATTGCTATATCTTTGTTAAGTTTACTTTTTATAATGTCGAATTTAATGAATAAAAACATAAAAAAAATTGCTGTTTTAACATCAGGTGGAGACTCTCCAGGAATGAATGCAGCAATTCGATCTGTAGTTAGAACTTGTGCATATCATAATATAAATTGTGTAGGAATTTATAGAGGATATCAAGGTATGATTGAAGGCGATTTTAAAGAAATGGATGCTCGTAGTGTAAAAGGCATTATTAACAAAGGAGGTACCATATTAAAATCTGCAAGATCAAACGAATTTAGAACTGTAGAAGGTCGTAAAAAAGCCTACGAAAAACTTAAAGAAGCTAATGTTGATGCGCTAGTTGCTGTTGGAGGTGACGGAACGTTTACAGGAGCAATGATTTTTAGTAGTGAATATGATTTTCCAGTAATGGGAATTCCAGGAACTATTGATAACGATATCTTTGGTACTTCACACACTTTAGGCTATGACACTGCTTTAAACACTGTAGTAGATGTCATTGATAAAATTAGAGATACTGCAAGTTCACACAACCGTTTATTCTTTATTGAAGTAATGGGACGCGATGTTGGACATATAGCGCTAAACGCTGGAGTTGGTGCAGGAGCAGAAGAAATTTTAATACCTGAAGAAGATTTAGGGTTAGAACGTTTACTAGAGTCTTTACGTCGTAGTAAGCGCTCAGGAAAGTCTTCGAGTATTGTTGTGGTTGCCGAAGGTGATAAAATAGGTAAAAACGTATTTGAACTCAAAGACTACGTTGACGAAAACTTAGCCGAATATGAAGTGCGTGTATCTGTTTTAGGTCATATGCAAAGAGGTGGTTCGCCTTCTTGCTTTGACAGAGTATTAGCAAGTAGAATGGGAGTAAAAGCTGTAGAAAGCCTTTTAGAAGGAAAATCAAACTACATGGTTGGATTACTCAATGATAAAATGGCACTTACACCATTAGACCAAGCTATAAAAGGACAATCAAAAATTAATTTAGAATTACTACGTGTGTCAGATATCATGACCACTTAAACCTTAAAATAAGAATATGTCAAATTTAAAATTAGGAATCAACGGATTCGGAAGAATAGGAAGAATAGTTTTTAGAGCAACTATTAATAGACCAGATGTAGATGTTGTAGCAATCAACGATTTACTAGACGTAGAACACTTAGCGTACTTATTGGAGTATGACTCTGTTCATGGTAGATTTGATGGTACAATTGAAGTTAAAGATGGAAACTTAGTTGTAGATGGAAAAACAGTAAGAATTACTGCTGAAAGAGACCCTAAAAACTTAAAATGGGACGAAGCTGGAGTAGATATCGTTGCTGAGTGTACAGGTATTTTCACAACTTTAGAAACAGCTAACTATCACATTGAAGCTGGAGCTAAAAAAGTAGTAATTTCTGCACCAAGTAAAGACGCTCCAATGTTTGTAATGGGAGTTAATGATAACGAATTAACTGCTGACCACAAGATTGTTTCAAATGCATCTTGTACTACAAACTGTTTAGCACCTTTAGCTAAAGTATTAGACGACAACTTTGGTATTGAAGAAGCTTTAATGACAACTGTTCATGCAACAACAGCAACTCAATTAACTGTTGATGGGCCTTCACGTAAAGATTATAGAGGTGGAAGAAGTGCTTTATTAAACATTATTCCTGCATCTACTGGAGCAGCTAAAGCTGTTGGTAAAGTAATTCCTAAACTAAACGGAAAACTTACAGGTATGGCATTTAGAGTACCTACTGCAGATGTTTCAGTAGTAGATTTAACTGTTCGTACTCAAAAAGAAACCTCTTTAGAAGAAATTAAAGCTGTTTTCAAAAAAGCATCTGAAGGAGACATGAAAGGTGTGTTAGGTTACACTGATGAATTAGTAGTATCTCAAGACTTTGTAAGTGATGCTCGTACAAGTATATTTGATGCTGATGCAGCTATTGAATTAAATTCAAAATTCTTTAAAGTTGTATCATGGTATGATAACGAATTTGGGTATTCCAACAAACTTGTTGACTTAGCTCAAAAAGTACACTCGTTATAATAATAATTTAATTCCGTAGAGTTTATAGTGCTTTACGGAATTTTTTTTACATAAAATTTATGATATTAATTGTTGATAGTGGTTCTACCAAATGTGATTGGATAGCAGTAGATAACAATGGTAACCAATTACTAGAAAAGATAAGAACCAAAGGGCTCAACCCAGCAATATTAAAAGAAAAAAAGCTTTTTAAGATTATTAAAGCTAGCGAAGAATTAATGACTGTTAAAGATCAAGTAACAGACATTTATTTTTATGGAGCTGGTTGTGGTACAGAAAACCCAAGATTACTACTTACCCAAGTGTTACGCTCTTTGTTTTTAAAGGCAAATGTAGAAGTAAAAGAAGATACCATGGCTGCTGTAAGAGCTACTATTAATACTCCAGATGAAGCTGCCGTTGTTTGCATTATGGGTACTGGTTCTAATTGTAGTTATTACGATGGTAAAGAATTACATCAACGTGTTAAATCATTAGGTTACACCTTAATGGATGATGCTTCTGGTAATTATTATGGCAAAGAATTAATACGAGATTATTATTATAATCATATGCCAGAGCAAATAAAAGTGGCTTTTGGAGATAAGTATAATTTAGAAGCCGATTATATCAAATACAATTTATATAAGCAACCAAACCCTAATGCATACTTAGCTAATTTTGCTGAGTTTATGATTCTTAATAAAGATTCTGAATACATAAAAGAATTAATAAAAAAAGGTGTTAGGAGATTTGCAAAAAACATGATTCTTCAGTTTAAAGAAGAGTTGAAAACTGTACCTGTACATTTTGCAGGTTCAATAGCATTTTTCTGTCAAGATGAAATTAAAGAAGTTGCTGAAGAGTTAAACTTTAAAGTAGGAAACTTTGAAAGAAGACCTATTGAAGGTTTAGTTAACTTCCACACAAACGCTTCATAATTTAGTTATACAATGGAAATAGCAATAATTGCTCATGATGGTAAGAAAGCTGAAATGGTTCAGTTTTTAAATCAGCATAAAGACATATTATTAAGCAAGAAAATAAATTTAATCTCTACAGGAACCACTGGAAAAAAAGTAAAAAAAGCAGGTTTTGAAGTTACAAGACTACTATCTGGTCCTTTAGGTGGAGATGCTCAAATTGCTGCTAGAGTAGCAGAAGGACAATGTAATATGGTATTGTTTTTTAGAGATCCTCTTGAAAAACATCCTCACGAACCTGATGTGCTTATGTTAATGCGTTTATGCGATGTGCATGATGTACCATTAGCTACCAATCCAGCAACAGCAGAACTTTTAATGAAAGCACTTTAAATTAATAAAGTGCTTTTTTTATGTATAGAAATTAAGGATTATAGACTTGATTTTCCTGTTCGGCAACTCTAATAAATGTAGTACGTTTAGTAAGTTCCTTTAAGCGTTCAGCACCAACATAAGTACATGTGCTTCGTAAACCTCCTAAAATATCTTGTAGCGTGTTTTCCACATTCCCTCTATAAGGGACTTCAACAGTTTTACCTTCACTAGCTCTGTATTCGGCAACACCACCAACATGTTTTTCCATAGCAGTAGAAGAACTCATTCCGTAAAACTGTTTATAAGGTTTACCATTGCGTTCAATAAGTTCGCCACCACTTTCATTGTGTCCTGCAAGCATGCCACCAAGCATCACAAAATCTGCAGCAGCACCAAACGCTTTAGCTATATCACCAGGAATGGTACAACCACCATCACTAATAATTTGTCCACCTAAACCATGAGCAGCATCAGCACATTCAATAATTGCAGATAACTGTGGATAACCAACACCTGTTTTTACTCTTGTGGTACAAACGCTGCCTGGTCCAATACCAACTTTTACAACATCAGCTCCAGAGAGCAACAGTTCTTCAACCATTTCACCTGTAACCACGTTACCAGCAATAATCACTTTATCAGGATATTGGTCTCTGGTACGTTTTACGAAATCAACAAAATGTTCAGAATAACCATTAGCTACATCAATGCAAATGAATTTATACTGCGGATTAAAATTTAAAATTGAAGCTAGTTTTTCAGAATCTTGTTGTCCTGTTCCTGTGCTAATCGCTAAGTAATCTTCAATACCTTCAGGTGCATTAGATGAAAACACGTTCCAATCGGTAATAGAGTAGTGCTTGTGTATTGCAGTAAACAGTTTATGTTTTGATAAGGCCAAAGCCATATCGAAAGTACCAACTGTATCCATATTGGCAGCCATAATAGGTATGCCTTTCCAGTTGACTTTACTGTTTAAAAAAGTAAATTCTCTTTCTAAATTAACCTGCGAACGACTCTTTAATGTAGAGCGTTTTGGTCGAATCATAACATCTTTAAAACCTAGCTTTATTTCATATTCAATGCGCATAATGGATATAATTGGGTTAATATCAAAAATACAAAACTCAAGTGTATATTTTTGGTTGACTTATTAACAATTTATACAATAAGTTAGACCGATAAAATGTATATTAGGCATTGTTAAATATTGTAATCGACAAATAGATTAGCTTTTAACATGACTAAACATTATAAGAAAAAAGCACTTTTGGCAACCGAAAATAAGATTGATAGCATAAAGCGAGATGCTGATTTTTTTAAAAGAAATTTAAACAGATTTATTGTTTTTGGAACTTTAGCCTCTTTTGTAGCTCCAAATTATGGAAAAGACAAACCGCTTTATGCAGAATTAAATGTGTCGTATTATGATTTAGTAGTCTTTTTTGTAATTGTATTTGCTTCAATTTGTTTTATTAGTTACATCATATGGAAAGTTCAAGATAGGACAAGAATGCGTAAACTACTAAAGCGTAAAAAAGAATTAGAAGAAGAAATAAAGAGTTATGAGTGATTTATTAACAGCTATTAATGTTAAGTTTGATGTCATGAAATTTTAAGATTGAATTTTAAAAATAAAAAAACTAACTTCGTTTAACTCTCGATATAAATTATTAAAACAATTCATATCTAATTATTGGCAACCATTTAAAATCACTCTACTCATTAAGAAATTTTGAAGATTATTAATTTCATTTGTAGCAAATCAAAATACTTTAAAATATAAATAAATCATAAATATTTCACTTATAAGTAAAATAACTATATATTTGCAAGCCGTATGTTCTCGAAATGTCAATTAATTAAAATACCTCAATTCAGTGGACCAAAGGGTTCTGTTTACACTATATTAATTGACGATGAAGAAATTACAGCGTTCAAAAATTTCGTAATGATGAATAATTCATTTAAAAGTGAAATAAAAGATATAGTTGGACGTTTAAAAACTATGGGGTTTAAAACTGGTATGAGAGAGGACTTTTTTAAATTGTACGAAGGTAACCCTGGAGACGGCGTTTGCGCATTGTTTGACAAAGAAGACAGTAACTTAAGATTGTATTGTGTTCGTTACGGCTCTCAAATTGTAATACTTGGAGGTGGAGGTCACAAACCAAAATCCATTAGAACTTTCCAAGAAGATGAAAATTTAGAGAAACAAAATTTTATCCTAAGAGACTTATCAAAACTAATTACTGAAAAAATGCAAGACAAAGAAATTTGGTTTAGCGAAGATGGCTTAGATTTTGAAGGTGACTTAACAATTGAAAACTATAATTATGAATAAATCTGCACAAGAGAATTTTGACTTTATAGACGATATTTTGGAAGAAATATCGCCTGTAGAAATGAAAAAAATCGAACAACGTATGCTTAATGCTGAAAAAATCCGTAAAGCTATGGATGCCAAAGGTTGGAACAATACCAAATTATTAGAGGCATTGAATATGAAAAGCCTAAGCATAATAACTAAATGGCTAAGTGGAACTCATAATTTTACTCAAGACACTTTAGTAGAAATTGGTGAAGTTTTAGGGATTAATTTCTTTGAACCAGCAGAACAAGGAATTACTATAGAATTTAGTTTTCCAGTATTAAAAAATAAAACAAGTGGATTTGATTCATACAGCAGTCTGGATTATATTTTAAATGCTAATCAAATTAATTTGTCAAATTCATTTAATAATAATTGCACAGAATATCAAGCTTAAATTATGTCTGAAGAAAAACCATTTAATTTTCAAATAAAAGGTATCGAAATTCTTGATACGAGTATTATAAGACCAAAAAATAAAATTGATGGTAATACGGTATTTGGATTTGACTTACAGGCACAGCACAGTTTTAATTTAGAAAGAGAATTAGTTATAGTAACTTGTAATATTGATGTGTTAGATAACAATTCTAAGGATAAATTAGGTCACGTTAATGCAAGTTGCTTATACTATGTTGAGAATTTCAAACAGTATTTTGACGAGAAAACAAGCGCACCAAGTTTACCTCAAGGTGTTGTCACAATGCTGAATTCTATTTCAATTTCTACTGTTAGAGGTGTTATGTATGGAATTTTTAGGGGAACATTCTTAAATGGAGCTATTTTACCTGTTGTTAACCCTAATATGCAAATAAAAAAATAAAAAACGGTAGCCAACAATGGCTATAAGTAATTGTAAGTAATCGCATACTTACGAAAATCCTCGCAGATTTTCAGTTTGGTGCGTACTTGCAAAGTTTTGTGTTAAACCACGCAACTACTCATAGCCGAGACCGTTCAAGCACATTCGGCTAAAGCCGACCAATGTTGCTACATTGCTTCGCAATTCTCGCCCCATTGGAAATGTGCTTG
>NZ_JAOQHY010000014.1:0-68674 GCF_025548475.1 Gaetbulibacter sp. NE | reverse complement strand
AAAGTGGCATCATGCGTTACCGTAACAGAGCCACCACAGTTATCAGTAGCCGAAGGAGGTGTTAAAGCAGTCACTTCACATTGATCCGTTACATCGGCAAGCGTCGCTAAATCAGGAATAGGAGCAGTAACATCATCGATTTCTATGTTTTGTATAACATCTATATCATTTCCATTACCATCATCAAAATTCCAAGTTATAGTATACGTTCCTTGAGTATTAAATGTTGTTGCGTCAGAAGTTGTTCCTGTTATGGTAGCACCACAGTTATCGGTTGTAGTTGGAGCTGTAACAGTAGCATTACACTCAGCAGTTATATCTGTTAATGCAGGTGTATCAGGATTGATAGTGTCCACAACTGTTACTGTTGTAGTGCAAGTGTCAGTCTGACCTAAAGAATCTTCAGCGGTCAAGGTAACTATTACAGGGCTTCCAATATTGGAACAGTCAAATGAGTTGACATCAATTGATAAAATAGGCGTGTCAAAGTCATCAATAGAACCATTATTAATATCAGTAGTGTTTATTGATGCGTTACCTGTAGCGTCTAGATAAACTGTTAGTGTAGTAATACAGTTAGCTGTTGGCGGATTATCTGCTCTAAAAGTAGCTCTGTAGTTAGCACCTCCATTACTAGCGTAGTGAGTTCCATCAGGAATATTGTCACTATTTGTATCGAATTCTGACCTAGTATAAACTTCAAGGTAATAATCACCTGAAGGTAATCCGTTTAAAATATTAATATTAGCACCTGAAGATTCCCAAGTTTGATCTATACTGTTTCCGCCACAATGATTAGAGGTTCCGTCATCAGTGTTAAATAAAATTTCGTGAGGAATAAAAGCTGAAGGAGCATCACTTATCAAATAAACCCTGTAGTCCAACCAGCTATTTAAAATATTATCGCTAAAGCATTTATAAGTTTGATTTTGAGCACCTTTAAGTATTAAACTATTTGATGAGGTAAAAGTTCCAAGATTTAAACCATCAAAATCTAGGTTTCCTGTATTTGCTTGTAAATCATAATAGGTGTTTCCAGAACTGTTGGTATCTAGTATTAAATAACTCTCGTATATGTTGGATTGACCAATGCTTAAATTAGAAATCAAAGCAATTACAATTGCAATGATGCGAAGTAAATATTTTTTCATTTTAGCTATAATTTGTATAAACTATGTGTCTTTGTTTTAATAAATGGGGCTAATTGTTTAGTTGTTAAATAGCTATTAATTGTATAAATAAAAGGGAATGGCCAAATTTATTGTCAATATAACCTTACACGAAAAATACTCGTTGAAATGCTTATTTATACTTTGACGGTTGTTAAAAAAAATAGAGAAAAACTATTCTTCGATAAAATGCAATTTTACACGATGATTATCAAGAGGGTAATTATTTGTCAATCAGTAGTGTAGAGTAGGTTTGTTAAACTGTATTAAAGTGCGAAATTGAGTTAAAATACTAACGTGATTTGATAATTTAATACTTAATTAATCTGCAAAACTAGGAGCTTAAAAAGATTTTTGTAAATTTATAATCCCTTCCCTATATACTAATAGTCATTTTAAATGATGAGTTAATAGCATGGAGTTTAGTTAACTTCATTTTTTAACTCTAAAATATTAATTATGGCTCAATTAGATACTTCAAAGTATAATGTAAAAAATAACTCCAATTATTCTTTTGCAGCGTTTCCGGATGCGAAAATTTATCCTGATGAAAATGAGGATGGAAAATGGACACAGCACCTTCTTTTTGGTGATTATATAAGTATAGTCGATTTAGAAGTTGTTAATAATCATGTTAAAGTAAAATCAAGAAATAAATTAGGTTGGATACACATTAATGATCTTCAAAAAGAGCGTGTTCTAGAAGTCAATTTTGTAGATATAGGTCAAGGCGATGGGTGTCATTTAATCACTCCTAATGATGAACATTATCTTATCGATGCTGGTAAAGGCGATAATATGTATCGCTATTTGTATTGGCGATTTAACTTAGATAAAAACACAGCGTTGCCCTTTAAATTTAAAGCATTGTTGAGCCATCCTGATAATGATCATTTTTTAGGGTTTTCACAAATTTTTGAAGCTCCAGCGGTTGAGTTTGATAAAATTTATCACAGTGGCATAGTTCAAAGACCAAAGCGTATTGATAAAGGCTGGAACACTCAATTAGGCATAAAAGAAGAACTTTCTGATGGTAAAGATTACATAACGACGTTGCTGTTTTCAGATAATGAAGTAAAAAGTGTATTGAGTGATGACGAAAACTTAAGCGGTAGTGGTTCGCAATATTGTAAAACTATTTTTAAAACACTCAATCAACTACAAGACCCAGAGTTTATAGGGTTAAATAGTAATGACGGATTTATAGTAGGTGATGGTTCTGATACAAGTTTTTCATTAGAAGTGTTAAGTCCAATTCTTACAAATATTGACGGTAAAAAAGCATTACCATACTTTGGTAGTCAAGGAAAAACCAAAAACGGACATTCAGTATTATTAAAACTAAAGTACAAAAAGCTCAAAGTGCTATTAGGTGGCGATATAAATGAAGAAGCTGGCGAGTATATTAATGCATGTTTGGGTGATGAAGCGTCTAATAAACTTCAAGTTGATATTGCAAAAGCGTGCCACCATGGAAGTCATTTGTTCAATTATGAATTTTTAGAGCATATTAATGCATTAGGAACTGTAATCTCTAGTGGTGACGATGAAAACTATAGTCATCCAAGACCTGATACTTTAGGTGCAATAGGAAAAACAGGATATAGTAAAAAACCTTTGATTTTTAGTACTGAGTTGGCTAGATCCAATAAAGAGTTCTCAACAGCTACAATACCAGAACTGGTTTTAAAATACCAAACATTGGAGCGAGCTCAAAAAGATTATGAAAACTTACTCAATAATTTTGTAGATACACCCGAAAATGAACAAGCTATTAAGGCGCTTAAAGAGGATGCCACAAAAAAATATAAAGAGATTAATTCTTACTTAACAAGACACGGTATGATTAACCTAAGAAGCGATGGACATAAAATGATTGTGGCCTAAAAGCTTGAAAAAGATTCTAATCATGGTAAGTATGATATTTATGAATTTGAATATAGCGATACCGAAAAACGTTTTGTGAGAATTTAAAAATTAAACCTATAGTCAAAGTGTTGAATTGACTTAAAATTAATATACAACAAATGTTAATTTAATAAGAATTTAACTACATTTATTTTTTCTAAGCCATTTAATATCATTTGCTTATGAACAAAAATACATTCCGTTTACTTGCAATAGCGCTTTGCATAGTGTGTTGTTTATTTAGCGTCTTTAATATGAATAAAGACGTTTTTACACAGTCACTGTACAATAAAGATTTAATTAGTTTAAACAATGCAATGATGCCAAACGCTACTATTGATGGAGATGCTGAAGTGTGTCTTAACGATAGTCCTAATCCGCAAGTTACATTTACAGGCTCTAATGGAACTACACCTTATACCTTTACATATACTATAAATGGTGGAGCGTCTTTAACGGTTTCTACAACTGGTAGCAATAATTCGGTAGCTCTTAATGCAAGTACAGCAACAGCAGGAACGTTTGTTTATGAGTTAATCTCATTGACTGATGCTAATGGAGACACAACTAACGAAAATGGCACAGTAACAATAGTTGTCGGGACACCTCCTACAGTAGATTTTACATTTAGTAATAATGGAGCTTGCTCAGGAACACCTGTTGTATTTACGCCTAATGTAACAGGAAATGGACCTTATACTTACGATTGGGCTTTTGGAGATGGAGATTCTTCAACTGACCAAAATCCATCTCACGAATATGTAGCTGAAGGTTGTGGGTTTTCTACTTTTTCAGCAACTCTTACTGTAACCGATACTAATGGGTGTACAGCGTCTATTTCTAAAACCATTAGTGTTGAACAAAAACCAAATATGAGTTTTGAAGATTTAGATGCACAATTTAGTCCACCTTTTGATAATTGTGGAAATAACACATCAGATCCAGAATATACTGTAAACGTGGGGAATACCTCACCTTCAGATAGCTGTATCGTATCTTATGACATTGATTGGGGAGATGGCACAACAGAAACTAACGTGACGTTTCCGCTTTCGCATACTTATTTAGAGTTAGGGTCTTTTAATATGGTTGTTACTGGTTATAGCGATACAGGATGTGTAAATACCGAAACGATTTTAATTAAAAACTCAAGTAATCCAGTAGGAGCGATTGAAATTCCTGGTAATACAGTAAACCTTTGTTTGCCTGTGTCTCCAATAGATTTTGCTATTGGGTCTTGGGGAATTAACCCACCAGACACTGTATACTATGTTAATTATGGAGATGGCACTCAAGTTACTTACACGCAAACACAGTTAGAAGCATCAACATATTATAATGCCTCAAATCCTGCTGCATCACAAAATTATCCAATACCACATACCTATACTGAATCTAATTGTCCAAGTCCAAACTATACAGTCTTTTTGAGTATTGTGACCTCTTGTGGACAAACCGATTTAACAGCAGGACCAATTATTATATTAAGTAAGCCTGATGTAGATTTTGAATTTGAATCGCCTGCTTGTGTAGATGTACCTGTTCAATTTACTAATTTAACAACAGGAGGATATAATCAAAACTGTACGACAAACTCTTTATATTATTGGGATTTTGGAGATGGCAATACGTCTACTGATGAAAATCCGTCGCACACTTACACTGCAGCAGGAACTTATAACATTACTTTATATGCCGAAAATTTTTGTGGTGAAACCGATGAAATAATCAAAACCATTTGTGTAGAACCAGAACTGGTAGCCGACTTTACATTAGATGCTAATAATGGTTGTGCTCCATTTATAGTAGCGGCTACAAACACTACAGATACATCTATGACTTGTAGTGCTGAAACGTATTTATGGGAAATAGCTTATACACCTGAGTTCTGTGGCACTACTGAATCTTGGAGCTTTACTAATGGTACAGATGAAAATTCTGAAAGCCCATCGTTCCAATTTGATAATGCAGGAATATATACAATAACACTAACTGCAACTAATGCTTGTGGTAGTAGCACAATTTCTGAAATAGTTGAAGTTAAACAACCTCCAACAGCGACCTTAAATCCAGTTGCTGATAGTTGTGGTACAGCTTCTGTAAACCCTGTAGCAACGGTTGTATCTTGTGCTCCAGCATCTGAAACGGTCACTTACAGTTGGAGTTTTCCTGGAGGTGTTCCTGCAACATCCAATACACTCAACCCAGGAACCATTGTTTATAATACAATAGGTAACTACACAATAACATTCAGTGTTACTAATAGTTGTGGTACAACAACAGTAACTCAAGATTTTTCGGTTAATGAAACACCTACAATTACAAATACCAATGTAACGCAATCCATTTGTTCTGGAGTCGAAACTGCAGCTATTAACTTAACGTCTGATAATAGTGCAACAACATACAGTTGGGTGTCAAACAATCCTGCAGGTTTAACAGGATATGTGCCATCAGGAACTTCCGATGTAATTCCTGCTCAAACACTTGTAAATAACACAGCTAATCCAATCATTCTTATTTATACAGTAACACCTGATATTAATGGTTGTAATGGAGCTCCAGTAAATTTTGAAATTACTGTAGAACCAGCACCATTAATCACAAATCAACCCATACCAAATTCGGTATGTTTAAATGGAACACCTGATGATTTGTCGGTAACCATTCAAGGAACAGGAACACCAAACTATCAATGGTATCAAAATACGGTTAACGATACTACAACAGGAACACCTATTGCAGGTGCAACTTCAGCAACATATACACCACCAACAGATACTGTTGGAGAGGTGTATTATTATGTCGTAATTACGTTTTCAACTGGTGGTTGTAATGAAATAACGTCTAATGCAGCTCTGGTTGAAGTAGTTAATACCTCTCAAATTGATATTGAGCCTATTGCTACGCAATCTGTTTGTGTTGGTGGTCTAGCAGATGAGTTGTCTGTAGTCACTTCAGGAGGAACAGGAACGATTTCATACCAATGGTTTAGTAACACTACTAGTAGTACAACAGGAGGAACACCAATTGCAGGTGCAACAATGGCAAATTATACACCTCCTGCATATACATCAGCTGGAAATTATTACTATTATGTTGAGGTTGCGTTTACAGCAAGTGGATGTGCAGGTTTGGTAAGTGATGTTGCAGAAGTGGTAGTGGTTGATGACCCTGTAGTAACAACGCAACCTATTGCATCTCAAAGTTTATGTCAAAATACCAGTGTACAAGATTTAGAAGTTGTTGCTAATGGAGGTCTGGGTACAGTGAGTTATCAATGGTATGTAAATACTGTAAATAGTAATACAGGAGGAACCCTAATTGTAGGAGCAACAAGTAGCACTTACACACCACCAGTTGATACTGTAGGCACGTTTTACTATTACTGCGTGGTGCAGCAAGATGTATCTGGTTGTGAGGTAGTAAGTGATACTGCAGAAGTTGAAATTAGTGCAGGCGCGCAATTTACAACTCAACCAATGTCTGATGTATTATGCTTAGGAGAAACAACAGCAACGCTTCAAGTAGCTTACATAGACGGAACAGGAACTCCAACATACCAATGGTACGAAAATACAGTTAATGACACAACAACAGGAACAGCTATTGCAGGAGCAACAACAGCAAGTTATTTACCTGATGTGTCTTCAGTGGGAACCACATTTTATTACTGTATTATAACGTTTAATTCAGGTGGTTGTTCTGAGTTGATTTCTGCAGTTGCTGAAATTACTGTTAACGAAACCCCAGATATTAGCGATGCAACAGTGTTAATTTGTAGTGGTAACGCGTTTGTACACAATCCAGATGCTACCAATGGTGATACAGTACCAGCAAATACAATGTATACTTGGTCTACGCCAACGGTTACTCCTGCAGGAAGCAGTGTTGGTGCTTCTGAGCAGTTAACGCCTGTAGCTTCAATAACACAATTTTTAGAAAACACAACGGTTAATCCTTCTACTGTAACTTATACAGTTACACCTATTTCAGGGAATTGTGTGGGAGCAGATTTTGAAGTGGTAGTTACTGTAAATCCTTCAATTTCTGTAACTACAACAGTTATTAATAATACCTGCTTTGAGTCTAATAATGCGTCAATAGAAATCGATATTGTTGGAGGTGTGCCTTTTTCAACAGGAAATCCTTATAATATCGATTGGTCAGGACCTAACGGATTTACAAGCACTAACGAAGATATTTTTAATCTAGAAGCAGGAACTTATGTGCTTAACATAGAAGATGATGGAGGTTGTCCTTATACCGAAACTTTTGAAATTATTGAACCAGATGAGCTTGTGTTTAGTGCTGTCAATTTTGATCCTGATACAATATCATGTTTTGGTGCTAATGATGGGTCAATAGGTATTGATATTTCAGGAGGAACAATGCCTTACACCTATAACTGGACGCTTAATGGAGGTCCTTTTTCAACGGATGAAGATCTAACAAATTTAGGTCCTGGAGTGTACGAAGTTACAGTAACCGATGGTAATAGCTGTGGACCAATAACTCAAGAGTTTGTTATTGATGAACCTCCTTTGTTAACGGTAAGTTTACTAGACCAAACCAATGTGTTGTGTTTTGGAGATAATACAGGTGCTATTACAATTGAAGCTTCAGGTGGTCGACCAGACTATACTTTTTCTTGGGTTGGACCAAACGGTTATGCGAGTACTAACCAAGATATTGATACTTTATTTGCTGGTTTGTATACAGTAACGGTTACAGATAGTTCTAACTGTATTGCTGTTTTAGAAGTTTCGATTATTCAAAATGATGAAATAAATATTGATGTAACAACTACCGAAATAGAGTGCTATGGCGATAATAATGCATCAATTACTATTAATAACATTTCAGGAGGTGTTCCGCCTTACGACATCGCTTGGAGTAATTTTGGTACAGGTAATAGTCAAACAAACCTTTCTGCAGGAATTTATACTATTACAATTACTGATGCTGAAAACTGCCAAAGAGATTTTCCGATAGAAATTGAAGAAGCTCCAGTTTTTCTAATAGACCCTGTTGTTACTCAAATGTCGTGTGCAGGAGAAAACGATGCAAGTATAGCTTTAAATTTAGTTGGAGGAATTGACCCTGTTACGGTCGATTGGAATGACGACCCAACAGCAGGAGTGGAGCGTAATAATTTAGCACCTGGGACGTATACAGTTACTATTACTGACGGAACACCATGCGTCATTCAAGAAAGTTTTACAATTTTTGATATCAATCCTTTGGTACTATCTGCCAACATTACTAATGCGCTTGATTGTGATGATACCAACAGTGGTGCAATAAATTTACTCATTCAAGGAGGTACGCCTCCATTTGATGTGTTGTGGTCTAATGGTACAACTACCGAAGATTTAGATAGCATACCTCCAAATACCTACACAGTTATAGTTACTGACGCTAATGGTTGCGAAATTCAAGGAAGCTGGGACGTAACTAGGTTTGAACCTCTAGAGTTGCAAGTCGAAACACAGTCAGATGTAGATTGTGAAGCGCAAACTGTTAACCAAACATTTGTAGCTATGGCAAGTGGAGGAGTGCCACCATTTCAATACAATTGGTCAAGCGGTACAGTAAGTGGAGCAAACAATGAATTAATGACTACTGATATTGACGGACTAGTGCTTTTGGAAGTTGTAGATAGTCAGGGTTGTACAACCAATTATAGTTTTAATGTAGACATCCCAGTTTTAGGAAACCCAGGATTCGAGACTACGTCTTTTGGGTTTGAAAACTATGGAGTGTATGCTATTAGCGATCCTATACAGTTTACAAATACTGCAACTGGCGATTTTGAAAGCATTCTGTGGGATTTTGGAGATGGCAATTTTTCAGCTGAAGAAAATCCAACACATACCTATTTAGAAGTAGGAAACTATGTGGTTACGCAAACAGTAACCTATCCGTTTGGATGTGTATACACCCATACAATAACGCTTATTGTTGAACCTGGTTATAAACTTATAATGCCTAATGCATTTACACCTAATGAAGATACTTTAAACGATTATTTTGGACCTGTTTATGTAGGCTTAAACACCTTAGAAATTAACATATATGATACTTGGGGAAGCCTTATCTACTCAGAGTCTGGAGACGATATTAGAGGTTGGGACGGAAAAGTAAAAGAAGAAGAAGCCGAAAACGGAAACTATTACTACACCTTTTCTGCCAAAACATTTTATGGCGATACGGTTACAAAACAAGGTGCATTTGTATTTATTAAATAGAGCGTTATAATGAGGATAAAAAAATCACTACTAACTATTTTATTGTTTTTATTTGGATATGTTGCACTTGCACAAGATCCTATTTTTACACAATCATTTTTTGTGCAAGAAACTTTAAACCCTGCGTTTTCAGGGTTTGAAGATAACGGTCGAACCCATTTAGGATTGTTGCACAGAACACAATGGCCTAATTTGGACTTAAAAATCAACACGCAGTACTTTTTTTGGAATAAATCTATAGAATACGGTTCAGGACAAGGGTTTGGTTTTGGACTCAGTGGATTAAGACACCACGAGTCGTTTACCAATTATTCACACCATCAAATCAATGCCAATTATGCGCATAGAGTTAACCTTAATGGAGGTTGGTATTTTAGACCTGCAGTTGAGGTAGGAGCAGGTTTTAAAGACTTTAGGTTTAGTTCCCTAACACTTGCTGACCAAATCAATATAAATACAGGAACAGTAAGCTCAACATCAGTAGACCCTTTAGCATTAAATAATGACAACGTCTTCTTTTTAGATATCTCTTCAGGAATTGTTTTTGAAAAAGAAGAGCATAACGGAATCGCCTATTGGTTTGGGGCTTCCGTAAAGCATCTTAATAGACCTAATATTTCTTTTGTACAAGGTGAAAATCTTCCGTTAGATATTTTTTATTCACTTCATGCGACCTATCGTTTTCCCTTTTTAAACGATTATAGTATAATGATGACAACCAATTACATGCAACAAGGCGAGTACAATCGTTTAGATTTAGGTGCAATGTTTCAGGTCAATCAGTTTTTAGCTGCAATTACTGCAGTTTCAAACCCAAATGGAAGTAGCTCTAATAGTCATTTGTTAACTTCAGTAAACGCGTTTTTTGGTTTAGAGTACACTGATTTTAGATTTGGAGTGTCGTACGATTTTAATACATCTCAAATAGGAAGAACAAATGGCGTGTATGAATTGTCAGTCACCTACTTATCAAGATGTCGTAGTTGTACTACCCAAAGAGGCAGAAAAAGATAATGCTTGAGAAATAAATTAGTATATCAAATAAAAACCCCAAATTATAATTTGGGGTTTCCTTTTATAGCGATACTCAGAAAAGATTAGACTATTCACAAATATGAGTTTTTATCATATATTTTGTAATGGGTTTTAGGGTTTTACCAGTTTCAGGATGCAATCCCAAATCAGTAAAATATTCTAATTGTTTAGCACGGTTTTTTCCATACCAAATTTTTACACTACCATCATCATTAAAAAAAGCATAATTACAATCCGGAAGAACCTTTTTAAAATGATCGATACGTTCTTGTTTGTAGTATTTTAAATCTTTTAAATCATATAGTTCTAAATCAAGTTTAACTTCTTTATAGTGGTCTATATCCCATACCATTAGTCTTGGCTCAGTCTTGTTATAAAAAAATAGAAAGAGAAGTACAATACACCCAATAGCAACACCTCCAATTACCCAATACGTTTTAGATTTAATAAAACGATTGGATGTCGTTTCATTGAGCCTATGTTGTATAGAATAGTCTTTAAAGCTCTCATAGTTTAGAAATTCACATAATGATTGAATGACGTCAGCGCGCGATATACTTATATCTCTTTCAGAACTGTCTTGTGCACTTTTATAATAATTCCTTAAAGTTTTTGAGCTAATTGGCGTTTTAAAATCATCAGTCAGAAAAGTAGATAAAAATTCTGAAATAGCAGTGTTGGTAGGTGAGGCAATACCTTGGTTTTTTAAGTGTTTCTCCCCTTTTTTAAAAGCATCAATAATTAAACTTTTTAACATAATGTGTTGGTAATTAGTAATGTTAAAATTAAAGATTTCACTGGGAAAATTAAAGGAAAAACGTTTCTAAAAACTTTCCAAAGTGTTTCCAGTCAACTTTATATAATCTTTTTTCATTTGCTGTAGAATTAGTGAAAAACCTTAGTTGATATAAGGTTATGAAATTTAGTTCTACTTGATTTTGAATGGTATAGTATAGTGTTGCATGGGAAGACAATACATACTTGCTGTTTTAAAATCACACTTCCCAATTAAAGAGAAGAGCTCCTCTTTACCCAGAGAGTAGTGTTGCGTAAAGATTCTATCCGAGTAGAACTCGGAGGGCAACACCTATGTTTAATTTTTAACGAGTATCAAGATGAAAAAAGTATATGTAATAATATGTGTTCTTGGGGTCAATATGCTATTTTATGGCTGCAATCTTGAGAGTATTTCTGAAGAAGTAAACCCACAAGCGTGTTGTGGTGAAAATGGCGAAATTCCGCCACCACCTCCACCGCCACCACCTCCAATCGACCCAGTTGATTAAATAAAAAAGTTGTTATTTTAGAGGAATGAAACAGATACTATTTTCATTCCTCTTTTTATGTCTTGGATTAAGTTCTTGCTTTTCACAACAAGCACAGGATAGCTTATATTTTTACCAAAATAAAGTTCTCTATCCCAAAAACGCTACAGATGTATTTCAATCGTATAAATTCTTCAATGAAAGACTAAAAAAGGCTGAATTAAAAAACGATATACCTAGCCAATTAAATAGCATGTATTATTTGTCTAGTATCAATTATAAACTGGGAGCTTATGATGAAAGCGAGCAAATATCAGTTAAAGCTATAGGTGTTTTGAACAAGCATTCAACTATTCCAAATCGTATACATTATCAAAAAAGCTTTTATAATCTTTTGGGAATGCTTTATTATGAGCAACAAAATAAAAAGAAATCTTTAAGCCTTTATAATAGGGTGTTAGAGTTGTCGGTAAATGCAAAAGATAGTGCTATTGTCTATAATAATATTTCTAATACTTATAAAAAACATAATGATTTTAATAAGGCTAAACAAGCATTGTCTAAGGCTTATGATTTAACAAAGCGAATAGACGATACTTTAACTATTGCGCTTGTAATGGATAATTTAGGATTTATAAATTCAAAGTTATCTAATACTGATGAAGGATTAAGGTTAATGAAGCAAGCTTTAAAAATGAGGAGCTCTGTTAAAGATACAGTTTCTAAGTATAAAAGTTATACACATTTAGCACAATACTATTTTAATACAGGCAATAGTAGTTTGGCTAAAGAAAATGCGTTGAAAGCATTTGAAATAGCAGAAAAAATTAAGTCGGCATCCTACAGGCAAGATGCTTTAGGGTTATTAATAACATTAAATGAAGATCCTTATGTTACGCAATATAAAAAAGTAAATGATAGTATAAATAAAGCAGAAAAAGAGACGAAAAATAAATTCGCTTTGCTCAAATATGATTATTCTAATTTTGAAAAAAAACTACTATTAAGTCAGTTACAAGAACAAAAACAAAAGTCAAAAACCGTTATTGCTTCTCTAGTAGCTATTGGTGTAGTACTACTATCTTTAATTTTATACGTTTTTCTAAAAACAAAACATAACAAAGACAAACTCTTACAGGTTGTCGAAACTGAATCGCGCATTTCAAATCAAGTCCATGATGAAATTGCAAATGAAGTGTTTCAAGTAATGATAAAGTTCGATAATCAGGAAGAGAACTCACAAAAAAGTAAACTGATAAAAGAGTTAAACAATTTATACTATAAAGCACGAGATATATCTAAACAACACAGTGTCATAGATGTGAAAAACTCATTTGAAGATAGTTTGATAGAGTTAATGAATAGTTACAATGATACTGATACTAATGTAATTATTAAAGGTGTAAAAGACATTGTATGGAAGGGATACTCTGAAATAAATAAAATCACAGTTTACAAGGTGCTACAAGAGTTATTAATTAATATGAAAAAACATAGTAAGGCTTCTTTGGTAGTTATTTCATTTCTGGAAACTAAGGGTAAACTTGAAATAAAATATAGCGACAATGGAGTGGGCTGTACTATAAAAAAAGGAAATGGACTAGAAAATACGGAAAACCGTATTCAAGCAATTAATGGAACAATTACTTTTGAATCCAAAGAAAATAAAGGATTTAAAGCAATAATAAATATTTCATAATGTTTCAAAAAGTTTTAATAAATGACGATCACGATGCAATTCTTTCTAGTATAACACAAATACTGAAAAGCGCTGGAGTTAATGTGATAGAACGTGCACAGTATTGTGATGAAGCATATTTAAAACTAAAAAAGGCTCAGCTAGAAACTGCAGAATTTGATTTGTTAATAACCGATTTGTCCTTTAAAAGAGATCATCGAAATGCTAATTTGGAAAATGGAGAAGATCTCATTCAAAAAGTAAGAGAAGACTTTCCAAACATGAGCATCATAGTATATTCCATGAAAGATCAGCTTCAAAAAGTAAGGCTGTTGGTAAATCAATATGGTGTTAATGGATATGTCTGTAAAGATCGTAATGGCTCTAAAGAATTATATGAAGCTATTAAATCTGTAGCTTTAGGCAAGATGTTTTTATCTCCACAAGTAGACAGAGCCTTACACCCAAATGCTAATATGGAGATAGATGAGTTTGATATTCAGCTTATCAACCTTCTGTCCAAAGGATGGTCTCAAGATGATATTAGCGAAGATTTAAAAACGAAAAATATTTCACCCAATAGCTTAAGTACCATCGAAAAAAGACTTAATAAATTAAAAGTTCAATTTAAAGCCAATAATACAATCCATTTAGTAGCAATTACTAAAGATTTAGGATTAATTTAAGGACTGTTACGGATAACAGTAACGCTTATCAGTGTTTTGACTATAACTTTGTCTTACTATTAGTTTGTATTAAATTAATATATAGGGAGTAAAAGCGCATCATGTTTTTGGTGCGCTTTTTTGTGTTTTATATCGGTGTTTACGGAATTCCGTAAGGGATTTATTTTAAACATTACTAAGTTTGATTATATAGACTGTGAAAAAAAAGATGAGAGCTGTTTAACTAGTTTATTAGGTTTTAATCTTAATTATTATAAGGTTTATAATATCTCAAATATATTCATATATAATCTATGTGTTTTCAAAGAAAGTAATCATAAATCTATGATAAAGAACCTTTTTAAGTACTTAACTAAGCCAACAATAGTTAATTGGCAATTTTATAATTATAATACCTGTAATAAGCAGTTGTTCAGTCTTAAGTTGATTTTTGAGGGTGTTATTCAAATTAAAATCAACAATGTAAAAGTACCAAAAAGAGAATTGTATATTGTAGCAACTATCCCTGGGACAAACAAAGTTAAAATTGATTTAAGAAACATTTTTTTTAAAAACACTCTATTTCTTGAGGTCAATCCTAAATATTTCATCAATTTCAATTCTCCTAAAATACACTCTTTAAAAATTTACAACTTTCATAAAGTAAAGAATCTCTATTATAAACGAAAATTAACCTCTTTTTTAAGTAGAAAAAGAGCTTTAAACCTTGGGGTAAATATGGGTATAAGTGGATTAGAATATTCAAAAAAACTTGATTTGAAACATACTAGATTTCGTAGTATCTGCTTAAGCAATAATATTTATCTAGAACAAAAAGAATATACATTAAATGAAATAGTTGAACAATATGGATAAACTAACTTACCAATCACCAAAGCCCTCCAAATTCATGAAGCTTTTCTGGAAAGCAGCAGGAGGAGACGCTTACATCTTGAGTCAAGCTACATACAGTGACCAAATTAAATATTTTTGTCTTGGAGGGATAGTGATAGCAACTGCTATCATGGCAGGATTATCTGGAGGCTATGCGTTTTACACGATATTTAAGCCAAAACAATCTAATGTTACAGACCTATGGTCAATGACCGAAGGTAGTACCATTATTAATAATATTACAGGATTTACTGAAACAACTGATATTGGGACAATGCTTATCGCAATTCTTTTTGGAGTTATTTGGGGACTGATTATTTATAATATTGATAGGTTTATTGTTACAAGTACAGGCAAGGGTGATGGAACGGAAGCCATTACTTGGGGTGAATTTAAAAGTGCACTGCCAAGAATTATTATGGGGTGTATTATAGCCATATCTATCTCTAAGCCTTTAGAAATTAGAATTCTTAAAGGCGAAATAGACGCCAAACTTCAAGTAAAACAAGAAAGTTTAAAGCAAGAGGCAATTAAAGGAATTGAAAATAAGTATACAGCTAGAATTGCTGAAAAGAATACTAAGATTGCTGAGTACCAAAAGCAAATTGATAAATCTGAAGATGCGGTTACCCAAGCTGAAATGAATCTAAACGCAGAAATGACGCAAGAAAATAACAGAGGGTATGGTCCGCAAGCAAAGAGGCTTGACCTAATTATGCAAGATAGGCAAAAGGAAAGAGATAAGATGCGCTCAAATCTTGAACCATTGATAGCAGATTTAAATAAAGAAATTAAAGAATATATTGCTGATAAAAACAAGGAAATAGATAACTTAAGTTTTAGTTTATCTGGTTTAGATGGGCTTGCGGAACGCATCACAATTGCTGAAGAGGAATACCCAGCTGTTTCTTGGTTTTTAACATTACTTTTTTTAGCTATTGAATTAACACCAATTTTCTTTAAGTTAATGTTAATTAAATCACCATATGACTATATGTCGGAAAATTATAAAGCATTGGAGCTTGCTCAAAATGGAGTTTATGTAGAGGAAGATTACTATGAAGATAAAGAAGGAGTACAAAGAGAATTGGTTAGATTTCTAAAGGCTGAAAAGCTGATACAAGAGCAAAAAGAATTTCATGATGCCCAAATGAGGATAACAAAATATGCCATTGAAAAATTTGAGGAATCAGAGAAAAAGAAAATTGACGAAAATCCTGATGATTTTATCAAATACTCTTGATGAATGCGTCTTAAGTTTTTCGAATATAGTAAATTTTTGTGGTGGTTCGCTGGTGAAGACCCATTTATCCTTAAAAACTGTAACAAAACGGTAAGAGTCAAATTCAGTTTAATAGGAATTCTGGTTATAACAGTAATGATAACCACATTTATAAGCATTTCCTATGGACTTTATAAGCTACTTGAGTCTTATTATGTTGGACTTTTAATTGGGTTTTATACTGCCGTTTTAGTAATGTTTTTATATATGTTCATTCTTTACACAGTTACTAAAGACGTATTGCCACACAAGAAAGGAAAGTCAATTGAAATTTTTACCTCATACATTATAAGGTTTGGTTTTTTATTTGCCTTAGGCTTGGTGGTGTCGCAACCAATTGAATATATGTTGTTTTCTGATGAAGTAAATAAACTTATGAATGGGAAAATTATTGAATCTATCAAGGAAAAAAACAAGAGTTTGAATATTGAATATTCTATGAAAGTTAAAGAATTAGAGGAATTGAATATATCAAATAATGATTTGAAAAATGAAATTATAAGATTCCAAGAAGATAAGGATTTAACTCTTCAGCAATTTATGGATTACCAATATTCAAGAAATTTTTTCATTGAAAAGATGATTCTTATGGACAAACACTTAATTTATATTTGGTTTTTTTCAGCAGTATTCATAATTCTTTTTTCCCTACCTGTTTTTTTAAAGATTAAGATTGATTTTAATACAAATTATTATAAAAATAAGCGAATCATACAGAGAGATTTATTGGAATGGCATTATGATAAGTTTTTGGAAAGCTATAATGCAATTATCAAAGAAAAATTTCCAAGCTTCACTTTGACCTATAAGTCACCTTATGCTGACCCTCCATACAATACCCAAAAAATTTCTAAACCCCAACTGGCATCTGAGAGTGAATTTTCTAAATGGTTATTAAATGAAGGTAATTGAAATTGAAATAGATTTTGAAGACTTTCATTATGTGTCTGGAATTCTTGAACTCAAAGTATCGGGAACAAGAATTAGTGATGGTTTAAGTGAAGTATTTGATGTAAACGATGTATTGTCAGTAAAGTTTAATGCTAAAGAAAAGTTCCTTTCTCCTAATATACCTGAAGGTATTGCTAAAGATAGGGTTTTTGCACTATCATTACCCAAAGAAACTCCAGTTTACTTACCAGAGGACAGTTCAAAAGGGTATAGTGTCCATTTTGATAAAATAATCTGCGATGATAGGTATGTCTCAGAGAATGGCTATTTAAAAGTCGATAGGAAAAACACGACTAAGGATGGATTAAAAGTTTTTTCAACCATAGTCTTAGAGGCTTATGGCTTGATGAAAAAAACGAGGACTGAGGTTGAAAAAGTCACTTTCTATGAGTTATTTGATAAGGCAGTAGGACCTGGTAAAATTCTGATTGAACCAAAAAAAGAATTCTATGAAATTGGTGAGAAGGTTAAAATAAAGGCGATTCCTGATAAAGATGCACATTTTTATGGTTGGGATGGAGATTTTAATGAGCTCAGTTCTGATGAGGTAGATATTGAGGTAGAAAAGGACTACAAATTTTCTGCTAACTTTATAAAGACTGACAAAAAAGCGTATGTCACTAATGTTGTTAAAGATGTAGCCAAAGATATCTCCTCGAGAGACTTTTGGGATAGTTTATTATCTCCTCAATCGAGTACATCTTATTCTTCAGGTGGTTACAGCAATAGAAAAGTAAATTACTCCAAAGGGTTTTGGGGTAGTTTGGGAGATGGTATTTCTGCGCTCTTTATGATAATAGGGTATTTGTTTTATGCGGCTATCTTTTTCTTTTTTATAGCTGCTTTAATACAGACTTTAGGATGGAGTCTTCTATATATAATCGGCGTTATTTTTATCATTTGGCTAATCTCTTTTATTTCAAGACGTATTCAATTGTTTAGTTTGTTTGGTTATATCCTTAATGTTCTTTTCATTTTTTTTATTGGATTTGGGTTATTTAGTATGCTTTCAAATTTCAGTTTTGATTCGTCAGAATACAAAAGAACTGAGCCTAAACCGGAAACAATTGAAAGGGAAAAAGACAATTCAACAACGGATTATGTCCATCATGTTAGATGGAAGGATTTCAAGAACAATCACTACGAAACGTATTTAAAAGTAAATAGTGATTTTGTTTTGTATGAACAACAAATAAAGGAGACTTTACCTAGAATAAGAACTGAAAATGATTATAATCTAATTTTAAAACGCTTATATCAAGAATCTGAAGAGGCTCTCTACCATGTAGTTCATGCTTTAGATTCTGTCAAATCAAGTAATAAAATTAACCAAAAAGATTTCCCTCAGGTTGTGGTGAGTATGGTGCAAAGCATACCGTACTATGCTATATTAGATATGAGCTGTAACCCTTATGATTACAGAGATGAAACTATGAGGGATTTACTGTTGAATAATCCATGTCAAGGGTATGTGAAGTTTGGATTAAAGTCACCTTCAGAGTTTTTAAAAGATATTAAAGGAGATTGCGATACAAGAACCTTATTTCTTTTCTGTATTTTAAAACATTATGGTTTTGATGTAGCTATATTTGGTAGTGAAGTATATAAACATTCATTACTGGGTATTGTGATGAATGTTAATAGTCCTAATGCCTTATATAAAGAATACAAAGGCAAGAAATACTATCTATGGGAAACAACATCAAAAAACTTTAATATTGGACAAATACCTCAGGAAATAAGTGAAGTTCAATATTGGAATATAAATTTAAACTAAAATATTATGAATCAAGAAAAGTTTTATGTCTTAGGCGTTTTAGTATTATTCTACTATATGGTCACAATCATATTGGTCAATAGGGTAGTCCTTTATAAAAGTCTGAAAGCCTCAGGTTTGGAAGATGAGGCTGTTAGAAAAAAATTGCCTTATTTGATTTCAGTGAATGCAAGTTTAATCGTATCGTTTTTTATACTCTTCGATACGCTATTAAATATTATTACTTATCAACTCGATGAGGGAACAAGTGTGGTGGAGTTGTTAAGTTGGTCTTCGGTGATTTTATTTGTGAGTGTTTGTGCGCTTCTCATCTCTTACCTCTTGACCTTATTTGTTATGAAATTAGGATTGAAAATAAATAGTTCTATTCTGTTTTCCATACTTTGGTTTTGCTTCAACGCAATTTCGGTAGTAATGTTTAATTATATATATATTCAAATTTCAAAGAGTGATGCGTTTACGATATTTTAGTATTATAGGATTTTCTTTAGTATTAACTTTTTCATGTAAAAAGGAAAAAGAATTAGAAAGGTTTGATCCAGAAGAAATGTTAGAAAAAGAAAAGGATTCAGTTAAAAACCTATTGAGTTTATCAAGAGCTTTAATAGAGAAAGGAAAATATAACGAAGCCAAAAAGAATCTAACAATCATAATCAATAATTTTGGCACCTATCAAGAGGTTATAGAGGCTAATCAACTATTGATAAATCTTAATTTAGAGCTGCTTGTTAAACAGATAAGCAATACAAAAAGTATTGATTCTATAAATATTTGGATTAAAAATGTTAGCGACCCTGATATTCGTCAGTTGGCAGATAGCAGAATAGCGGATATACTATCTAATTCTGAAGATTTAGCCCAATTAGAAGATTATCTTGAGTCAGATGGTTACAAGGCGCATCAGGACTTGGCGAATCAAAGAGTAAAGGAATTAAAAGAAAAAAATAAGGAACAGGCATATCAAAATGCCTTAGCTGCAAAGGATTCTAAAAATTGGAAAAAATTTATTGAGGACTACCCCAATCATCCAGAAAAAGAAAAAATTGAAGAAACAATTATCCTGTTAGAGGTAAATGAAATTTTTGCTGGAGAATATGGAGAAATTCCACCAGCCCAATTGTTGGGAGATAAAAACTTCAAAGAATCTAATATGGAAATTACTAATGATACTCGATATACTTTAACATTAAGGTATAGTGGTCCAGAAATAAAAAAAATTGATATTCCCCCAGGGACAAAGAAAACTGTTAATTTTAAAAGTGGTGAGTATCGGGTAACAGCTTCTGTTAATGCGGCTGGAGTTAGAAATTTTGCAGGAAATGAGAGTTTATATGGTCAATACTCTAGTACATACTATATTTCATCAAATTAAATCGTTTTGAGAGTTTTATTATACTTGATAATATTTTGTTTCCTAAGTGCCTTTTTAAGTGCTCAAACACTTACAGGTAGAGTGGTAGCAATTACTGATGGCGACACATTTAAGCTACTAACCAAAGACTCAACACTTATAAGAGTGAGAGTCGCAAATATAGACTGTCCTGAAAGCAAACAACCATTTTCACAAAGAGCCAAACAATTCACCTCTAGTGCTGTATTTGATAAGCAAGTTGAAATAAAAATAATTAAAAATGATCGATACGGTAGGGCCATTGCCTATGTGTTATATAACGATAAAAATTTAAGTGAAGAATTACTCAAAGCAGGTTTAGCTTGGCATTTTGTTAAGTACTCTAATGATGAGAGTTTACAATCTTTAGAAGATAAAGCTAAACAAGATAAAATTGGGTTATGGATTGATTCAAAAGCAATGGCGCCATGGGAATGGAGAAGTTCTAAAAAGAAAAAGAAAAAAGAATGAAAACTATAAGAACAATTTGCGTTATTCTATTTTTGGTTTCTTCATTTTCTGTATTAAGCCAAACAGTACACATTACTAAAACAGGGGAGAAATACCACAAAAAAACATGCCGTTATTTAAAATATTCTCATAAAGAATTAAGCATTCAACAAGCCATACAGTTAGGCTATAAAGCTTGTAAGGTGTGTAAGCCTTCAGTAAAACAGAATGCACCAGAGAAAACAACAAATAATAATTCATTAACTGAGTCTACTGCGCCTAATCCTTTACCTTCAAAGAAAACTGTAGCAACACAATGCATAGGAAAAACAAAGGCTGGCAAACGCTGTAAACGTAAAACCAAAAATGCTAATGGCAGATGTTTTCAGCATTAGCTTTTAAAAGTCTTACGATATTTAAATAATTAATTTTTTAGGTATTGAGGAAACCCGTAAAGTAAACTTAATATCTCCATTTACTTTTGGTTTATATTAATTATAAATCAACTAAAAATGAAAAAATTATTTGTGGTATCTAGTTTGTCTGTTTTAATTTTATGCACAAGTTGTGCTTCAATATTTACAGGAGCTAAAAGAAATGTTTTGTTTGAATCTAACCCATCAGGCGCTAAAGTTTATGTCAATGGTTTTGAAAAGGGTACAACGCCTACACAAATTAAGGTTAAGGCAGATGATCATATAAACTTTAAACTAGATGGATATAAAGAACGAGTAGTGATAATGGACAGTAAGTTTAATTTAGTTGCAATTTTAAATGGAATTTCAATTATCGGTTGGGGAATTGATGCTTTAACTGGTTCCTTAAAGCGTGTCGATACTCAATATGTAAAAGTTGATTTAGAGTCAACAACAAAAGATGCTGTAAGCGTTACAGAATATTTGGAAAAAGGCAAAATTCAAAAAGTTAATATAAATACCAAAGATAAAGTTATTGAAACAGTTCTTATTTTAAATTAAAATATGTTAAAGAGGTAGTATCTCAACTACCTCTTTGCCTTTACGGAAAACCTCAAATTCACCTATTTGAATTTTTGTATCTTGAAATAAGTTATTAATTAAATTTTCAATAATGTCAGACAAAATTAAAATGACACCAAAGCGAATAAAGTTTATTGAAACGTATGCTGGCTTTAATGACCATGAAACACTTAAGGAAATACTATTTGCGCAACAACTACAAATTGAGAAATTAGAAAAAATTAGAAGTAACACATCAGTATTGGTTTGGTGGCTGGTTGCATTGCCTTTAATTTTTGGAATACTAATGGTGGTTTTTGGAATTGGATGAGTAGCCAAAATATAATTAACTAAAGGGGTTTAATCCAACCTTAATTTTCTATCTTTAATCTCCTTTAATAATTAATAGCGACTCACCACGAGGCGCTTTCTTTATGAAACAATTTTAACTAAATGTCTAAACAAACCAAAACCAAGTCCATAGAAGAAACACTGTGGCAATCTTGCGATAAACTAAGAGGTTCTATAGAACCTAGCGAATACAAACACGTTGTACTAGGTTTAATCTTCCTAAAATTTGCAAGCGATAAGTTTGAGGAACGCAAAAAAGAGCTCATAGCTGAAGGCAAAGAAAAGTACGTAGAAATGAAAGATTTCTACAATATGAAAAACGTGTTCTTTTTACAAGACACAAGTCGCTGGAGCTACATAAAAGCCAATGCCAAACAAGATGATTTGGCGCTAAAAATAGACACAGCATTACATCAAATAGAAAAAAACAATCCAGCACTTAAAGGTGCGTTACCAGATAACTATTTTTCACGTTTAGGTCTAGATAGAACCAAACTCGCATCACTTATTGATAAGATAAGCGAAATCAATACCATTGCAGATAAGCAAAACGATATTGTAGGGCGTGTGTATGAATATTTCCTATCCAAGTTTGCCATAAAAGAAGGCAAAGGAAAAGGAGAATTCTACACACCAAAGAGTATTGTAAACCTCATTGCCGAAATGATAGAACCGTACCAAGGCATCATTTACGACCCAGCTTGTGGTTCTGGTGGTATGTTTGTACAGTCCATAAAGTTTATAGAAAACCATCACGGTAACAAAAAGGAAGTTTCTGTGTACGGACAAGAGTATACCAATACCACTTATAAGCTAGCAAAAATGAACCTTGCCATTCGTGGTATTGCTGCCAATTTAGGTGAAAAAGCAGCAGATACGTTTGGTGCAGACCAACACCCAGACCTTAAGGCAGACTTTATTATGGCAAACCCACCCTTTAACCAAAAAGATTGGAGAGCCGAAAACGAACTCACCGACGACCCACGTTGGCGTGGTTACGAGGTACCACCAAAAAGTAACGCTAATTATGGTTGGATTTTGAATATGGTAAGCAAACTATCCACTAATGGTGTGGCTGGTTTTATCTTGGCCAATGGAGCGCTCTCTGGTGGTGGTGATGAATATAAGATTCGTAAAAAATTAATTGAAAACAATCTCGTAGAAGCCATTGTTATTTTACCAAGAAATATGTTTTATACTACAGATATTTCTGTAACCCTTTGGATTTTAAACAATAACAAAAACGAAAAAACCGTAAACAAAGGTACCGAAACGCGACACTACCGCAATCGTGAGGAAGAGATTCTCTTTATGGACTTACGCCAACAGGGAGAACCTTTTGAGAAAAAGTACATCCAATTTTCAAACACCCAAATAGAAGCCATTGCCAAAACCTATCATACTTGGCAAACAGTAGCCCCAAATAACGATACCGTCACTTCGAGTGTCCCGACTGAAAACGTCGGGATGTATCGAGAAGTTTATAAAGATATACCCGAATACTGCTACTCAGCAACCAAAGACGAAGTCATTAAAAAAGACTATTCCCTAGTTCCTAGTAAATACATAGAGTTTGTAAACCAAGACGAAAATATCGATTTTCATACCAAAATGCAAACTTTACAAACCGAGCTTAAAGACTTATTAGAACAAGAGGAAGCCTCTAAAGCCGAATTACAAAACGTGTTTAAAGCATTGGGCTATGAGTTATAAAATGCTTGGGGATTACATACAGCCTGTTAATAACAGGAATAAGTCGATTATTACTGAAGATTTAAGAGGTTTAAGTATGTCTAAAGAGTTTAGAAAGTCAACATCTAATATTGTTGGTGTAGATTTATCTAAATATAAATTGGTTTATAAAAATCAATTTGCTTGTGATTTTATGTCTGTAATCAGAGTTCACAAGTTGCCTGTCGTTTTACATTCTGAAGAAGAACCAGTAATTGTATCACCAGCCTATACGGTATTTGAAGTTACAGATGAAAACGTATTATTACCTGAATATTTAATGATGTGGTTTAGACGCCCAGAGTTTGATAGATATGCAGACTTTAGATGTGATAGTGCTATTAGAGGTGGATTTAAATGGGATGAACTTTGCGAAGTAACGCTACCTATTCCATCCATAGAACAACAACAACAAATCGTAGACGAGTACAACACGGTAACCAACCGTATACAACTCAATGAGCAAATTAACCAAAACCTAGAAGCAACTGCCCAAGCCTTATACAAACATTGGTTTGTAGATTTCGAGTTTCCCATAGACCTCTGTCAGTCTGAGCTTGTCGAAGACCCTAACTGTCACCTCGAGCACGTCACCTCGAGCACGTCACCTCGAGCGCAGTCGAGAGGCGAGAAGCGAGAGGTCTCTTTAGAAACTCTCAATAAAATAGATTTCACCAAAGGCTACAAATCTTCTGGCGGTAAAATGGTATACAATGAGGAATTGGATAAAGAGATTCCTGTTGGGTGGAGTGCGGAAACTGTTAAGGGTTTCTCATTAGATATGAAATCAGGAGCAACACCAAATAGAAGTAAGATAGACTACTGGAACAGCAATGACTATTCTTGGATAAAAACAGGTGAACTGAAAAATAGCGTTATTATTAACTCAGAAGAATCAATATCATCATTGGGTCTTAAAAACAGCTCTACCAAATTACTTCCAATAAATTCAGTCTTAATAGCAATGTATGGTCAAGGAAATACTAAAGGACAGGTCGGTTATCTGAAAATTGAAGCGACAACAAACCAAGCCTGTTGCGCAATGATATGCGAAGATGAAAGTCATTCTACATTTCTATATTATCATTTAAGAGTGAACAGGGATGAAATTGTAAAAGATGCAATTGGAGGTGCTCAACCCAATTTAAGCAAAGAGTTAATTGAAAAAATATCAATTATCAAACCTACCAAAGATATTTTATTAAAAACACCGTTTACCGAGATATTAAATAGTCGATGGAAAACTAGTTTAGAATCCCAAAAACTCAAAGACCTACAAAGCTTGTTATTAGCAAAAATGACACAGGGAGTAACTAAAACGGTAGGAGTGTAATTATGAAATCGTACTACAACCATATCGCAGATTTTTCAGATTCTGAAATATTAGAAGGTTTATTAGGTTATGGAATGTTTCCAAATAAAATACCACCATTTTTAACTAGTAAACCTTTTTATGATTATGTCATTGATAAATCTCCTGCATTTGCTAAAATAGGATATGATTATATAAGCTATGAAAATATAAGAAATATTAATGTACCTCGTATTTTAGCAATTCCACACCCTTTTGGTTATGCTAATTTATGTGCCTTAATTTCAAAGGAATGGTCAAACACACAAAACTATTTTAAAGATAAAACAGAGCATCAAACTCATAAAATAAGTAGGGTTCATTTAAGAAAAATGATGAATAAAAATTCTTTATTTGAGATGAACTATAAAAACTTTGATGATGATGGGTTTCCTGAAAACGACTTGTTAATTAGAAGTAATTACATTGTAAAAGCAGATATTTCAAATTGCTATCCTAGTATATATTCACATGCTATACCTTGGGCACTAATAGGTAAAAAGCAAGCCAAACTAAAATCTAAATCTAGGTTTAAAAATGAATGGTTTAATAAATATGATGAGTTATCCAGAAAAATAAAAAATAATGAAACTAACGGTATTTTAGTTGGCCCTCATGCATCAAATATAATATCTGAAATTATTTTAGTTAATGTAGATTACGTACTTGAGCAAAAAGGATATCGCTTTACAAGATACATAGACGACTATACTTGTTACGTTGGCACATATAACGACGCAGAACAGTTTTTAATTGATTTGTCAACTGAACTAAAAAAGTTTGAATTATCATTAAACCATAAAAAATCAGAAATATTAACCTTACCATTTGCGCTGTCTGAAACCTGGATTCGTAAACTTAAAGCATTTCATTTTCCAGAAATAAAAACTAAAGAAGGTAAGCACGTATTACGGATAGCAGAGTTGAAATCTTTTTTAGATTTAACTCTTGATTTGATGAAATCGGAAAAGGAGAACTCTGCAATTTTAAGTTATTCAATCAAAATTATTTCAAGTAAGTATTTGGGACATCAAGCTAAGGCTTTTTATTTTAAAAGACTTCATCATTTAATTTTGTTATATCCTTATTTACTGCCTTACCTAGATGAGTTTGTAATTGTTCCGTTCAATTATAAAAAGGCACAAATAAAAGAACTTTTAGATGATATCTATGATTTTAGCATTCAAAAAAGCATACCTGAAGCAACTAGTTATGTCCTCTACCTTGCTATTAAATACAATATCGATTTAAATAAAGACTACACAAAAAAAATATTAAAACGAGAGGATTGTATTTCAATGCTATTGTTGTATTTATATAAGAAAAAACATTGCCAAAGCTTAAGAAAAATTAAGAAGAAGGCTGAAGATTTAAAGTCAGTTGATTTTGATAAGTATTGGTTATTCATATATGAGGTATTACCCAAAAACAAATTAAAAGACCAATTTGTTAATATGAAAAGTGATAAACTTTCTTTTATAACACCTGAGTTTCAGAGCTATCTAACACCTATAAATAAAGGTTGTGTTAATGGTATATTATCAATTCTTAATTCTTTGAGAGGTAATGCATCATGATATGAATTTAAAACAACTACAAACCTTTCTTAACCAAAATGAGATACCTACTGTAAAGCAGAATGTTGGATTTTTAGAGATTATTAATAAATCGCATAACGAAACGATAAATAGTAATTTGTATGCGCATTTTTTATCCTGTAAAATTAATCCTATAAAACATGCTTTTTTAGATGCATTACTCGATTTAATAGAAGAGAAGGCGTCCAAAAAACTATCAATAGCTCAATTTCAGGTAAGAACCGAGTTAGCAACAACTACAGGGAGAATAGATATTGTATTAGAAGACAATTTAAATCTTAATACGATACTTATCGAAAATAAAATTTATCACAATCTACATAACGACTTAAAAGAGTATTGGACTTTTTTTAAACTTAATGAATCAAAAAAAGTTGGAGTATTACTCACCCTAAAGCCTCACACAATTCCTATTGAAGTACAGGGTAAATTTATAAACATTACGCATTGGGAGTGGATTTCTAAAGTTAAAGAAATCCTTGATGTTGATAGTTTGAAAGATGAAGCTTACAAACGTTATGTTACCGATTTTTTTAACACAATAGAAAATATTTCTACAACCTATAAAATGAATAATTCAGCAAAATTCTTTTTCAATAACGCTATTCAGGTTAATAAAGCGTATGATACTATAGTTGAAGGACATGGATACTTAATTTCACAATATCAGCTTATTGCAGAGAAGCTTGGACTTCAAACTTATGGAAGTGATATAAATTGGCGGAATATTTGGGATGAAGAGAACCACTTAGATACCTTTATAACTATTGATGCGCAAGATTTAGTTTCCGGAAAGTATCCTAGATATAAAATCATATTAGAGCTAATGAGGAAAGATAAAGATCGTGTAGAGGAGTTATCCGTAAAGTTTGAGAATCATGCTCAATTTAATGATAAGTTCAGAGGACAAACACGTGGTATGCATTGTCACTTTTTGGTAAAAGAATATGATATAGACCTAAATGACCTAGATAAGTTTGCTGAAATTGTTGAGCATAATATTAAAACTGACTTTAATAAGATTTTTATTGAAGTTGTAGAATATCTATATCCAGATAAAAACATTAATATCTGGAAACATAATTTTATGGCAGTAAATAAAAATGATTAATTTATAAAGACTCATGGCAAAATACTCAGTCCACCAACAACCTGTAGAAACTTTATTAAGCTGGATAAAATCTGGCGAAATTGCTATCCCAGAGATACAACGTCCATTCGTTTGGAAAAATTCTAAAGTAAGAGATTTAATAGATTCTCTGTATCAAGGCTATCCTGTAGGTTATATCATTACTTGGCGTAACCCAGATGTAAAGCTTAAAAATGGAGAATTATCAGCTGGTAAAAAAGTACTCATTGATGGGCAACAACGTATTACGGCTTTAACAGCTGCCGTAGTAGGCCAAAGGGTGTTAAATAAAAACTACAAGGAAATTAATATTCGTATTGCTTTTAATCCGCTTACCGAAAAATTTGAAGTCCTAAATAAGGCTTTCGAAAAAAGTCCAGAGTGGATTAACAACATTAATCCAATCATCAATGATGAGATTTCAGTATTTGAAGCCATTGATGATTATATGACTTTAAATCCTGAAGCTGATAAACGGAATGTAATTAAGGTGATTGAAAAACTAAAAGGGATAAAAACCAAACAGGTTGGTATCATAGAGTTAGACCATTCTTTAGATATTGACACAGTTACAGATATTTTTATTCGTATCAACCAAAAAGGTGTGGTGTTGAGTAATGCCGATTTTGTAATGTCTAAAATTGCGTCAGATGAAGTACATGAAGGTAACAAAATGCGTAAGCAAGTCGATTACTTTTGTAGGTTGTTGGTAGATAAAGATTTTAACAAACACATATTAGATAACGATACAAACTTTGCAAATACCGAGTATTACAAAGCTATTAAGTGGATGGCTACAGGCAGTGACGATTTGTTTGTGCCAGATTATATAGATGTACTTCGTGTGGCGTACACCTATAAGTTTAGTCGTGGTAAGTTTAGTGATTTAGTAGCCTTATTATCTGGTCGTAATTTTGAAGCCAGAACTTACGAGAATGAAATAGCAGAACAGAGTTACAAAATGCTTTCAGAAGGATTAATGGATGTGGTAAACCAAACGAGTTACCAACGGTTTATTATGCTGATAAAGTCTGCTGGTTTAATCAATCAGAAATTGATATCCTCTAAAAACAGTTTGAACTTCTCGTATGCTTTATACTTGAAATTACGTCATCAAGGTATGCCAGAGTCTGAAATACAGCATTACGTAAAGCGTTGGTTGGTGTTGTCTCTATTAATTGGGCGTTATTCTGGGTCTGCTGAATCTATGATAGATGAAGATATCAAACAAATTAATGAAAAAGGAATAGAGGTATATTTAAAACAAATGGAACAAAACCATTTAGGTCAAGGATTTTGGGAATTTGCTTTAGTAAATCAATTAGAGTCTTCTAGTATTAATAACAATGCATACAATGTGTATTTAGCAGCGCAATGTTATAACAATGCGCCTGCATTTTTATCAAAAAGTATGAAAATTAGTAGTCTAATTGAGCAACGTGGAGACGTACATCATATTTTCCCAAAAAAGTACTTATCTAAAAACAGTTATTTGCCAAAACAGTATAACCAAGTAGCCAATTTTGTTTATACCGAACAGGCTACTAATATCAAAGTTGGTATGATGACACCACAAGACTATCTGGCTAAGGTTAAGGATCAAATTCTAAATAAGGTTTATGATATTAGTACACTAGATTCTAGAAATGGATTAGAAGAAAACTTATGGCACAATGATATACCTAACACAATTTATACAGCTACACATGTAGATTATAACGATTTTCTAATAGAAAGACGTAAATTAATGGCTGCTAAAATTAAAGCCTATTATGATCAATTGTAATTTATAATAAATGCAAAAATTCACAGAAGCACAATTGGAAAATGTATTTGCCGAGTTATTGGCAAACGAAGGGTATCCGCATCATTTGGGTAATACCATTAAGCGTGCTGATGATGAGGTAATTATTGAAGATGATTTACGCAAGTTTTTAGAGCAAAGTTATGCCAAGGACCATATTACGGCTACAGAAATAGAGGGTATTATTTTACAATTAAAAACCTTACCTGCCAGTGACTTGTACGAAAGTAATAAGCGCTTTATGCGAATGTTATCTGATGGGTTTATTTTAAAACGTGAAGACCCAACCCAAAAAGATATTTATATTAACCTGATAGACTATTCAGGTCTAGAAAAACAAGTTCAGGGTGATAACTTAGAGACCATAGTTGCAGAACCAGAAGCTAGTTATTCTGATACTAATATCTACAAATTTGTTAACCAACTAGAGATTGTCGGTTCTCACAAACGTATACCAGATGGTATTCTCTATATCAACGGTTTACCTTTGATTGTGTTTGAGTTTAAAACAGCAATTCAGGAAAATACCACCATTCATGATGCTTATGTGCAATTAACAACCCGTTACAAAAGAGATATTCCACAATTGTTTATTTATAATACCTTTTGTGTTATTTCAGATGGCGTCAACAACAAAGCAGGGTCTTTTTTTGCATCTTATGAGTTTTTCTATGCTTGGCGACGCATTGCAGGTTTAGCCAAAGAAGTAGATGGCATAGATTCCATGTTTACCTTAGTGCAAGGAATGCTACACAAAAACCGCTTGCGAGATATTATTCGCAACTTTATTTACTTACCAGACAGTAGTAAAAAAGATGAAAAGATAGTATGTCGCTATCCGCAATATTATGCGGCAAGAGCTTTGTACGATAATATAAAACTAGCTCAAAAACCAGAGGGTAACGGTAAAGGAGGTACCTATTTTGGAGCTACTGGTTGCGGTAAGAGTTTTACAATGTTGTTCTTAACGCGCTTACTTATGAAAAGTGAGTACTTTAAAAATCCAACCATTGTACTCATTACAGACCGTACCGATTTAGACGACCAGCTTTCAGCACAATTTACAAATGCTAAAAACTATGTAGGTGATAATGGTGTTGTAAGTGTAGAAAGTAGAAGCCATTTACGCGAGCTATTGCAAGGTTGTGAATCTGGCGGTGTGTTTTTAACCACCATACATAAGTTTACTGAAGATTTAGATTTACTTACTAAACGAACAAATGTGATTTGTATTAGTGATGAAGCTCATAGAAGTCAAACCAATCTGGACCAAAAAATTAAGATTACTGAAAAAGGTGTTCAAAAAACCTATGGCTTTGCGAAATACCTGCACGATTCTTTGCCTAATGCCACTTATGTAGGGTTTACTGGTACACCAATTGATGCGACTTTAGATGTGTTTGGTAAGGTGGTTGATGCTTACACCATGACCGAATCGGTTAAGGATGAAATTACAGTAAGAATTGTTTACGAAGGTAGAGCAGCCAAAGTGATTTTAAATAATAGTGAACTTCAAAAAATTGAACAATACTATGAGGGAGCTGCCGAAGCTGGCGCTAATGAATATCAAATAGAGGAAAGCAAAAAGCAATCGGCAAATATGAATGCTATTTTGGGAGACCCAGATGTGCTACAAAAAATAGCTGTAGATTTTGTAAACCATTATGAGAATAGAGTAGAAGAAGGAGCTACGGTAAAAGGTAAGGCAATGTTTGTGTGTCCAACACGTCCAATTGCCTATGAGTTATATAAAAACATAATTGCTCTCAGACCAGAATGGTCAGAAATAAAACAAGCCGAAGAGGGTGCAGAATTATCAGATAAGGAAAAGAAGGAAATAAAACCTATGGAACGTGTTAAAATGATTATGACACGAGGTAAGGATGATGAAGAAGATCTGTATAATATGTTAGGTACTAAAGAGTATCGAAAAGAATTAGACCGTCAATTTAAAAACGAAAAGTCCAACTTTAAAATAGCGCTAGTAGTAGATATGTGGCTCACTGGTTTTGATGTGCCGTTTTTGGATAGCATTTATATCTATAAGCCAATTCAACAACATAACTTAATACAAACGATTTCTAGAGTTAATCGAAAATTTGCAGGCAAGAATAAAGGCTTAGTAGTAGATTATATTGGTATTAAAAAAGCAATGAACTTAGCCTTGGCGAAGTACGGCAAAGGCGACCAAAATAACTTTGAAGATATAGAAGCATCCCTAATTGTAGTTCGTAATCATTTAGATTTATTAGGGAAGTTCTTCCATAAATTTGATAGTTCTAAATACTTTAAAGGTACAGCGTTAGATCAACTAAATACCTTAAACCTAGCAGCCGAATTTGCACAAGTAACCAAAGAAGCTGAAACTCGCTTTGTGGGATTAGTCAAAAGGCTAAAAGCAGCCTATGATATATGTGCTGGTAGCGAAAAACTGACCCAAGAAGAAAGAAATTATACGCATTTCTATTTAGCGGTACGTTCTATAGTATTTAAGCTCACTAAAGGAGATGCTCCAGATACGGCTCAAATGAACGCTAAAGTACGAGATATGATAAAAGATGCATTGCAAAGTGATGGTGTAGAGGAAATCTTTAAACTTGGGGATAGCATGGAAGCAGAGCAAGATATTTTTGATGACGACTATCTAGCCAAAATAGATAAGATTAAACTACCAAATACTAAAATAAAACTACTTCAAAAGCTATTGGCTAAAGCAATTGGAGAGATAAAAAAGGTAAACAAAGTCAAAGGTGTAGATTTCACCAAGAAGATGGATGCTTTGGTAGCAAGATATAATGACCGTAGTGAAAATGACGTGCTACGTAGTGAAGTTTACGAGGAAATGGCAGAAGCCCTAACGAAAATGATAATGCAAGTTCGTGATGAGTTTAATGCAGGGGATGAATTAGGTATCGATTTTGAAGAAAAAGCCTTTTATGATATTCTTTTAGAATTGTGTAGAAAGTATGACTTTACCTATCCAGAAGACAAACTAATAGAATTAGCTAAAGCCGTGAAAGATTTGGTAGATGGTCAGGCTAAGTTTCCAGATTGGAATAAAAGAGCAGATATAAAAGCGGCATTAAAAGTGGGATTGATATTGCTATTAGATGAACATGGCTATCCACCAGTAGAACGAGACGAAGTCTACGAAGAGATATTCTCGCAAGCAGAGAATTTTAAAAAAAATAGTGGTGATTGAAATTTTGAATAAATACATTAAATGTTAAAGAATTATTTAACCTCAATTTTAAGAGATATAATAATGACCTGTTAGGTTTTAAAATTATTAATTAAAATTTCATGGAATTAGTAAAGCTAGAATGTGCTTAATACATCATAAAAAACACATATAGTTGCTGAACGTATTGTTGAAGATATAAATGCTGTAGTAAGAATTGTACGATTTCCAAGTTGGCAAAAAACAAGTTTAAGTGAATGAGAGCTATAAAAGTTATTAAGAAAGGTGTTGCTGAAATATAAATTACATAAAGAACTGGCTTTATTTGATAAGGCATTTATGTTAAGGAGTATTATTAAAAATTAAATTCCTAAATGTCTTCTTATTTTATTCACAAGACCAGATTTTTCTTTTGATGATACATGAAAGGTTTCTTGTGTATTATAAAGGCTAATATTTGTATTATCTCTTTCTTTAAGATGGGCTAGGTTTATAATAGTACTTTGGTTAATTCTCTCAAAATGATAGGGCGTTATTTTTTTAATTAATTCATTAATACTAACCCGTACGTTTTTAATTAATAATTCATCATTCTTACCATAAAAATGAACATGATTTTTATTGGGTTGTTCTCCACTTCTGTTTCTTGATGTGCTGATGTAATAGAGTTGCTCGGGTAAAAACCTAATGTCCTTATTGACACCTACTTTTAATGTAATGGGTGTATTTAAAGAAGTTGTACTATCTTTATGTATCTTACCTATAATTTTATTTTTAAGGATTGTTTTAAATTCTTCAACATCAAAAGGTTTGCTTAAATATCCTGTGATGTTAAGATTGTTAATGACTTTTTTTTCGTTGTCGGTGGTAGAGGTTAAAAAAATTATTTTTTTATGTATCCCAATTTTTTGAGCTAGTTCTAATCCGTTATAAACGGGCATTTTAAAATCTACTATTAATAAGTCAAAGTCTTCAGGTATAGCTTCTTCAAATGCGTTTTTAGAGCTGCTATAACTTTTTATGTGTTGTAAGTCATAGGCTTGTGAAATACTATCAATCTTAGACTTTACACGTTCTAAAGTCTTTAAATCATCATCAACCAGTATATATTTTATCATTTAGCTTAGATTTATAGTTAACTCAGAAAGGTATTGATTGTTAGGCAAAGGTTTATTTAAAAGTTCGCTATTAGGGTAATAGGCATCTAATAACTGTTTTAAAGCAGTTAAACCAAAACTGTTTTTTGATGTAGTTTTATAATCCTCTCGTTCTTCAATACTATTTACTAAACTATAACTTAACATATTGTTATCATCTTCTTTAAGAACAATACTAATAAAAGAGTCATCATTGTTTAAACTTCCATGTTTTAATGCGTTTTCTATAAAAGGAAATAACAATGTGGGTTTTATAACAATGTCTTTGGTACGTTTTTTAGTTAACTGGTTTTTAAATTCAATGCTTGTGTGTGGTTTTAAGTATTTTATTAACTCCAAAAACATATCTATATATTCTAGTTCTTCTTTAAGATGAATATCTTTTTTGTTTAAAGCGTTCACGTTATAGTCTAAGAGTTTAAATATATGTTTTAGTGCTTTAAGTGGAGGTAACTTACTTGATACTTTTCCAAATCTATAATGAAATCCTAAAAAGGAGCTATAGCTAATATCAGTATCCTCTAAATCTTCATATATCTGACTAATAATATTTTTTAAAAAATGGGCTCCTAATCGTGTGGTGTTAAGTTCAATGTTCTTGAATCTCAAGTAATTTTCATAAGCATTTTTTTGATGATCAAGTTCTTCTTTTTTTAAGGCTATTTCTTTGTCTTTTTCACTTAATGTATTGTAAAACTTTTCTTTATAATCTTCTAGTTGTTTTTCAAGTTGAAAAACCTCTGTGGTTTTGTTAGCTAGCTGTTGCTCTATTGGTTGTAGTTGTAGTAATTGAGTTTTTAATGAATTATATTTTTTTCTAAAACTTCGTTTCTTATAAAGGTTGTACCAGTTTCTTAGAAGCAAGAGTATAAAAAGAATTGATATAATGAGGCAAACAAGAAATAAAACTGCAAAATCTTCTTGTAAAGATTCAAGTTCATTTGATGATGAAATGTAATCGTATTGATAATTCATATTCAAAAATAATAGGCTAATTTTTATGATTAACTAGTAGGAGAAAAAAGTCTGTCACAAAACAAAGTAATATTATCCCAAATATAACCTGTATGTCACAAATAGTAAAAAGAAAAATATAAAAAGATGAAATTTGGACTATAAGCAAAAACTTAATTGAAGAGCTTTAAACAAGGAGTATTAATTTTAAAACAAAAAACGATGTCATTAAACAAAGATTATGATTACACACAAGCAGATTTAGACAATCACGCCAACCAGTTAAACCCAAATAACGACGAATACTGGCATTCTAGAGAAGAAAATTAATAACTAAAAAAAGGATGACAATGAGTAAACCTAAATCTAAAACTAGCAAAGCAGGAAAAGTAAGTCCTAATTGGCCAAGTAAAAACCCAGGTAAACCTTCAGGTAAAGGACGTGATTATAACCCACCAAAAAAATCAAAATAGATATTCTGTTTTTGAGACTGGATAAATGATATGTGTGAGTTTAAAATTTCCAAAAAAAGAAAAGCAATACTTTGTATTGCTTTTCTTTTTTTGTGCACATCAATTATCCAATCTTTTCATAAACAATCCAACAGCCTCCTCAAAAACAGCAACAGGGATTCTATGTTCTAAAAGCGGAAGAATCTTAATAGCAATAGGCTGTCCTGCATTAAGATGCTCACCAATGTAATTGAGTGTGTCTTTGGGGTTTATAACAGTATCTTTTGCACCTAGCACCATAGAAATAGTACTTCCATTATTAGAAGGTGTATTTGGTGTTTGTTGCGCAACAGATCTAGAGGCTAGGGCAGGATTAAAAAGTAGTGCTGGTATTTGCATCAGTTTACTAAGGTGAAACCCTGCAAATCCGCCCATGCTGCTACCTATAACAACATCAATACTTTTGTTTGCATATGAGTCGTAAAGCCATGAAATAGCATTAGAGTTATTCTGATAATCAATAGAAGGCGCAATAACAGTTCCATAAGCCTCAAGTATGTTGCGCTTTTCTAGTTTTAAACTACCATTTAATCCGTGTAGATATAAGATGTTCATTGTATTTTAACTTAAAATCAAATATACTATAAGAAAACCGAGGAATGTAGTGTATTTAAAAAAAAACAGACTCAAACAAAAGTCTTCACAGTTATATAACTATATCCTAACATCCAACAACCCTACACCAATTTGGCTATTCAAAGCATAAACCTCATTGTCAATGACTTCATAATAGCGTATACCAAGAACCACAAGACCAATATATGTTGGAGCAACAACAATCTCAGGAATCAATTCAAAAGAGATGGAGTCAGAGTCAATAGCAAAAAATTGTGTGGGCGAAACCTCTAATGAAGAGGTTAAACCTTCAAAGTCAAAATCCATAACGCCAAGACTAATTCCAATGTGAGTAGCGGATTTAGGAGACTTAAAATCGCTAACCTTTAAATCAGAAAGAGATAACTTTTGTGAGGTCCAATCAAAATGAGAATATTTTGTAACAGCTTCAAGCAACTTGTGATGAGGAGTAAATGCAAACTGTCGCAAAAGGGTTCTTCCTTTTGCAGTTTGTAACCCAATACCAACACGTCGAAACCCACGTTCCGAAACCAAATCAAGAGCTTTTAGTGTGGTCAGTAAAGACATCATTCTACCATGCAAAGCACTATCCTTATACCCATGTAAAAAAGGCATTAAAGCTAATCGCAAACATTTTTTCACTTGACTACAATGCCCAAACTCACTAGCGTTTTCACGTACGCGCTGCATGTTGGGTTGTGTACGTATAGCTTTGCTATTAAAACCACCACCTGCCTTTCTAGCATAGCCAACACCTTTAATGAAGTAATAATTAATACCGTCTAGTGTACCACTAATTTTCAATATGCCTTTTTGTCGTGCCATAATGCGTATAAGGTAATGAAAATTAGCGAGTTAATCAATAGGTATAGTGTATATATAGCGTGTTAACTCTAGGTGATATTCAGGTTTTATTCGGGTTTACCTTGCATTAACCTTAATACAAACCCAGGTCACCACCAATACCAAACCATCTTTTATGCCTAATCTACTACAACTTCCAGTGATTTAGTAAAAAATAAGCAGTGAAGTAAAGCATGTTAAAACATTAGAAATTGAAGAGACACTATTGCAACAAAATCTATTAACACACCTGTCTTAGGATAGTATAGGGACTTTCTATTAATAGGAAAAAAAAAATTAAAATGAGCTCAAAGAAGCTTGAATCGTAATTTTTTAGAGCGGGTAATACTGAGGGCATTTGTAGAGCTTACTTCTTAAAAACAACTATAAAAACAAAAGCCACAACGTGTATACTAGTTGTGGCTTTCGACTTTAAAAGACAAAAGAAGTCTTATTTTTTTATAAACTGAAGCGCTGTCCCATTCTCAAATGTTATAAAATACAATCCATTTACGAATCCTCGAACATCAATTTGATCTTCACTGGTAATACTACCTTTTTCAATTTCTGCACCTAATGCATTATAAATAGTATAAGAAAGCTTCGATTCTATATTCATAATTTGAATAAAATCACTTGACGGATTTGGGTAAAGAGAGAGTGTCTCATTAAAAACTTCAGAGTCATTTAAAGATAATGTAGAATCAACTTTAAAAATAACAATATCTTTAGGGAAACTACCAGGATAACTCTGTATTGTAGTTTTATTAGAACCATCTAAATTATAACGATCCAGTAAATCTCCATTTGTTGAAAGTAGATACATATGGTTGTTTTCAACATCTAACTCAATATCAACATATAAAAGCGAAGCACCTGCAGTAAAGGTCGTTAATACAGTTTTTGAGTTCCCTAATAGATCTGTTGTAAAAATTTCTCCAGCGGTAAAATCTCTACTAATGTGGTAAATTAAATTATTAGCGAGGTCTGTAGTAAAGTCACTAGGGTATTGTGTGCCACCTGTATAGCTATATATAAGAGTACTATTACTACCATCTAAATTGTATCGTGTTAAATGATCTCCATTAACATCTAAAAGATACATATGATTATTATTGACATCCAACTCTAGTTCGTCCAATAAATTAGTAGCTGATGGTGTATATGTTATAAGAGAGTTTTTGTTGTTGCCCACTAAATTTGTTGAGAATACTTCACCATTTACAGTATGATAAATTATACCGTTTGTGGTATCTAATTCCATATCTCTTGGTATTGTTGAGTAGGAGTAAATAAGTGTAGAGTTGTTACCATCTAGATCATATCGCATTAAGTTTCTGCCATTAAAGTCAAGCACATATATATGGCTGTTGGCAACATCTAATTCAACATCATGCGCTAAAGAAGAAGAGCTAGCTGTGTAAGAAACTAATGAGTTTTTTGAAGTACCATCTAAGTGAGTAGTAAATATACCTTCTCCAGAATCAACATGGTATATTAAATCGGTTTGGGCATTAACAGTGTTGGCATAGAATAAATAAAAAAATAGGGCAAGTGATAAGTAGGTTTGTTTCATTTGATAATTTAGGTTTAATGTTAACTAAAACGTGTTAAGTTTAAGCGGTATCGTTTTGAGTCGCAATGTAGTAAAAATCTTATTTTTAAGCTATACAGTATTTATAGTTTTTGATTAAATACTTTAGTATTAAAATCGTGCCCTTTTCATATAAAAAATAAAGTGCGTTAAAGTTTAAGGTAATTAATTCATAAATAATACACATAAAAAAACGGTTTAGCGCGAACTAAACCGTTTATTTACAAATAATTAAAATTCTGTAGCGAGATCGAGATTTGAACTCGAGACCTCCGGGTTATGAATCCGACGCTCTAACCAACTGAGCTACCTCGCCATTTGCTCTAATGCGGCTGCAAATATAAAAACAAAATTAATGTCAACAAACATAATACACTTAAAATATTTTTTAAAAATTAGTTTTTAAACTAAACAATTAATGTATATATTGAGCACTATAATTAAATTTACCTATGGACGAAAAGATTAAGTTTGAAATGGAATTCCCTATTCACGCTTCTCCACAGTTGTTATATCAATATATTTCAACGCCTTCAGGACTATCTGAATGGTTTGCTGATAATGTAAATTCTAGAGGAGAAATATATACCTTTATTTGGGATGGTAGTGAGGAGAAAGCAAAAATGTTAAGTAAAAAAAGTGGCGAGCGTATAAAATTTAGATGGATGAGTGACGATGAAGATGGAGCATCATATTTTTTTGAAATTAAAATTCAAGTAGATGAAATAACTAAAGACGTGTCTTTGATTGTGACAGATTTTACTGAAGAAGATGAAATTGACGAAGCCAAAATGCTTTGGGATAATCAAATTTCAGATTTAAAACAAGTTTTAGGTTCTGCTTAGACAAACACTTTTATAATTGATATATTTGTCCCGATTTTTAATCGGGATTTTTTTTATGGTTAATTTAAACGGAACTATTTTAGACCAAAACGAAGTAAATATAACACTAGAAAATAGAGGTTATAAGTATGGAGACGCACTTTTTGAAACATTAAAGGTGGTGCACTCCAAAATATTTTTTTGGGAAGATCACTATTTTAGACTTATGGCTTCTATGCGTATTCTGCGCATGGAAATTCCTATGGAGTTTACAATGGAATTTTTAGAGCAGGAAATTATCAAGACAATTTCAGTAAATGGTTTAGCAAAGTCTGCTGCTCGCGTTAGATTAAACATTGATAGAGGAGAAGGAGGTAAGTATACACCAATTACTAAAAAAATAAATTACAGTATTGTAGTTGATGAACTAGAAAACGAGTTTTACACTATAGATACAAAACCTTATACTGTCGATTTGTTTAAAGACTACTATATGTCTCCTGGTTTACTAAGTGCTATAAAAACAAACAATAAAATCATTAATGTTTTAGGAAGCATTTATGCTCAAGAAAACAGTTTTGAAAACTGCTTACTGCTTAATACCAATAAAAATGTAGTTGAAGCACTTAATGGAAACCTATTTTTAGTAAAAGGTAAAACCATTAAAACACCACCACTAGAAGATGGTTGCTTAAAAGGAATAATGCGAAAACAACTTATTGAGATAATTGCAAAACTAGAAGATTACGAGCTTTTAGAAGCATCAATTTCTCCTTTTGAGCTTCAAAAAGCAGATGAGCTGTTTACAACAAACGTAATCACAGGAATTCAACCTATAACCAATTATAGAAAGAAAAGTTTCACAGCTGATGTAGCTACTTTACTGGTTGAAAAATTAAATATTAAGGTAAGACTATCTTAGTTGTAACTAGGGTTTTCAGGTGCATTGGACCAAATAGAATAGTCACCACCTAACTCTAGCATTTTCTCTTTCCAAAAGAAATTATCGTAGCTTTTTTCAATAATACCATTTTTATACATGTTCATTGAAACTACCCAAGAGTTAGATTGTAACTCCATATCTAGTTGGTTAGGTTCCCAACCAGAGTAACCTAAAAAGAATTTAATATCAGAGGGTTTAAGCTTGTTATTATTAATAAGGTCTAGAACAACTTCAAAATCTCCTCCCCAATATATTCCTAAAGAAATCTCAATACTGTCTGGTATTAAGTCAGGAACTTTATGGATAAAGTATAAGTTGTCTTGTTCTACTGGTCCACCATTGTAAATCTTAAAATTGGCGTCAGTGTCTGTTATTAAGTCTTTTAGTTTGTATTGCAGTGGCTTGTTTAAAATAAAACCAATAGAGCCTTCATCTCCATGATCAGCAAGTAAAATTATTGATCTGTTAAACGACATGTCACCAATAATAGAAGGTTCGGCAATGAGTAAGTATCCTTTTTCGGGCTTTAAAGTAATCATAGGCAAATGATTTTGTATTAAAACTAAAACATATTTTAATAAAAACCAACATTTTGACTAGGAAACTCTATAAAACAAAAAAGCCCACTTTTAGGGAGTGGGCTTTTTTTAAAGAAATTAAAATACTAGTTGATAGCATTATTTAAATCTGAACCAGCTTTAAATTTTACTACGTTTTTAGCTTTTATTTTTATTGTTTGTCCTGTTTGAGGGTTTCTTCCTTCTCTAGCAGATCTTTTAGAAACTGACCAAGAACCAAATCCTACTAAAGAAACTCTGTTACCTTTTTGTAAAGATCCTTCGATATCAATTAATAATGAATCTAATGCTTTTTTTGCAGCAGCTTTAGTAATTCCAGCGTTTTCTGCCATTCCATTGATTAAATCTGTTTTGTTCATAAATTTAAATTTTTAATTATTAAAATAATAGTTGGGTTAAACGTTATTGTTAATCCTCGTACAAATTTATACGGAATATCCATTCACGCAAGTAATAGCAAGGGAAATGCAATTTTTTGTTAATAACTTTGAGAATTTGTTAATAAAGAAGGTGCTTTTTATCGATGTTTTTAATATATCAGTAAATATAAGGGTTTACAGCACTTTAGCGTCGTCATTAAATGAATATCCATTTATTAATGATTTTACATCCATTTTTCGCTTTCCTGGAAGCTGAATTTCTTTAATAATAATGTAACCGTCTTTGACTGAAACTTTTAAGCTGTTATTGTTTATTTTTAGTGAGCCAATGGTATTTGAATGAGCTGTATGTTCCTTTTCAACTTCAAAAATTTTAACACTAACAGTTTCTCCGTTGTTTTCTAAAAAGCTCCAAGCAGAAGGAAACGGATTAAGACCTCGTATTTTGTTATAAATAGCATCTAAAGGCATAGTCCAGTCAATCTTACAATTGTCTTTATTAAGCTTGTAGGCTGTTTTTAGGTTGTCATTTTTAGGTTGAATAGTTGTAGAAACTTCATTATTTTCAATCTGCTTAACAGTATCAATAACCAATTCACTACCAATACTCATTAGCTTGTCATGTAATTGACCTACAGTTTCGTTTGGAGAAATAGTTGTTTCTTTTTGAAGAATCATAGCTCCTGTGTCAATCTTTTCATCAATAAAAAAGGTGGTAACACCAGTTTTAGTTTCACCATTAATAATAGCCCAATGTATTGGAGCTGCACCTCTGTAATTAGGAAGTAATGATGCGTGGAGATTAAACGTTCCATATTTAGGCATGCTCCAAACCACTTCTGGTAGCATTCTAAAAGCAACTACAATTTGAAGGTTAGCATCTAGTGCTTTTAACTCATTTAGAAAAGCTTCAGATTTTAAATTTGTAGGTTGCATCACATTAAGGTTTTGTGATTGTGCATATACCTTTACTGCCGATTCGTTTAGTTTTCGTCCTCTACCAGCAGGTTTGTCTGGTGCAGTAATTACACCAACAATATTGTAATTGTGTTCAACCAAAGTTTTTAAAGTGGCAACTGCAAAATCTGGAGTTCCCATAAATACTATTCGTAACTTTTCAGTCATAGATTAATTTAATTTATATGTGTTTGTTGGAGTAATGCTTATAATGTTGTGCTCCAACAATAATTTTAAAGTGTGTAATATTTCGGAGTCATCAAACGGAAGCAATTCTATCAATGCTCTTGACGACAAGTCTTGTTTTTTTAAAGCAACAATAATACCATTTTTAACGGATTTAGTATCTGTTGAATGTTTAGATTTTTCTTTGGATTTGCATACTGAACAAATTCCGCAATTAGTTGATGTTTTCTCGCCAAAATAATTTAGCAATACAATGTTTTTACAAACAGAACTAGTATTTGTATAGTGTAAAACAGCTTCAATTTGATCGTGCTTTAGCTGATGTTGTTTTTCAATATTTGCAGCAATCCTGTTTATGGTTTTGTCATCTTCTCTAGGTTGTAGAAAAGTAAGTTCAGAATCAGTGTTTGAATATTGAAAGTCTACAATATCATCGGTTTTAAGCTGGCTTAATACTTTAAGAACGTGTTCTTCTGTAGTTGATGCTTTTTTGGCAACTATTGAAACATTAATATTAAGTAAATGTTCAAAAATTCCGCCATAAGTTCTAAGTATAGATTTTATAATTACAGCTTGCTTTTCATGAGTTTCAAGATAATTGAACAACGCAGCATTACTTACAATAAATTGTAGTTTGGTTTTATAATTGAATTGTTGCGATAAGCTAATTACACTATTTCTGTCTAATATTTGTAAAGCGTTAAAGGTTAATGAAGATTTAAAGTCATAAGCTTTACAGAAATTGACAAAACTAAACTGATACTGGGTTTGTTCACCTTCGCCATAAGAGATTTGAAAGTAATTGCATAGTTTTCTATATACCAGTTTTATAAAGTCTATTGATGGTAATGTTTTTAAAAATTGATTTCTTAAATGTTGTTCATCGGCATTTGTTTTTAATAAAATTGCATAAGCATCATCACCATTTCTTCCTGCTCGACCTGCTTCTTGATAATAACTTTCAAGACTCTCTGGTAAATTAAAGTGGATAACATTTTTTACATCAGCTTTGTCTATTCCCATTCCAAAAGCTGTTGTGGCAACCATTATTTCAACCGCATTGTTGGTCCATTGGTACAAACGGTCTTGCTTTTCTTTAGTATTTATACCACCATGAAAAAAAGTACAACTAAATCCTTTTTTTGCTAAAAACTCACTTACTTCAACGGTCGCTTTTCTATTTCTTACATAAACAATCGATGATCCTTTATTGGCTTGTAAAGCTTGCTCAAGTTTATAATACTTGTCTTCGGTTTCAATGATTTGATACGAAATGTTTGGACGACTAAATGAGGCTTTGAATACTTTTGGTGAAATAAAATCCAGTTCGGTTATAATTTCATCAACAACGTTTGCTTTTGCAGTAGCTGTAAGTGCAATAATATTAACAGAAGGATGTAATTGCCTTAAAATACTTATGTTTTTATAAGCAGGTCTAAAGTCGTTTCCCCATTGCGAAATACAATGCGCTTCATCAACAGCAATTAGGTTCACATTCATTTGCTGTATACGATCTTTTACAATTTGTTGTTGCAAACGTTCAGGAGATAAGTATAAAAACTTATAGTTGCCATAAATGCAATTGTCTAAAAGCGTATCTAGTCTGTCATAAGAAATACCACTTGTTAAAGCCATTGCTTTTATTCCTTTTTGGTTAAGTGCATTAACCTGGTCCTTCATTAAGGCAATTAATGGAGAAATAACAATGCAAATACCGTCTTTAATAAGCGCAGGAATTTGAAAACAAATAGATTTTCCTCCACCAGTAGGGAGCAATACAAAAGTATCCTCATTATCTAGTACTGCATTAATGATGTCTTCTTGCAGTGGTCTAAAACTAGTGTGGTTAAAATAATGTTCAAGTATGGTTATAGGATGTTGCATCACTATAAATTTAACAACTCTAGTATAAAGTTAGCCCTTTCTTCAATAGGACCAAAAGGAACATCAATTAAATTGTAGTTGAATCTTTTGTAAGTGTTTAGTAAATGTTTGTGTATTTCTACTGCTTGCTCAAAGTTTTCGTAGCGTTCAGCATCGCTAATAAAAATCTCTTGCCAAGGTGCTAAAACAAAAACATGATCGTAGACAAGGTTTTGAGAAGCCTCAATAAAAGGTTCAGGATACGTGTCACCAATATAGTCCATATATGCTAATATGTCAGGTATGCCTCTATCAAGAAAAATAGTATTGGAGCTGTGAGCGTTTGCGTCTTCAAACTGCTTAATTCTACCTTTTAAAAGAAGCTCGCTAAATAGTAAAGGTTCAGTTAAAAATAGTTGCTCTACACCATTTTTTCTAGCTTCAAGTGTTACTTGACGCGAAATTTCATCAAAGCAAGTATATCCTCTTTCTTTTAGTTCGTTAATTATAGAAGATTTTCCTGTACCTGGTCCTCCAGTAATAACAATTGTTTTCGTACTCAAATTGGCAAGATTTTAGCTATATAAAGCGTATAATGTGTTTTGGTCGAAAATAATTATTTTTTAACAAAACAAAGGTTTAATTGCATAATATTTTTGAAGCAGCAATTACCTGAAAAATATAACAGAATAAAGTAAAGCAAAATGTATTTTTGCATTTTTAAATAAAAACTATGGCAGAAGATAAAAGAACAGAGGAATTTTATAACAAATTAAGAGAGCAATTATACGATACAGCTAGTTGGCCTTCAGAGTATTTATATAAATTTATAGTAAAATCAGAACTAGATAAAATAGCTGAAATAGAAGCGCTTTTTGATAATATGGGAGCAGTTATAAATACTATTGAATCTAAAAACGGTAAATATACTAGTGTTTCGATTAATTTATTGATGAGAGATCCTGATGCTGTTATTGCAAAATACAAGGAAGTTACCGAAAAAGTAGAAGGCGTAATTTCATTATAATTTAGGATAGAACTAATTATTTTTTTGTATTTTGCGCTAGTGCATAAACAACTACATGCACAATAATAAAATACCTATATCTTATTTTGATAAACGATTTAGAATACAATACAGAGCGTGAGCATTTAATCATTCCGGAATATGGAAGGCACTTGCAGAAAATGATTAATTACGCTAAAGAACTTCCAACAAAAGAAGAGCGCAATAAAGTCTCAAAAGCCATTATATCTGTAATGGGAAATTTGCAACCTCATTTAAGAGACGTACCAGATTTTCAACATAAACTTTGGGATCAATTATTTATTATGGCCGATTTTGAGCTAGATGCAGATTCGCCATATCCACAACCATCAAAAGATGAGTTGCAAGCAAGACCAGAGCCTTTAACATACCCGCAAAATCATCCTAAATATCGTTTTTATGGAAACAATATAAAGACGATGATTGACGTTGCTAATACATGGGAAGAAGGAGAGCTAAAAGACGCTTTAATCTATACCATTGCAAACCACATGAAAAAATGCTTCTTAAACTGGAACAAAGATACAGTTGAAGACGATGTGATTTTTGATCATTTATTTGAACTTTCAGGTGGTAAAATAAACCTTAAGAATAGTGATGAAGACCTTTCGGACTCAACAAGTTTAATGAGAGGTAAAAAGAAGTATTCTAAAAAACAAGGACACAAAAAAAGTAATTCTAATCGTAACAGAAAACGCTACTAACATTTCATGGGTACATTTGTAATTGAAGGAGGTCACCAATTAAAAGGAAAAATACAACCTCAAGGCGCAAAAAACGAAGCACTTCAAATTTTATGCGCAGTTTTACTAACTCCAGAGCAAGTAACTATTAATAACATACCAGATATAGTTGATGTCAATAAACTTATCGCATTATTAAAAAAGCTAGGTGTAAAAATCAACAAAATAGGTTCTGGGTCTTACACGTTTAAAGCAGATGAGGTTAACTTAAAATATCTTGAATCTGCCGAGTTTAAAGAAGATGGTAGAGGTTTAAGAGGGTCAATTATGATTGTTGGTCCACTTTTAGCACGTTTTGGAAAAGGATATATTCCTAAACCTGGAGGTGATAAAATTGGTAGACGTAGACTAGATACCCATTTTGAAGGTTTTATAAACTTAGGTGCAAAATTTAGATACAATCGCGAAGACTATTTCTATGGTGTTGAAGCCGAAAAACTAAAAGGTACTTATATGCTTTTAGATGAAGCTTCAGTAACAGGAACAGCAAATATTGTTATGGCTGCAGTTTTAGCCGAAGGGACTACTACAATTTACAATGCAGCATGTGAGCCTTATTTACAACAGCTTTGTAAAATGCTCAATAGAATGGGAGCGAAGATAACTGGAGTAGGTTCTAATATGTTAACTATTGAAGGTGTTGATAGCTTAGGAGGAACTGAACATAGAATGCTTCCTGATATGATTGAAATAGGAAGCTGGATTGGACTTGCTGCAATGACAAAAAGTGAGTTGACCATTACTAATGTAAGTTGGGATGACCTTGGACAAATACCTAATGTGTTTAGAAAACTAGGTATTACTGTTGAAAAACAAGGTGATGATATTCATATACCAGCGCATACTGATGGTTACGAAATACAAAGTTACATTGATGGCTCAATACTTACTGTAGCTGATGCGCCATGGCCTGGGTTTACACCAGATTTATTAAGTATTGTTTTGGTAGTGGCTACACAAGCTAGAGGTAGTGTATTAGTACACCAAAAAATGTTTGAAAGCCGACTGTTTTTTGTGGATAAATTGATTGATATGGGAGCGAAAATTATACTATGTGATCCACATAGAGCAACTGTTATTGGTCATGATTTTAAATCTACATTAAAAGCAACGACTATGACATCGCCAGATATTAGAGCAGGAGTGTCGTTATTAATCGCAGCTTTATCAGCTAAAGGAACATCTACAATTCATAATATTGAACAAATTGATAGAGGTTATGAAAATATTGATGAACGCTTAAGAGCAATTGGTGCAAAAATTACTAGAGTAGAAGGTAACTAAACCTAAAATATAAGTATAAAAAAGGCTTCGAAATTTCGAAGCCTTTTTTTGTATGTGTCTATACAAGGTTATTCTTTTACAACCTTATAAACAAGTTTTTTACTATCAGTTTTAAGATGTACAAAGTATACACCACTATCATAACTAGATAAATTTATAGTAGCTTCATTGTTAAAAAACATGCTATTGTTTTTTATCATTTTCCCTGAAATATCAAAGATTGAATAAGAGGCATTAGTAATATCTTTTAAGCCTTCAATAGTTACATTGTTTTTTGTTGGATTAGGATAAATTTTAATATCAGTATTAGTAAATTGATTGTCTCCAAGTGTTGCACCTTCAATAATTAATATAGATTCATTAATGTTAGGGTTAAATAACTCATCAACGATACCAGAAGGCCATTTAACAACTATCTTAGTGATTGCAGTTTGTGTTCCTAAACCAAAATGTGTCATTAGTGAGTTCATAGTTCCGTAGCTTTCACCCGAACGTACTTCTCTAATTTGAACACCAGTCGCAGTATGTAATTCTATTCTTGCTCCAATACCATTAATATTACTTGGGCCTCCTTGTAAACGTATTTCACTCCAATTATTTGAGTTTCCATTGTTGTAGAATAAAATGTCTGGGTCGTTTGTTGGGCTGTTATAGCCTATAGCAAAACCAGCTACAACATCAATAAAACCATCATTGTTGAGGTCTCCAACAGCAGCACTTTGTATATTGTCACTGCCTAAACCAAAAGGTGATGGCATTTTTGAAAAAGTAAGGTCGCCATTGTTTTTAAATAGTGCATGAGAAGCATATCTACTAGTGATAAAAAGATCGATAAAAGTGTCATTGTCAAAATCTTCCATAATAACCTGAATTCCTCCACTACCTAAATCGTTTAACTCTGTAGCAATCCCAGAAGTTGCAGTTATATCTGTAAACGTACCGTTACCATTATTTACGTATATAATACTGCTAACATCATGGTTTATTAACACGCAGTCTAAATCGCCATCGTTGTCTATGTCCTCAAAATTAGCTGACCATGATTGTGCATAAGGCACTAAACCAGCTGCGACACCAACTTCGGTAAAGTTACCGCTGCCATCATTTTGAAATAATAGGTTGACACGTCTACCATCGTTTGGGTTACTTACTCCAAGTCTACACTTTGAGATGTAAAGGTCTTGGTCGCCATCATTATCATAGTCAACCCAAATAGAACCATAATTACCTGAATTATCAGAAGGAATCGTAGAAACAGCATTTATTAAACCAGCATTATCTTGTGTCATATTGCCATTGCCATCATTATTGTACGCAGATGAAACACCTTCATCATGACAAGCAAAAATATCAATTGTACCATTGTTGTCAATATCAATAAAATTAAGGTTTTGAATGAAAATATTTGAACCACTTAATGAATTTGAAGTGTAATTTGTTCCAGTTGAATTTGCAATTAATAGCTTTTTGCCATTGTAAGCTCCTCCTGTAAAAATATCGTTATAGCCATTTTCATCGACATCGGCAATACAAAGTCCCCATTCATTACCACTACCAGCTAAATTACCGTAGTTTAATCTGGTAAATACTCCATTAGTGTTTTGGTATTCTATTTGAAGATATCTAGCATCATCCAGTCTAATGATGTCATCTAAACCGTCTCCATTCATATCGCAAACTCCTATGGCTACTCCACTTGTTAAATTAGGGTTTACCAAATTTGAAGTTGCATTAGTAAATGTTACCTGTGCGAAATAAATAGAAGGAAAAAGTAGTATACTACTTAAAAGTAATTTTTTTATCATGATGAGATTTTTTTGTGATTAAATATAGTGTTTTTATTATATAATTGTCTAGTTGTTAGTTAATTTGTTCTTTAAAAGTTTGTAGAATGTTTAGTCTTTTTTTGTGGTCAAGATGGTTGCTTTGTACTTTAATTTAAGGTTTTATTAACATCTAGAGGGCTTTCTAATTTGTAATTTTAATTTTTAAAAGCGATACATTAATTCTAATCAAAATCTAATCAAAATGAAAAAACTATTACTACTCACTTTGGCAATTGCGTTTACATTTAGCGTAAATGCTCAAATTGAAACACCACAATCTAGTCCTGCTAGTAAGCTTGAACAAAAGGTTGGTTTAACTGATGTTACTCTAGAGTATTCTCGTCCAGGAGTAAAAGGAAGAGCTATTTTTGGAGATTTAGTACCTTATGATAAACTTTGGAGAGCAGGAGCTAATAAAAATACAATGGTGACATTTAGTGATGATGTTACTATTGATGGACAAACACTTAAGGCTGGTTCTTATGCTATTTTTGTTAAGCCTATGAAAGGTTCTTGGGAAGTATTTTTCTACACTGATACAAATAACTGGGGAAATCCTCAAAATTGGGATGATGCTAAAGTAGCAGCTAAAACTACTGTTAAAACTTACGAAGTACCATTTAATGTTGAAACGTATACAATTGATGTTAATCAAATATCAAATAGTGGTGCTGCATTAGAGTTTATTTGGGAAAAAACTTATGCTGCTGTACCGTTTACAGTGCCAACAGATACAAAAGTAACCTCTTCTATTGACAGAGTAATGAATGGACCGAGTGCTAATGATTATTATGCAGCTGCTGTTTATTATTTAGAAGAAGGTAAAGATATTAATAAAGCTAAAGAGTGGATAGACAAATCAATGTCTTTGACAGAAACTCCTAGATTTTGGCAATTAAGAAAAAAGTCGTTAATTTATGCTGCTGCAGGCGATAAAAAAGGAGCTATTGAAGCAGCAAAAAAATCTTTAGCTGCAGCCAAAGAAGCAGGAAATGATGATTATGTGAAAATGAATACAGATTCATTAAAAGAATGGGGAGCAATGTAATTGTAAACCAATAATAATACTAAAAAAGCGCAACAATTGTTGCGCTTTTTTTATTCATAATGTAAACCTATTTTTTGTCTTACAGTATCTAACATTGTAATTAGAGTTTTACTAAATTCAAACGACATAACATCACTTTCTGTTTTTCCATCTCTAAGTAATTGGTTAAAGTGTATGGTTTCAAAATTATAACCGTTGGTAGTATATCCAAAATCGAAATGTTCTTCTTTGCCTTCATTAGGAATTAAACTCACAGTCGAAGGCTCTTGAAAACGACTGTTTATTTTTACAATTCCGTTTTCGCAATAAAATATAGCTTCAGTAGGTGTTTTTTCTAAAAGGGTACTTTTTAAATGCGCTTTTATAGAATTGTTATAATCAAAAGTGATTGTACAAGATGAATCTACGCCATTTTCAAAAAAAGTAGCATTGGTTTCTAAGGTATTTGGTTGGCCTAAAGTAGATAATGCTGCAAAAATAGGGTAGATACCAATGTCTAAAAGACTTCCTCCTCCTAACGACTTTTTAAACACACGAGAGTTCATGTCAACTGTTGGTTTAAAACCAAAATCAGCTTCTAATTTTGTGATGTTTCCAAAGGTTTTGTCTTCAAGGTGTTGAAGCGCAAATTTGTAATGTGGTAAAAAATACGTCCATAAGGCTTCCATGAGCAGTACTTTGTTTTCTTTTGCTATTGTAATCATGTCTTCAACCTCATTTTTATCCATAGCAAAAGGTTTTTCGCATAACACCGCTTTTTTATTTTTTAGACATAATATGGTGTTTTCTTTATGGAGCGCATGAGGAGTCGCAATATAAACTGCGTCAATATTTGGGTCTTTAGCTAAATCTTCATAACTGTTGTACGCTTTTTCGGCATTATAAGTTTTAGCAAATTCGTTAGCTTTTTCTTGGCTTCGGGAAGCCACAGCATATAATTGACAATTGTCAATAGTTAAAATATCTTGGGCAAATTTATTGGCTATTTTTCCAAGACCAATAATTCCCCAGCGTATGGTTTTAGTTTGTTGTGACATGTGTTTTTTGATTCAATTGAATACCTAATGCTAATACAATAACAATAAGGCAACCTACAAAATTTAACCATAGATACGGTAGGTTGATTAGACTAAAGTGGTTTAAGAAAAACAGAGCAATAACAATAACTTGAGTTAATAATGCAGCAATAAAAACCGCATTTCCTTTAACGTGTTTAAAGAAAAAAGCAAGTAAGAAAATACCAAGCACATTTCCGTAGAAAATAGAACCAATGATGTTTACCAACTGAATGAGGTTTTCGGCTAAATTAGCAACACAGGCTACACCAATTGCCATTAATCCCCAAGCTAGAGTAAACCATTTTGAGGCTTTTACCATTTCAGCTTCAGATTTTTCACTTACATTTCGTTTATATAAATCGATAGTTGTTGTAGATGCCAATGCGTTGAGTTCACTAGAAGTGCTAGACATTGCAGCACTTAAAATAACAGCAAGCAACAACCCAATAAGACCACGAGGAAGGTTCTTCAAGATAAAAGAAATAAACATGTAGTCTTTATCATTACTTTCAATCTTTAGGTTTTTAGCTTCAGCAGCTTTATCAATTAAAACTCTTGCTTCAGCTCTTAGTTTGTCATTTTCGGTATTGAAGTTTGCAATTGTAGATTTTGAAATGGACTTTCCTGTAGTGTTAAACGAATTAATAGCTTCCTTTTTAACATGAAAAAGTTCTTGTTGCTGTGTTTGAAGTTGCTTGTAGTCTTCAGCGTATTCTGAATTTAAAACGGTTTCAGTCGCTAAAGGATTAAAATTTAAAGGAGCTTCATTAAACTGATAAAACACAAACACCATAACACCAACCAATAGAATAAAGAACTGCATAGGGACTTTTAACAAGCCGTTAAAAATGAGTCCTAATTGCATTTCTTTAACCGATTTTCCTGAAAGATAACGCTGTACTTGACTTTGATCTGTTCCAAAATAGGAGAGCATCAAAAACGTACCACCAATAATTCCACTCCAAAATGTATAACGGTTATTAAGATCGAATGAAAAATCTAAAACATCCATTTTACCACTAGCTCCTGCAATTTCTATGGCATTGCTAAAGGTGATGTCTTCTGGTAGCTTATTGATGATTAAAATAAAAGCGACAATCATTCCTGAGAAAATAACAAGCATTTGGTGTTTTTGAGTTACGTTTACTGCTTTTGTACCACCTGTAACTGTGTAGATGATTACCAACACACCAATAATGATATTGAGTAAAAGCAGATTCCAACCTAATACAACTGATAAGATTATAGCAGGTGCAAAAATGGTTATTCCTGCAGCTAAACCTCTTTGTATTAAAAAGAGTATTGCTGTTAGAGTTCTTGTTTTTAAATCAAATCTATTTTCTAAAAACTCGTAAGCTGTATATACTTTGAGTCGATGGTATAATGGAATAAACACCATGCATATAATAACCATAGCAATAGGAAGTCCAAAATAAAATTGAACAAAGCCCATGCCATCATTAAACGCTTGACCAGGAGTTGATAAAAACGTAATAGCACTCGCTTGTGTTGCCATTACTGAGAGTCCAATAGTCCACCAATGTGCAGTATTGCCTCCTTTTATGTAATCTTCAACATTTTTACTACCACGAGTTTGCCAAGTACCATATAAAACAATAGTAAAAAGGGTTAATGAAAGTACAATCCAGTCTATTGTTTGCATAATTAGTAAGCTTGTGTAATTAAGTAGAAAAACAAAATGTACAAGGCATTAGCTACCAAAATTAAGGTGTACATTTTTTGCCATTTGTAGTTGTCTTGCTTCATTAGTTTTTTAAACTTTCTTCGGTTGAAATATCTTCTTTCCCAATAGAAAGCATATTGGCAAATAAACGGTAAGCACCAGAAACTCCAGCAGGAAACTCTCTAAAAAAGCTTAATCCTGTATAAATATAATACCCTTTGCCATGCTTTGCTACGAGTAAGCTGCCTTCTTTAGCAGTTTCTCCTTTGTCGTGCATTGAAAGCAAAGGTGTAAACTCATTAGCCCATTCATTAGGAAAATAAAGCCCACGCTCTTGAGTCCAACCTTCAAAATCTTTTGTAGTGATTTTATTAGGGTAATTAAGAAGTGGATGTTCAGGGTTTAAGAACGTAACTTCAGCAAACTCATCAGTAACACGATCTCTAGACAATTGTAATTTGTAAGGTGCTAAATTATTGGTTTTTAATCCTCTGCTAGTATTGTATTGTACAATCATATTTCCACCATTAGCCACATAATCAAACAGTTCTTGTTGTTTATATTTTAAGTCTTCAACTGTGTTGTAAGCTCTAATACCAACTACAACAGCATCAAACCTGCTTAAGGTTTCTGTGTTAATGTCTTCAGGTTTTAGTATCACTACATTATAACCTATTTGTTGTAAGCTTTCAGGAACTACATCACCAGCACCTTCAATGTAAGCGATGTTTTCACCTCTCTTTTTAATGTCTAATCTTACAATTTTACTTTCGCTAGGAAGTAATACAGTTTGATACGGAATATGGTCGTAATCAATCTCAATAAGTTCTCTAGTAAACACTTGGTCACCAACATGAACCATTGGCGTAATTAGTCCTTCGCTTTGATTTTTAGGAGGTACAACAGTAAATATTAATGTTTGCTCCTGACCACTATTTGCAATTGATACTTTTTGTTTTTCAGGATAAATGTTCCAATCTTGTGGATGTGCAATTTGTACATAACCTTCAAGATTATCTTTTCCTGATTTTACGACAACCTGAATGTCTTTTTGCTGACCGTTTTCAAAAATGATAACCTTTTCAGATACTTTAGCAGAGGCTTCAGGGATAACTTCAAAAGGTTTATAAACTTCACCTTTTACAGGATCGTTGGTTTTGTAAACTATAGGTCTTGTAAATTCTATAGGTGTTTGGTTGATTTCTAATTTAAAAGTAGCTGTATATTCTCTAGGTGTTTCAGGATGTCCAATTAACGCTTTGTCTTCAACTTTGTACATGCCCAAAGTACCTTTTTTTGTTAGCCAATATGGTGTAGTTGGAAGCTGACGCGGAGAAATGAGAATAGTATCTTTAAGGTTTTCTTCAATATTATCTTTTAAAGGAAAGCGTTTGTATAGGCGTTTTTTTCTTCCGCTATCTTTTAGTTGTAAGCCAGTAAACATAATGTTTGCGTCACTTCTGTTGATCATTTCAATAGAAAGTGGCACTTTAGAATTTGCTGTTGCGTGGTTAGAATTAGCAACAACTTCAAGAAACAAACCAGCGCAATTAGCGATAATATTTTTGATTTCTTCAGATTTTATAGTTTTCCAATGCTCATTTTCTAAATCCTGAATTAAGGTATAGGCTTCAACAAGCTTTGGAATGGATGCCGAAGGGTTTGAAAAATCGTAGTCTTTTTCAACTTGATAAAGAATGTCTCCAATGGCTTTTCCGCCTTTAATACGATTCCATGAAGTGTCAATACCATCAAAAATATTGGTTTTGTCAGTTGGTAACGAACCATTGATTAGTTCGATATATTCCATTTGCTCACCTCTACTACCAGAACTCCCAAAACCTTGTGATTTGTGCTGACTTCTACTAAGCGCTGCAATCTCAGGATTACTCAATCCGTTTAATGGAAAATACACTCCAGTATCAATGGATAATAAATTGGTTTTATCGGCTTTTTCAAAAGCGTCTTGGCTACCATAAAACCACCAACTAGTATTAAAAAATTGACGTTTTGGTTGCCATGGACTAACTGTTTTTAATTGCTCAGGATAAACTGATGCGTTGTTTGCTAAATCAAAGGCTTCAACACTAAGCATTGCAGAACTTGTGTGATGGCCATGTGTGCTACCAGGACTTCTATGGTCAAAACGGTTAATGATAACGTCTGGTTGAAATTGGCGTATAGCAAGTACAACATCGCTCAACACTTCGTCTTTGTTCCAAATTTCAAGAGTTTCATCAGGATGTTTGGAGTACCCAAAATCGTTAGCTCTGGTGAAACGTTGTTCGCCACCATCAATGCGACGAGCAGTTAAAAGTTCTTGTGTTCTAATAACTCCAAGAAGTTCGCGTATTTCGGGTCCAATTAAGTTTTGACCACCATCGCCACGTGTTAAAGATAGATAAGCAGTACGTGCTTTTAAGTGGTTGGACATATAAGAAATTAAACGTGTGTTTTCATCGTCAGGATGCGCAGCAACGTAGAGTACCGAACCTAAAAAATTAAGTTTTTGTATGGATTCGTATATTTCTGAACTATTAGGTTTTTTAGGTTGTTGAGCAAACGTTGAGTAAGAAGAAATTGCAATTGCTAAAAAAGAAAACAGTAGTTTTTTATGCATGGTTTTTTGGTTTGTGGGCAATAAATATAAAAAGAAAACCAGCGCATCTGCTGGTTTTAATGTTTCTTTAACGTGTGGTTTGGGTGATTTTGAAGTATTATTTGTTCTGTTTGAAATTTTGTCCAGTCTTAAATCCGCAATAACCTATAAAATTTAATAATAGTATTTGGAAGCCAAAAAGTATGTTTGAAATTAAGAGTAAACCATTTTCTTTAGGTTTTACTTCTGGTTCAATTTCTTGGTCGCTTAAAGGAGGGTACACTGTCCAACTTGATGATTGTTGGTTTAATAGCTCTAGTATAGAAATTAGTTCCATTAAAATTAAAACTAAAAGGGTAGTAGAAATCATCAAGATTAGATTTGCAACTAAATTATTGAATTTCCTACGTAGTACCCTTACTAAATATGCTCCAAAGAATATTATGGAGCTGCAAAACAAAATGAACTGAGTGTTTTCAATTACTAAGTAAGTATCGTGAAAGTTTAAATTTAGAGTAGAATTAGTTGTTAATCCTTCAAACCCAAAAATGAGTAGGTTTATAATAAGAACAAATAGTGTTATTCCTATCAACCAAAAAACCTCTTTTTTATTTAGTTTGAACTGTTTCAAGTTTATAACGCATCTGATCCATCATCAAGAAAATCGTCAATGGCGTCTTTTTTAACTAGTGTTACAGGTTTTTGCAAGATAAGGTTGTTTGGGTAAGTCACTAAATCTCCATTATCTAACCTTAAATGTAACTGAAACGCAGCAATGTCTTCAATAATCGCTTCCAGAGGAAAATCTTTATCATGGATTTGTATTTTATCACCAACCTTATAAGGGAAGTTAAAAAACATAATAATACCTGAAGTAATATTGCTTAAAATAGACCATATTGCAAATAAACCAATACCAATTACAGCAAACACCGAAGAAAATACTAAAGCCATATCTTTAAACTCTGCACCAAAAATAAAGGCCTCAATAAGTACTGCAATCATAAATAAAGTTGCAGTTACGTAACGGTTAATGAGATGAATTCGAGCATCGTTAATACCACTTTTCTTTCCTATTTTTCGTACTGCTACTGCAGAAATAAATCGTATAAATAAGAGTATAGCGATTAAAATAGCAGATTGAATTAATTCGTTTTTATAAGTTTCTAAAAGCATTGGAATAGGGTTTCTTTAAACAAAGATAAAACAGAAAACTAATAAGACCATTAGTTTTCAACTAAACTATTTAGTGTTTTATAAAGTAGGTGAGTAGGTAACCCAACCACATTAAAATAAGAGCCTTCTATTTTAGTAATACCAACTTGTCCTATCCATTCCTGTATGCCATAAGCTCCAGCTTTGTCAAAGGGTTTGCAAGTATTAATATAGTAGTTTATTTCGTCGTTGGTTAAACTTTTAAAAGTCACTTTGGTAATTGCATTTACCGTTTTTTGAAGTGTAGGAGTCGTAAAGCAGATAGAGGTGATGACTTCGTGTGTTGCATTGCTCATAGATTGAATCATATTAAACGCTTCAGCTTCACTATTAGGTTTTCCTAAAGCTGTATTGTTATGCCAAACTATGGTGTCGCTGGTTATTAAAATGTCATTATCCTTAAGTTCTTCTTTAAAGGGTAAAGCCTTAAGTTGTGACAGGTAATCACTGATTTCAAAATGCTGTAAACGCTTTGGATATTCTTCTTTAACAGGTTTTAAACGTACTTCAAAATCCAAACCCAATTCTTTGAAAAATTGTTGTCTTCTAGGAGAACCAGAAGCTAAAATGATGTTATGGTTTTTGAGTAAGTCGTTAAGCATTAATTTATTAAAATGAATTTATACAGTAATAATGATAGCATACCGAAAAGCATTACTAATTTAAGAATATTACTAATAGCGTGATAGTCTTTTTTTGTTTCTGCAGTAAATATTTTTATGCTCACATAAATTAGTGGAGCAATTATGAACAGTAAAAAGTAAGCAACCACAAGTTGTTGCTTAAATAAGTAAGTGACTACATAATATACCGTTGCAGCAATGGGAACAAAGGATAAAGCAAACACAATTTTTTTGGCACGTTCACGACCAAGTGCTATTGGTAATGTGTTCATTCCTGCTTTATGGTCGCCATCAATGTCTTCGATGTCTTTAACCATTTCACGCAGTAGGTTTATAATAAATGCAAACAATGCATAATCCCAAAGGATTTTAAAAAACGTGACTTGAGTTGCTTGATTTTCTGGAGTAATAGCAGGCAAAAGCTCAAAAAGACCAACAATAATAATACTTAAAGCAACCAATATAGAAACCAATAGATTGCCAACTAAAATAAGTTGTTTAAAATAACTAGCATAGAGGTATAGTAGTCCTGAAATACCAACAAAAAGTACAAAAAATCCGCTTCTTCCTACTAAATGAGATAAATAAAACCCAACACCTACACCAATAACGTTAAATGCGATAAAGAGGTTGTAGGCTGTTTTTTCAGATACTGTTTTACCAACAATTACCTTATCTGGTTTGTTGATTGCGTCAGTTTCTTTATCGTAAATATCGTTGATGATATTTCCGCCAGCAGCTAAACAAAGCGTTGCAATAACTAATAAAGAAAACCCAAATCCATTAAGAGTTATCGCTACTCCAAAAGGCTCAAAAAGTGCATATTTTATTAATAGCTGCACTATGGCAATCATTAAAAGGTTTTTATAGCGGATGAGGTTGAGTATATTCAATGTGTGTTTTTGTTAGTTGTTAGATTTTTTATTGATGGCTGCATACTGCCAACTAAAAATTAGTCGTATTTAGCACTAAAATCGGTATTCCATTTTCCTTGTACTTTAAGGACTTGTTCTATAACGTCTCTTACAGCACCTTTACCACCATTTTTATGAGATACATATTTTGAAATTCCTTTTATTTCAGGAACTGCATCTTGTGGGCAACAAGGTAAACCTACTAATTTCATAACAGGATAATCAGGAATATCGTCACCCATGTATAGTACATTTTCGGTTTTAATAGAGTTATTGTTAAGGAACTCGTTAAGTTGTTCAATTTTGTTGTGAGCTCCAAGATAAACATCTTTAACACCCAAACCTTCTAAACGCACACGAACGCCTTCGTTTGAACCTCCTGAAATGATGCAAATATTAAATCCAGCATCAATGGCAGTTTTCATGGCAAAACCATCTTTGGTATGCATGGTTCTTAGCATTTCACCAGAAGTTGTTAAGGTTATGGTGCCATCAGTTAATACACCATCTACATCAAAAATAAATGTGGTAATATGTTCTAGGTATTCTTTATAGCTTTTGTCTTCCATGTGTTTTTTGTATTGAAGCTGTTAAGAGTTTATAAATAGCTTTATGATGCTCGTTTTCCAGTAATTTTAAATGTTTTTTTATTGTTTTTTTATCATTGCGTTTTGCAGGACCAGTTTGAGCCATGTAAGGCGAAATATCTTGCACTTTTTTAGCAGTTTCTGTAATTAAAGGTTTTAAAATTTCAAATTCTACACCTTCAGATTCAGTGATTTCATGAGCAACTCTATACAGTTGATTGGTAAAATTATTTACAAATACAGCTGCTAGGTGTAATGCTTTACGTTGGTCACCATTAACTTTATAGGTTTTACAACCTATAGCTTCACCAAGTGTTTTTAAAGTTTGATAATCGGCTTTGTTAATAGTTTCTATGCATAAAGGAATTGTTGAAAAATCAACATCAGCATCTTTTGTGAAAGTTTGTAACGGATAAAACACACCTCTTTTAAGCTTTTTGTCTAGGTCATGAACACCTATACTTCCAGAGGTATGCACAACCAATCTATCTTCAAAAGGCAATTGAGAAGATAAATGTGAAATTGCATCGTCTTTTACAGCAATGAGGTAAACATCAGCAGGTTTTAACGCTTTAATGTCGTCGGTAATTTCAACTTCATTTTGATAGGTTTCAATTGCATTTAAGCGTCTGTTGTACCATTGTGTTACCGAAACGGTTTCAGCTGTTTTAAATGTTTTGTAAAAATGTGAAGCAACATTGCCTGCACCAATAATTATAACAGAAATCATGTTGTAAAAATAGGTAAGTATTACATCAAATAAAAGTGTTATAAGTTATCTTTGTAATAATGGAAAAAAAAGAATTAGATACAAGAGAAGATGTTTACCTACTTGTATCATCATTTTACACAAAGGTGAGAAAAGATAATCTTTTAGGGCCAATTTTTAATACTGCTATAAAAGATTGGGACGAACACTTAGATAGGTTGACTACGTTTTGGGAAACAAGTTTATTTATGACTCGAAAGCTAGAGCAGAAATACATTGGTAACCCAATGGAAGCTCATGTAAAGGTTGATAAAGATAATAACCATAGTATTACTGAACTTCATTTTGGAGTTTGGTTGAATTTGTGGTATCAAACTATCGATGAATTATTTGTAGGTGAGTATGCAGATATTGCCAAAAGAAGAGCGCGAAAAATGGGAACATTTTTACATCTTAAAATTTTTGAAGAACGACAAAAGCATAAAAAAGATTAGTACGTTTTAACATCTGTAAATAAACTAAAAGCCTTAAATTTGCACGACTTATTAAAAGAGTCCTAATATCATGCAAAATATATTCTCTAAAATCCTTTTTTCTACTAGACTTACTGCTGTTTTATTTATTGTTTTTGCTGTAGCAATGGCTACTGGTACTTTTTTAGATGCTAGCCAAGATACATCACCAACGCCATATACCAGAAACCTGATTTATAATGCGTGGTGGTTTGAAGCCATTATGGTAATTTTTGTTATCAATTTTATAGGTAACATTTTTAGGTATAAGTTACTACAAAAGAAAAAATGGGCAACCTTTATTCTGCATGCAGCATTTATTTTAATATTAATAGGAGCATTTGTTACTCGATATATTAGTTATGAAGGCATGATGGCTATTCGCGAAGGCGATACCGAAAATGTCTTTTTATCTCAAAAAACGTATATCACAACTTATATTGATGGAGATTTAGTAATTAATGGACAAAACCAACGTAGGGTTTTAGAAAGCGAAGTAGACTTTTCTCCAAGAATGAACAATACTTTTTATGCTTCAACTACTTATGATGAAATGCCAGTAAGCATTGAGCTTGAAAAATTTATTGCTGGTGCTGAAAAAGATATTGTACCTGACGAGAATGGAGAAGAATATCTTAAAATAGTAGAATCTGGTGGTGGGCAACCACACAATCACTTTTTAAAGGTAGGACAAGTACAAAGTATTCATAATGTGTTATTTTCTTTAAACAAGCCTCAAGAAGGAGCAGTTAATATTACATATAAAGATGGTTCGTTAACTATTGAATCTCCTTTTGAAGGTGAATATTTAACAATGGCTACTGGGCAAACAGGAACTTTGGTGAAAGACTCTATTCAGCCACTTATGTTACGTTCAAGATATATAATTGGTAATATGCAAATGGTATTCCCAAAACCTGTTGTAAAAGGAGTTTTTGATTTGGTTAAAAAACCTGAAATCTTAAAAAGTGATGAAGACGGTTTAGTACTAAAAGTAACTGCAAATGGTGAGACTGAACGAGTAAGAGTGCTAGGAGGTAAAGGTAGTGATAATGCTTTTGAACAAATAAAAGTTGGCGGATTGGATGTTGCTGTAAAATACGGTTCTAAGCGTATTGAACTACCGTTTAGTATTAAGCTTAACGATTTTATTGCTGAACGTTATCCAGGAACTGAAAACAACTATTCTTCATACGCTAGTGAAGTAACTGTTATTGATGAAGCTAAGGAAAATTTTAATTATAGAATTTACATGAACCACATTCTTAATTATGGAGGTTATCGTTTTTTTCAATCGAGTTTTGACCCAGATGAAAAAGGAACTATCCTTTCAGTAAACCATGATTTTTGGGGAACTTGGATAACTTATATTGGTTACTTTTTACTGTATTTAGGTTTGTTGGGTATTATTGTAAGCAAGTATTCTCGTTTTGGAGATTTACGTCGTATGCTTAATAAAGTAAAAGAGAAAAAAGCAAAAGTACTAACGGTTCTTTTACTGTGCATTGGAATGTTAGGTTATGGACAAGAACATTCTGAAAACGATGGTCATAATCATTCAAAACCTACAAAAGCGCAAATTGATTCTATTCTTCATGCTAATGTAGCTCCAAAAGAGCATGCCGATTTGTTTGGGCACATGGTTGTACAGGACTATAGTGGACGTATGAAACCTATGAATACCTATGCGTCTGAGATGCTTCGTAAATTAAGTAAACACGATACTTACGAAGATTTGGATGCCAACCAAGTAATGTTGTCAATTCAAGAAAGTCCGTTGCTTTGGTACAACGTTCCTGTAATTTATTTAAAACCAAGAAAGGCAGATACTATCAGAAGTGTAATAGGTGTTTCAAAGGAAGAAGATTATGCGGCATTAGCCGATTTTTTCACAGAAACAGGAGCTTTTAAACTGCAACCTTATCTTGATAGAATTACTAATGTAAATGATTTAAACGCTTACCAAAAGGAGTTTAAAGAAGCTGAACAACGAGTGTACTTATTATACAATGCAATTGAAGGACGCTCGTTAAAGATTTTTCCTGTACCAGATGACGAAAACAATAAATGGATTTCTCCAATAGAGTTTAGAGAAGAAGGCTATAGAGAAACTATAAAAGATTCGTTGTATGCTAATTTTATTAACAATGGGCTTAATGCTTATTTGGTGAATGTTTACAACGCTAAAACCTCTGGAGATTATACTATTGCAGAACAAGTACTTGATGGTATTAAGAAAACTCAGCAGAAGTTTGGTAGTGAAGTCATGCTTTCAGATGACAAGATACATACCGAAATTCAATATAATAAATACGATATCTTTAAAAAATTGTTTAGTTGGTATATGTATGCTTCAACGGTATTATTTGTGCTATTGATCGTTCAGATTTTTAAAGACAAAAACAAGACAATTGATTATATCGTAAAAGGTCTTATAGGAGTAATTATATTACTGTTTTTGCTTCACACAGCAGGACTTATTGCACGTTGGTACATTTCTGGTCATGCACCTTGGAGTGATGCTTATGAATCTATGATTTATGTAGCTTGGGCTACCATGTTGTTTGGTTTAATTTTCGGTAGAAAGAGTAATTTAACCATTGCTGCCACAGCTTTTGTAACAGCTATGTTGTTAATGATTGCACACTGGCAATGGATGGATCCTTCAATTGCTAACCTTCAACCTGTACTAAATAGTTATTGGTTAATGATACATGTAGCTATTATTGTGGCGAGTTATGGACCTTTTACATTAGGTATGGTGTTAGGAATTGTAAGTTTGTTGTTAATGGTATTTACAACCAAAAACAATAAACTTAAAATGGACCTTAATATTAAAGAACTAACCATCATTAATGAAATGGCATTAACAGTTGGTTTAGTAATGCTTACTATAGGAAACTTTTTAGGAGGTATGTGGGCGAACGAAAGTTGGGGTAGATATTGGGGTTGGGACCCAAAGGAAACTTGGGCTTTAATTAGTATTATGATTTATGCTTTTGTAATTCACATGCGTTTGGTTCCAGGTCTTAGAAGTAGATACATTTATAACTTGTCTTCTGTGATTGCAATAGCAAGTATTATATTCACTTATTTTGGGGTAAATTTCTATTTATCAGGATTACACTCGTATCAATCGGGTCAACAAATAGCTAGTTTTAAAATTATTGCAATTGCTGTTGGTGTTGTTGCTGTTTTAGGTGTTTTAGCATATAGAAAATGGGTGAAGTTTTATAAGAAATAATTAGTGGTTGTCATTAAATCAATGTCATCACATACTTATAAGCCATACCAAACGCAATAGCAAGCCCAAAACTAAGAAGCGTTCCAATAAGGATATATTCGGTAAGTTTTCGGTCTTTAGCTTTTGAAAGATCTCCAAACCTGAAAACAGATTTGGCAGCAATTAAAAACCCAATGCCTTCCCAATAATCCATTACTATAAAGGCAAAAACAAACAAGCGCTCGAGCATGCCTATGTATGCTCCTGCATTTTCTAAAGATTCACCTTTAAGGTCTTCTTCTAATTGCCATTTAGAAATTAATGTTTTCATAATTACCGATGAAACCACAGTAACACCTAACAAACCTGTAACAAACAATAAAAATTGACTAGAGAAAAAGCTGTCTGTGTTTATGCTATAAGGTTCATAAATGTTTACAACCAATGCAATTACTATAAGGTGTGCCAATTGATCTAACCCAAACAATAAACGTGTATTCAGTTTGTTTTTTAGGTTGAGTTTTATCACATCTATACCATAATGGCTTATTAGTATTATTAATAGTCCTAGCCAATATTTAAAATTGAATTGAAGTACAATAACCAACGCAATTAAGTGTACTAGGATATGCCAATACAAGTATTTGGATTTGTGTTTAAATTCTTCTTTGTGCTTTACCCATTTTTCTGGTTGTAGCAAAAAGTCTCCAACAATATGAGCAAGTACTAGTTTTATAAATAAAGATATCATAGTGTTTTAACTTGGGTTTTATAATAGGTTAGCATTTTTGAAATTTCATCAAATCCACCACGTTTAAGCCCTTCGCTAATATTACTTTGTGACTTACCTAGCAATTTAGCAATCTGCTTTTGGTTCAGTTCTGGATTGTTGAGTGATGCTTTAATAATTTTAGAAGACGTAGGGCTCCAACTATTCATGGTTAATTGAGCAAGCTCTAACATAAGGTTTAGGGTAGTATCAAAATCTTCATATTCAGATTTTAACGCAAGCGTACTATTTTTCATGCTTTCAAAGCATTCACCCGAATTAATAAATGCACTACCATTAGATTCTGTTATCTTATCCGAAGTGTATGTTTTTTCGCCTAAACCAATAGCAATTCTAACATCAATAGCTTTAAAAGTTTTTATAGTGGCTTTTATTAAAGTTGCAGCTTCAAGCGCTTGTTCAGGAACAACTTCTAGTTGAAAACTATCACCTCTGTATATTTCCCAAGCTGCTGGCTGTTTTCCGTAAGTGCTCAAAGTCTCTTTAAGTGCAGTTAACCATTCATTTGGTGCGCTCTCTCTAGAATTTATAATATCACCTGTTAAAATACTTGTCATTTTTTTCAATGTCTATAATCAAATCTATGATTTTTTAATCAGAAAAACAAAATTATCTGCTAAATATAGGATAATTTAAAATATCTGCTAATAATCAGATAAAATAAATTATCTGTTTTTGAAAAGATATAGATAAAAGTAAAACCATATCTAATTATCTTAGCGGTCAGTATTTAAAATTTAAGATAAATGAAAATTATAAAAGAGTTTAAAGAGTTTGCTGTAAAAGGAAATATGATGGATATGGCAATAGGAATCATTATAGGAGCATCGTTTAATAAAGTTATAGATGTTTTGGTGAAGAAAGTGTTTATGCCACCATTATCATTGCTTTCTGGCGGAATTAATTTTCAGAATAAAAGCATCATTTTAAAAGAAGCAGTTAAGGATACTTCAGGAACTATAATAACCGATGAGGTTGCTATTGGCTATGGTGCTTTTGGCGAAGCCTTTTTAGATTTTCTTATTATAGGTTTTACGGTGTTTGTGGTAGTTAAGTTCTTAAACCGATTAAGAAACAAATCGCATGACACTAATGATAAAACAGTTGCAACTCCTAAGGATATTGAACTGTTAACAAACTTGACTGCTTTAATGGAAGAACAAAACAAGCTGTTAAAATCTAGGTTAAAAGACTAGGTGTTGATTCTTGAAACTAGAAAAAACTTTACCTTTATAGAGAAAAAGAGAGTTAACTTAAACGGTCAACATTAATTACTAAAAATTTGAACTTTTGAAAAAGATAGCATTACTAATTTTTGCGGTTATAGTTTGTAGCTGTAAAGAAAAAAAAGAAACAACAAACGAAGTAGCATCAACTAGTTTAGAAACATCAAAAACAAACATGGAAAAAGAAAATATCTATCAATTTACAGTAAAAGATCTTTATGGAGACGATTTTGATTTTTCAACTTTAAAAGGAAAAAAAGTTATGGTTGTTAATACAGCAAGTGAGTGTGGTTTAACTCCTCAATACGAGCAGTTGCAAGAGCTGTATGAAAGATTTAAAGATAAAAACTTTACAATTGTAGGGTTTCCTGCAAACAATTTTGGAGGACAAGAACCAGGAACCAATACTGAAATTGCATCGTTTTGTAAACAAAATTATGGCGTAACATTTCCTATGATGGGTAAGATTTCAGTAAAAGGAGATGACATGCACGAAGTGTATACGTTTTTAACTGAAAAGTCTAAAAATGGGTTGGAAGATTCTGAAGTTGCTTGGAACTTTCAAAAATATCTTATCGACGAAAACGGACATTTAGCAAAGGTTATTTCCCCGAGAACATTACCAACAGACGAGTCGGTAATTAGCTGGATTGAGTCAAAATAGGGTTGTAGTTTCAAAAATTTTGTGCATATTTGCGGTATTATGATTGCATAAATTTAAAAACAGGATAACGCTGAAGTTCTTTTTCGGCTTTTAATTTGTCTAAACTTAAATGGCTTAGACTAGTTTTTACATTTAAAAGTATTAAAAATGCAATCAAACAAAATTACCCTTAAACAATTCCTTAAATATTTTAAAATAGCTGTAACAGGTAAAGAACAAGAATTTACCTCAGGCAGTATTCGAAGAGCAGTTTTCATGTTATCAATTCCAATGATTCTTGAAATGCTCATGGAGTCTATTTTTGCTTTGGTAGATATTATGTATGTCTCTAAAGTAAGTGTCAATGCAGTAGCTACTATTGGTTTAACAGAATCGGTTATTACCTTAGTGTATGCAGTAGCTATAGGATTAAGTATGGCAGCCACAGCAGTTGTAGCAAGACGTGTTGGTGAAAAAGATATAAAAGGCGCTTCGCAAGCTGCTGTTCAAGTCATTATTCTTGGTATAGCAGTATCAATACTTATTAGTGGTATTGGAATTCTGTATCCTAAAGAAATTTTACAACTTATGGGAGCAGAACCAGATCTCATTGCTGAAGGTTATGGTTATACTCAAGTTTTGTTAGGAGGTAACATAACCATTATGTTATTGTTTCTTATTAATGCCATTTTTAGAGGAGCAGGAAACGCCTCTGTAGCCATGTGGACATTAATTCTCTCTAATGGATTAAACATTATCCTCGACCCTATGTTTATTTTTGGTTTTGGGCCAATTCCTGCTTTTGGAGTAGAAGGAGCAGCAATAGCAACCACAATAGGAAGAGGGACAGCAGTATTATTTCAACTAGTAATCTTATTTTATGGTTATAGCAAAATTAAGATTGGTATTAAGGATTTAGTCGTACGAATAGGTGTCATGCTCAACCTTATAAAAGTCTCTCTTGGTGGAATTGGTCAATTCTTAATAGGTACATCTAGTTGGGTGTTTTTAATGCGAATTATGAGCGAATTTGGTAGCGAAGTTTTAGCAGGCTATACCATTGCTATTCGTGTAATGATGTTTACACTAATGCCTGCTTGGGGAATGAGTAATGCTGCTGCTACATTGGTAGGTCAAAACCTTGGAGCTCAAAAACCTGATAGAGCAGAACAATCCGTTTGGAAAACAGGGCGCTATACAGCTTATTTCATGGGCTTAGTGTCCCTTATTTATTTAGTATTTGCTACTCATATCATTGAATTATTCAATACGCAGCCTGATGTTGTAAAATATGGTAGTCTATGTTTACGTGTTTTGGCAGCTGGTTATATATTTTACGCATATGGTATGGTGGTAATCCAATCATTTAATGGAGCAGGAGATACCAAAACACCAACTTATATCAATTTTGTTTGTTTTTGGTTGTTTCAATTACCATTTGCTTACCTCACGGCAATTACTCTAGATTTTGGTCCAATAGGTGTTTTTGCATCCATTACAGCTGCCGAAGTTTTAATAGCAGTTATAGGAATTATCTGGTTTAAAAAAGGCAAGTGGAAGTTAGTTAAAGTATAGCTGTGAAGCTAATTTTAATTATTGATAATTGATTGAAAACCAACGTTGGAAGTTGTTTTTTTGCGTTTTATCGATTAAATTCTTAAAAATCAGGGAGTAAAGATATTTTTACTGTCTACCATTAAATTTAATTTGGTAGTATTTAAACTATTAGCATCATTTCTTCCCTCTGATAGTGCTGCTTGTTATTTTTTCTAATTAACAACAGATTTATGAGAAAAAGATACTTAAAATTAGCTTTACTTTTCTTCTTTACCTTCATATGTCAAAACGTGAAGTCCCAGTCAGGTATTTATGAAAGTTATGTTATCATAGATAGTGGATCGGGTAATAATTATTATGATTTAAACCCGCACACCCAAACTGCAAATTTTGATTTCAATGGAACAAATTTAGGAACTTTTCAAAGTACTGATTCGTTTGTTTTAAGTGGAGGACAAAACAATATTTATAAATGTGGTACAGATGATGTTACATCTGGGTATTTGAATTATAGAATATATCCAACAGGTAGTCCTTCAGGTGCTTTTGTTTCTATAGATTTAAGCTCTAATGTACAGAACTTTTTTGGAGCTGCTTGCTCAGGGTCTGGAGATAATCAATATTGGACTACAAACAATGCTAATATTAATATTTTAGCAGGTTTAACATCTGGTATTGATTACACAATTGAAGTTTATACAACAGCAGATTTTACTGTTGGCGGTGTGCCAAATCCATTTCCGCATACTATTAATGATGGAGGAGCCAATTTTAGCGCTAGCTTTAGAGTAGATGATCCTCCAATCGCTGTCTGTACAAATTATGTTGCTCAACTTGATAGCTCTGGTAATGTTTCTATTTCAGCAGCTAATGTAGATGGAGGCAGTACCGATGATTTTGGGATAGCATCGATGAGTGTGTCACCAAACACATTTGATTGTTCTAATGTAGGAGCCAACACGGTAACATTAACAGTTACTGACAATAACGGAAACGTATCGACTTGTAGTGCAACAGTAACCGTTCAGGACAACACAGCACCAACAGCAGTTTGTCAGAATGCAACAGTTGTATTAGATGCCTCAGGAAACGGAAGCATCACGACTTCAGATATAGATAATGGATCAAACGATGCTTGCGGAATAGCAAGCTTGTCATTAGACCAAACGAGTTTTGATTGT
>NZ_JAOQHY010000013.1:0-70474 GCF_025548475.1 Gaetbulibacter sp. NE | reverse complement strand
AGAGGTACTCCCTTTGTAAATATAGCAGCAGTAAATTTCTAAAAAAAACTTGTTTTTTACCTTGGAATACGTATAACCGTCAGTTACGGGATTAAAGTTAATAATTTTCGGTTAAGCACTGACGTTAGCAATTCCGAGTGGATTCGGACGTAGTCGAATCCGCCGTAATTGCGGTTATACATTGTTGCCAACAGTATTTTATTTTTTCCGATTATGAAATTCATTTAGGATTTTTTGTTTTTCCATTTTAGAGAGTCCAAAATCAACAATTAATTCAGGTCTAAAAGGTGGAATTCGGTCGTCAATCATTAAAACATTTTGAACTAAATATTCTCCAATTTCTAATTTATCTCCTAAACAACCAGATTGATAGTAAACAGAATAAACCGTGTCTTTAATCGCATTTGAAATCAGTTCAGTTTTGTTTTTGAAATTCTTTTTTCTTAATAATCCCTCGTAAGCAATTGCTTTTATATTTCCGTTTGGAAATTCCGTTAGTTTTAGAAGTTCAGATTCAGTTGCGTTTTGCATAATCCATTTTCGGCTTTCAATTTCTTCAGGCATTGCTCTTCCATTTCCACCAATTCCGCTCGAAATAGATTGATATTTATAAACACTAATTGAATCTTGGATATTTTTTTCAATTCCGTTCCAATTAAACGTCCAGCTTTTTTCGTAACCAGAAGTTAACACAGCAATAATTCCAATTCCGAGTATTGTAAGGATTGGAAATAAAATCGAAAATCGACTTCTTTTGTTTTTATTTCTGTGTTTTCTCATATTGTTGGCAAAATAAAGATATGAATTGTTTTAATAATTTATATTGACTGTTAAACGAAGTTCGGTTTTTTATTTTATAAAGTCAAGTTTTTACTCTCAGCTTAAATTTTTTAGACAAGGAGTTTTATAGTACATTTACAGTCTGCAAATTTTTTTCAACGTTGATATCAAAATCTACCATAGAACATGTCTTTGAAACCGCTCGTGTAGAGGAGGTTATTGGCGATTTTGTTACCTTAAAAAAATCAGGTACTAACTTTAAAGGGTTGAGTCCTTTTAGTGACGAGCGTACACCTAGCTTTATGGTGTCTCCTGTAAAACAAATCTGGAAAGATTTTAGTAGTGGTAAAGGAGGTAATGTGGTAACGTTCTTGATGGAACACGAGCATTTCACTTATCCTGAGGCTATAAAATACTTAGCAAAAAAGTATAATATTGACGTTGAAGAAACTGAACAAACCAATGAGCAAAAAGAAGAAGCCAACGAACGTGAAAGCATGTATTTGGTTAGCGAGTTTGCAAATGACTATTTTCAAAAAGTCATGTTTAAAACAGACCAAGGTCAAGCCATTGGATTAAGCTATTTTAAAGAACGTGGATTTACCAACGAAACCATTAAAAAGTTTCAATTAGGATACTCACCAGATGACTGGCAAGCCTTTACTGACGAAGCTGTAAAAAAAGGCTATCAAATGGAATTCCTAGAAAAAACAGGACTTACCATTGTAAAGGACAATAAAACTTTTGACCGTTTTAAAGGTCGTGTGATGTTTCCTATACATAGCATGAGTGGTCGTGTTTTAGGGTTTGGAGGTAGAATACTCACTAACGATAAAAAAGCTGCAAAATACCTAAACTCGCCAGAGAGTACCATATATCATAAGAGTAAAGTGTTGTATGGTTTGTATCATGCAAAACAAAGTATTGCTAAAGAAGATAATTGCTTTTTGGTTGAAGGTTACACTGATGTTATTCAATTTCACCAAACAGGAATAAAAAATGTAGTGGCTTCTTCTGGCACTGCGTTAACACCAGAGCAAATAAGGCTTATAAACCGATTAACCAAAAACATAACTGTGCTTTTTGATGGTGATGCAGCTGGTATAAGAGCATCGCTTCGAGGTATCGATTTAATCCTTGAACAAGGAATGAATGTAAGGGTTTGCACATTTCCTAATGGAGAAGATCCTGATAGTTTTGCAAAGCAAAATACTTATGAAGAGCTCAATACGTTTTTAAATGAAAATGCTAAAGACTTCATTCAGTTTAAAGCTTCTATTTTAGTTGAAGAAGCTAAAAATGATCCAATAAAAAAAGCTGAAACCATTAGAGATATTGTAAATAGTATTTCTAAAATTCCTGATAGTATTAAGCGAGAAGTTTATGTCCAGGAGTGTTCTAGAATTATGGATATTAGCGAAAATGTACTGTTTAGTACTTTGGCGCAAATAAGTAAAAAAGAACATCAGCAAGCCAATAAAGATTTCAAAAAGGAACAAAAAGCTTTTGAAGTTGTAAGACAAGAACAACCCAAACAAAAAATTGATATTCAATATGAGCTAGAACGTAAGATTATTGAAATTCTACTTTTGTATGGTAATGAAACCGAAGATTTTGAAGATTTGGTATTAAAGGAAGATGAAAATACCAATGAGTTAAAGCTAGAACCTGTAATTAATACCAGTAAAGTATTTGAGAAAATTTACCTCGATTTGCAGGAAGACGAAATGCAGTTTACTAACCCAAACTTTAAAAGTCTGTACTATACTTTAATTGATAATTTACATCAAAACCAAGACTTTTCAACACGCGATTTTGTGAGTAAACTTAGTCAGGATATGGCTAGTGAAGTCACAACTATTTTAATGAACGACGAGCGTTACAATCTTCATGATTGGGAAAGAAACCATATTGTGCCTAAAGACAAAAATGAAACTATAGCGCAATTGGTGAGTCAAACCATTTTGAGTTTACGTTGTTATTTAATTGATAAAAAAGTAGCTGAATATAAAAACGATACATTGCGAGAAGATGTCAATGTAAAAGGCGTTTTAGAAGATGTTAGGGATTATTTAGGACTTAAAATGTTACTGTCTAGAAAACTTGGGAAAGTAGTAGGAGGTAAAATTTAAGTAAGCTCTAAATGTTTTGCCTGATGAATCAGGTCTACAAGATTGGTGACTTTCAATTTTTTAAAAAGACGAGCTTTGTATGTGCTAACAGTTTTTTCGTTAATATCAAGCTCCATTGCAATTTCCTTATTCTTTTTACCTGATGATAATAATTTTAAAACTTCCACTTCTCTTGTAGATAAACGTTTATAGAGCCTACTTGTAGTTTTTTTTGCCTCATCAAATGTAAGATGTTTAGACATGTTATTGCTAAGATAAATATCGCCTTGGTGAACTTTAATAATGGCTTCTTTAAGAGTGTCGGTGTCTACTGTTTTAGATACATAAGCCGATGCGCCTGCTTTAAGTACGCTTATAGCGTAAATTTCTTCAGGATGATGACTGTACATTATTACCTTAAGGTTTTGATGCTCTTTTTTTATGGCGCGTAACGCAGTTATACCATTAAGCTCAGGAAGGTCAATTTCTGAAATAATAACGTCAACAGGATAGCGTCTTACAAATTCAAAAATCTCGATTCCACTTCCAACACCACCAATAACATCAATCTCATGACTGTGCTCAAAAAGTAATTTTAAGCCAGTTCTAATAATAGGATGATTGTCTACAACTAATACCTTAATCATAATGAGTTGAATTATAAATTCGCGTTAGAACTAAAGATGGTTAAGCTCTATAAGGGGAGATTTATGATATAAAAATAAGGAAAAAATTAACAACTTTAACATTTTTAGAGTTAAATCATTAAAAATTATTTTAAATTTTTAGGAATTTCGCAAACAGGAATCGGTGTCATTTTATGCATATTCGAAGAGTTAAATCTCATAAATATTTCAAATACTTTTTGCTCACGACCTTCAAAATCAGCAATTGTTTTTCCTTCGTCTTTCATTTGCATTGCCCACTCTAGTTCTGGATAAGAAGCTCCTATTTGATCTTCATCACTTCTAGCATCACCAAAAAGTCCGTCGCTAGGAGCTGCATTCATTATAGATTCAGGTACTTGTAATAATTCCCCTAGTTTATAAACTTCCGATTTCATTAAATCAGCAATTGGGCTTAAATCAACACCTCCATCACCATACTTAGTGTAAAAGCCAACACCAAAATCTTCAACTTTATTTCCAGTTCCTGCAACCAAAAGTCCTAAAAGTCCAGCATGGTAATATAAGGTAGTCATTCTTAAACGAGCTCTGGTGTTTGCTAATGCCATGTCAACTGTAGCTTGTTTGCCTTCAAGAGAAACTTCGGTTTTAAACTCTTCAAATACAGGAGTAAGGTCTACTCTGGTGTCTTTTACATTAGAAAAACGTTGTTTTAGTTGTGCTATGTGTTCTTGTGCGCGAGTTACATGGCTTTGCGCTTGGTGAATAGGCATTTCTATACACAAAACATCTAATCCTGTTTTTGAGCATAGCGTAGAAGTTACTGCAGAATCAATTCCGCCAGAAACACCTACAACAAATCCATTTACTTTTGCGTTTGTTGCATAATCCTTTAACCAATTTACAATGTGAGTGACAACTTTTTCTGTTTGCATTTTGTATACGATTTAATTCTAAGAATAGTACCTTTGCAAACAAAAATAAACTAATCGCATTAGTAATAAAAATAAACAAGGTTTAAGTTTTTATGAAGAAATTGATTTTACTTTTTGTGGGTTTTGCATTAGTGTTTTCATGTGCAGATGAAAGCAAAGTTGAAAAAGAAATTGCTGCTATAGATATTGATGTTGTTGTAGAGCGATTTGATAAAGCGTTTGCTAGTTCAAAACCCGAAGACTTACCTAAGTTAAAAGCGGCTTTCCCGTTTATGTTTTCAAAAACCGAAAACGATTCGGTCTTAACACAAAGAATGTCTGATACTTTACAACAGCAGTTGTTTGTTGAGATTGATAAAGTGTTCAATAATTTTGCGCCTCAGGAACACGAAATCAAAAAGCTATTTCAGCATTTAAAGTATTACGACAAAACATTTTCAGCACCAAGAGTGGTGACTTTTTCCGATTATGTAAGATATAGAGACAAAGTGTATGTAACTGATACAATCGCTCTGGTGGCTCTTGATACTTATTTGGGAGCTGACCACGAATTTTATGGTGGAATTCCAAAATACATTTCAGAAAACATGAAGCCTTCTCAAATCACACCAGATTTGGCTGCTGCTTATGCTGAAAGGTATATTTATCAATCACAAAGAAAAACCTTACTAGACGAAATGATTTATTTTGGTAAGGCATTGTATTTTATGGATAAGATAATTCCGTTTAAAACTGATGCTGAAAAAATTGGTTACACCCAAGAGCAACTGGAGTGGGCAATTTCTAATGAAGACCAAATTTGGAGGTATTTTATTTCAAAGGAATTATTGTATAATACCGATTCTAGCTTGCCTGCAAGATTTACTGCTCCAGCGCCTTTTACTAAGTTTTATCTAGAACTAGATACTGAGTCTCCTGGTAAATTAGGGCAATATATAGGTTGGCAAATTGTAAAATCCTACATGGAGAATAATGAAGATGACTTCATGGACATGCTGCAAAAAGATGCAGTTGAAATTTTTAATAATGCAAAATATAAACCGAACAGATAATGAGTGAAAATAAAAAATCAACTATAGAGTTAAGTGTTGAATTAGACGAAAATCACATTCCTGAAACGCTACGATGGACTGCTAAGGATGGAGGTGTTGAAAACGAAGAGGCAAAAGCAATGTTGCTATCGGTTTGGGATAGTAAAGCTCAAGAAACACTAAGAATTGATTTGTGGACAAAAGACATGCCTGTTGATGAGATGAAAGTCTTTTTTCATCAAACCTTAGTTGCTATGAGTGATACTTTTAATAGAGCAACTCAAGATGAAAAAATGACAGCTACAATGAAAGATTTTTGTGATTATTTTGCTGAAAAACTAGAGCTTAAAAAGTAAATTTAATACTACTTTAATCTTTTTATAACTTAAGAAAATAAGTTAATAGTTATGTTTGTAATGCTATTAATCTATTAAGGTATTTAAAGCATTGGTTAGGCTTCAATGTCGAAGCAACCAGTGCTTTTTTGTATTTTAGAGGTATGAGAAAAATTTTATTTGGAGTCATAATCACGCTTATTGTTCTTTTTACCTTTAAGTATTGTGGTGATAAAAAAGAAGAGCAAATAATCCTAAAGGAAAATTCAGCTTTAATACAAGAGCAGTTAAAAAACGTCAGTAAACTGGTGGTGACCGAAGGTCATTTTAGCGAAGTCTTCTCATATGAAAATTCCAAGCGTATGTTTGGCGATTTAATTGAGGTTGAAAAAAAAGCTTTGGTAGTTGTAAATGCTGATGTAACTATAGCTTACGACTTGTCTAAAATTGAATATAATATTGACGAAGCCACAAAAACACTTCAAATATTAACTATCCCAAAAGAAGAAATAAAAATTAACCCAGATTTCGAATACTACGATATACAAGCTGATTACCTTAATCCATTTGAAGCAAAAGACTATAACGAAATCAAAAAAACGGTAAGACATCAATTAATGAAGAAAATTGAAGCTTCCGATTTAAAATCTAATGCACAAAACAGATTGCTCAGTGAACTTTCAAAGTTTTATATCTTAACTAACTCTTTAGGTTGGACTTTAGAGTACAATCAAACGCCAATTGAAAGTTTAGAAGTCTTCAATAATCTTAAATTATAGCTTGCTTTTCAAAGAAACCCAACCACCACCATTTGTAGCGTCAATGTTATTGAGGTTTAAAAATTTTGCTGCCTTAGCAGAACGAACTCCACTTTCGCAACAAACAACAAGAGGTTTGTTTAATGCTTTTAATTCGTCAACATGATTTTTTAAGTCGTCTAAGGGTATGTGTCTGGAGCCTTCAATATGACCATTGTCCCATTCACGTTGCGTTCTCACGTCTAGTATTTCGGCACCATTCTTCATGTAAAAGTCAACTTGTCTTTTTTTTGCGCCAAAAATAAAATCCAAAAATCCCATAGTTTTTCTTTTTGTATAAATTTACGGTTAAATATTAACTTTTGAAATTGAAAAACGAAACTCGTAAAGACGAAATCATAAAAACTGCAGCTAAACTATTTAAAGAAAAAGGATACAGCGCTGTTACTATGCGAGATTTGGCTACAGAAATGGGCATGAAAGCAGCGAGTCTTTACAACCATATAAACTCTAAACAAGAAATTCTTAAGGAGATTATAATTTCTTTAGCCGAAGAGTTTACTTCTGGATTGCAGGAAATTCAAAAATCAAGCAAATCAAATATAGATAAGCTAAAAGATGTTGTAGAATTACATGTCAATATAACGTCTAAAAACACTTATGGTATGGCTTCTCTTAATAACGATTGGATGCATCTTGAAGAAAAGTTGGAGTATTACTTGCAACTACGTTCTAATTATGAAGATGAGTTTAGAAATGTTCTTCAACAAGGTGTTAAAAATAACGAGATCATAAATGGTAATATTGAAGTGATGCTCTTTTCAATTTTATCAACCTTACGCTCTTTATATCTCTGGATTCCTAAAAAAGAAGACTTAAACCCTGAAGAGTTGTCTCAACAATTAAGTGAAGTGTTAATTAACGGTATTAACAAAAAAATCGATTAATTTTTGTAAATTTGTCAAGCAAACTAACAAGTGTTAGTTTTAAGATCAAGACTCGAAATCGTTTTCGGGTAATTGTGTAAAACAGACCTTAATTAAAGATAAAATAAATTCTTCCCTTTTTGGGAAGATGTCCGAAGGACAGAAGGGGCTTATGGCAGATTTTCATAAATTAAGAATAAAAGATATTTACAAGGAAACAAAAGATACATCAGTTGTGACTTTTGATATTCCTGAAGCATTGCAAGACGAATTTAAATTCTCGCAAGGGCAACATTTAACGCTTAAGGCATTAATTAATGGCGAAGATGTACGTCGTTCATATTCGCTATGTTCTAGTCCATTTGATAACGAATGGAAAGTGGCAGTCAAAGAAATTCCAGGAGGGAAGTTCTCAACCTATATAAATAGCACTTTAAAAACAGGAGACGAGCTAGATGTTATGGCACCTAGCGGAACATTTGGCGTAGATTGTAATGCAGACAATGCTAAAAACTATCTGTTTTTTGCAGCAGGAAGTGGTATTACGCCAATTCTTTCAATGATTAAAGCGCATTTGGCAGCAGAACCAAAGGCAACTTGTAAGTTGTTTTATGTCAATAGGACAGCAAAATCCATTATCTTTAAGGAAGAGTTAGAGCAATTGAGAAATACTTATTTCGGAAGATTAGAAATCTATTATTTCTTAACCAAAGAGAAACGAGATATTGAGTTGTTCAATGGTCGTTTTGATGATGAAAAAATGAAAGTGCTCACCAAAACATTCATTGATATTCCAGATACAAGCGAAGTGTTTTTATGTGGACCAGAAGATATGGTCAATTACGTGAGTAATTATTTGGCTGAAGCCGGTTTGCCAAAAGATTTAATTCATTTCGAATTATTTGTAAAAGGCCTAACCGAAGAAGATAAAAAACGTGTTGAGCGTTTATCAGAACAAAAAATTGATGGTGTCGAAGTTGTTATTATTGATGGCGGAAAAGAATTCCGTTTCACAATGCAGCAAGACGATGATAATATTTTAGATGGAGCACTAACAGCCGGAGCAGATTTGCCATTTGCTTGCAAAGGAGGCGTTTGTAGTACCTGTAAGTGCCAAGTAATGGAAGGCGAAGTTGAAATGAAAATCAACTACGCATTAGAAGAAGATGAAGTCGCACAAAACTATGTGTTAAGTTGTCAAGCCGTTCCAACTACTAAAAAAGTGGTGGTCGATTTCGACGTATAAATAGAATTTGTCATTCCGCACTTGATGCGGAATCCACTAAACATTAAAAACTATTCACTAAATACTAAATTATGAGTGAAGAACAAATAAAAAACCTAGAAGAGCAATTTGAAGCGCGTATCGCTCGCGACGAAAAAATTGAACCTAAAGACTGGATGCCAGAAAAATATCGCCAAACGCATATTAGGCAAATTAGTCAGCACGCACATTCCGAAATTGTAGGAATGTTACCAGAAGGTAACTGGATTACTCGTGCGCCATCCTTACGTCGTAAAGTAGCCTTATTGGCAAAAGTGCAGGACGAAGCTGGTCACGGATTATACCTATATAGTGCTTGCGAAACATTAGGCATCTCGCGAGACGAGTTGTACGAGCAATTGCATTCGGGTAAAGCAAAATATTCTTCCATATTCAATTACCCAACAGTAACTTGGGCAGATATGGGAGCTATCGGTTGGTTGGTAGATGGTGCAGCCATTATTAATCAAGTGCCACTTTGTAGCACGTCTTTTGGACCTTATGCAAGAGCTATGGTGCGCGTGTGTAAAGAAGAAAGTTTTCACCAGCGTCAAGGTTACGAAATTATGCTAAAGCTTTGTAATGGAACACCAGAACAAAAAGAAATGGCTCAAGATGCACTTAACCGTTGGTGGTGGCCAAGTTTAATGATGTTAGGTCCAACTGATGATATGTCAGTTCACACCGAACAATCAATGAAATGGAAATTGAAGCGAAAAACCAATGACGAGTTGCGTCAGCAGTTTATTGACCAAACCGTGCCACAAGCTGATATTTTAGGATTAACAATTCCAGACCCAGATTTAAAATGGAACGAAGAACGTCAGAGTTATGATTTTGGAGAAATTGATTGGGATGAATTCTGGCAAGTAGTAAAAGGTCACGGACCAATGAACAAAGCAAGAATGAAAGCAAGAGTTGGCGCTTGGGAACGTGGCGAATGGGTTAGAGACGCAGCAATGGCTCACGCTGAAAAACAACAAGAAAGAAAAAACAAACAAGTAGTATAATCAGAAGGTTAGACTCGAGAAATGAGAAATGAGAGAAGTACTCTGATAAAGTCTAACATCTAACATCTAATATCTAATGTCTAATAAAAAGAACTGGCCACTTTGGGAGGTTTTCGTAAGAAGTAAAAACGGATTAGAACATCGTCATTTCGGAAGTCTTCACGCAGCAGATGCAGAAATGGCTTTAGAAAATGCAAGAGACGTTTACACAAGACGTAACGAAGGTGTAAGCATTTGGGTTGTAGAAAGTAAGCATATTACAGCATCAAACCCAGAGCATAATGGCGAATTATTTGAACCAGCACAAGACAAGGTGTATCGTCATCCAACATTTTATGATTTACCAGACGACGTAAAACATATGTAACAAAGCAAGGCTTTGTCATCCTGAACTGTCACACTGAGCACAGTCGAAGTGTTGTTTCAGGATCTCTTTATTAATGTTAAATGTCACCTTGAGCGCAGTCGAAAGGTCTCAATTTGATTAAAAATGAAAAACGAAAACTTATACAACTACATCCTGGGAATCGCAGATAACAGCCTAATTCTCGGTCAGAGATTAGGAGAGCTTTGCGGTCACGGACCAAGTTTAGAAACCGATATCGCGTGCACCAATATGTCATTAGATTTATTAGGGCAAGTGCGTAGTTATTATCAATATGCAGCGAAGATTGCTGGAGACGGCAGAACAGAAGATGATATCGCGATGCTTCGTAAAGAACGCGAATACTTCAATGTGTTATTGGTAGAACAGCCAAATACTGATTTCGGGTACACAATGGCAAGACAATTCTTATTCGATGTATATCATTTTTTAATGCTAACCGAATTAGAAAAAAGTACCGATTTAAATCTATCTGCAATTGCAAAAAAATCCATCAAAGAAGTGAGTTACCACAAGCGTTTCTCATCCGATTGGATTAAGCGATTAGGAGATGGTACTGAAGAAAGTCATAGTCGTATTCAAACCGCAATAAATGATTTATGGACGTATACCGATGAATTATTTCATCAAACCGAAGCTGATAAAGCTATGGTTGCTGAAGGCGTTGGAGTAGATGTCACTAAATTAAAAGATGCTTATTACGAAGAAGTAAATGCAGTTTTAGAAGAAGCAACGTTAAGCGTTCCAGAAAGCAAATATTTTCAAAAAGGAGGAAAGCAAGGCATTCATACCGAACATATGGGTTACTTGCTAGCCGATTTACAATATATGCAACGTACCTATCCAAATATGGAATGGTAACAAATTCCTGCGAAGGCAGGAATCTAAAACCGAAATCGAAACTGAAGACGAAGTTGAATTCGAATTTAAAATAGTATGTCACCTCGAGCGCAGTCGAGAGGTCTCAATATGATAACAGAACATCAACATATAGACCAAAAGCTGATTAAGATTCTAGAGTCTATTTCAGATCCAGAAATCCCAGTATTATCCATTATGGATATGGGTGTTGTGCGTTCTGCTGTTATCGAAAATGATATTGTAAAAATCGAAATCACACCAACTTACAGTGGCTGTCCTGCTATGGATGTTATCGGAGACGATATCAAACGCGCAATGCAAAAAGCAGGTTATACCGCTGAAGTAGATTTGATTTTACATCCAGCTTGGACAACCGATTGGATTACACCAAGAGGCAGAAAAGCACTCGAAGATTATGGTATCGCAGCACCATTAGATGAAGAAGCTGACAAGTCCGTGTTGCTGGAAGGAAAACAATTAGTAAAATGTCCGCAATGCGGAAGCACAAATACAAAAATGATAAGTCAATTTGGTTCAACAGCTTGTAAAGCGCAATTTCAGTGCAACGACTGCCAAGAACCATTTGATTATTTTAAATGTTTGAAGTGATTTGTCATTCCGCACTTGATGCGGAATCCAAAATAAAAGAAAAAATATGGAAAGCATTCAGCTTAAAATAGAAAACAACATAGCCTACATCACACTAAACCGACCAGAAGTTTTTAACAGCTTCAATCGTGAAATGGCATTAAACCTACAGCAAGTTTTTGACGATTGCGAAAGTAATTCTGAAGTAAGAGCAATCGTGCTAACCGGAAACGGAAAAGCATTTTGCGCAGGTCAAGACTTAAAAGAAGTAACAAGTCCGGAACTAAACCCAGGATTCAAGAAAATTCTAGAAGAGCATTACAATCCAATCATCACAAGAATTAGAAATATTAAAAAACCAATCATTGGTGCGGTAAATGGTGTGGCAGCAGGAGCAGGAGCTAACATTGCATTGGCTTGTGATATTGTTGTGGCTCACGAAAAAGTAAGTTTCATTCAAGCGTTTAGCTTAATAGGGTTGATTCCTGATAGCGCAGGAACGTTCTTTTTACCTCGCTTAATAGGTTTTCAAAAAGCATCAGCATTAGCGATGTTAGGTGATAAAGTGTCTGCCGATGAAGCCGAAAAAATGGGAATGATTTACAAAGTGTTGCCATTAGAAAGTTTCGAAGAAGAAGTAAATAAATTAGCCTTGAAACTCGCTAATATGCCAACATTAGCTTTAGGGAAAATTAAGGAAGCGTTTAATCAATCTTTAACCAATAATTTAGAAGAGCAGTTAGCATTAGAATCAAAATTACAAATAGAAGCAGCTCAAACTAAAGATTACGAAGAAGGCGTTTCAGCTTTTGTAGAAAAACGTAAACCAACTTTTAAAGGAAAATAAAGAATAACGAATAGTTAACCGAAGAATGTTGAATAAAGAAGTATTTATGAAAAATTATAAATATGACATAGAAGAAAGATTAATTCAGTTTTCGGTTGATGTTATTATTATATGTGGAAAGATTGATGGTAATTTTGCATCACAACATTTGTCGAAACAGTTAATTCGTTCGGCAACGGCTTCAGCACTTAATTATGGCGAAGCACAAAGCGCAGAATCTTCTCGAGATTTTCTTCATAAGATGAAAATATGTTTGAAAGAATTGAGAGAATCTTTAGTGAATTTAAAAATTCAAAAAGGTGCAAACCTGATTTCAGATTTACAAAAGTTAGAACAACTTTTAAAAGAAAATAATGAACTCATTGCGATTTTTGTATCGAGTATTCGAACATCGCAAAATAAAAATAAATAGATGGATGTTTATCAGATAATAGAAATTCAACACTTCTAAATTCTGTATTTAACATTCAATATTCGATATTAATTATGAATGTAGGAATCATCGGTTCAGGAACAATGGGAAGCGGTATTGCTCAAGTAGCGGCAACTGCAGGTTGTTCCGTAAAATTATACGATACCAACCAAGAGGCTTTAGATAAAGCTAAAGCAAGTCTTGAAAAAATATTAAATAGACTCATTGAAAAAGGTCGAATAGATGCTGAAGAAAAAAACAGAATTCAGTCAAATATCAGGTATGTAGATAGCCTAAAAGCGTTAGCAGATTCAAATCTTACGATTGAAGCTATCGTTGAAAATATCGATATCAAGAAGAAAGTCTTTTCTGAATTGGAAAGCTATGTTGCGGATGATTGTATTATAGCATCAAACACATCGAGTTTATCTATAGCATCCATAGCATCATCATTGCAAAAGCCGGAGCGTTGCATTGGTATTCACTTTTTCAACCCAGCACCATTAATGAAATTGGTTGAGGTCATTCCAGCAGTGCAAACCTCAAAAGCGGTTTTAGACAAATCCGTTGAAACTATAAAAAGTTGGAAGAAAACAGTAGCTGTTGCCAAGGATACACCAGGTTTTATCGTAAACCGCGTAGCGCGACCATTTTACGGAGAAGCGTTAAGAATTTATGAAGAAGGCATTGCTGATTTTGAAACCATCGACTATAGTTTAAAAACATTGGGAGGTTTCAGAATGGGACCATTCGAATTAATGGATTTCATTGGTAACGACGTTAATTACACAGTCACAGAAACCGTATTTACAGCCTTTTATTTCGATCCAAGATACAAGCCAAGTTTCACACAAAAACGTTTAAGTGAAGCAGGTTATTTTGGAAGAAAATCTGGAAAAGGATATTATGATTATTCTGAAGGAGCTGTAAAGCAAGAGCCAAAACAAGATAGCGAATTATCACAAACCATTTTCGACCGTGTTTTAGTAATGTTAATCAACGAAGCAGCAGACGCCTTGTTTTTAAACATCGCATCAGCAGAAGATATAGACAACGCTATGACCAAAGGGGTTAATTACCCAAAAGGATTATTAGCTTGGGCAGATGAAAAAGGCATTGATTGGTGTGTAACCAAACTAGATGAATTGTACAACGAGTACCACGAAGACCGTTACCGTTGCAGTCCGTTGTTGCGTAAAATGAATAAAGAAAATAAAACATTCTTTTAATGCAAGGAGAACAAATTCCACATAAAATGTTAAGTCAAGATGCATTTAGCAGTTGGCTAGGCATCGAAATTTTAGAATGCGAAATCGGTCGTTGTCGCGTGGCAATGACGGTTCGCAAGGAAATGCTTAATAGTATGGGAAAAGCACATGGAGGAATCAGTTATGCATTGGCAGATACCGCTTTTGGTTTTGCGGCAAATACACACGGAAAATTTGCTGTGTCCATAGAAACTAGTATCAATCATATTGAAGCATTAAATGAAGGAGATTATTTAGTCGCTGAATCTGTGATAGAAAACGTAAAAAACAGACTCGGGTTTAATATCGTAGAAGTAAAACGAGGAGATGAACTGGTAGCACTTTTTAAAGGTGTTGTTTATCGCACTCAAAAAGATTGGGAATAAAAGACATTAGAGATTAGGAAGTAGGAATGAGTGATAAAAGTAAATATCATTTTAAGTTTGAGGACTTGAAGATTTACCAAAAAGCAATGGATTTTGGCGAAAGTGTTGATCGTCAAGTGAGGCAATTTCCTAATCACGAACTCTATGCGTTATCATCTCAATTTAGAAGAGCAGCTGATTCAGTAGCATTAAATATAGCTGAAGGTTATCCAGGTTCAGATGCTCAATTTATAAAGCACATTAATCACGCAATACATAGCGCTAATGAATGTGTGAGTTGTAGTACAAAAGCAAGAAGAAGAAATTATATCGATTTTCAACAAGATGAGCAAAATCGAGAGCAATTATCAGAATTAACAAAAATGATGTCTTCATTAAGACGAACAATTACAGAAAGAAATAAAACTAATCCCTAATACCTATTTAACTAATTCCTTAAGAATGGAAGCATACATAATAGACGGCATAAGAACACCAATAGGAAATTACAAAGGCACATTATCGGCTGTACGTACAGACGATTTAGCAGCTTTAGTAATTAAAGAAATTGTAAAACGAAACCCAAACATTCCAAAAGAAGCATACGACGATGTTATTCTTGGTTGTGCTAACCAAGCAGGAGAAGACAATCGTAATGTCGCTAGAATGGCATCACTTTTAGCAGGATTACCATTTACAGTTCCAGGAGAAACCGTAAACAGACTGTGTAGTTCAGGTTTGTCAGCAATTATTCACGCCAACAGAGCGATAAAAGCAGGCGATGGCGATGTATTCATTTCTGGAGGTGTTGAGAATATGACACGCGGACCATACGTTATGGCAAAACCATCAAGCGCTTTTGGAGGCGATTCAAAACTTTACGATTCTACATTCGGATGGAGGTTTGTAAACCCAAAAATGCACGAAATGTATGGCACAGACGGAATGGGAATGACAGCAGAAAATCTTGTCGAGAAATATAACATTTCACGAGAAGACCAAGATGCATTCGCATACTGGAGTCAGATGAAAGCATCACAAGCACAAGAAAACGGACGATTAGAAAAAGAAATTTTACCTGTCGAAATTCCTCAACGCAAAAAAGACCCAATTGTTTTTGCAAAAGACGAATTTGTAAAACCAACAACGTCAAAAGAGATTTTAGCCAAATTACGACCAGCCTTTAAAAAAGAAGGTGGAAGCGTGACCGCAGGAAACGCATCAGGTTTAAACGACGGAGCAGCAGCAACCATTATCGCTAGTGAAGAGGCTGTGAAAAAATACAATCTAAAGCCTTTAGCGCGCATCGTGAGTTCCGCTGTCGTAGGTGTAGAGCCGCGAATTATGGGCATTGGTCCAGTTGAGGCGTCCAACAAAGCTTTGGCAAAAGCCGGATTAACAATGGACGATATCGACATCATAGAGCTCAACGAAGCCTTTGCAGCACAAGCATTGGCGTGCACCAGAGCTTGGGGATTGGCAGACAATGACCCAAGAATCAACCCAAATGGAGGCTCTATCGCAATAGGCCATCCGCTTGGCGTTACAGGTACCAGAATTGCCTATTCAGCGGCTTTAGAGCTCAAAGAGCAAAACAAGCGCTACGCATTGGTAACGATGTGTATTGGCGTAGGTCAAGGCTATGCAGCTGTGATCGAAAATGTGAATATTTAAAATAATTTGGGCGTTACCACAAGGGTCGCGCTTTCGGCAGTCGCTCTCTGCGAGGAGCTTCAACAAAGCCTCAATCGCTAACGCACCAACCAGAGATGGTCAGTGATTAATAAATGATTTGTCATTCCCGCGAAATCGAAGATTCACGAATTTAATTAAGTGAATTAAGAATCGATGAGTAAAGTAGGAATCCAGAATAAAGTATAAAGTAAGATGAACAAAATTCAACACTACGTCCAAGGACAATGGACTACAGGAAAAGAGGAAGGAACACCAATTTACGATGCCATTACAGGCGAACATTTTACAAATTGGGCTGTTGAAGGATTAGATATTCCTGAAGTCCTTAACTACGGACGCATAAAAGGAGGCGAAGTACTTCGTAAAATGACCTTTCAAGAACGAGGTAATATGCTTAAAAAGTTGGCACTTTACCTTACAAAACGCAAAGAACAATTTTACGATTTAAGTTATAGAACTGGCGCAACTCGTGTAGATAGTTGGATAGATATAGAAGGTGGTTTTGGTAATCTGTTTGCCAATGCATCATTACGAAAATTGTTTCCAAATAAACCGTTTCACGTAGAAGGCGATCCAATCGATTTATCTCGTGGAGGACGCTTTATGGCACATCATATTATGGTGCCAAAAAAAGGTGTTGCCGTACATATTAATGCTTTTAATTTCCCGGTTTGGGGAATGTTAGAAAAGTGTGCTGTCAACTGGATGGCAGGTGTGCCAGCAGTGGTTTTACCTGCGCCATCATCGGCTTATTTAGCTGAAGCTGTAGCGAGAGAAATTATCAATTCAGGTATTTTACCAGAAGGCGCACTTCAAATCATAAACGGAACCGTAAAAACTGTATTAGATACTGTTGAATCTCAAGATGTCGTGACTTTTACAGGTTCGGCAGCAACTGGTCGATTATTAAAAGCACACCCAAGATTAATTGAAGAATCTGTGCCTTTTACTATGGAGGCAGATTCGCTTAATGCATCTATTTTAGGCGAAGATGCAGTTCCGGGAACACCAGAATTCGACTTGTTTGTTAAAGAAGTTCGAAAAGAAATGACCGTAAAAGCCGGACAAAAATGTACAGCCATCCGACGCATTATTGTTCCTGAAAATTTAGTTGAAGATGTTCAAATCGCATTAGCAAAAGAGCTCGATAAAGTAACCATTGGAGACCCAAGACTTAAGGAAGTAAGAATGGGCTCATTGGTAAGTAAACAGCAAGTTGAAGCTGTTAAAAGTTCTATTGCAGATATCAGCAAAGAAGCTGAAATGGTTTATGGTAATTTAGATAAGATTGAAACCATTGGTGCGGATGCTAATAAAGGTGCATTCATCAGTCCAGTGGTGTTTAGAACTGATAATCCTTTTCAGAATAATGTTGTACACGAGCTTGAAGCTTTTGGACCTGTAAGTACCATTATGCCTTACAAGTCAATGGACGAAGCTGTGCAATTAGCGCAAATGGGTAAAGGCTCGTTAGTGTCTTCTATTGCAACTTACGATGATAACATTGCAACTGATTATGTTGTAAATGCAGCAAGTCATCACGGAAGAATATTGGTCATTAATCGAGAAATGGCAAAACAAAGTACAGGTCACGGTTCGCCATTGCCTTACTTGGTTCACGGAGGTCCAGGACGTGCTGGTGGTGGCGAAGAAATGGGTGGAATGCGTGGTATTAAACACTATTTGCAACGAACAGCCATTCAAGGAACACCATCAACCATTACTGAAATCACAGGCATTTATCAGCAAAATGCAAAATATAAGGAGGCTGAAGATCATCCGTTTAAGTACCATTGGGAAGATATTCAACCAGGAATGTCTTTAAAAACGCACAAGCGTACACTTACGGATACTGATATTCAAAATTTTGCCAATTTAACTTGGGATCATTTCTATGCACACACAGATATTACCTCTTTAGATGGAAGTATTTTCGAAAAGCGAACAGCGCACGGTTATTTTATAATTTCGGCAGCGGCTGGTTTATTTGTGTATCCAAATAAAGGACCTGTTGCGGCAAATTACGGTTTGGATTCTATCCGATTTTTAAGACCGTTATATCACAACGATACTATTTATGTGCGTTTAACTTGTAAGGAAAAAGTGGATAGAGATGTCTCATCAACCGAGCATCCAAGTGGTATTGTAAAATGGCACGTTGAGGTTTTTGATGCTAATTTTGAAAACCGTCCAGAAAGTCAAAAAACAGACAAAGACAGTCCGTTGGTTGCCGTGGCTACCATCTTAACAATGGTTCAGAAAAAGCAAGAAACATTTGTTGAAATGACCGAAGGGAAAATCAATGAATGCTTATCAAAGTTAAAAGCAGACGCTAAACCAAAATGGGGAATTATGACGCCTCAACATATGATTGAGCATTTAGAATACACTTATAAAATTGCGTCTGGCGAAATTCAAGATTTTGAAATTGCCACACCAGAAAAGATTTTAGACAAGGTGCACGCAAGTTTGTATAACTATAGAAAGTTTCCACAAAACTCTCAATTTCCACAGTTAGAAAAAGACACGCTAGACGATTTAAAATATCAAGATTTAGAAACATCGATTGAGAAGTTTAAAGAACAACGTAAAAAATATATCGAGTTTTTCAAGGAAAATCCAGATGCTAAATTGAAGAATTTAGTATTTGGCGAGTTGAATCGTTACGAATCTTACTTACTCGAAAGAAAACATTTAAATCATCATTTTGAACAATTTGGATTAATATAATCTTGTCATTCCGCACTTGATGCGGAATCCATAATAAAGCAATAATTAAAAATAAATTCCCGCCTACGCAGGAATGACAATAAAATAAAAAATATGAGTGACCCTTATGTTAAGTTAGAAATAGAAAACCAAGTAGGATACATCGAATTTTTTCATCCTGCGCATAATTCATTACCAGGAAATATTCTGGCTGAACTAGCACAGACTATCACCGATGCTGGCAATAATGACGACATTAAAGTTATCGTCTTAAAAAGTGGAGGCGACAGAACGTTTTGTGCAGGAGCAAGTTTTAACGAGCTTATCAATATCAATGATGAAGCCACAGGGAAAGTCTTCTTTTCAGGATTTGCTAACGTGATTAATGCGATGCGAAAATGTCCAAAATTTATCATTGGTCGCGTGCAAGGAAAAACCGTTGGTGGTGGAGTAGGAGTAGCATCTGCAACCGATTATTGTATGGCAACTAAGTTCGCAGCTATTAAATTAAGTGAGCTAAACGTTGGTATCGGTCCGTTTGTGGTAGGTCCAGCCGTAGAGCGCAAGTTAGGATTAAGCGGAATGTCACAAATCGCCATTGATGCCAATACCTTTTATCCAGCAGAATGGGCAAAACAAAAAGGCTTATTTACACAAGTGTTTGATACTACAGAAGCATTAGACGAAGCCGTAAAAACCTTTGCCGAAAATCTTTGCAACTACAATCCAGAAGCAATGAAAGAAATGAAGAAAATCTTCTGGCAAGGAACCGAAGATTGGGACACGCTTTTAGCCGAAAGAGCAACCATTAGTGGTCGTTTGGTGTTAAGTGATTTTACAAAAGAAACATTAAAAAGATTTAAATAGTGATTTACGCATTCCAAGGATACACACCAGTCGTACACGAAAGTAGTTTTGTGCACCCATTGGCAGCAGTCACAGGTAATGTCATCATTGGCAAAAACTGTTACATTGGTCCAGGTGCAGCCATTCGTGGAGATTGGGGACAAATCATTTTAGAGGATGGTGTTAACGTGCAGGAAAACTGTACAGTGCATATGTTTCCAGGTAAATCTATTACCCTAAAAGAAAGTGCGCACGTTGGTCATGGAGCTATCATTCACGGAGCCAATTTGGGTCGTAATTGCCTCATTGGTATGAATACCGTAATTATGGATGATGCCGAAATTGGAGATGAAAGTATCGTTGGTGCCATGGCATTTGTTAAGGCCGAAACTAAAATTCCACCACGTAGTTTGGTGGTTGGTAATCCAGCAAAAGTCATCAAGCAGGTAAGCGACGAGATGATTGCTTGGAAAACTAAAGGAACGCAGTTATATCAGCAGTTGCCACAAGATTGTCACAACAGTCTAAAAGCCGTTGAGCCATTAAGCGAAGTTCCTGAAAATATGAAAATCCAAGAAGGTGCTTATGACACTTTGAGGGATTTTATGAAAAAGTAAAATAATTTGGGCGTTACCACAAGGGTCGCGCTTTACACTATATCTTTTTTGCTATTAATAGCAAAAAAGGATGCCGTTTCAATCGCTAACGCGTAAGAAATAAAAACTAACAAACGCTAGTTAATGCGTTTAGTCATTCCGCACTTGATGTGGAATCTAAATTGAAGATAAAGACTATGTCTAAATTTGAACTAAAAATGCCCAAAATGGGCGAGAGCATCACAGAAGGAACCATTATTAATTGGTTAATCAATGAAGGTGATTCTTTTGATGAAGGCGATATCATATTAGAAGTAGCCACAGATAAGGTGGATAACGAAGTGCCTGCACCAGCAGCAGGAACGTTGCTAGAAACCAAATACCAAGCAAAAGATGTGGTAAAAGTTGGTGAGGTTATCGCTCTTCTAGAAATAGAAAAATCGAAATCGAAACCGAAATCGAAAAATGATGTCACGTCGAGCGCAGTCGAGACATCAAAAACGAAGACCAAAAAGAGTCCTTCAATAGCATCTAGTATTAACAAGGAATCTCATTCGGTTTCAACTTCAGCTTCAACTTCGAATTCAAAGTTCTTCTCACCACTAATCATTTCCATAGCCAAAGAGCATCACATTAGTTTTGAAGAATTAGCAAGAATCCCAGCAACCGGAAACGAAGGACGATTAAGAAAAAGCGATGTATTCAATTATATCGAAGATGGCAGACCTTATAAGTTTGCGCAGCCAGTGGTTCAAGATCCAACGGCTTATCGCATTCCGCAACTAACGTTTGATAAAGGCAAAGGAAAGATTGTAGAAATGGATCGTATGCGTCAAATGATTGCAGATCATATGGTGTATTCCAAGCATACGTCGCCTCATGTAACAGCTTATGTTGAAGCCGACTTAACCAATATGGTAAATTGGCGAAATGAGAATAAAGTTGCTTTTCAGGAAAAATATGGTGAAAAACTAACGTTCACACCATTGTTTGTAGAAGCAGTAGCTAAAGCGGTCATGGATTTTCCAAACATCAATGCTTCGGTAGATGGCAGTAATATCATCGTAAAAGAAGATATTAATATTGGTATGGCAACAGCATTACCAAGTGGAAATTTAATTGTGCCAGTGGTGAAAAATGCTGACACTAAAGACTTAAAAGAGTTAGCAGAAAACGTAAACGAGCTAGCAGGCAAAGCAAGAGAAAACAAGTTGAGTGGCGACGATATCAAAGGCAGCACGTTCACTATTTCTAACGTTGGGACGTTTGGAAGCGTTATGGGAACACCAATAATCAACCAACCAGAAGTTGCCATTTTAGCATTAGGAATCATAAAAAAACGAGCCGAAGTCATCGAAACTGAAAAAGGCGATGAAATCGCTATTAGAAGTATGATGTACTTATCACTGTCTTTCGATCATCGTGTCGTTGATGGTTTCCTAGGTGGAAGCTTTGTGCGAAGAGTTGCCGATTATTTAGAGCAATTTGATACGAATAGAAAAATATAGTTAACTGTCATTCTGAAATTGATTCAGGATTTCATCATTTATAAAAATTATGTCTTACAACATAGCAATCAAAAAAATAGAAAAATCAAAAGTCGATACCATCGACTTCAACAACATACCATTAGGAACCTCTTTCACAGATCATATGTTTATCTGCGATTATAAAGATGGTGAATGGCAAAACCCAAGAATAGAACCTTTAGCTTTAATTCCAACGCATCCAGCAGCAATGGCGTTGCATTACGGACAAGCCATTTTCGAAGGCATGAAAGCTAATGTAGATGAAGACGGAACACCAATGCTATTCCGTGCCGATAAAAATGCAGCGCGTTTAAACTTTAGTGCAGACCGAATGGGAATGCCAAATGTTCCAGAAGAGTTGTTTGTAGAAGGTTTAAAACAGCTTGTAGCTATGGACAAAGCGTGGATTCCGCCACAAGACGGTAGTGCATTATATTTGCGTCCATTTATGTATGCCGATGAAGCCTTTATCGGTATGCGTGCAGCCACAAGTTACAAGTTTATCATTATGGCATCGCCAGCAGGACCGTTTTTCAGCAAGCGTATAAAATTGTGGGCAGAAAAGAAATTCGTTCGTGCCGTAGATGGTGGTACAGGCGAAGCAAAAGCAGCTGGAAATTATGCAGCAGCAATTCGTCCAACGGAATTGGCAAAAGCAAAAGGCTACGATCAAGTATTGTGGTTAGATGCTGTTGAGCACGAGTACATTCAAGAGGTGGGAACAATGAATATTTTCTTCAAAATCGATGGAAAATTCATCACACCACGTCGCGATGGTGCCATTCTCGATGGCATTACCAGAATGAGTGTTATCGATATTTTAAAAGATAAAGGTTTTGAAGTTATTGAGCGTCCAATCACGCTTACCGAAATCCGAGAAGCATCAGAAAAAGGCCTTTTGGAGGAAGCTTTCGGAACCGGAACAGCCGTTGGTATTGCTTACATTCAGAGTATTGGCACAGAAAATGGTGACATTCACGTCTCTGACGAAAGTCCGGTAGGATTAGAGGTTAATGATACGTTAAATGCCATAAAAACAGGAAAAATTGAAGATAAATTCAACTGGATGATAAAGGTTGAAGAAGAGCTAGCTTAAAATAATTTGGGCGTTACCACAAGGGTCGGGCTTTACGCTATATCTTTTTTGCTTTTAATGGCAAAAAAGGATGCCGCTGCAATCCCTAACGCAGAAATAAGTTCAGAAAACAATGAATAAAGACATATTAAAAAAAGGATTTACCAATTTAGTAACCGCCAAAACAATGGCAGAATTGTATGAAGCCAACTTCAAAGTAGTTTCAAAATACGTGCACGCCACATCACGTGGTCACGAAGCCATTCAGACAGCTTTAGGAATGCAATTGTTACCTCAAGATTATGCATTTCCGTATTATAGAGATGATGCAATGTTGTTAGCTTTTGGTATGACGCCTTATGATTTAATGCTTCAGGTGTTAGCTAAAAAAGACGATCCATTTTCTGGTGGAAGAACCTATTATTCGCATCCAAGTTTAAAAGATGCCGATAAGCCTAAAATTCCACATCAATCATCAGCAACAGGTATGCAAGCCATTCCTGCAACTGGTGTCGCGATGGGAATGCAATATATAGAAAAGCAAGATTTAACGAATCCTAATGTCATTCAGAGCGATAGCGAAGAATCTAAACTGAACCCTATCACGGTTTGTAGTTTAGGTGATGCATCAGTTACCGAAGGTGAAATTGCAGAAGCCTTTCAAATGGCAGCTTTAAAGCAAATGCCTATTCTATATTTGGTGCAAGACAATGGTTGGGATATTTCAGCCAATGAAGCCGAAACCAGAGCTCAAAATGCTGCAGAATATGCAAAAGGTTTTCACGGATTAGAAGCCATTTCTATTGATGGTGCTAACTTTATTGAAAGCTACGAAGCATTAGAAAAAGTTATAAAAACCATACGAGAAGAGCGTCGACCATTTTTGGTGCACGCTAAAGTACCGTTATTGAATCATCATACATCTGGTGTACGTATGGAATGGTATCGAGATGATTTGGAAGAAGCAAAATCTCGTGATCCGTATCCTGTTTTAAAACAGCAAATGTTAGATAATGGTTTTACTCAAAAAGATATTGATTCTATTGAAGCGGAAATAAAAACGTTGGTTGAGAATGATTTTCAAAAAGCCTTGAAAGCTGAAGATCCAACACCAGAAGATTTATTTATGCACGATTTTGCACCAACACCAATTACCGAAGAAAAAGGTGAGCGTTCACCAGAAGGTGCAGAAAAAGTAGTAATGGTAGATTGTGCTTTATTCGCTGTTGAAGAATTAATGCGCAAGCATCCAGAATGTTTGCTTTATGGACAAGATGTTGGTGGCCGACTTGGTGGTGTATTTAGAGAAGCGGCAACATTAGCACAGAAATTTGGTGACGACCGCGTTTTTAATACACCAATCCAAGAAGCTTTTATCGTGGGTTCTACGGTTGGGATGAGTGCGGTAGGCTTAAAACCAATTGTTGAGGTTCAGTTTGCTGATTATATTTGGCCAGGACTCAACCAATTATTTACCGAAGTGAGTCGTAGCTGTTATTTAAGTAACGGAAAATGGCCTGTAAGTATGATTTTGCGTGTGCCAATTGGTGCTTATGGTAGTGGTGGACCATACCATTCATCTTCTGTAGAAAGTGTAGTCACTAACATTAGAGGTGTAAAAATTGCTTACCCAAGTAATGGCGCTGATTTAAAAGGTTTAATAAAAGCCGCATATCACGACCCAAATCCAGTAGTTATTTTTGAGCATAAAGGTTTGTACTGGTCTAAAGTACCAGGAACACAAGGTGCAACCTCTGTAGAACCTGCTGAAGATTACGTATTGCCTTTTGGGAAAGCTTGGGTGTTACAAGAAATTTGGAAGCAAGACGATGTAGAAACGTGTACCATTGTAACCTACGGAATGGGTGTGCATTGGGCAATGAATGCTTCGGAAGAATTGGGTTTAAAAGATCAAATAGAAGTTATCGATTTAAGAACATTGTATCCTCTAGATGAAGAAACTATAATGAAATCGGTTAAGAAAACAGGTAAGTGTTTAGTGGTAACTGAAGAGCCAAGTAACAACAGTTTTGCAAGAGCATTATCTGGGAAAATTCAGGAAGAATGCTTTAAATATTTAGATGCACCAGTAATGACGATTGGTAGTGAAAATATGCCTGCGATTCCATTGAATTCGACATTAGAACAAACCATGATTCCTTCAACTGAAAAGGTGAAAGTTAAAATAGAAGTGTTATTGAAATATTAAATAAAAAAGCGACTCAATTGAGTCGCTTTTCTTTTATAAATCGTATTCCGAAAGCGGTTTTGTAAATTCTTCAGGATTGGCTGCTAAATAATAGCGAGGATCATTGATGTCTTCGACAATAACTTCTTTAAACTTAGGGCTTGCTTTATACATTAAAGCTTTACAGTCTTCACTAAGATGTTTCAATTTTAAGCTCTTGCCAGCAGCTTCATATTTATTCACTAAATTGAATATAGCTTCCATAGCAGAATGGTCACTGACGCGAGACTCTACAAAATCTATTTCAACGTTTTCAGGATCATTCTTTACATCAAACTTAGAATTAAAACTCTGAATAGACCCAAAGAATAACGGTCCCCAAATTTCGTAAGTTTTTGTGCCATCTGCTTGCATACGTTTTCGTGCTCTAATCATTGTTGCGTTTTTCCAAGCAAATACTAATGCAGAAATTATTACACCAGCGATAACAGCTACTGCTAAATCTTTCCAAACGGTAATTGCTGAAACAGCAATAAGTACAATGGCATCAGCAATAGGTATTTTACGAATGATTCTAAAACTAGACCAAGCGAATGTTCCGATAACTACCATAAACATCACGCCAACTAAAGCAGCAATTGGAATTTGTTCAATTAATGGTGCAGCAAATAGAATAAAACCTAACAAAGCTACTGCGGCAAATGCGCCAGATAAACGACCACGACCACCAGAATCTACGTTGATGATAGATTGACCAATCATAGCACAACCACCCATTCCACCAAATAAACCATTTAGCATATTAGCACTTCCTTGAGCAATACATTCGCGGTTTCCATTACCTCTTGTTTCAGTGATTTCATCTACAAGGTTTAAGGTCATTAGAGATTCGATTAAACCTACAGCAGCCAATATAAAAGCAGTTGAAATAATCATATCCCAATGTCCAACGAGTGTTCCGAATAATCCGAAAATTTGATCTTGAAATGTTGGTAATCCACCTTCTAAACCTTTTCCGCCGCCTTCTGCAATAAAAGAACCAACAGTGCTCATTTCAATTCCACCAAAAATCGTAATACAAGCTACAACAAGGATTGCAACTAAAGCTGCAGGAATTTTTTTGGTGAGTTTAGGTAGTCCGTACATAATTCCCATTGTCAATCCAATGAAGCCCATCATTTTCCAAAAAGCAGCATTTGAGAATAATGCTGAGAACCACTCAGAGGTATTGTCAAAAAATGAAATATCCTGCGGTACAGCATTAGGAAATAATTTTAATTGTGATAAGAAAATGACGATGGCTAAACCGTTTACAAATCCCATCATTACTGGATGTGGAATAAGCCTAACGAACTTTCCGAGTTTAAAAACACCTGCCAAAATTTGAATACCACCAACAAATAGTAAGGTAATAAAAAGCCATTGAAGCCCAAGGTTTTCAATAGGTGTATCTAAATTAATACCAACTTCATTTCCTTTTTGAATAAGGTGCACCATAACTACAGCCATTGCGCCAGTAGCACCAGAAATCATTCCTGGTCGACCACCAAACAAAGCGGTAACGATTCCCATCATAAAAGCACCGTACAATCCAACTAAAGGATCTACGCCAGCAACAAAGGCAAAAGCAACAGCTTCAGGTACTAATGCTAATGCAACTGTAAGGCCTGATAAAATATCGTCTTTAGGGTTTTGGGTAAAATTCTTTTTTGTAGTTTGACCTAAAATCATAATTTACTTTTTGAAGCCGCAAATATAAGTTTTTATAGGTTAAGCCTAAAATGCGTGCTATTGAAGAATAAATAAAAAAGCATCAAACTAATGTTTGATGCTTTTTTAAATTATATAAAAAGATTTTACTGATTTAGCTCAGGAGGATATTTTTCCATGATTTTAGCAACAAACTCATTGATTCGTTCTTCTTTTTTATCAATATTTTTAGTCAAATATCCAGTTCCCATACCTTGCCAAACTAATTCTTTTTTGTTGGCATCAATTAAATCGATGTATAGTGTTCCTTCTGTTGAAGTTGAAACAGAAGTGTTGTTGTAAGGTCCCCAATACCATGGGTTCCAACCCCAACCATATCCGTAAGGTCCCCAGCCATTGTTGTAGACATTTACTTTTTCTCTTGATTTGGTAAAGATACTTACTAGGATATCAGGGTTTTCAGATTTTGTGTATCCTTTGGCCAAAAGTTCACTTTCAATAGCTCGTAGAATACGTTTTTTGTCAATGTCATTAATCTCTGCTTTATCAATACCTGTTTTAAAAAAGGCAAACGTTTTATAGTTGTCAAAACTTGCTCTTTTATCATAGTCGGATGCAACTCTCACTGAGCTACATGATGTGAAGATTGTAGTAATAACTACAAAGCTTAATAGTTTTAATGTGTTTTTCATATTCTTTTTTATTTGAGTTTATAACGAGTCCATTAGTTTGTCGTCAACTATATTAGGAACCGTAACTTTTAAATTAGGTTCTTGTTCCATAGCGCGTTTTATAGCAAAAACAGCACCTTCATTTCTTGCCCAACTTCTTCTGGAAATACCATTGTTTACATCCCAGAAAAGCATTGATTTTAAGCGTGTTTCTGCTTCATTAGTACCATCAAGAACCATACCAAACCCACCATTAATAACTTCTCCCCAGCCAACGCCACCACCATTGTGGATACTTACCCAAGTGGCTCCTCTGAAGCTATCTCCTATAACATTGTGTATAGCCATATCTGAAGTGAAACGAGAACCATCGTAAATATTGCTGGTTTCACGATAAGGTGAATCTGTACCTGATACATCATGATGATCACGACCTAGAACAACGTAGCCTATTTCGCCTTTTGCAATGGCATCGTTGAATGCTTTAGCGATTTTCATTCGACCTTCGGCATCTGCATAAAGAATTCTGGCTTGTGAGCCTACAACTAATTTGTTTTCTTGAGCACCTTTAATCCACTGAATATTATCAGCCATTTGCTGTTGGATTTCTTCAGGTGAGTTTTTCATGATTTCTTCTAAAACTTCACAAGCAATAGCATCTGTTTTTGCTAGATCTTCTGGTTTACCCGAAGTACAAACCCAACGGAATGGCCCAAATCCGTAATCAAAACACATTGGTCCCATAATATCTTGCACGTAGCTTGGATACTTAAATTCACGACCAATAGTTGGGTTTTCAGACATAACATCTGCACCAGCACGAGAAGCTTCGAGCAAGAAGGCATTTCCGTAATCAAAGAAATAAGTGCCTTTCTTTGTGTGTTTGTTAATAGCAGTTGCATGACGACGTAAACTTTCTTGAACTTTGGTTTTGAATAGGTCAGGATTATTTGCCATCATGTCGTTAGCATCTTCAAAAGATAATCCAACAGGATAATAACCTCCAGCCCAAGGATTATGCAATGAAGTTTGGTCACTTCCTAAATCAATATGAATATTAGATTTATCAAATTTTTCCCATACTTCAACAACATTTCCTAGATATGCTATTGATATTGTTTCTTTGTTTGTTTGCGCTTTTTGTACTCGTGTTACTAATTCATCTAAATCTGAAATTTTTTCATCAATCCAACCTTGATCTAATCGAATTTGAGTGATTTTAGGATTTACTTCTGCACAAATCGTAATACAGCCAGCAATGTTGCCTGCTTTTGGTTGCGCACCAGACATTCCGCCTAAACCAGAGGTGACAAAAATATGTCCTTTAGGAGATTTGTTTATTTTTCTAAATCCGTTTAAAACGGTAATTGTTGTGCCGTGAACAATGCCTTGAGGTCCAATATACATATAGCTTCCGGCTGTCATTTGTCCGTATTGTGTAACGCCAAGAGCGTTGAATTTTTCCCAATCATCTGGTTTGGAATAATTAGGAATCATCATTCCGTTGGTAACAACTACACGAGGCGCGTTTTTATGTGATGGAAATAAACCCATAGGATGACCAGAATACATAACAAGCGTTTGCTCGTCAGTCATGGTTGCTAAATATTGCATGGTTAATAAATACTGCGCCCAGTTGGAAAACACAGCGCCATTGCCACCATACGTAATTAATTCATGTGGATGTTGTGCAACAGCATAATCCAAATTGTTTTGAATCATTAACATGATAGCTGCAGCTTGCTTTGATTTGGCAGGATATTCATCAATTGGGCGTGCATACATTTTATAATCTGGACGAAAACGATACATGTAAATGCGTCCATAAGTCTCTAATTCTTCTTTGAATTCAGGAAGAAGTGTTGCGTGGTGTTGCGGTTCAAAGTAGCGCAACGCATTTTGAAGCGCTAATTTTTTTTCTTCATCAGAAAGAATCTCCTTGCGTTTAGGTGCATGATTAATAGAAGCTTCATAAGGTTTAGGATTAGGTAATGTGTTTGGTATTCCTTGTAGTATTTGTTCTTTAAAAGATATGTTAGTTGTTGTTGACATTAGTTTCTTTTTAATTGCTTTTTATTGAATCCGTATGGGCAGTGTCTGCATCCGCTTTCACAGCAATAGCCACGTTTTAGGTGGTATTGCTCTGTGAAACAGCGATAGCCTTCAGGAGTTAAGTAATAATCTCCTTCTTCAATAGGAATGATTTTTTTCATAATCTAACAAAGATAATGTAATTTGGATTGATTTTTGAAGTTTCAAGACTATGATATTGGTTTCGAAATATATAGTGCCTAAAGGTTATGTCGGGGTTACAATTTTCCCTTTTGTATTCTTAAAGTATAAAGCTTTGAAAGAAGATGCTGTGCTTTTAAATCATGAGCGAATTCATTTACAACAACAAATAGAATTGTTGATTATTCCTTTTTTTGTGATTTATGGTTTTGAGTTTCTTATAAGACTTTTGCAGTATAAAAGATGGAGTTTAGCTTACAGAAATATTTCTTTTGAGCGAGAAGCTTACTTTCAGGAAGCTCAGCTTGATTATTTAAAGTATCGTAGGTTGTATAGTTTTTTAAAGTATTTATAGTTTTATTCAAGTTAGATACAAAAAAGACCTAACGTAATTGGATAGGCCTTTTTGTAGTGAAGTGCTATATATTAATTTTTTACTGTTTTAAAATGATTCTTTGGATTTTTTGTTTCTTAGATTGAGTAAGAGTAGCTTTTACAATATATGTGGCATCCGAAAGATTACTGTCTTGTATGATAAATTCTAATTGGTTAATATTCTTTTGCTCAAATAATTTTCTGCCTAATAGGTCGTAGATAATTACAGAATCTATAGTGTTTGTTTCGGATTTTACTTTAATATAATCACCGTTAGGAGCAGAGATACTTAATTGACTTCTAACGTCATCTTTGTCGATGTCAAGTGTTTCATTGGTGTATCTTAAGATAAAACGGTCGTCAAATGTTGTTGGTTGACTAACACTAAAGATATAAGGCGAAATTTTTAAATCATGTATTGTATTGGTATAAGTGTCTTCTAGATATATGTTTTGGTCTTCATTAGTGAATAAGCCATCTACATTGCTAATAGCTATAGTGTGAATCCCTGGTTCAGTTAAAACTGTACCTAGATGTACTTGGTCATTTTGGTCGAAAGGTAAAGCTCTTCCTTGTATGATCATTCCTTTGTCATCAATTTTAGAGTACAAGTTTAATGCATTGAACTCTTTATTGTATGCGTCATAAAGGCGGTCTTTTTGATTTGTAGCTCCTTCAATGTAACCTACTAATATGCTAGAGGATAATTGACTAGGAGATACTAAGTTTAACCAAATACGATGCTTTTCTAGGCTTGATTCAGTATTGTAATTTACATTGTTGCTTGATTGTGTTCGGTAAAACTGACTATTATCATAGCTTGCTGACAGTTGTCTCATGCTATTGTTGAATGTAACGCTACCAGTTTCACTATCATTAAGTGCTAAAACAAAGAACCCTTGACCAGAGGCTATTTGTCCACTAAATGATTCGTCTTGATAGGTATTGGTCCCAGAGAAATTATATGTTACATAGTCAGAGATATTATAATTTAATACATAGTCTTCATAAAATGAATCGGTATAAGTTCCTAGAATGCTGCCATGAGTCCATATATGAACTGCTCCTTCAATAATGGTATTATTAGGATGGGTTAAAAATGCTTGAGCATCAAGGGCTGAAGGGTATGGGTTGCCTAGTAAATTCCAATTGTCATCAAATGGAGTTACGGTTAATAAATCATTGCCATACGGATTGTATGAGAAATTACTATTTGTGTTTGTGTTGGTTCCGCTATTAATAGTTTTGGTGATAATACCATTATTGGCTACACCATTGAATGTTGCGGTAAAAGTAGCAGGAGTGTTGGTAAAAGCATCTGGACCTCTTACAATATATCCTTTCCCATTTTGCATTAAGGATCCTGCTGAGTTTGACCAGTTTCCAAAACAAATAGGAATAACAGGAGGAGGTGTAAAACCATTGGGTATAGTTGTAATCCATTCGTAAATATAATTTGTTGAAGTGCCTAGGGAAACATTATTTACATTAAAATTATTGACTGGAGATGACCAATATACGTAATCAGTACCTCTTATATTAGCATCCCTGTTCATTGTGATGTTGCCTGTATTTGGAACAGTTGGTACATCATTAACTTGAATTAAACTACCACTACTATTGATTTGAATTGTTCCTACACCTTGTATGTCTACAAAGTCAACAATTGTGACAGAGGCGTCAGATTGTACTGTTAAAGTTGCTCCATCGTGTACTGTAAGATTTAATCCATCTCCAGTGTTATTGGTGTAAAGTACTGGGTCATTTCCTGTGATAGGAATTACTACACAGTCTGCTGAAGTAGGAATAGTGTCATCAGACCAATTGAGTGGTTCCATCCAATCGTTAGTAGCTTCAGAGCCATCCCATATTTTTACACCATTAACAGTAACGATGAAATTATCTGTTTCAACAATTGTAGAGCTGTTGCAAAGATTATAGGTTACTTCGGCTATGTAAGTTGTTGTAGATGTAGGTGAAACGGTAATGATACCATCATCATCTGGGTCAATAATTTCATTAGCAGGTGAAATTGAATTAGCATACCATTTTAAATCAGTGATAGAGCTTCCAGATGGAACAAAACGCCATGCCTCGTTAGTTGCAGTCCAGGTAGTATTGATGTCATTTCTTCCAGGAGCAGCTGAGGCTAAAGTACCTGTATTGTTTTGGAGACCTACTTGAGCGCGACCATTATTCCAAATAGGAGGAACAAAAGGGCTATCGTCTAATTGTTTTTCTTCAATATAAATTTCAATGACATTAGTGTTTTCGTAAAAAACAATCATTCCTGAGTAAAGCACACTACCATCTCCCCAATTGGCGCTATCATACATTGGTACATCACTCCAAGCTGCAACAAGAGCTCTGCAGCCAGTGTTAAGAGTTATAAGTTCCCAAGCTATTTCTCCGCCAGCGCTAGGGTCAATATCGTGATGTACTCCGAAAATTGATGGGCCGTAAAAGTAATCGGTAGTGCCATTTGAGGCATTAGCTACATTGTTTGGTAAGTTGTTGTCGATTCTCCATCCTGTAGGGCCTCCAGCAAGTGAACTGTCGAAAGAGATCACTCCATTTGAACCAATTACACACGAATTATATGTTTGTCCGTAGAAGCAGAAATCAAAAGGAAGATTAACTGTAGGAGACCATACGTCGTCAGTATTTACACTTACAGGGTTTGCTAAACAATCAAATTGATAAGGTGGGTTGTAAGCTATGCTTTCAACGTTATAGCTTGTGGTTTCTCCTAGTTCTAGATAGTTAGCTTCTAAGTCTACGGAGGAAGGTGAAGTACAATTAATAGTTGCAGTGTCATTTCCTCCACTATCCATAACATCAACACTTGGGCAAGCTAAAGCTGTGGTGCCTGTGCCATTACCAGGAAGGCAAGGGTGTGTAATGCATATGTCAAAAGTTCCAGGGTTGTTACCATAACTATGTACTCTTATATAGTAAGTGTTTCCAGGCGTGAAGCCAGTTATTTCTGCTGATTCATTAGTGTAATAATCATCTACACAGAGTTCACTAGTCAAAGAGCCGCAAGTGCCGGAAAATATTTCAAAAACAGCATCGTCTAGAGTTCCTTCGGTTACAGTGATGGTATGAGTGTCAGTCAAAGCAGTAAAATTATACCATACATCATCATTTGCATTGCTAAAATAACATGATGTTAAACCAGATGGAGTTGCATCTACTGTGGTGCCGCTTGTGTTGTTGCAGGTGAGTAAATTTGATGTGAGATTGATACCTCCACAATTGTCGTTTGATGGAGGGGTTGAAGAATATACGCAAATGGTGCCATTCATATTAGAATTACTATTCCAGTCTTGAATTCTTACTCTGTATGTTACTCCTGGTGTTGTTGCGTAATTAATAGTTTCAGAATCGCCATCTAATCCATCATCCGCACATGCTATACTTGTCATATTTGTATTGCATCCACCTGTAAAAAGAGTTAAAATAGGGTCTCGGTTATTGTCGCTAGTGTTATATATTATTGTTGTTGAGTTGCTGGTGGCAACAAACCAGCCCCATGCATCATCAAAGTCACCTGCATTACAGCCTGTTGCGCCATCCCAATAATTAGTATTGTTGTTGCTATTGAATGATACTGGGTTGCAACTTGTGCTTACAGTAATTTCTCCTGAAGCTAAATTATTGCAATTATTAGTTTGACTAAAACTATATATGCAAAAAGAAAATATTAACAGAGATGAGAGGGGTAATTTTCTTATCATAAACCTAAACATTAAATTAGCCATAACATTACTTGTTGTAAATGTTAGATTAGTTATTTAAATGATAGATTTGGAGTGAGTTATAATGTTAAATTTATGAAAAATAATTATAGTTTTAACGTTTGTTTTTGAAATTTTATTGAAAAACTGTTTAAATGCAAAAAAAACCTATTAAAAATACTTTAAATATTGATAATCGTTTGTTTGTGAGAGCTGAGTATCTCAATCATAAATTTGTGTCTGGAAATAAACTAAGAAAGCTAAAATACAATCTAGAGTTTGCAAAACACCAAAATATTGATACATTACTGACTTTTGGTGGAGCTTTTTCAAATCATATTTCAGCAACTGCAGCAGCTGGTAAAGAATTTGGGTTTAAAACTATAGGGATTATAAGAGGAGAGGAGCTTAAAACTAATTTTAAGACTAACCCTACTTTGTCTTTTGCTTACGCTTGTGGCATGCAGTTTAAGTTTGTTACAAGACAGCAGTATAGAGAAAAGACTAATGAGGATTTTATAAAAAACTTAAAAGAAGAGTTTGGGGAATTTTACCTTCTTCCTGAAGGAGGTACTAATGAACTTGCTGTAAAAGGTTGTGAAGAGATTTTGACTGAAGCAGACAGCATTTTTGATTACATCTGCTGTCCTGTTGGAACAGGATGTACTATTTCTGGGGTTATTAATTCTAGCAATTCACATCAAAAGATTCTAGGATTTCCTGCGTTAAAAGGTGATTTTTTACAAGAAGAAATTGCTAAATTTGCAACACAAAATAATTGGGAGTTAATAACCGATTACCATTTTGGAGGTTACGCAAAGACTAATGATGATTTAATAAAATTCATCAATAACTTTAAGAGTAAACATAATGTGCCTTTAGATCCTATTTATACAGGTAAAATGGTGTTTGGTATTTACGATTTAATTGAAAAAGGCTATTTTCCTAAAGGTTCCAAAATATTAGCAATTCATACTGGAGGTTTACAAGGAATTGAAGGAATGAACCAAAAGTTAAAGCAACAAAATAGGCCTTTAATCGTTTAAGAATTTATGAGAAAACTACTTGCTGTACTATTATTATGTTCCATTGCTTTAAGCTGTGGTTCAAAAAAGAAAATTGTTACAAAAAAGAAACGAAATACTACAAGAACAGAACAAGTTTCAAGGCCAACAGAAAAAGAACCTACTGTAGTTAATCCGTCTGAAAAGGAAGATACTTCTCCAAAAACTTATGCTAGTCCTACTGATGCATATATTGCAACTTATAGTGGAATAGCAATGGAGGAGATGCGAAAATATAAAATACCAGCAAGTATTACTTTAGCTCAGGGAATACTGGAGTCAGCATCAGGAAAAGGGCGTTTGGCAGTTGAAGCAAATAATCATTTTGGTATTAAATGTCATGGATGGACAGGTGCTAAAATTTACCATGATGACGATGCTTCTCAGGAATGTTTTAGAAAATACAATCATGCAAATTCTTCGTTTGAAGATCATTCTACGTTTTTAACATCAAGAAGTCGTTATTCAAAATTATTTCAGTTAAAGATTGATGATTACAAAGGTTGGGCTAAAGGGTTAAGAGCTGCAGGGTATGCAACCGATAGAAAATATCCAGAAAAACTGATAAGTTTAATTGAGCGCTATCAGCTTTATCGTTATGACGAAGAAGTGCTTGGTAGGCCTTCAAACAAATATGATGATGTTGTTGAAGAAGGACATCTTACACATCAAGTTGTAAAAGGAGATACGCTTTATTCACTTTCTAGAAAATACAATACAACTGTTGAAACTCTTAAGCGGTTGAATAATATGAGTAATAATGACCTTGCGATAGGTCAGGTGCTTATTATAAAATCTGAATAATTTATGTTATATAAAAGAAGTAGTGCTTTATTTAAAGAAGCTCAAGATGTAATTCCTGGAGGAGTAAACTCACCTGTTAGAGCGTTTAAAGCTGTTGGAGGAACTCCAATTTTTGCAAAATCAGCAAAAGGCGCTTATGTTTTTGATGAAGATGATAATCAATATATAGATTACATTAATTCTTGGGGACCAATGATTTTAGGTCATGCACATAAACCAGTTGTAGAAGCTGTGGTTGAAAAAGCGAAACTAGGAACGTCGTTTGGTATGCCTACTGAGATTGAAACTAAAATTGCTGAATTGGCAATTAGTATGGTGCCAAATATTGATAAAATTAGATTTGTAAACTCAGGTACCGAAGCTTGTATGAGTGCGGTAAGACTTGCAAGAGGGTTTACAGGAAAAGAGAAAATAATAAAGTTTGCAGGATGCTATCATGGACATAGCGATGCGTTTTTAATACAGGCAGGAAGTGGAGCAGTAACTTTTGGTAGTCCTAATAGTCCTGGAGTAACTGAAGGTACAGCAAAAGATACCTTGTTGGCTAGGTATAATGATATTGATAATGTTGAAGCGCTTATAAAAGCAAATGCAGATGAAATAGCGTGTATTATATTAGAGCCTGTTGCAGGGAATATGGGTTGTATTCCACCAAAAGATAACTTCTTACAGAAACTAAGAACATTATGTGATGCTCATAATATTCTATTGATTTTTGATGAGGTTATGACAGGTTTTAGACTTGCTAAAGGTGGTGCTCAAGAGTTGTTTAATGTGGATGCAGATATTGTTTGCTTTGGAAAAGTTATTGGAGGCGGATTACCAGTAGGCGCTTTTGCTGCACGTAATGAAATTATGAATCACCTTGCACCTTTAGGAGCTGTTTATCAAGCAGGAACATTGAGTGGAAATCCATTAGCTATGGCTGCTGGTTTAGCAATGTTAACCGAAATTAATTTAGATGATGAGTTGTTTACACGTTTAGCTGAAAAAACAGAATACCTTCACAAAGGTATGACAAAAACACTCCAAGAGCATAACATAGATCATGTAATCAATAGAGTGGGCTCAATGATTTCGGTTCATTTTTGTAAAGATGAGGTTTATGATTTTGAAACTTCGGCTAAAGGAAATAACGCTAGTTTTAAAGCCTTTTTTCATGGTATGTTAAACGAAGGTGTTTATATTGCTCCAAGTGCTTTTGAAACTTGGTTTTTATGTGATGCTTTATCGTATGAAGATTTAGATAAAACTATTGAGGCTGTTAGTAGAGTAGCTAAAACATTATAAAATAAAAAAAGCGGTTTAAAAACCGCTTTTTTTTTATTCTTCGTCTTCTACGTTGTAGAGTTCTTTGTATCTCGTGTATTGTTCTTCGTTTAATATTTTTTTCATTTTTTGAGCCAATACTAAGTCAATCTTTTGCTTAAGCTCTTTATTGTTTTCCATGTCAGAGCTTATTCTTTGATATACTTTTTCGTACTCTTGAAATGCTTGATACACTTCTTCTTGTTGAATGTTATCAAATTTGAGGGTTTTTTTCAGTTCCTTTGCTTTTTCAGAAGCTGCTTGATTTATTTGAAGTTTGTTTTGTGCACTTAGTTGAGGTGCTCCAAGTAACATTGCAAAAGCAAATAAGCAAAGCGTAATTATTTTTTTCATTATAGATAAGATTAAAGTATTTAAAAAAATAGATTGACTAAATTAATGATTTTTGTGATATAATCACAAACAAAAAGCACCGAGTTTTATCTCGATGCTTCAATTAACAAAAAAACTATACTCAACCAATCAAAAATGTTAATCTCTATTGTGTTCTTTTTTCATCATTTTACGCTTTCCTCTTTTGTCTTTATGCTTAGCTTTTGACTCCTCCCATTTCTCAAACTGTTCAGCGTTTAAAATGTTTTTTACTTTTTGTTTTACTTCTATTTGATGATCTAATCTGTCGTTCATTCGTTTTACCATTTCATCTTTAGAAGGCTTTTCGGCATCATCACTATCTTTTAGTTTTTGACGTTCTTCCATTTGTGCTTTTCTAAGTTGTGCTTCTTCTAGATGAATAGCTTGCATTTGCTCTTGCTGTTTTTCGGTTAAATCCAACTCAAGTGTCATGCGTTTAGTTTGTAATGTTGCAAATTCTTCAGGAGTCAAATCCTTCATCATTTCCATTCGTTCTTTTCTTTCTCCTTTTTTAAAATCTTTTTTTCTTTCCTGTGCATTGGCTTGAAAAGCTACTAGTGCCAACGCAATGATTATTGCTTTTTTCATCGTGTCTATTTTTAAAGTTATTTGTTCTTTTGACTTCTGTTGTTTTAAAAGGTTTAATATTGAGATGAAATTTAACTACTAATTAACAGTTTGAGCCTTAGTGATTAAGTTGAGTGTTGTGGTGTATAGTGGTTGGTGTTCCATCTTACTTTTTAACCAAGAATAGAAGCTCATAACAAAGATGTCTTCCTGCTTTGCATCTAGCCAAACAAATGAGTTTTCTACTTTGTTTTTAAACGTTGTTGTGGTGACTTGCTCTGGGTTTTTATAGTAATACTCCACAAGATTTAAGTATGTAATTACACGTTCTTGGTTGATGTTTTTTAGGTAACTACGATACGTTCTTTTAAAACTTAATAAACGCGATTCTACTAGGTCGATATTTTTGAGTTCAATATGTAAAATAATTTCAATTAAATTCTTTTTAATAACCCATTCCTTTCCAGCTTTTTGCATATACCAATTGTCAGTATGGTAAAATTTTGAAAAGATATTTAAAGCGTTTTTGAACTCGTTTTTTTGAATGTAAAACATCACTAAACTTAAATAGATGTCTAATAACGATTCTATATCAGGATGTTTTGGTACTCTAAAACCTTCTAGTAATGCTATGGCTTTGTCTTGTTGGTTGGTGTAATTATAGTTTAAAGCAGTAAGTAAGTTGTATTTTAGTTTAAAATTATTGTAGTGTTTCTTTTTATGCTGTAACATTTGTTCATGCATCAGGTTTAGATACTCTAATGAGTTATTAAATTTTTTGTTTCTGAACAGTGTATTGGCTATTAAATAAAGTACTTCAATGTGATAAAAAGGTTGCTTGTTTTTGGTTTTGTGCGATTTAATGCTTTGGTAAGTATTGATGATAAACGGTTCGATTTTTAGATAGTCGTTAGTGACAAAAGCAGAAATACTTACAATGGTCATGAGTTGATATAACGATTTAAACGACATAGATTCTGAAACGCTTATGTTGTGTTCGTTTAGCGTTGAATTTAATAAGGTTTGAAAATCGACAATCTCACCTTTGTAGGTCATGTTGTGTAATGTTTGTCTAATTTTTGCATACACAATATTGAGTTCTTCTTCTAAAAAGTGATTTTTTTGGTTGATTTTAAACTTGGTTATTAGTGTGTCGATATCAACCGTAGGATTGGTGTAAGCATACTGTATTTTGGTATGGTAAATTTCATTAAGAATAGGGAATAGGTAGTGCTCTTGTGCTAATAATTCGGCTTTGTCTAATAATTTGTAAGCAACTTTAGGGTTATTGTGTAGTAGGAATGTTCTAGAAGCTAAAATGTATTTTATAATTTGCATATCAACAGAGTTTTCTTCTTCTAGATTTGCATTCGCAATAAAATCGATTAAAGATTGAAACAAACGCTTGCGCAACGCATGATAGGCATCTGCTTTGTTGCTCTTATAAAGTTTTATGCAGATGTCTTTAGATGTTAAACCGTCCTTAGTTAATAGCTTAAATAACTGAATGTTTTTAGTGTCGTTGCGTTTGTTCTTTTTTTCTAAATACAACACAAAACGCTGTTGGTCTTCGCTTGAAAATGTAGAAATAATAGATTTTAAGTCAGTCATTTAATCGTCAGTAAATAATTAATTGTAATAGTAAATATAGTATTTTTTAACTGTATATTATAAAATATATCGTCAGTAATATTTTAAAAACGTGTTTTGATATTTTGTGAAGTGTCGCAGATTTGCTGTGTAATCAACAAAACAAAATATTATGAAATCATTCTTAAAAGTAAGTGTATTTGTAATCGTATTCGGTACAATTACAATCTTTTCAAAATCTATTTCTAAAGAAGTTGTAACGCAGTACAATAACTGTGTCACCTTTATGGCAAATAATACTGTTGCAAGTATTAACCAATAGTGGCTGTAATGAAACTCAAAAATTTAAATACAGCTTTTATTGTTACTACAGGAATTTCGGTAGTGGTGTTTATTTATTTGGTGTTTTTAGGATACGACGAAATAAAAACCTTAAAAGATGTTATTAAAATTATAGCATCAATACTATTCCCAATTCCAATGTTGTTTTTTGTGCGTTTTATTTTAATAGAACATTTTTTACCGCAAAACACAGACGAATACAAAGCAAAAAACCAAAAACCAGCAACAGTGTTGCTGGTTGCTACTATTGTTATAGGTGTACTGTTTATGCAGTTTGTAGAACTAATAACAAGTCAAAAACTTGAAGATAATTTAATTTTTGCGCACTTAATAAACTCTACAACTATTAGTAGCTATGTGCTTAATTACATTCTGTATAACAACTTAAGAGCTAACGGTATTTTAAGTGGTGTGTTATTGTCATTAGCGATACACATATTCTTTTTATCAGCTTAAATCAAAACAAAGTTTAATCATCAAAATTTAATATTATGAATCCAATTATGAATACTCCAAAACCAACAAGTAACTCAGGAAAAAGAGAACTACTATTCACATTTCAATCTATAATTGTTGCAGGTCTTTTAGCGTTTACCGCAATTGCGTTTTTCTTTTACAACGATTTGTCTATAGTAAAAGGCATCAAAGTTATTTTTGCACCATTTTTATCAGTAGTGCCATTGCTTTTTATACTCTCAATATTAAGAGATTTACGCAAAGGATTTATTGAAGGTAATTATAGCAAACAGGAAATAATAAAGTTCTGCATCATTACGGTAGCAATTACTGTAGCATTTACTGGTATTACATTTTTACTGTCTAAAATAGGTGCTTTAGAAATCTTATTGGCAGCTATTATAGCGATACTAAGTACAGTATTCTTTTTAAAAACCAAGATTAAGGACATTTTAGGAATGAGCATCGTAACAGGAATTGCCGAAGGCATCATTATATATATGATTTTTTTGTTTTGATGATTGGTTAGTTAACCTCAAACCTCGTAGCTAAATTTTTGGTTGCGAGGTTTTAAAACAAAATCAATAATGAAAGATTTCTCAAAAGTCATTTTACTTATTTTAAGCGGTTTCATTACATTTATTTTGATTCCTATCATTCCTATGGTAGATGGTGGAGGTTCATTAATTATAGTATTGACAATTCCGTTTTTAATAGCTTTAGGAATAATTTTAAGTATAGTCTATTACTTTATTTACATAAAGAAAAATAAATCGAATAGAAATCATGTGTTTGTATTAATGATGGTTTTTATGATTTTCCTGACTCTTTTGCTTTTTCCTTTTCAATAAAAATTAATTTAGTATTTATAACTATAATAAAATGAACTCAAAACTCATAAAAGAATTACCACAGTTGGTGAAAGACCAAGTCATTTCAGAAGACGTGGCTCGTAATATTGAGGTCTATTACCAATCGAAACAAGACGATAAACCAAATAAATTATTTACAGTATTTGGTGTGTTGGGATCCATTTTGGTCGGCTTAGGTGTTATTCTCATTTTAGCACATAATTGGGACAATTTTACAAGAGCGACAAAAACCATTTTTGCATTTTTACCTTTGGTAATAGGTCAGTTGTTTGTAGGCTATTCTATTTTAAAAAATAAGAGTGTCACTTGGAAAGAAGCCTCAGGAACATTTCTATTTTTTGCAGTAGGTTCTAGCATAGCTTTGGTAAGCCAAATTTATAATATACCAGGTGATTTAAGTTCTTTTTTACTCACTTGGATTGTACTATGCTTACCACTAATTTATTTGCTCAAATCCAATACGTTGGCAATGCTTCACATAGTGTTTGCAACATATTATGCATGCAACTATGGTTACGGTTATTTTACAATGCAACAAACACCTTGGTTGTATTTAGGGTTAATGGTTTTGGTGTTGCCACATTACTGGCAACTATTAAAAAACCATCCAAAAGCCAACGTTACTTCAATATTTAACTGGATATTGCCGTTAAGTTGCACTATCATCTTAGGTGCTTTTGTAAACAATCAAGGTGATTATGGGTATTTAATGTATGTTATCTTGTTCGGTTTGTTTTATAACATTGGCAAGATTCCGTTTTTTGATGATCAAAAATTGAGACGTAATGGATACTTGATTTTTGGTTCTGTAGGAACAGTAATTTTATTATTATGGACAAGCTTTAACTGGATTTGGGAATTCAACGAAAACAATTCAACGTTTGCCTCTCAAGAGTTTTTTATTGCCTTGTTTTTGTTTGTAGTGACAGCAATAGTTTTAGGGTATTCGTATTCAAAAAAATGGATTAAAGGTTTCAATTTGTTTCACGTCGTATTCATTATGTTTACTGTTTTGTTTTTTATAGGAACAAGCAACAGTATTATACCAACAATTGCCATTAACTGTATCATTTTTGCTTTAGGATTAATAACCGTAAAAATAGGAACAGATAAATTTCACTTCGGAATTTTAAACTACGGTTTGATTATTATAACAGCCTTGGTTGTCTGTCGATTTTTTGATACAGATATGAGCTACGTTATTAGAGGTTTGCTTTTTGTGAGTGTTGGTGCTGGATTTTTTATAACTAATTATGTAATGCTTAAAAAGCAAAAGTCTAAACTTAATTCTTAAACATTAAATCATGAAAACGATACATATATTCATCGTGTTTATTTTGGTTGCTGCTGCGCAATTGATACTTCCAGCTCAAATGATTTTTAACCAAGAAAATATTTTAAAAACAGGAACAGCTTTTAAATTTAAAACTCAACCTGTAGATCCTTCAAACCCATTTAAAGGCAAGTATATTTACCTCAATTTTGAAGCTAATACTATAAAAACTACTGATTCTACTTGGCTAAGACATGAACCGGTTTTCGTATTGATTGTTGAGGATAGTTTAGGGTTTGCTAAGATTGATAAAGTAACTAGAGTTAAACCTAGTAATGGGAATTTTATAAATGCAAAAGTGAGTTACTATAGCAGGTATGATAAAACACTTCGTTTAGACTATCCGTTTAACGAGTTTTATATGAACGAAACCAAAGCTTATGACGCTGAAATTGCTCATGCAAATGCACAAAATGATTCAATGCCCAATAACACTTACGCTTTAGTGTTTATAAAAGAAGGCGAAACAGTGTTGGATAATGTGTTTATTGATGAGATTCCTATTGCTGATTATGTTGAATAGTATATTTGAAATGACTAACTTTGAAACAATCAAAATTAACTCATTAAATTTTATGAAGAATATACTCGCAATGCTTTCACTTATGGTGATTGTATCGTCTTGTAAAGAAGACAAAAAAGAAGTAGTAAGTGAAGAACCAACGCAAACCGAAATGCAAAAAAACTTAGGTAAATACGTAAGCGTTAAACTAACTTCAGATGTAAATAAGCTTTCCGAAAAAGAACAACAAATGTTGCCTTTGCTTATTAAAGCTGCTGAAAAAATGAACGACTTATTTTGGTATGAAGCCTATGGAGACAAAACAGAGTTGTTGAACTCAATTGAAGACGAAGACACTAAAACCTTTGTGAAAATCAATTATGGTCCTTGGGATAGATTAGATGGTAATAAACCATTTGTTGAAGGTGTGGGAGAGAAGCCTTTAGGCGCAAATTTTTACCCAAAGGATATGACCAAAGAAGAATTTGAAGCTGCTGATATTGAAGATAAATCAAGCATCTACAACTTTGTGCGTAGAGACGAAAATGGAAAACTGTATTCAATTCCTTATCACAAACAATTTGAAAATGAAGTTAAGGAGGTTTCTGAATTATTAAAAGAAGCAGCTAAACTAGCAGAAGATGAAGGTTTAAAAACATACTTAGAGCTAAGAGCACAAGCGTTATTAGATGATAACTATCAACCAAGTGATTTAGCTTGGATGGACATGAAAACCAATACGCTTGATATCGTTATTGGTCCTATTGAAACTTATGAAGACCAAATGTTTGGTAATAAAGCAGCACACGAAGGTTATGTGCTAATTAAAGACCAAGAGTGGAGTGCTAAATTAGCGCGTTTTGCTAGTTTTTTACCAGAACTTCAAAAAGGAATTCCTGTAGCAGATGCTTATAAACAAGAAACTCCAGGAACAGATAGCGATTTGAATGCTTACGATGTAGTATATTATGCTGGAGATTGTAACTCTGGTAGTAAAACAATTGCTATTAACTTACCTAACGATGAAGAAGTACAGTTACAAAAAGGAACTAGACGTCTTCAGCTTAAAAATGCTATGCGTGCTAAGTTTGATAAAATTTTAGTACCAATTTCAGATGTGTTAATAGATGAAAGCCAAAGACAACACATCACTTTTGATGCTTTTTTTGCTAATACAATGTTTCATGAGGTGGCACATGGTCTTGGTATAAAAAATACTATAAACGGTAAAGGAACAGTTAGAACGTCGTTAAAAGAGCTTGCAAGTGCTTTAGAAGAAGGAAAAGCAGACGTGTTAGGACTTTATATGGTACAACAATTACATGAAAAAGGCGAAATCGATGGCGATATGAAAGACTACATGACTACGTTTATGGCTAGTATTTTCCGTTCTGTTCGTTTTGGAGCATCATCAGCACATGGAAAGGCAAATATGATTCGTTTTAATTTCTTTAAAGACAAAGGTGCGTTTACGAGAAATGCTGACGGAACTTATAAAATTGACTATGCAAATATGATTGTTGCAATGAAAGATTTATCTAGTCTTATTTTAACACTTCAAGGAAATGGTGACTATGATGGTGTAGCAAAACTTGTTGCTGAAAAAGGTAAAATCTCAGAGGAATTACAATCAGATTTAGACCGTTTAAGTTCTGCTAATATTCCTGTAGATGTTATTTACGAACAAGGAGCAGATGTATTAGGACTGTAATTTAAACTCATTAATATAAAAGAAAGCTTTAGGGAAACCTAGAGCTTTTTTTGTTTCAATACTTAAGCTTTATTTATTGGTATGATGCAACTAATAAAGCATGGTCAGATGAATTTTGAAAGTAGTGTTTGTTTAGCTTTATAGGGTTGAATTTCTTTGAAATCCAAATTTGATCTAACTCCAACAATGGAATACCAAAAGGCCATGTAGCTGTAAAACCGTTGCTTTTTGAGTGGAAACTAGTAAAGTTGTTTTTAAGCTGTTTAAAATGAATGCTTTCATAAGGCGTATTGAAATCACCTAGAATAAAATCAAATGAGTGTGTTTCGTTGTAAAGTGCTATTTGTTCAAACGCTTCTGTTTTGTCTTTTAACGGACTTGCATAAAGATCAGTCATTAAAATAGAAAGTTCTTTGTTTTTAACTAAGGCTTTAATAAAGTTGAATCTGTAGTTATCACTTTTAGAAAGATAATTGGTTTCAATGATTGAACCTTTAATTCCAATGAGCATGTTTCCTTCCAAAACTTTAAATTCAAACTCAGAATGTAATTTGTTAAGAGTATTTAAGTCCTCGTTTGAAACATCTACAGCTTCAACAAATGATAGAATATTTGGGTTGTGTTCGCGGATGATATTTGAAATTATTTCGATAGGAAAGTGTTCTTTTTTAGCCACATTCCAAAATATTAAGGATGTGGTATTTTCAATGCTTGCCTTATTACTGAAGTAATAGTTGTTGAAAAAATAGAAAGTTAATAGAATTAATAAAGCAGAAAGAAGTAGAACTAGTTTTCTTTTTCTACAAAAAATAAAGCATAAAACAATACCATAAAAAATAATGGTTATAAGAGGTGTGCTGTAAAATACAGTGCTGATTAAAGGGAAATTGTCTTTTAAAACAAAATGAATTAAAAGCAGTATAACAAAGACTATTAAAGGGAAGTTACGATACTTTTTGATAAGCTTCATCATTACTATTTAACTGTTGATTTATGCTATTATTGTATAAAAAAAGCTCCAGATAATTCTGGAGCTTTTTCAGTTATTAATTACTAATGTAAATTATCCATTCGGATTTAAAATTGCATCAATACGCTCTAAGGCATCAGCAATATGAATTCTACTCATTTCATCAGCACCACGAGCCGAACGTAATTGGCTACGAAGTGATTTTAACTCAGCTCTTACAACTGCTCTAATATCTGATTGACTTGTGTTAACAGCAGTAGACTTTTGGTACCCTCCAAAATCAGGAGCTTTTCTTTGACTATCAGCAGTCATTAAATAGCCTAGTCTATCAATATGAGCACGTTGTAAATTACGTCTGTAAGTATCTATTTTTCTACCTGTACGTAATTCACTCCAAATACCTGAACGCATATCTTTCATCATGTCTGTTAACGAATATGCATTGTTACCATTGTATGTTTCAGCTTCGGTTAAACGTTGCATTTTACCTAAGCTCATAATGTTGTTTAATGTTCTTACCTGTATTCCTCTAACACGATCAACAGAACCTGAATACTCAATACGATCAAAAATGTTTTTGTCAATTAACCAATCTGGAGTATCAAATAATTGTTCTTGTATAAACTTCATTGCACGTTTTTGGTGGTCTTTAGGTACTGCAGTGTAAACAACACCATCTTGTTCAGCAGTTTTGTAATGCTCATATACACCACCAATATTGTTAGATACGTGTCCCATGTAACGGTTAAACTGAGACACTACATGACCGTACATTTCTTGTAAGTCATCATAACCTTCACCAGCTTCAGTTGTCCATGTGATTAAGTTTGGTACAATACGCTTTAAGTTTTTAATACCATATTCACTTGCTAACATAGCGTCGTCACCTAAATCTTCTGTTTGAGAGCTTGGGTCGTGAATATCACCTACTTGTTGGTGTCCAAATCTGTACATTGGGTCACCAGCATGCTTTGTAATCCAGCTGTTTAAGATTGGTTTTTCTTCTTCAGCAGTTTTGTCTAAAATAGGTCTGTAACCCCATTCAATAGCATATTTATCATAAACACCAATGTTTGGCATTAATGCAACACCTTCATCTCCTGGTTGCGCAACGTAGTTAAAACGTGCATAATCCATAATAGAAGGAGCTGTACCATACTTTTGAGTAAATTCAGCGTCTCTTAATTTTTCAACTGGGTAAGCAACACTACTTCCCATGTTATGTGGTAATCCTAATGTATGACCAACCTCATGAGCAGATACGAAACGAATTAAACGTCCCATAACTTCATCTCTAAACTCTGGGCTTTGAGCATCTGGGTTGATAGCTGCAGTTTGTACAAAGAACCAACCACGTAATAAAGACATAACGTTGTGGTACCAGTTAATATCACTTTCTAAAATTTCTCCTGTTCTTGGGTCACTTACGTGAGGTCCATTAGCATTTGGGATTGGAGATGCTAAATAACGTACTACAGAATATCTAACGTCTTCAGGACTCCATTCTGGGTCTTCCTCAACAGATGGAGGATCTTTTGCTATAATAGCTTCTTTAAAACCGGCTGCTTCAAAAGCTACTTGCCAATCTTCGATTCCTTGTTTAATATATTTTCTCCACTTTACAGGAGTTGCTCTATCAATGTAGTATACAATTTGTTTTTTAGGAACAACTAATTCTCCTCTTTTAAACTTTTCAATGTCTTCGTCTTTTACTTCTAGTCTCCAACGGTCTAAGTATTCAAGAGTTTTACTTCTTTGGTCACCAAGTCCGTAATCTGTTTGAGTGCTTGTAAACCATCCAACACGTTTGTCAAAATAACGACGTTTCATTGGGTTGTCTGGTAACAAAATCATTGAGTTGTTGATTTCTAATGAAATAGTTCCTGTGCTAGAGTTTGAAGGCGGATTTCCAGCTGCATACGTTTTTACGTGTCTAGCTTCAATGTTGTGAGGGTAACTTTTAATAGATTCAATAAAAGATTTATCGCTTTCCATTCTAGAAACTTTATAACCGCTTCTTCTAAACTGTGGTAGTCCTAAAGCTTTTACATCTTTTTCAAATAAAGGAGATGCGTCAATTACTGTACTCGTAGAGTCTTTTCCAATAGCTTTTACAGGGAACGTAAATAATACAGGCTCAAAGTTTGAGTTTACTACAGCTTCATGCACTGGAAGTGAGTCAGCAGCAACAACATTGTAAGATACTACTCTTAAAATTACTTTGTTACCTTTCTTTTGCCAACGTAATACTTGTTCGTTTTGTTTTCCACCACCAAAACCTAGTCCACTAGCAGTTTTAGCTATTCTTGTTACCATTAACATTTCACGCTCAAACAGAGAATCAGGGATTTCATAAAAGAAACTTTCATCAACTTGATGAACTGTAAATAGACCAGCATCACTTTTAGCATCTTTTGTGATTACTTTACTGTAAGGTTGTGGGTCGTTTTTTCCTGGTTTTTTAGAAGGTGCTTTGGCTGAAGCACTTGCTGAGGTTTTTGATTTGCTTGCTTTTTTTGTTGTTGAACAAGAGAACGCTAGGAACGCTGTTGCAACAAAAAGCAATTTAATAGAAAATCGTTTCAAAATATGTTGGTTTTAAATTAAGATGCGTGAAAATACGGAATACTTGAAAATTTTTAGAGGTCTTTTAGAGTTTTTTAGTATTTTTTTAACGTTAAATTAGTGTTATATAAAAAAAGCAGCTATTGATTTATAGCTGCTTTTTTATTTGTGAAGTTTATTCTTATTCTAGGGTTTCTAGATATGGTATAATTAAATCTAACGCTTCTTGATGAGGTGTTGTAACACCTATAAAAGGCATGCTGTAGCCTTCAATTGAAGTTTGAATTCTTGCCATAATGCTATAACGTCTTTCGTAAATAAAAGTATCTTCAAAATCTGATTCGTAGTCTAAGTTTAATGCTTCATAATAACTTTCGTTATGGAAACCACCAGCTGAATGACAATGCGCGCAGTTTACGTCAAAGTAAGCTCTAACACGCTTTTGAGTTGATAAAGAAGTGTCTTCCCAATTAGGTAATGTGCTTACTGTACTTGGGTCAGAAAGACCTGCAAGAAACATTCTGTCTTTTAAAGCTTGAAGTTGGTTAACATCATCAACGCTAAAATTAAGTGTTCTTAATTTTGGTCCTATTGGAGTCATTGCTCCATAAGTTTGGTGACAAGTAAAGCAATCATCATAAGATGGTACTTTATAATTAACATTTTTAGTGTCTCCGTTATTGTCAATCCAACTTACAGGAAGTTCTAAACCATCATTGTCTAGATAAGCTTCTGTTTGTGCTTCATTCCAAACATAATTACCTGCTTCCCATTCGCCATTTAACTTTATAAGAATTCTAGTTTCAATAATGTTTCTTCCTAGCGACTCGTCTCTGTCGTCAACATTGTAATAAAAGGTTTTTGCAATAACAGTATTGTCAGGGAAAAGTGGTAAACCGTCTCCGTTGTATATCATTTCTTCACCAAGCGGTAAAGCTATTAGCCTTTGTTTATGAGCGTAATCAGTGTAAAGTGCTGAATGTAATTCGTACTCAAAAGTATAAGTGCTAGGTTGTAAATTGGATAAATTTCCACTAAAAAGATTTAATTCAGAAAGTGTAGGTTTAAACTCAGGAATCACAGGATTAGGTAGCGTAGTAAAGCTTTTTACACTGGATAAAATACTCTCGTTACTGATGTCGCAAATGGTTTTTACGTAGTAATCATAAGTTGTATTAGCTGATAAGCCTGTAAATAAGTAGGAGTTATCATAAATTGTAAATGATTGTCCTGTGCCTAATTGAAATCCACTAACACCAAATTCAATTTTATAAACAGCATCTACATTGTCGTCTTCCCAATGCGCTATAGCTGATTGATATGTAATATTGGTTTCGGTTAAGTTGTAGGGAGTTATACACTCAGGAACTGTAATTTGGTCATCGTCATTATTACACGAAAAAAATAATGACATAAGCATTAAAGCTAGACTAAGTTTTTTCATTGTTTGGGTTAAAAATTGATTAATAGCTGAGCGAATGTAATAAAAAAAGTTGTTAATAAGCAGTTTAAATCGGTGTTGTGCTAGTTTTTTTCCTCAAAAAGAGCTGTTAAAATGTTTTCTTTTAGTTTACACATAAAAAAAGAACCGTTAATTAACGGTTCTTTTTAGTGATTATGTCGTTGATTTTAAGCTAATTCTACCAATAGGTTGTCATCAGTTTTATTAACTTTAGCTAACTTTTTACCAGTTAACCCTTTAATAGTTTTGTCCCATTTTTTGTTGCTAAGTGCAGACTGGGTTTTTAACTCATTAAGGTCAATAGGTGAGTTAGATTTTAAAATGTTGAATACTAGTTTTTCTTCCTCAGTCATTTCTACCTGTTTTTTTTCAGGTTTCATTTGAGGGAAGAATAATACTTCTTGAATACTTTGATTGTTGGTTAAAAACATGATTAAACGATCCATACCAATTCCCATTCCTGAAGTTGGTGGCATACCATATTCTAACGCACGTAAAAAGTCGTAATCTATAAACTCAGTAGCTTCGTCATCTCCTTTTTGAGCTAGCTTTAATTGATGCTCAAAACGTTCTTTTTGGTCAATTGGGTCGTTTAACTCAGAGTAAGCGTTTGCAATTTCTTTACCGCAAACCATAAGCTCAAAACGCTCAGTTAACTCAGGGTTTTCTCTATGTTCTTTACATAATGGGCTCATCTCTTTTGGATAGTCTGTAATGAAGGTTGGTTGTATGTAGTTGCCTTCACACTTTTCACCAAAAATTTCATCAATCAACTTACCTTTCCCCATGGTGTCATCAACTTCAATTCCCATGCCTTTTGCAGCAGTTCGAATCTCGTCTTCAGTCTTATTATAAATATCAAAACCTGTAAATTCTAAGATAGAATCGCGCATTGTAATACGCTTGTATGGTGCTTTAAAGCTTATGTTATGCTCTCCAAAAGTAGCTTCAGGAGTTCCGTTTACTGCAACAGCACAATGCTCTAGTAATTGCTCACAGAAATCCATCATCCAGTTATAATCTTTGTAAGACACATAAATCTCCATAGCTGTAAACTCAGGATTATGAGTACGATCCATACCTTCGTTACGGAAGTTTTTAGAAAACTCATATACACCTTCAAAACCACCAACAATTAAACGTTTTAAGTATAACTCGTTAGCAATACGCATGTATAGTGGAATGTCTAAACTATTGTGATGTGTTACAAAAGGTCTTGCTGCTGCACCACCAGGAATAGGTTGTAAAATAGGAGTTTCAACCTCAAAATAACCAGCATTATTAAAAAACTGACGCATAGCGTTAAACAGTTTTGTACGCTTAACGAATACTTCTTTTACATGAGGATTTACCACTAAATCAGCATAACGTTGTCTGTAACGTTGTTCAGGATCGGTAAATGCGTCATGAACTTTACCGTCAGCATCTACACGTGGTTGTGGTAATGGCTTAAGTGCCTTACTAAGTAAGGTAAAGTCGTTTACCATTACTGTTTTTTCGCCTACTTTGGTTTTAAAAAGTGTGCCTTCAACACCAATAAAGTCTCCTATATCTAGAAGTTTTTTGTAAACGTCGTTATATTTTGATTTGTCGTCACCAGAGCAAATTTCATCTCTGTTAAAATAAACTTGGATGCGACCTTCGCTATCTTGTAATTCAGCAAAACTAGCGCTTCCTTGTATACGACGAGACATTAAACGACCAGCAATAATTACTTTTTTACCTTCTTCAAAATCAGATTTTATTTGTTTTGAGGTATGGTCTACTGGATATAAATCGGCTGGATATGGGTTGATTCCCAAATCGCGAAGTTTGTTGAGTTTCTCTCTTCTTACTAATTCTTGTTCTGAAAGCTGCATGCTATTTGATTTTGAAATGCAAAATTACATTTTTTAACACAACTAGCACGCAACTTTTTAGGTTGATTTAACATTTTGACTCTAAAAAGTGTCAAACGGTTTTTAATAATTATCCTTCAGTATCACTCTTTAGAACTTCACCCTTAATTTTAAGGACTTTAGTAGGTTGATCTGCGTTAGACATTACTGTAATTGTTTTTTTGAATACTCCTAGTCTGTTTGTAGCGTATTTTACCGTAATCTCACTTGTTTCACCAGGTAAAATAGGAGTTCTTGAATACTCAGGAACTGTGCAACCACAAGAGGTTTTTACATTTGAAATTACTATTGGAGCTTCACCTGTATTGGTAAACTTAAACGTACGTTCTCCATCAGCATGTTGCGCAATTGTTCCGTAGTCGATTTCTTCTGTTTCAAAGGTAAGTTGACCAGCTTTTGCAGACTCTTGTGCAAAACCGAATCCTGAGATAAGCAAGCAAACAGCTAATGATAATTTTAAAATTAAACGGTTGTTCTTGTTTTGTAATGTTGAATAATTCATAATGTTTGTTTTTGATTAATACTTTCGCAAACATCAACATTACAATTAAAAAAAGAACATTTTTAGGGTTTGAAATGAGTACTAGTACCTGGTTTGAATTTTATTAACTATTTGTTAAATAGTGACTTAGCTTCGTCTCTAGATTGTACGTTTAGCTTTCGGTAAATGTTGTTTATATGTGTTTTTACTGTACTTAAACTCACAAAAAGGCTTTCAGCAATCTCTTTATTAGTGTTATCGTTAAGCAATAAGTCTAGTATTTTTTGCTCTTGATTGGTAAGTTGTTCTTTAGTTGTTTTATTGAATTGGTTTTTATTGGCTTTTAGTTTTAACCAAAACCATAAATTCCCAAGGATAGAAATCGCAAATAAAAGATAGAGCAAGTAAGTCCAATTAAAGCTAGAATTATGGCTGGTGTTGGATAGTATGTATTCATCTGAAGTTAGCTCACTTCTATATTGTTTGGTGTAAGGTGAGTTTGGATAACGCGCTTCTAAACGAGTCAATAAATCGTCGTAGTAGTTATTGTTTTTTAAATCTTCAAGATAGTAACTATGTACACTATTACTTCTTTCTGAGAGGAATGCATAAATGTAAAGCTCAGCAATTGGCTCGTTAAGTTGTTTGCCATAATCCTGTAGTGTTTTAAACCACTTTTTGTTGTTCAGTTTACGGTTGGCTTCACTTCTAAATTCACCAAAAGCAAAACGCATGTCTTCTTTAAGCGAGTCAATTTTTATAAACGCATTAGCTTGTTCGTTGTCAGATTTTACATCGCAAAACATTTGTTTATTGAACGAAAACGGAAAATTAATGGTGTCGTTGTGTTTAGCGATAAATACAATTTCTTTGCTATCATCACAATGTCCGCTAAAATGGTTGGCATCTTGTTCGTTTTCAATGCAATTGTCAACATGAATTCTGTAAATGCGATGTTCGTTTTCTAGCTGATTTCCTGTAAACTGAAAATAACCTAAAGAATCTGCTGTAACCTTAGCTATAATTTGTTCAGGATATACGCCTGAAATTTTTCTGTAGTCTTCAATAACAGATAAGTACACATTTTCGTGCCAATGTGCTTTATCAATTTGACCAGAAAATAAATGCTGCGCTTTACCATAAAACGACATCAAAACGAAGGCTACAAAAAGTGCTTTAAACCTCATGTCACGAATCTACTATAAAAAAATTAAACCTTATTGCGCTTAAGGGCAAATTTGTCAATTCGAGTGAATTTTGCAATAATAAATTGTAAAATTTGTATCGAGAATTAGAATTTGTACTAATAAATAGTTCTCGATACAATTTTTATAAACTAAAAATTACTCGAACTGACACTTCTTTATATTTTTATTAAAATTAAGAATGAAGGATAACTGATTTGTAACAAATGCTGAAATAGCACGTCAAATAAGTACATCAATCATTAAAACTAATCATCAATGAGTATTTGGAGAGTAATTTTATCCATAATCTGTCCGCCTTTGGCAGTTTTAGACAAAGGTTGTGGCTCAATAATTATCGTGTTTTTATTATGGCTTTGTGGCTGGGTTCCTGGAGTTATAGCAGCTTTGGTTATCTTAAATAATCCTGATCGATAAGCCTTTTTTCTAAAGCAGAATAAACCTATCTTTGTATCACTAATCATAATCTAAATTCAATACAATGAATAGAATTTTCCTACTAGTGGTATCTCTGGCAATGGTTTGCCTTACAAGTTGTCAATTTTCTGAAAACATTTACATTAATGAAGACGGAAGCGGTAAAATGGAGTTTTCCATGGATGCTTCAGAGTTGATGCAAATGGCTGGTGAAAAAATGAAAGAAGATGGTACTGAACGAATGGATTCTACCATTGTGTTTAAAGACTTTTTAGAAGAAAAAAGAGATAGTATTTCTAAGCTTCCACAAGAGGACCAAGATAAGCTTAAGGCTTTAGAGAACTTTAAAATGCACATGCTTATGGATACTGAAACTAGCGTTATGAAGTTTGATTTACTAACCGATTTTAAAGATGCTGGTGAGCTGCAAGATATGTTTCAAGCTATGAACAGTGTTAGTAACATGCAAGGTGAAGGTGGAATGAAACCTGCCGATGCTTCAAACCCGTTTTCTAGCTTAGGAAGTAATAGTGCTACAGATATTAAATATACTTTCAAGAAAGGTGTTTTTAAGCGTTCTGCTAAAATTATTGATACAGAACTTCACCAACAAGCTATGGATAGTTTAAGCTCTATGGAAATGATGTTTGCAACTTCAAACTATACATTGAATTATCATTTCCCTAAACCTATAAAATCAGTATCAAACGAAGCAGCCTTGTTTAGTGATGACCGTAAAAGTTTTACTCTAGAAGTTAACTTTATGGAGTCGTTAAAAAACCCTGCACTTTTAGATGTTGAAGTAATTTTAGAAGACTAATTTTTTGAACAAAACAATTGACATACAAGACTTAGGTTTAAAAGACTATAAAGACACTTGGGATTACCAAGAAGAGCTTTTTAAAAGCATTTTAGACCTAAAGATTCGCAATAGAAGAGAAGCTACTAATGAGCCTACAAGTAATTATTTTTTGTTTGTAGAGCATCCTCATGTGTACACCTTAGGGAAAAGTGGTGATATGTCTAACCTGCTTTTAAACGAGGAGCAGCTAAAAGACAAAGGAGCTACGTTTTATAAAATAAACAGAGGAGGAGATATTACCTATCATGGACCAGGTCAAATTGTTGGCTATCCTATTTTGGATTTAGATAACTTTTTTACCGATATTCATAAATACCTGAGATTACTAGAAGAAATGATTATTCTTACGCTTGCCGAATACGGTTTAAAAGCAGAGCGTAGTCCTGGAGAAACAGGTGTTTGGTTGGATGTAGGTACGCCATTTGCAAGAAAAATTTGCGCAATGGGAGTAAGAGCGAGTCGTTGGGTAACTATGCATGGTTTTGCACTTAACGTCAATGCTGATTTAGGCTATTTTGATAACATTATACCATGTGGTATAAGAGGAAAGGCTGTAACGTCGCTTAATGTAGAGTTGGGCGTAGAGCGTATAAGTATGCCTCAAGTAAAGGAAAAATTATTAAAACATTTTTCAACTCTATTTGAGGCAAAACTAAATACGGTTTCGGTTTAATATGCTGCTTGCTTAAGCTCGCCTGAAGCTATAGCTTTATCATAATCGGCAGAAACTGAGTTTAAGTAGTTAAAAAACTTCTTTCCGCTTTTTAATTTCAAAGTGATTTTTACAGTGTTGTCTTTGTTTTTAGTTACAGATTCTACTACTGCCAATTCACCAACTACATTTTTGTAAGACGCTACACTACCTCTTTTTACTAAAGTGTTTAAACGTGGAAAATCTACATGCGAGTAGGTTTCGCCACTAGCTTTACCAATAAGCAAAACGTCTCCTTCTTTAACAGTGTCTTGAGCTTGAATACTAAACGAAAAAAGTGCTAAAACTAAAATAAGAATTGATTTCATAATGTAAAGTATTGAATTAGTGTTATTTATTGTTTTTTATTGATTTCTTAAAATATACAATTTGAAATACGAATATACTAAAAAGCGCTATTATTTTTTGTTAATATAACACTAATGTTTTCAGTATAATAGTGGTTTTTAGGGTTGAAATAGAAGTTAAAAAGGGTACTTGCTTGTTGCTAATTAAGAAAATAATATAAAGGTGTTTTTTAGAAGTGTAGGCGAGAACAAGCAATTACTTATAGCCATTGTTGTAAGCCGTTTTTTTTAATTTATATTAATTTGTTCAAAATTCTGTTCTCTCAACATTTTTTTGAATTCAGTTCTACCCAAACTTTTATCTGTTCGATAATGCCAATGATAATAACCAAATTCAATGTTGTAATAATCTCTAGTTTGTTCAAATCCGATTCCAACTATTTTTCCAATGAATTCATTGAATACAGACTCGTCTTTTGTGTGTAGTTGAATTTTTTTATGTTCATCCAAGGTCAAATTTGTTTCTCCCTTTTTTGAATGAACCACAATGTCGATAAATCCGTTTTTTAAAGTTGATTCATTATTAAACCTTAAGAATTTGATTATATCTTCTTTTGAAATTAAATCTTTTCCTGCAAACAGTTCTGTTTGTTCATTTTCCCAATGGTCACGGATAAAAATCCAAAATCCGTCTGTGGCAGGTAAAAAGTCAATTGCATTAAAATAAGTCTCTATCAGTCGAGAATTATCTGCAACAAGTTCAAATTCAAATATTCCGTTGTCATTTTTGTTATAAGCAACAAAACATTCCTTTATTAAATCTGTTTCATATTCATTTTCGTCTGTTCCGAATGCAATTCCTGTTGGTGGTGTAAATTCCGTTTCTTCTCCTTTTAGTTCATAAGTACTGAAAGTTGGAAGCATAAAAATGTCCGAGTTAATTTTTACTGCATTTTCTGGTAATTCAAAACTCTCTAAATCATCTAGTCTACAAGTTTCAATTAATACTGGCTTTATTACACCTTCATTTTCTGCTGTTTTCATTGCTTTTGATAGGCAATCTCCGCAATGTGTTCCGTAAGTATAATAGTTCGAATAGACACCTGTTTTATCGTCTAAAGTTCCTTGTAATAGGAAGTACCAAAATTCTCGGTTTTTATTCATTTTTATCGGTCTGTTCAAATGGCTTACAACTTTATAAAGCCATGTTTAGTTTTCTTTGTTGAAAAAGCGCTTTGTAATAAGCTATGAATAAATTGCGGTTATACATTATTGTGTGTGGTTTTTTCATCTCAATTTATTTCTTTCATAAGCTCCTGAAATTGTTACAAAAAGTTCTTCAGTGTTACAATCAGTTAAAGCGCTTGAAATGAGAATACTTTTATTGTAATTCCAATTATGCATAAAAGTCAGAAATCTTTTCAGTAAATTTTTATTTTTAAGGATATCTCTATTCAGAGTCAACTCTATATTGTTTTTCTTAAACCTTTGTATTTTAGAAATATCTTTCCATTCTATTTTTCCCAATGATTCATACTTTGAATTGTCAATTAAAAATTCCTCCGTAATTTTTATGGAATACTTCCTTGAGAGTAGTATAATAAAGGAATATAGTACAGAAGATGAATATATAATTCCAATTATCCCAATTATTATAATACTTCTTTCGGTCATAAAAACTTTCCTAATATAAATTTCAGGATTTATTAAAAAAGAAATGAATATTAAAAGCAGTAGTACATAAAAAATCAGTCCAAATAAGACTTTACCTTTTTTAAACTTAAATTCTCTATACATTCTTTATTTTGTTCATTTTCAGTTGAGTTTTAATTACACACAACTTTATAAAGATAAGGATTGTTTTAATAATCTATATAGACTGTTAGATGAAGCTAGCTGAAAAATTTCACAAAGTCAAGCTTAGCCTTCTTCGTTAAAAAACACTTTGTAATAGTGCATTTTTTTAGCTTCATCATAGCCTCTTTCTAAATATTCGGCAGAGGCATCAGGTGCATCAACATCTAGTTTTATTTGTATGTTGGTGTCTAGCTTTATTTCGGTTTTTATTTTTTGTTTTTGCTTTTTAAGTACGACTTCAGAGACATCAAACTGGTTTCTCAGTACAAGGTTGTGGTCACTTTCATAGGTTTTCTTGTAGTCTTCAAAAAGCTGTATTCTATCTTCGTCATCAAAGACATCTTCTTTAAAGGTTTCAACGTTTATAATTTCGTTTTCCTTAAAAAAGTCAACCGTTTTAGCTAAAAAGTTACTTTGCTCTTGACCTCCAAACTGTGGTTGCATTACATCCTTTGAGAACTCTCGGCACATTTCGATATAGTTTTTAGTATGCTGGTTAGAGTCGTCAGGATATTTAACGTTTAAAAAGCTTTTAATCCAGTATTGCGTGTCGTAGTTATTGTTATCCACACTTAGTACAATTTTACCTTCGGTGTCAGCAGTATTAAGTATTATGCAGCCTTTATCAACCTTTTTGGTGGCTATACCTTTTTGTACAATAATATCGTAGCTATTGTTTTCTAAATAGGTTTGAAAAAAATGCGCTTTGTTTTCAATTTTAAAAATACCAACAGCGTCACACACATAGTCTTCATACTGTATATCATGAAGCATGCACACAATAACATCTCCTGTTTTTATTTGCGCAGAATTACTTTGCTCAAACAAATGTGTAACAATGTGTTTTGATACTTCAATAAAGTTGCTGTCATCGTTAAGTAATTGAGACGAGTAGGTGTTGATTTCGTTAAGCTCAATATTAGAATGATGATTGAACCTGTAGGTTTCGGCTACGCTAGTAAAAGGCCTTAAAAGATAAGGTACAATAAGGTCGTAGCTAACTTCGTCAAAATCTATAAGTTGCTCAGAAAACGCATTTTTTGTGCTGTTGAACTTATTACCGACTTTATGTAAGATGCATTTTGAGATAGATGCTTTGTTGCGCTTTATCATAGTATTTTTTTAAGGATACAATAGTACTAAAATTAGAGCTATTTTAAACAAAAAGCGCCAAAGTTTCCTTTGGCGCAATGAAGACTCAGGGACTTGAGATTTGGTTGCTATAATCTCATAACAAATCATCACCTACATGAGGATTGTCCGCTGTATAGTTAATAAAAGGTGTTTGAAAAAAATGTATTGTAATTGATTGATTAATAGCGTTTTTAAAAGTACAAAATTGATTTTTATATACAAAGAAAATGACGCTAATTAATTGATTTGATACAAAATAATGCTGTTAGTGTCGCCTTTAGTTACCACTTCAAGATTTCGGTCTTTATCAATATTATCCAATACAATAGCTGAATTACCATAAATAGGGAAATTGGCAATGGACTTTGCTTGACTGTCAAACAAGTAAATTTTCTTGGATTGAAGATCGGTAGTGGTGACATAAATCTTATCGTAAATGTAGAAAATTTGTGGTTCAGTGTATTCGCCATAATCTAGCTCAACCGTTTTAGATTTTATGTCTAGTTTATTTTCAGACAAAGTAACTAAGGTCTTACTGGTTGTGGTAAGCTTATGGTTTTCTTTTAAGTTAAGATTGGCACTACTAAATTTACCGTTTTGGTCAATTTGTACTAAAACACCATTGTTTGTTGTAGTGGTAAACTTGTTGTTGTATAGGTAAATGTTGTTGTTTGAAAAATCGATATCAGTACTTGCTTTAACTCTTGTTTTTCCTGTTCTGTCTAGGATTTCGAGTTTTTTGCCTTGCGAAAAGACAATATAATCTTTGTTTCCAATTCTAAAATGTTGCGGTTGTGTATTGATAGTGCTTGGTGCTTTTTTATACGTAAAGCCTTTAACTATTTTTCCGTCTTTATCATACATTAAAAGCGATTTACCTTGCGTAACCAGCAAACGGTAGTTTTTCTTTTTATCATAGTCAAATACTGAAAGCGGTTGCGTTATTTGATCATTAAACTTCAACGGAAAACCAGAAACGTCTTTACCATTTCTATCTAAAACATAAACTCTGTTTGAAGTAGCAAATACCAGTTGAAGTCTACCGTTTTTATAGCTATCAATTTGCTCAATAGGACCAAGTATTTTTCCTTCAAGCTGCTTTTTCCAATAAATTTTACCATCGTTAGAAATGAGGTAAAGATTGTTTTTTACATCTTGTACAACAATGTCTTTTTGATTGTTGGTATGGTTGGTAACTAATTGTGGATTGGTAAGTAAATCATCTTCTAAAGTAATCGTGGTTTCTTCAGAAATACTATTGGAAATACGCTTTGCTTTATGCTTTTTAATAATAGCGTTTACATGCGCAAAATCAGTATCATAGATGTATTGAATTGCAGACGATTGATAACCTGATAAGTCTAGGGTTTTTTCTTCTGAAAAATTGGTGTTTAAAACAGTGTTAAGTCTTGAAGCATTTCCGTAAATTAAAATAGAAGCTTCGTCACTTAAATTTTGCATAATACGACTGTAATGATCTTGTTCAAAAAGCGTAGTGTTATTTTGATAATTTGAAATGATTTCTTTTAAAAAATCAATGTCATTTGAAAACACAAAAAAGTCCTCAATTTTCAAATAATTTGAAGCTGAAGAATTGGTGATTAAAGGCGAGAAATAATCGCTGATTAATTCTGGTGATTTAAACTCGTAAACATCAATGTCTCTGAAGGTTTCAATAGGATTAGATGTATCTAAATTAGCAGCAGTTGTAGTTGGGTCCAACGAGTTGAAAAACACAGCTGTTTTGTTGTTAGAATATAGTGTGCCAACCTCTATAATATTGTCAAAAATTTCGGTTTCAATTTCAGTGGAATCTTTAGGGTAGAATTTATCTAAATTCTCTTTAAAAATTTTAATATCATTAAATGTGTAACTCACAAAAGCATCAGTATCTTTTGGACTGATTTTACTAATCAAATTTTCTTGGGGAAATGTGCCTTTAAAACTGTTTATTAAGCTTTGTGATGAGTCGGTTGCTTTTGTAATTCCGTTGCTTAAAATATCGTCTTGCAACACATCAACATCCAGCATTAAATAATTGCTAAACTGTAAATTGTTTAAGGAGTCAGAAAGAAAAGCTTTAGGGAAGTAGTGTTGCCCTTTAGATTTTGAAATTATTGAAAAGGTTTTAGAGTTGTCGGTTGTTGAGTAAATTTTTCTAAACTCGTCATCAACAGTATTGTTGTTTTCAATAGAGGACTCTAAAGTCTTAAGTCTGTTGGATGCAATAAAAATACTATCAACAATTGTGCTGTAAATAATCTTATTGTTAATAGTAGACTTAGTTATAGATTTAGTTTTTGATGAAACCGTTTCTGAAATTATATTCGGAATAGAGTCGGTTTTAAAAATATCTTTATGAAATCTGCTAATAACAGAAAATTCTAAACTATCGTTAGCATCTTTATTAAGGCAAATTAAAACATCGCTGTTTGGATTGAAATAATCCAGCGGTTTGAAGTTTTGCTCTAAATTTTTAAATTCAGAATAACTTGAGAGCTTATCAATTAACGTATTGCTTTTTAGTCCGCTTTTTAAACCTTCAATGTTTTTAGATTTTATAACAAGAGTAGCATTGCTAGGAATAAGATCAACAAGTTTCTTTGCTTTATTACTGTTGTTGTCACAACTTGAAAATAATACAGCAAATATAAAAAATGCAAATAGGTGTTTCATTAAGAGGGTTTTTGCAAATATAAAAAGTTATAAGTCTAATTTTAATTGTTCAGGTAATAATCTAAACGAGGTTCTATGGTACTTTGTTATACCATATTTTTTTAAAGCTTCTCTATGTTGTTTTGTTGGGTATCCTTTGTTTTGTGCCCAATTGTATTGAGGGAATTCTTCATGTATTTGCTTCATGTACAAATCTCTTTCGGTTTTAGCAATTATCGAAGCAGCTGCAATACTAAGGTATTTACTATCTCCTTTTATAATGGTTTCATGAGGAATACTATTATAAGGTTTAAACTTGTTACCATCAACAATTATAAATTCAGGTTCAACACTTAGTCCTTCAATAGATTTGTGCATTGCTAAAATAGACGCATTTAATATATTGATTTTATCAATCTCATCTTGCCAAACATGAGTATAGCATAAAGCAAGAGCTTCTTGTTCTATAATAGACTTAAGTTTAAAACGATTTTTGTGAGATAGCTGTTTAGAATCGTTAAGTAATGAGTTTTTAAATGATTTAGGAAGTATAACAGCAGCAGCTGTAACAGGACCAGCTAGACAGCCTCTGCCTGCTTCGTCAGTTCCACATTCAAGAGTATGTTTTGAAAAGGTGTGTATAAGACTCAAAAGTAAATTTTTGTTAAAAATAAAACATTAGAAAGAAATCAAATAAAAATTAAAAATGCTAAAAACTTAATGTAAATGTTAAAATTGCTAAAACATTAAGTTTCATGGTGGTTTTGTTAACATTTTTTTATGAGAAACACTTGGATATTTAATATATTATTAAGATGTTTGCGCTAGACTAACTCAAATAATTGTTTTATGAAATTAAAGTTAACATGGTTAATGACGCTATTTATGGCGTTTGTGATGCAGTTTTCTTTTGCACAAGAGAAGACTATCACTGGAACAGTTACATCAGCAGCAGATGGCTTGCCATTGCCTGGTGTAAATGTAATTGTAAAAGGAACTACTAGAGGAGTTCAAACAGATTTTGATGGAAATTATTCTATTCAAGCTAATGTTGGAGAAACTTTAGTCTTTTCTTTTGTAAGTATGAAAACTACCGAATTAAAAGTAGGAGCAAGTAATACTATTAATTTATCAATGGAAGAAGATGTTGCGGTATTACAAGAAGTTGTTGTTGTAGGTTTCAATACAAAATCTAGAGATCAATTAACTTCAGCAGTATCAAACGTAACTTCTGAAGACCTTGAAAGAATTGCACCTTCTGTAAGTATTGATAATATGCTTCAGGGTCAGGCATCTGGTGTTCAAGTAACAGCTCAGAACGGTAAGCCTGGTCAAACGGCATTTATACGTGTTCGTGGTATTGGATCAATTAACGCTGGTAACCAACCATTATATATTGTGGATGGTGCTCAGATTAACGAAGAAGATGTAAATGCTATTAACCCTAACGAGATTGAAAGTATCAGTGTTCTTAAAGATGCTGCTTCTACATCTATTTATGGTGCTCGTGGTGGTAATGGTGTTGTACTTATCACAACTAAAAGAGGTGGTAAAGACAAAGATGCTGTTTTTAGAATTAACTCAAGAATTGGATTTAACAGAAGACTTAAAGACAATTTTGAAATGATGAATGCGGCTCAAAAACTTCAGTATGAAAGAGAATTAGGAGCTTACGGTTTAAACGTAGGTGAAGGTTCTTCTATTAGTTCTGATGCAGAGTATAATCGCTTAGTTGCTTTAGGGCACAACTGGGAAGATGATTTATTACAAGATGGTGTTGTACAATCTATTAGTTTTTCTGCACAAGGTGGAGAAGATAAAACTAGATATTTCTTCTCATTAGGATATGATGAAGATACTGGTATTATTGAAACTTTAGACGCTTACAACAGACTTTCTGGTCGTTTAAACGTTGACTATGATGCTAAAGAGTGGGCAACAATTGGAACAAGTTTATCTTTCTCATCTATTGAGACTACAGATCCAAGAGATAGAAATAACGTTCAAAACCCATTTAGAGCTATTTATGATTACAATCCTTATGAAACTGTATATGTACAGGATGATGCAGGTAATTTAATTTTAGATGCTAACGGTCAGCCACAGTTTAACGCAACTTCTGCAGGTTATCCTGTTCTTGCTGAGCTTACTCAAAATATATCTTCAAGATTCTACAATCGTGTGATTGGTAACTTATTCTTAGATTTAAGATTACATGATAACTTAACATTTAGAACTCAAGGTTCAGGTGTTTACGAACAATATAGAAGAGAAAACTACTTACAACCAGGATCTGTTTTAGATTTAATTGTTAACGGAGGAGTTCCTACAGGTAGTAAAACTGATAATGGAAGCTTTGACTTCACATATACTTGGTTAAACAAGTTAACGTATAACAATACATTTAATGAAGTACACAATTTAGAAGTTACTGCATTAACTGAATATATTGCTAATAACTTCAGATCTTATTCTGCTAATGGACAAGGGTTCACTGTAGGAGGACCATCTGTTTTAGATGCAGCAGCAACTCCTTTTGCAGTAGCTGGAGCACGTTCAGAGTACTCAATATTCTCTGTTGCAGGAAACGTTGATTATAACTACGATGATAGATATATCGTTACAGGTACTATTAGACGAGATGGTTCATCTCGATTTGGTAAGAATACAAAATACGGTACATTCTTCAGTGGTAGTGTTGCTTGGAATATCTCAAACGAAGAGTTTTTAGCAAATAACGACATAATAAGCAACTTAAAGTTAAGAGCATCAGCTGGTACTTCTGGTAACGACCAAATTGGACGTTATGCTTCAATTACCACTTATGGTCCTGTAGCTTATAACAATGGACTTAATGGTATTGTTCCTTTTAACATTGGTGATCCTAACTTAAGTTGGGAGGAGAACTTTAACTACGGTGTAGGTGTTGAGTTTGGTTTATTTAAAAACAGAGTAAGAGGTTTAATCGATTATTATAACAGAACGACTTCTGAATTATTACTTAACGAGCAATTACCGTTTACAACTGGTGGATATGCAGTTACAGGTAACCTTGGTGAAATGGTTAATAAAGGTTGGGAATTTGAATTATCAGCTGATATTATCCGTAACCAAGACTTTAGATGGACAGTATCTGGTAACTTAAACCTTTATGATAATGAAGTTACTAAGTTAACTAACACAGGTGAGGATTTATTTACTACTTCTAACTATTACACAATTCTTAGAGTTGGAGAAGAAGTTAACACATTCTACATTCCTAGATATGCAGGAGTGAATCCAGCAAATGGTGATGCTTTATATTATGATACTGATGGTAATATTACTAATGAAGCTGCAGGTAATGAAGTAGCATTGTCTGGTAAGTCTCCATTTGCAGAATTAGACGGAAGCATTAGCACAACTTTAGATTATAAAGGATGGGATTTATCTGCTAACTTTTATTTCAAGCAAGGTAACTATATTTATAACTTAATGGAAATGAATATGTTAAGTGATGGTGATAATGCTAATTCAAACCAAAGAGTAGATGCATTTAACTATTGGACAACTCCTGGTGATACTAACGTACTTCCTAGACCAAATAATGACACTAATCAAACATCTGATAGATTTTTACAAAAAGGTGATTACATTAGATTAAGAAGTTTACAGTTAGGATATAATCTTCCTAGTAAGTTCACAGAAAAAATGTCAATCGATGCTTTAAGAATTTATGTTTCTGGAACTAACTTATGGACATATGCACCTCACTATAAAGGTGATCCAGAAGTTGGTATTGGTTCAGGTGAAACACAAGGAACTAATGTAATTCCTGGGGAGTTCTCACTTTACAGTTACCCTACAACAAGAAACCTATCTTTAGGAATCGATTTAAAATTTTAAAAAATATTTGATATGAAAAAATATATTTATTTGTTAACATTAAGTTTAATCTTTTTCTCTTGCGATGAAAGATTAGATTTGAATCCTTATGGTTCTACAGGTGCAGAGGTTGCTCTTGTAACACCAGCTGATTTTGAGAACGCCATTAATGGTATGTATACTCAAATGGAGTCAGCAAACTATTATGGAGCTAACTTTATGTCTTTTCCAGACGTATTAACAGACAATTTGATTTATAACCCAGATGGGAGACAAACTCAAAGAGTAACATACGAGTGGAGATATAATGCAAATGCTACACAAGGAGCTTTTATGGCTCAAGCATACAGAGTGATTCAACAAGCTAATTTTATTTTAGAAAATATTGACAGACTTGAAGAAGGAAGTCAAAAAAATAATATTAGGGCACAAGCTTTAGCTGGTAGAGCATTATCTCATTTTAACCTATGTAATTTATTTGGTAAAATACCAACACAATCTGCTGATGCAGGGAGCGCTTTAGGTATGCCTTACTTAACTAGTTCTGATATTCGTCAAACACCGGCTAGAAATACAGTTAGCGAAGTTTATGATAATATCATAACTGATTTACAAACAGCAGCTAATCAAATTAGCTCTGAAAATGGTATTGAAAGATTTAACAGAAATGCTGTATATGGATTATTATCTAGAGTTCATTTATATGCAGGAAATATGCCAGATGTTGTAACTGCAGCTAATCAAGTTACTGCAAGTGTTAGTACAACTGCAAACTTTCCAAGTATTTGGGATGATTCAAGTGATGACGGTGTGCTTTTTGAATTAAAAAACTTCGATGCTGATACTAATGTGTCAACAGGAGTACCATACAGTCAAACATTAACTGACGGAATTTATTCTGAGTACGTTGTTGAATTTGGATTAAACAACTTATATCAGCCATCTGACATCCGTAGATTTGCTTATATTGATACTAGTCCATTTGGTTCTACTGGAATTTACAACCACGTAGCAAAGTATTTATCTAGCTCTGTTAACACTGGTTCAGGTGTAGTAGACTCTAAGGTAATTAGAGCTGCTGAAGTTCAATTAAACAAAGCAGAAGCTTTAGCGTCAATGACAGGACAAGATGGTGCTGCTTTGGCTGCATTAGATTTAGTAAGATCTAACAGATATGCTGGTTTTGTTAGTGGTGGAGAAACTGGACAAGCACTTAAAGATGCTATTCAGTTAGAAAGAAGACTTGAGTTAGCTTTTGAAGGTCACCGTTTCTTTGACGTTAAGAGACAAGGTTTACCTATCAACAGAACTAATGCTGGTGAGTTTTTTGATGGAACAGGAACACCTCCATTATTCTTAACACTTACTGCTTCTGATCACAGATTTCAATTACCTATTCCAAAAAGTGAAATTGATGTAAATCCTAACATGGAGCAAAACCCAGGATACTAATTATAAAAATCAAAACAATGAAAAAAATATTTTATTTATCAGTCATTCTTTTGTCAATGGTATTAGTATCATGTGATGAAGATGATAACGTACACCAATATACTGGTAACAGTATTGTATATTTTGATGGAGCAACTACTTCTTCATTATTAGTTCCAACTGCTGGAGCAACTAAAGAAGTTGTATTAGTTGCAACTAATTTGAGTGATGCTGCACGATCTTTCTCTGTATCTGTTGATGCAGAATCAACTGCACAAGAAGGTGTTGATTTCAATTTAGTGACTAACTCAATTACTATTGCTGCTGGAGAGTACTCTGGTTCATTAGTTATAGAAGGTCTTTATGATGGTGCAGATCCTGACGGAACACGTTTAATATTAAACTTAGATTCTGAAAATGCTGAAGTAGCAGGTTTTAGTAATTCTTATAGCTTAGATATCTTTAAGCAATGTGAGTCTGATTTATCAGGTTCTTATTCTGTAACTACTACTTACGGTTATCATGACTTTTTACCAGATTATAATCCAAGTACAATAGATGCTGATATTACTGAAGTTGATGCTGGTGTTTATTCTGTATCTGATTTCTCTGGTGGATTGTATAGCGAAGGTCCTTATGCTGGTGCATATGGAACAGATGCGGCAGATAACACATTAGTTTTTACAGATTTCTGTGGAAATATAAGTTGGGAAGGTCAAACTGATCCATGGGGTGATATTATTCCATTAGATGGTGGAACTAATTCTGTTGATTCAGGAACAGGTGTGATTACATTATCTTGGTATTGTACAGGTTATGGAGAAAATGGAGTTTCAGTTTATACTCCTCAATAACATTTAATTTAACACTATTATTATGAAGAAAATATTAAAAATAAGTTTAGTTCTATTAACATTTATTGGGTTTGTATCTTGTGATAGTACAGATGATGATACAAGCTATTTAGATAATAGAACTCCTGTAGCATATTTTGTGCCAGGAAATAGTGGAACACTTTTAGTTGAAGAAGAGGCTCCTGCAGTATACACAGTTACAGTAGGTATATCTGAAGCTCAAGCAACAGATAGATCATATGTAGTTTCTGTAGATCCTTCATCAACAGCTCAAAGTGGTGTAGACTATAGCATTAATCTTAGTAACCTAGTAATTCCAGCAGGTTCTGTTGTAGGAACTTTTACTGTAACAGGTATTTATGCAGGAACTACTTTAGCGGGTAGCTCATTAAAGCTTAATCTAGACAGTGTTGAGGAAACTAGTGTTTTAGCTAGAAGTCAATTCAATTTGTCAATTTTTAGATCATGTCCAGTAGATTCTGATTTCTTAACTGGTTCTTACATGATGCAACAAATATCAGGAACGGCTCCTTTTGGTATCGGTTCTGCTTTTGGAGGTAATCAAATAGTTGACATAACTGCAGATGCTAACACGCGTACATTTAATTATGTATACGCTCCAGGATCTTTCGACTCTCCTTATTTCATGACATTAGACTTAATATGTGGTAATGTATTTGTTTCTGGAACTATTCAACCAGGTAATGGTACATTAGGTTGTGGTAATGGTAGTATCGGTCAATCTACAGGTTCTACACCAGGAACATATGATTCTGCAGACGATTCTGAAGTAACTGTAAATATTTTAGATTTTGAACCAGATTCTGGTTGTGCTACTAATTATGAAGCTGTAATCAAGCTTATTAAGCAGTAAATACAAATCATATTTTATAAAAACCCACTTTTAAAGTGGGTTTTTTTATACATAATATTCACCTATAATTCTCGTTTTAAATATTTACTTTTGCATCAAGTATATCAAAAGCATATGAAAAACCTTCTTTGTATTGTATTATTTTTTTTTAGTTTAAAAGGATTAGCTCAAGAAATTTCTGTTGATAAAGCTGCATTAAAGAGAAATCAAGTTGTCAATGATACAATGCGAAGTTCAAATAAGAGTACTTCAAATAAAAATATAAAGAACCAAGATGCTACAATTGACTTATATAAAATAATATCTTTTGAAAACGATACCACTATTGTTGATACCAGTTTAACAATAAAAAAGGAGTATAAGTTTAACTATTTAAGAAAGGATAACTTTGAGTTACTTAACTTTTCAAATCTTGGACAGACATATAATACATTAAGTTCTAATTTTTACTCCGAGAGAACAATGCCTCTTTTTGGAGCAAGAGCAAGACATTTTAATTATATGCAAATTGAAGACATTAATTATTATCACGTTCCAACCCCTTTTACAGAACTTCTTTATAAATCTGCTTTTGAACAAGGTCAACTATTAGACGCCTTCTTTACAGTTAATACTTCTGAACAACTAAATTTTTCTATTGCATACAAAGGACTTCGTTCGTTAGGAAAATACCAGCACATATTAACAAGTACTGGTAATTTTAGGTTTACTACCAATTACACTACAAAAAATAGAAGATACAAGGTTAGAGCTCACATTGTCATGCAAGATTTAATGAACCAAGAAAATGGAGGTTTGCAAGATGAAGACTTAGTAAATTTTGAAACTGGAGATGAAGAGTTTTTAGACCGTTCTGTATTTGATCCAAATTTTGAAAATGCTGAAAGCATACTAGAAGGTAAGAGGTTTCATCTAGAGCACCAATACCAAATCACCAAAGCTCAAGACTCATTAGCTAATAATACCCTAATAATCGGTAACAATATTTCTTTTGAAGATAAATATTACCAATTTACACAAACTACCCAAAACGATTATTTTGGTGACGCTTTTTTAAGCAGTAGTATTAATGACAAAGTAACTTTAGAAGATTTCTACAATAGGTTTTATGCAAGTTATCATAATAAAGATATTGGTCATTTAAGATTAAATCTCGATTACAATAATTTTAACTATGGATATGATACAGTTGTGTTTTTAGATGACAATAGTATCACTAATAGAATAAAGGGAGATGTTTTATCTGTAGGAGGAGCATATAATAAATCTTTCAACAAGTTTAGTATAGAAGGAGAACTAGGGGTTAACGTTTCTGGAGATTTTGAGGGAAACTTTTTTAAAGCTAAAGCCTCCTATAAAATTAATGACAATACTAAAGCTTTAGCAACATTCAATTCAAGTTCTAGAGCACCAAATTATAACTTTCAATTATACCAAAGCGACTATTTAAACTATAATTGGGATAACACTAGCTTATTTAAAAATATTAATACACAACAAATAGCTTTTCAATTACAGTCTAAAAAAATTGCAAACCTTTCTTTTGATTATACTATAATTGATAATTACACCTATTTTCAAAAAGAAACTGACACTACGTTTGTAAAACCATATCAAGCTAATTCCTCAATTAATTATTTTAGATTAAAACTTAATAAAGAAATTAAGTATGGGAAATTTGCATTAGACAACACCATCATGTATCAAGAAGTACTAAATGGAGAAAACATATTAAATGTACCAAAAATAATAACTAGGAATACATTATACTATTCTAATCACTTCTTTAAAAAAGCACTCTATTTACAAACAGGAGTCATATTTAATTATTTCTCCGAATATAATATGAATGCTTACGATCCAGTACTTGCTGAATTTTACGTTCAAAACAATACTAAAATAGGAAACTTTCCGAGGCTAGACTTTTTTATCAATGCAAAAGTTCGTCAAACAAGAATCTATTTAAAAGCAGAACATTTTAACTCAGCTTGGACAGGTTATAATTATTACTCGGCTCCCAATTATCCATACCGAGACTTCACAGTAAGATTTGGTGTTGTGTGGAACTTCTTTTTATAAACTTTTATTACACCTATACTATACATATAGTTAATAGTGATTAATAGTGTAGAGTTATTTTGTGTGTTTTAAGTGTATGTATATATATGTTTAAAG
>NZ_JAOQHY010000012.1:0-71087 GCF_025548475.1 Gaetbulibacter sp. NE | reverse complement strand
ATTAAAAGAGGTACTCCCTTTGTAAATATAGCAGCAGTAAATTTCTAAAAAAAACTTGTTTTTTACCTTGGAATACGTATAACGGTCAGTTACGGATTTAAAGTTAATAATTTTCGGTTAAGCACTGACGTTAGCAATTCTGGGTAGATTCAAACGTAGTCGAATCCGTCGTAATTGCAGTTATACATTGTTGGCGTGTCGTTATTTTTTTTCATATTCTGTTATTATTGGCATATGGTCGCTGACACTCAACCAATTTTCAGCAGTTCCAACTTCCAAATTCGTTAATGTGCTTTCAAACTCTGTTGAGCCAAAAACATAATCTATATGGTATGGTCTTTCAAGTTTTCTTTGAAAATATAGTGTTGGTTTACTTTCCTTTCCTTGTTGTTCGCCTGTAACTTTATGGTAAAAACTTTCAATACCAATTTCTTTAAGTTCATTCACAACATCAGAATGATTCCACCATCTATCCCATTCATCCCAAATTTTATTACTATTAAAATCTCCAATTAATAGAATATTTTTCATTTTATCACGATTCACTTGAAGATATTTCCAAAACTGTCCCATATATCCAAAATTCGGTGAATTGTTTCTGTGAGTCCAAACAGCTAATAAGTTAAATTCGCTGTTAACTTCACACGGTAAAAAATGTTTTACGCTATGGTCTTTAAATTCATTAGACCAATTCAATTTTTTTAAATTTATTTCTGGTTTTGCAAAAATTGCGAGTCCTTTATTTTTTGTGTCACCTTTCCAGATATAATTATTCGCCCAATTTTGATATTCTTTGTGTTTGGATTCGGTTGGATTTTCGCATTCTTGAATTACATAAATGTCTGCATTCAATTCCGAAATTCGGTCGAATTTTTTTCTAAAAGCTCCATTACAATTCCAAGTAACAATTTTCAATTTTTAACGATATTTTTTAATGCACTCCAACTAGTTTTTATCTTCAAGCATTGGCACAAACCTAAACTCACCAAACTCTCTTTGCTCAAAGTCTTTTGGTCCTTTTCTAACAAACAAGGTCATGGTTTGCACATCCTCTCCTACAGGAATTACTAAACGTCCACCAATTTTTAATTGACCTAACAAGGCTTTAGGCACCATTGGTGCTCCAGCAGTTACAATAATACTATCAAAAGGAGCTTCTTCTTTTAAGCCTTTATAACCATCACCAAAAATTAATTTTTTAGGTCTGTAACCTAGTTTTGGTAAAAACTTGCTAGTAATTTTAAACAACTCCAGTTGGCGCTCTATACTATACACAGTAGCTCCTAACAAACACAATACAGCAGTTTGGTAACCACTTCCTGTGCCTATTTCAAGTATTTTGTGTCCTTTTTCTACTTGCAGTAATTCGGTTTGAAAAGCTACAGTATAGGGTTGCGAAATAGTTTGGTTTGCAGCAATTGGGAACGCTTTATCCTGATAGGCATGGTCTAAAAAACCAGAATCCATAAATAAATGTCTTGGTATTTTTCCAATAGCCTTTAAAACGTTGTCGTTTGTAATACCTTTTTCTTTAATGGTATTAACCAATTGTTGTCGTAATCCTTGATGCTTAAATGTATCTTTCAATGTATGGCAGGTTTTCGTTGCTAAGGTAATTCAAACCCAAAAAAGTTCAAAGTCTAAAAGTTGAAGTTTAACCATTTTTTCTAATTTCTAATCTAGAATTTCTAAAACTAAAATCTTATTTTTGTTAAAAACGTAAAAAACAATGCTAAAAGCAGGTGTACTTGGTGCTGGTCACTTAGGTAAAATTCATTTAAGACTTCTCAAACAATCTGAAAAATATGACCTTGTAGGGTTTTATGATGCTGATGAAGACAACGCTAAAAAGGTAGAAGCTGAGTTTGGTTATAAATATTTTAATTCTATTGACGCGCTTATTGATGCGGTTGATATGGTAGATATTGTTACACCAACTCTTTCGCATTATGATTGTGCAAAAAAAGCAATAGCTAAAGGCAAACATATATTTATTGAAAAGCCTATTACCAATACTGTAGAAGAAGCTGAACATATAAGAGAGTTGTTAGCGCAACACGATATTCGCGGACAAGTTGGACATGTAGAACGTTTTAATCCAGCGTTTACAGCTATTAAAGACAAGCTGGAAAACCCAATGTTTATTGAAACGCATCGTTTGGCTGAGTTTAATCCTAGAGGAACTGATGTTCCTGTGGTATTGGACTTAATGATTCATGATATTGATATTATTTTAAGCGTCGTAAAATCTAAAGTTAAAGCTATTTCGGCAAGTGGAGTTTCGGTAATTAGTGACACTCCTGATATTGCCAATGCAAGAATAGAGTTTGAAAACGGTTGTGTTGCAAACCTAACCGCAAGTAGAATATCGCTTAAAAACATGCGTAAAACACGCTTTTTCCAAAAAGACGCTTATATTTCAGTGGACTTTTTAGAGAAAAAATGTGAGGTCGTAAAAATGAAAGATGCACCTGAAACTCCAGGTGATTTTGATATGATTCTTCAAAATGCTGAAGGCATCAAAAAACAAATCTATTTTGATAATCCTGAAGTTGCCAATAACAATGCTATACTAGACGAACTAGAAACGTTTGCTCATGCCATCACTACCAATACAACACCAGTTGTAACCTTACACGATGGCACTGAAGCCTTACGTATAGCTACAATGATTATTGAGCAGTTTTAAATGGAACTCTTAATTATTTTAAACTAACAGATAACAAATACTTCTGCTTTCGCAGGAACAAAAATTAATTTTATTTATGAAAAATGTCGCTGTCATAGGAGCTGGAACCATGGGAAATGGTATTGCACATACTTTTGCTCAAAGTGGTTTTAAAGTAAACTTAATAGACATTAGTGAAGCTTCACTTAAAAGAGGAATGGATACCATCTCTAAAAACTTAGACCGAATGGTAGCTAAAGAAAAAATTACTGAAGCTCAAAAAGAAGAAACTCTAGGCAATATTTCAACCTTTACAAGCATTACTGATGGTGTTAAAGACACGAGCTTAGTGGTTGAAGCTGCTACCGAAAATGTAGATTTAAAACTTAATATTTTTAAGCAACTAGACGAAGCTTGTCCTAAAGACACAATTCTAGCAACAAACACATCATCAATTTCCATAACGCAAATAGCTGCTGTAACCTCAAGACCAGAGCAAGTAATTGGTATGCACTTTATGAATCCTGTGCCAATTATGAAATTGGTTGAGATTATTAGAGGTTATAACACTAGTGATGACGTTACCAATACTATTATGGAACTCTCAAAAACCTTAGGAAAAGTTCCTGTTGAGGTTAACGATTATCCTGGTTTTGTGGCTAATCGCATTTTAATGCCAATGATAAACGAATCTATTGAAACGCTTTACAACGGAGTTGCTGGTGTAACCGAAATAGATACTGTAATGAAATTAGGTATGGCACATCCTATGGGACCACTTCAATTAGCTGATTTTATTGGTTTAGACGTGTGTTTATCTATTTTAAACGTTATGTATGATGGATTTAAAAACCCAAAATACGCACCTTGTCCATTACTTGTAAACATGGTACAAGCAGGAAAATTAGGTGTAAAATCTGGTGAAGGGTTTTATGATTATTCAGAAAGCAGAAAAGCTGAAACCGTTGCGAAGCAGTTTGCATAACAAAACAACATTATATAGTATTGCGAAACTTACAAAACTAAGTTTCGCAATCTTTTCATAACAACTCACTTAATTTAATAACAAATGAAATTCCTGCTTTCGCAGGAAGTACTATGGCAAAAATAATCCCTTTTAAAGCTGTTCGTCCTACAAGAGACAAAGTGAGTTTGGTGGCATCTCGCTCTTACCAAACCTATACACAAGCTGAAAGGGAAGCACGATTGGATTATAATCCGTTTTCATTTTTGCATATTGTAAATCCAGGGTATAAATACGACAGGGAAATTTCTGGAATAGAACGCTATAAACTGGTGAAAAATCGCTATTTAGAGTTTAAGGAAGATAACATTTTTGTACAAGACCAAACCAATTGTTTTTACGTTTATAAAATTGTAAATCGAGAAGGTCAGGTTTTTAATGGTATTGTAGCTGCGGCAAGTGCTGAAGATTACGAAAACAACGTGATACGAAAGCACGAAGACACTATTGTTCACAGAGAGCATGTGTTTAAAGACTATTTAAAAACGGTTGGCTTTAATGCAGAACCTGTACTCCTCACCTATCCTGATAACAGCACAATTCAAAATTTAATTTCAAACATACAGCAACAACGCGCTGAGTTTGAATTTACAACAACATACAGAGACACACATTATCTTTGGATGATTGACAACCAAGACACTATTAACACCATTCAAGAGGAGTTTAAAAACATGCCTACAGTGTATATTGCTGATGGTCATCATAGGTCTGCATCGTCTTATTTGCTGTATAAAGATTTGAAAGAAAACAGCACAAACCACAATGGCTCTGAAACTTATAATTATTTTATGAGTTACCTAATTCCTGAATCTGAATTACAAATTCATGAATTTAACAGAGTTGTGAAAGACCTTAACGGATTAACCAAAGAGGAATTTTTAATTCAGTTAGATGCTATTTACCGAATTGAAAACAGAGGCATTATGCCATACAAGCCCTCTAAAAAACATCATTTCAGCATGTATCTAGATGGTGAGTTTTACTCGTTATATCTTAGAAAATCGCTTTATGATTTTAAATCGTCGTTAGATGCTCTTGATACTCAAATTTTATATAAAACCATTCTACAGCCTATTTTAGGGATTGACGATTTACGTAACGATTCTAGAATTACCTATATCAACGGAAAAAAAGATATTGTTAATTTAAAGAGCTGTATTGACAATGGTGAATTTGCTGTTGGTTTTGGTATGATTCCTGTGGATATTGAAGACATGAAGCAAATTGCTGACGACGGACTTAAAATGCCACCAAAAAGTACGTTTATAGAACCCAAAATACGTAGTGGTGTAACTATTTATGAGTTTTAAAACCATTTTATAAAAGTATTGAAACAATAATGACAATTTCAGAACAACTAAATACATTAAAATCTCAACTTCCTGAACATGTTACTTTGGTAGCTGTTTCAAAAACCAAACCTGTAAGCGCTATTATGGAAGCTTACAATTGCGGTCAACGCATTTTTGGTGAAAACAAAATTCAGGAAATGGTTGACAAACACGAGCAATTGCCAAAAGATATTGAATGGCATATGATTGGTCATGTTCAGCGAAATAAAGTAAAGTATATGGCTGATTTTGTTAACCTCATTCATGGTGTAGACAGCTTTAAGTTACTTAAAGAAATAAACAAACAAGCTCAAAAACACAATAGAACTATTAATTGTTTACTTCAAATTAAAATTGCTGAAGAAGACAGTAAATTTGGTATGTCTGCAAACGACGCTAAAGCATTAATAACTTCTGAAGCACTTTCAACACTACAAAACGTTTGTATTACTGGAGTAATGGGTATGGCAACTTTTACTGAAGATACCAATCAAATTGAAAAAGAGTTTCAGTACCTAAAAACTACATTTGAAACATTAAAACCGCTTCAAACTGAAAATTGTAACCTACAAACCATCTCAATGGGAATGAGTGGCGATTATGAGCTTGCCATTAAAAATGGAAGTACCATGATTAGAGTTGGAAGTAGTATATTTGGAGCTAGAAATTACAGTGAGCAGTGAGCAGTGAGCAAAACTATTTTTAACTTTTAACTTTTAACTTTTAACAAATTTACGCAATACTCGACATAGAAACTACTGGTGGAAAGTACAATGAAGAAGGTATAACCGAAATTGCAATCTACAAATTTGATGGTCATAAAGTAGTTGATCAATTTATAAGTCTTGTAAATCCTGAGCGAGAAATTCAACCTTTTGTAGTAAACCTTACAGGCATTAATAGCAACATGCTTAAAAATGCTCCTAAGTTTTATGAGGTTGCTAAACGTATTGTTGAAATTACCGAAGATTGTATTATTGTTGCTCACAATTCGCAGTTTGATTATCGTATTTTAAAAACTGAATTTAAGCGTTTGGGTTTTGGTTACAAGCGAAAAACGTTGTGTACTGTAGAGTTATCTAAAAAGCTTATTCCTGGTCAAGAATCATATAGCTTAGGCAAACTTACCAGATCATTGGGAATACCTGTAAGCGACAGACATAGAGCTGCTGGTGATGCTATGGCAACTGTAAAGTTGTTTAAAATGTTATTGACCAAAGACCTTGAAAAATTTATTGTTCAAGATGCAATACAAGTTGAAGCTAAATCAAAACTAAAACCTAGTTTAAAGCGTATAATTGACGAACTTCCTAACAGTACTGGAGTCTATTACATACACAATGAAGATGGCGAAATCATTTACATTGGCAAGAGCAACAACATAAAAAACCGAATTAGCCAGCATTTTACCAACACCAGTTCTAAGTCTAAAAAAATTCAATTACAAACAGCAGCTGTAACTTATGAAGAAACTGGCAGTGAACTTATTGCCTTACTAAAAGAATCTCAGGAAATAAAAAAGAACAAGCCTTTATTTAATAGAGCTTTACGCAGACACATTTTTAATTATGCGTTATATAGTTTTACTGATGACAATGGTTACATTAACCTAACTATAGACAAAGCCGATGGTAGAAAAAATGCAATTACCACATTTAGTAATAAGCAAAGTGCAAAACATTTTATCTTTAAAGCTATTGAAGAATTCCAGCTTTGTCAAAAGCTTTCTGGTGTATATCCAACAAAAAGTAATTGCTTTAACTATACTATAAAACAATGCTCAGGAGCTTGTATACAAGAAGAAAGTATTACTGACTACAACAATCGTGTAAAGCAATTAATTGATAAAAACAGTTACACAAACAAGAATATGCTTATTATTGATAAAGGACGAGAAGTTGATGAACGTAGCGTAGTATTGATAAAAAATGGATTGTTCAACGGTTTAGGACACTTCAATTTAAACTATCAAATTACTAATATGGATGTATTAGAGTCTTTAATCACTCCAATGGAAAACAATAGAGACTCTCAGCATATTATTCAAAACTACTTACGAAAAAACAAGAACCTAAAAATCATTCAACTATAATTTTGTAGATTTGGTATTTAGCGTCAATAGATAATAAAAGTGAAATCAAAATTTGATATTTTTAGACAAAAGGTGCACATCATAATTTATGGCACCAACACTGTAGCAGGAAAAGCTTTTGATATTGTCCTGCTTGGTCTAATTTTACTAAGTGTTCTTATGGTGATGCTAGAAACCGTTGACTCTGTTGACGAAAGGTATCACAACGTGCTTTTAATTTGTGAATGGGTCATAACGGTATTTTTCACTATTGAATATATCCTCAGAATTATTTCTATTAAAACACCATCTAAATACATTTTTAGTTTTTATGGAATTATCGACTTTATAGCAATTCTACCAATGTACCTATCGTTCTTTTTTGGTGGTGCACAAATTTTATCCGTAGTAAGAGCATTAAGGCTTTTGCGTATTTTCAGAATTTTAAACTTAGTACACTTTACTGGTCAAGCCTCAGAGCTTCGTTTAGCCATTAAAACAAGTAGAACTAAAATAATTGTTTTCATCTATTTTGTACTCGTAGTTTGTGTGCTTTTAGGTTCATTAATGTATGTTATTGAAGGCGAGGTTAATGGTTTTACAAGTATTCCTGTGAGTATCTATTGGTGTATTGTAACACTAACAACTGTTGGTTATGGAGATATACATCCTGTTACTCCAACAGGTCAGGTTATTGCTTCGCTAATCATGATTTTGGGTTATGGTATCATTGCTGTTCCTACAGGAATTGTTACTGCTGAATTTGCTCAAAACAGAAAGAAAAAAGGGTTATTTACTTTAGAAAAAGATTATCCTTGTCCTAATTGTGGTGTTGACGACCATAAGCAAAAAGCCGATTTTTGCTACAACTGTGGCAATAAGCTAGAACATGAGTAAATATCTAATCTCCATTGTTGGTCCTACTGCTATTGGCAAAACCGCTTTAAGTATTAAACTAGCTACACATTTTAATACCGAAATAGTATCGGCTGATTCTAGACAATTTTTTAAAGAAATGCATATAGGTACTGCTGCTCCAACAGCAGACGAATTGAGCGCAGCAAAACACCATTTTATTCATCATAAAAGTATTGAAGACAACTATAATGTAGGTGCTTTTGAGGTTGATGCTATTACAAAACTTTCTGAATTATACCAAACACATGATGTTGTTATTATGGCTGGTGGTTCTGGTCTTTATGTTGATGCTGTTACCAAAGGTTTGGATGAGTTTCCTAATGTAAAACCAGAAATTAGAGAACAACTTAACACAGTACTAGAAACTAAAGGACTAATTACCTTACAAGAACAATTAAAAGAATTAGACCTTGACGCATATAACACCATAGCCATTGAGAATCCGCATAGAGTGATAAGAGCTTTAGAAGTTTGCATTGGTTCGGGCAAACCCTACTCTTCTTTTTTGAACAAAGACAAAAAGCAGCGACAGTTTAAAACCATTTCAATAGGACTTACTGCTGACAGAGAGATAATTTATAATAGAATAAACTCTCGTGTAGATATTATGGTTAAAGAAGGCCTTCTAGAAGAAGCTAAAGCTTTGATACCAAAACAGCATTTAAACGCATTAAACACAGTAGGCTATAAAGAGCTTTTCAATTATTTTAATGGCGAATGGACTTTAGACTTTGCCATTTCTGAAATAAAAAAGAACACAAGACGTTTTGCAAAACGCCAATTAACTTGGTTTAAAAAGAATAAGGACACCTTTTGGTTTGACTACCAAACCAATGTCAAAGAGATCATAGCTACAATTGAACGTAATATAAAATCATAAAAAAAAAGCCTATCAAAATCGATAGGCTTTCTTATATAATTTATGCGTTTTGATTGACAACCAACCTAAACCCTTCTCCATGTATGTTTAAAATTTCAACATTTTCGTCAGGTTTTAAGTACTTACGTAGTTTAGCTATGTAAACATCCATACTTCTGGATGTAAAGTAGTTGTCGTCTCTCCATATCTTGGTCAACGCTAATTCTCTTGGCATTAAATCGTTTTCATGTAAAGCCAATAAACGTAATAATTCGTTTTCTTTTGGAGAAAGCTTAACTGGTTCTCCTCCATTAAATTTTAAGAAACGTAATTTAGAGTTTAAGTCAAACTTACCAATCTTAAATTCAAATTGTTTGCTATCAGCTACAGAGTCAGTTGCTTTACGCTGCATAATTGCTTTAATTTTCATAAGCAATACTTCACTATCAAAAGGCTTGTTTAGGTAATCGTCTGCTCCTACTTTATATCCTTTTAAAACATCTTCTTTCATAGCTTTAGCAGTTAAGAAAATGATTGGAACATCAGCGTTTTTTTCGCGAATTTCTTTAGCAAGTGTAAATCCATCCTTGTAAGGCATCATGACATCAAGAATACATAAATCGAAATCGTCTTTTTTAAATTTCTCAAAACCTTCCATTCCGTTTTTAGCATGAACAACTGTATATTCGTTCATGGTTAAGTAATCCTTTAATACAGTCCCAAAATTTGGATCGTCTTCTACTAATAGAATTTTCTTATTTAGTTCTTCCATAATTATGATATTAGTGGCAGCTTAATTGTAAATACACTACCTTTTCCTTTTTCACTTTCTACTGATATATGACCTTGATGGTCTTCTACTATTCTTTTTACGTAAGCCAAACCTAAACCATGACCTTTTACATTATGAACATTTCCTGTATGCTCTCTATAAAACTTTTCAAAAACACGTTTTTGAACTTGTTTAGACATTCCGTTACCTTGGTCGGCTATTTTTAATAGTATGTTATTGCCTACATTTTCTGTATACACATCTATTTTTGGTGCATCGTCACTATATTTTATAGCGTTATCCAGAATGTTTACAATAACATTGGTAAAATGACTTTCATTAGCTAAGACAGATGATTTAGCAGCTTCTAAATGCGTTTTTACATAACCTTTTCTATCTTCAACTATCAACTCTACATGTGTAATTGCGTCTTCTACTAAGTCGTGCAACTTTACTCTATCCTTACTAATGTTAAGTTCATTCTTTTCTAGTTTAGATATACGCAAAACGTTTTCAACTTGGGCATGCATACGCTTGTTTTCGTCTTTTATCATTCCCAAATAGCGCATCACCTTTTCTTGGTCGCCAATTATTTTTGGGTTTTTTATTGAATCTAAAGCCAAATTAATTGTTGCTATTGGCGTTTTAAATTCGTGCGTCATGTTATTGATAAAGTCTGTTTTTATCTGTGATATTTTACGTTGCTTTATCAACTGATAAACAGCACTTGAGTATGCCACAATAATAATTGTTGTAAAGATTATTGAAAGCAACAACATTTTTAAAATGGTTGAAAACAAAAACTTATTACGCTCAGGAAAATCTACATAAAGTCTATAATCACTTTCTCCATTATTATCTAAAAATACCGGAACACCAAGTGTAGCACTCGATACTTCAAAATCATCAGACTGTACTTTGGTAGCCAAATCTTTATCATAAATAGCAAACTCAAAATTGATATCAATACCATTATTTTTAAGTTGCTTTTTTAAAAACCCTGAAACCTCTTCGCTGGTAATTCGTTTATAAACCGGAATATTTTTAAAACGCTCTCTTGTAGCTGCAATAAAATGTGCTTGCTGCAAAGGCGACATAGATTGTATATTTTGAAATGATTTTTCAGGACTAATCTTAAATTCTCCTGTTAAATTATTATTGCTGTATACTTTTGTTTCTTGATTGCTATGTACCCTGTTTAAACTTATACTATCTAAACCTATTTCAAAGAACAATGATGGGATTTTATAGCTTTCTTCTAAAATACCGTTTCTAAAAATTACGGTTTCGTTATTAGCGTTATCTTGATACTTAAGGATTATTTCAGACAGTGCTGTAGTATCAGGCTTACCTCCTTTTTCTATAAACTCTTGAAGTTTATTATCAAAAACAGCGAACTCTTTGTCTTCAATTGCTTTTGAAACAAAACTTAACGACCGTTTTACGTTTAAGGTAAACTGATTTTTTTCATTTATAAGCGTATTATTAATAAAATATGCTTGAACGAAAATAATCCCTATGAGTGATAAACTCATTAAAACCACCATTAAAATGAATAGCTTTTTGCCCATCGTTCAAATTTAAGATTTTAACATTTAGTTTTTGTACCCTTTAACCTTACATTAACAAAAATGTTAAAATTTGAGTTGTTGACTTACTTTATCAATGATTTGTGAATTTTTAAAACCTGAGCTTTTGTGTCTTTAATACTGTTATTAACTATCACAAAATCAGATTTTTTAATTTTTTCTTCGTCACTTAACTGGTTATTGACTATTGCCAAAACTTTTTCTCTTGAAGTATTATCACGTTGTAACACACGATTTATGCGTTCTTCTAAATCTGCAGTAACCAAAACGATACAATCGTATTGAGATTGCATACCTTCTTCAAAAATGATAGCTGCTTCTTTAATAACATACGCGCCATTCTGCTTTTTAAGCCAACGCTTAAAGTGCGCACCTACTTTTGGATGCACAATAGCATTCATTTGCTCTAGCAGTTCTTTATTATTAAATATTTTTGAAGCAATATAAGGTCTATTTAAGCCTTCGTTAGTGTAAGCCTTTTCACCAAAAAGCGCAATCAACTTTCTGCGGATAACCTTAGACCTATTCATTAATTTTTTAGCTTCAACATCAGCGATATAAATAGGCACACCTAATTCAGAAAACAATTTAGCAACTGTTGTTTTCCCACTACCAATACCACCTGTAAGACCTACAATTTTCATTCTACTAAGATAAAATCTACTTTGCTTTGTTTTATTTTGGCATTTTTAACCACATTAGGTAACCTAGTAATTTTAGGCGTTAAGAACGTACGATTGCTTCCTGAAACTTCATTGTAATCACATTCTACTCTAAAATCTTGTAATTTAATTTCTTTAAAGTTTTTTAAAGGTAAATAATACAATACAGATACGGTTTTAGGGAAAAAATTTACTGTGGCATTATTAGGCGTATTATTTATATTCAACGGTACTTCTATTGTACCTTCAGTAAATTTTTCGACGTCTCCAGTTACTGTGACATTATTTTCTGATAGTTTGATGTTATAATCAACCTTAGGTAAAACCACATTAACTGTTGAGTTGATATTAGATTTTACCTCTTTTAAAGTTAGAGATTTAGTGTTTATAAACTCTATGTTATCAATTACATTTTGAGGCGCAATAACGTTTATTGAATCTGGAGAAACCGTTAAACCGTTTAGTAAATCATACCCTGAAGAGAATGAAATTTTAGAATCTACAACAACAGGTACTTTTTTAACTGCTAACGTTTGAAACGAAAACTTTAAAGTATCTGGTTTAATTGATACAACCTCAACTTTATCTCCTAACTGAGGTTTTATATTATGGACAGTTGCATTAGGTACCCAAATATAATGGTCGTCAACCAAGCTTAGATCTTTTTCAAAATCTACTTTTAAAGAATGATCTGAAAAGTATAAAGGCATTAAATTAAACCCATGAGAGTTCATCACTACATTTACATTGGCTGAGTCATTTTTTGTTAACACATAATGCTCAGGAACATTAGAAAATTTAATTGCAAAATTAACCGACTCAGTATACTCTCTGGATAGTTTTGAAATTACCAAAAACAAAAATGCTAAAAGCAGAAACAACCCAAACACATTGAGTTTTTTACTCTTTATTGACTTTAGCAGTTTATGTTTTAGTTTACTAACCATGTATAAAAAATAAATGAGGAAATACCTGCTCTGGAGTTTTCTTGGTAAACTTTAAAGCTAAAGTAGACTTTAAAAACCCATAACCATAACCAAAAAACTGTATTGCTATTGCAATAATAGCTTGTATAGCTACAACCAAACTTTTGGAGCTAATTAATGCTAAAATAAAGGCTACTATAAAATATAAAGCATATAATTTTAGTCCTAAGTCAATTCCTAAACCAAACAAAACTATTGAAGCTAAAAAACCTAAGCAAAACAATGTTGGCAGCCAATAAACGAGTTTTGCTGTTTTAGGATGCCATTGGTTTAAAATAGGTCTAACCAACCCAAACTTATTGACTTGCTTGTAAAATTTAGACCAAGAAATTCGGCGTTTGTGATATACAAATGCCTCATTAATCAATTTAGTTTTAAAACCTAAATTAATTAACCGTATTGACAAATCAGGGTCTTCACCTGGATGAATTACACCAAACCCTCCTGAAGCTTCAAATGCAGCCTTAGACAGTCCCATATTAAAACTTCGTGGTTGAAACTTATCTACTTTTGTCTTTCCTCCTCTTATTCCACCAGTAGTAATAAAAGAAGTCATAGCAAAGTTTATAGCTTTTTGCAGTGATGTAAACGAATGGTGAGCCGCATCAGGACCTCCAAAACAGTCTACAAATTCGTTATCTAGACTATTTTTAACCGCTAGTAAGTAATGTTTAGGCAATAAACAATCTGAATCTAATATGATATAGTAATTTCCCTTTGCCTTTTTCATCCCGAAGTTTCTAGAATCTCCAGGTCCTGAATTAGGTTTAAAGTAATAGGAAATATTCAATCTGTCAATATAAGATGCTACTATTGCTTTACAGTCAATATTAGAACCATCTTCTACAATAACTATTTCAAAGCTAAAATCGCCTTCTAACAAAGTAATGCTTTCTAAAAGCTCATTAACCTCATCAGGTCTATTAAATACTGGTATTATAAATGAAAAATCAAGTGTATTCATATACCACAAAGGTAATTAAACTAAACACAAAAGCCACCTAATTGGTGGCTTTTGAAATACAATATTTTATATTTTTATTGCTTTATAATTCTGATAGTTTCAGTTACATCATTGATAGTAACTTTTACAAAGTAAGCACCATTACTTAAGTTGCTCATGCTAACTTCACTTTGTAAACTATTAGGAGCAGTTCTAACAACTTCTTGTCCTAACATGTTGTAAATAGATACATTTTGGATATTACTTTGAGCTTTTAAATTCAACTCATTTTTAACTGGGTTAGGGAAATAAGAAAAGTTATCAAAGGCATCTACATTATCTAAAGATAAAGGAGCATCTGCCAAAACATTAACAGTGATATCATTCACTTCAGTTTCATCAGAAGTAGCATTAAAAGATATTGGTCCAAATGTTATATCATAACCTCCAACAGCAATATAATAAGTACCAGCAGCTAAACTAGATATACTAAGTTCACTTAACAATCCTCCTGAAGGAGCATCATCATTAGAGTCTATAAAAATCCCATCACTATCATATAGTCCTATTTCTGTATCTTCTAATACCGAAGAAAATGTATCAAAAGTAAGAGCATCACAAGTTCCATCGTATACAAATTCAATCCAATTTACGTCTGACACACCAGGGTCATAAGCATTAGTTGTGGTTTGTGCTACACCGCATTGTGCTGAACCAATAGTAATTGTAGCTACAGTAGCTGGTGGTGGTGGTGGTGTGTATGCATCAATTGTAACTACAATATTAGAGAAATTGGCATCAGTAGAATCATATGTTTGAAAAAGAACAATATCAAGTGTTCCATCTACCGTTGGATCATAAAAATCACTAAAAATTCCTTCAAAAGTCATTGTAGTTGATGTACCATTACTTGCAGCACCAGAAGTTGCTGGTGATAAACTGGTTGCCCCTGCCGCTGTTAAAGCTCTAACCTCAGCTTCATTTGACCAAGGGCCTCCTCCTCCTGCAGCCCAATCAAGAGTGACAGTGTAAGACAAATATGACCCAGCAGGTACAGATGCTGAATTTACCATATCATTGATGTTTAAAGTAACTGGTGAACCTTCTGCTACGTTCACAGGCCCAGGAACAGTTGAAAATGTATGCTGTGCATTTAGTGTAAATGAACTAATAGCAATTGTAAAGAGTAGTAAAGTAATTTTTTTCATATTTCATTTATAATTAGATTAATAACTCCTTAAAAATATTAAAAAAAGATTAAACCCTTGTTTTAAAGTTCGAAACTTAGATAAAATACTTTTTTCTTAGTTGAAAACACTTTTGATTATCACACAACACTATTTAAGTCTATTTTTTATATTAGGTTGTATTTAAAATAGATTATTTTTTTACTACCTTAATTGTCTTTTCAGTTCTTTCACTAGTCAAGACTTTTACCAAGTATACTCCTTTTATTAAACCAGTTACATCTATAATTACTTTTGAAGAATTTGGTGTTTTAGTTAACAGTTCTTGCCCTAACATATTAAAAATTGAAACTTTATTTAAGTTGTTTTGTGAGTTTATCTTTAAATAGTCAGATACTGGATTATTATAATTAAAATCTAAAAACTCATTATCATTTTTAGACAGCGAGTTTTCACCTTCTATAATCTCTAAAACTTGATTTGCATTTACATTATTAATAACATCAACAATACCGCTTAACCATGTAACTTTTACATAATCAACAACTGTATTATCTGCAAGTCCAAAAATTTCGGTCCCTGTGTTTTGAGAGAGATAACCTTCTCCACAAAGTGTATATCTATATTGCTTTTCTCCATTAATTGAAATTTCAATTAAAGAACCAATACCATCTCTATTACTAACTGTTCCTTGAAGTTTTACTTTTAGCCAATTATTACTTGAAACTGTTTGGTTTTCCCAAATAAATATATTTTCATTATTAATGTTATTCACAGCAATATCAGGAAACCCATCATTATCAATATCTCCAATTGCGTTAGAAAAACTTTTTCTGTAGTCATTAACAAAACCAACATTGGTAGGAATACTAAAAAAGCCACTACCATTATTTTCATAAAAAGCTGCCGATAAAAAACCTGGTACTGAACCATTAAATTCTCCACTTACATACAAGTCTAAATCCATATCATTTTCAGCATCCAAAAAAACTGCTCCCCAACCTATGCTATTAAAAAGGACTCCTGTTGTTGAAGCAACATTGGTAAACGTCTCTCCATTATTATTTTGTAATAACACATTTCCACTTGGTGTATTTGTTACATAAATGTCTAACCAACCGTCATTATTATAATCATCTATTGTTACAGACATAGCATCGATGTAAAGATTAGTACCTGTGTTAACACTAACATCAGTAAAAGTACCGTCTCCATTGTTTTTATAAAGTACATTTGGGTTATCTACTCTATCGTTAGACACGTAAATGTCTTGCCAACCATCTTTATCATAATCAAAAAAAGCAGAGCAAAAAGATAAATCACTAACTTCTAGTATACCTACAAGATTACTTACATTTACAAATGTTCCATCACCATTATTTTTATACAAATAATTTGGCACTACACCTGTAACATCTCTATTACTTAAAAAAACATCAAGGTAGCCATCGTTATTATAATCTCCCCAAGATGCACCATAAGTAAAAATATTATTAGTTGGTAAACCACAAGTTGAAGTAACTTCGTGAAAACTCATACTTCCGTTATTAACAAAAAGCCTATTTCCTGACACGTTACTTGTCACATAAAGGTCTTTATCTCCATCATTATCAATATCAACCCAATTTGTTTGCTTTGATTGTGAGTTTATTTTTGGCACAATTAGCACTTCTTCAACAAAAACGCCATTAACATTTTTAAAAAAGCGTAAAGCAGTTCCAGCTTGAGAAGCCAAAGTTATATCGTCCCAACCATCATTATCATAATCATAAAAAGTTATTCCACTACCAAAAGGAGTATTACCACTACTAAAACCTAATCCGATATTAGAAGCTTGGTCTGAAAAATATGTTTGAGAGTAAACAATTACACTCATTAGAAATACTATTTTAAAAGATAAAATGTTTTTTTTCATTTATATAAGTGTTTAATTTTAAAAGTACTAAAAAAAGAAAAGCCCTAGCTATTTAGCTAAGGCTTTTCTTCTTTTTATTTAAAAACTATTTAGTTTTTTATAACTCTAATAGTTTTTGTAGCATTATCAATTGTTACTTTAACAAAATAAGCACCACTATTAAGATTTACCATATCAACCTCAGCATCTAATGTGTTTGGAGAAGCGTTTATTACTTCTTGCCCTAACATATTATATACTGCAACATTTTGAATGTTGCTTTGAGCGTTAAGCGTTAATTTATCATTAACTGGGTTAGGGAAATATGTAAATTGACTATTCTCTTCTACATCACCTACCGATAAAACTTCAGAAGTAGACCATAGAGCTATTGTAAAATCTGATGAAGTTGGTGTTCCAGAATAATAGTAATATACTCTTACATAATATGTTTGTCCTACAACAAAGTCAGTACGACTTATTCTTGGATTTCCATAAGTACTGTCATAGTCATCATATTCAATTGAGGTAAGGTTATTACAATCTCCTGAAAATAACTGGATAACTCCATCAAAATCATCAGTTACATCAATATTTATATCTGTTGCAGTTGCTGTAAAGCTATACCAAACATCATCATTAGCTGTACCTGTAGGTGCTGCAATACCTGAGTCTGTTGCTTCTGCAATTGTTCCTGGAATTTGAGTTGCAGAAGGTAAATCTGCTATTTCTCCTTCAACTGTTAATTCTATAGCACCTGAACATTCATCATTTGCAGGAGGGCAAGCTTCTTGAGTTAAAGTACCACTCATTATGTCACATAAACCATCTTGATCATGCCCAACAGTTATAACTACATCTGTAGCGTTAGCATAAGGTCCAAACTGAACAACACCTGTACCTGTAACAGGTTCAGGAGTTGATCCTTGATCATCAGATACTGTTAAAGATGTTGCGCTACCCATATCTGTAACATCTACATCAATTAAGAATCCACCACTTACATCACAATCGTTAACAACTGTATATGTTGCCGCTGGAGGTGTACAAGAATATACACTCCAAGCTAAAGTATACTCTCCACTTCCTGTTGAATAAGCAGATTGTACCCAATATACTGTTTGGTCTGAACCTGTAGTATTAGTCCAAGACAATGTTTCAGTATCAGGATCATCAGTACATGCAATTAATGTATCACCAGGACAAGATCCTCCATAAGCTAATCTATGCTTAGAATCATAAGCATTTGAAGTCTGACCGATATCTAATGTACTTCCATTAGGTACTAAAATAGAATAAACAACATCTGGTGCACTAGTATTTGTTAAACAATCTACCACAAAATTATTATTAGCTCCTACAGTTGAAGCTGTTAATGGACTTGTTTGTGTTCCTAAATCAATCACACCTGCACAAGAGTCGTTTGCTGGTGGGCAAATGTAAGTATAAGTTCCTAATGTGTAATCACATGCTGCAACACTATGCACCACATCTAAAGTTACATCGGTTCCCGAAGCATAAGGTCCAAAAGTCATTGAAGCTGCTATAGGTTGAGGTGTTGTCCCATCTGTAATTGTTGTTGCATCTCCTAAATCAGATACCACTACATCAATAGTAAATGTAGAATCTCCACAATTTTCAACTACAGTAGAAGAACTAACTACTGCCTGAGTACAACCTAAATCTTGTTGAGCAACAAAATTGTCAACATAAAAATAATAATCCCCTGACACCCATGTATTTGCTATTTGTAATTTCACATCAGATCCTGTTGGTAAACTTGCTGCAGGAACAGTTGCTGTCATTGTTGCACAATCGGTAGACACAACATGATTAGCATCGTCAATAGTTAAAATTGTTGTCCAGTTTACTCCATCATCTGTAGAGTATTGTAACTCAGCGGTTCCCCAACCTTCAGGTGTAGCGTCTGTTGGTGTAGAAAAACTATAATCTAAAATTTTATAATCGAAACTAATATTTAAATCGGTAGCATTGGAAGCTCCAACTAAATTAGGTGTTGTTAAGTTACCTGTAGTACTTGAACTCCATAAATTATCCCTTTCAGAATTACCAGAACAAGCTGCACTAGATGTGTTACCATATGAGTCTGTCCAACCTGTAGGTGTTCCTGAGTCAAAATCTTCGCTAATGTTTACTTGCGCCATCCCCTGCCACGAAAAAGCAAAACAACACAAAATAAATAAGCTAAAAGTAATTTTTTTCATAATTTGTAATTTTAATTAATAGTTAATAAAACGTTAATGCATAAATGTATTGATTAATTTTCTGTTAAGAAACTACTCTCAATTCTAATCGATTAAAAACTAAAAAAATCGACGAAAAACAGTTACTTAAAAATCAAGCGATTGTATAAAAAAAGAAGAAGAGCCAAAAGCCCTTCTTCTTTTTAATTGTATATATTAAAATTATGTATGTTATTTATTCAACAAATTTTTCCATAATTGCATCACTTACGCCCATATTGCTAAATCCTCCATCGTTAAATAAGTTTTGAAGCGTTACTCGTTTGGTTAAATCACTAAATAAAGTGACTGTATAGTTAGCACAGTCTAAAGCTGTGGCGTTTCCTAAAGGCGACATCTTATCAGCATAAGCAATAAAACCATCAAACCCTTTTACACCTTGACCTGCTGTTGTTGGTGTTGGTGATTGCGAAATAGTGTTTACTCTTACTTTTTTATCTCTTCCGAAGAAATACCCAAAACTACGCGCTATACTTTCTAAATAGGCTTTATTGTCTGCCATATCATTATAGTCTGGAAACACACGTTGTGCAGCCATATATGTTAAGGCTACTATACTTCCCCATTCATTCATTGCATCTGCTTTATACAATGTTTGCATTACCTTATGAAATGACATTGCAGAAACATCGGTTCCTTTTTGAGTCCAATCGTAATTTTGATCAGTATAAGCTTTTCCTTTTCTCACGTTTACAGACATTCCAATAGAATGCAAAACAAAATCAATCTTTCCGCCTAAAATCTCCATTGATTTTGACACTAAATTTTCTAAATCCTCAATTGATGTGGCATCTGCAGGAATAATCTCTGAACCTGTTTTTTCGGCAAGTTCATTTATTTGTCCCATTCGCATAGCAATTGGTGCGTTGGTAAGCACAAATGTTCCGCCTTCTTCATGAACGCGCTCTGCTGTTTTCCAAGCTATTGAGTTTGGGTCTAATGCGCCAAAAATAATTCCTTTTTTTCCTTTTAATAAGTTATATGACATATTACTAGTTTTTTGAATATTTATAATTTAGTTGGTATTTGATTACCTATTTAGGTTTTATCAATATTAAATTCAAAATTAATAAAACTTTAAATGTATTACTGCTTTTTAGTGTTCAATTCTGCAATAATACTTCCTCTATCATTATACCAATTATCGTCTTTAAAGGTAATAACTCCATATTGGGTGTGGTAAAATCGATCTCCTGATATTAGGTTTTCATTCTGAGGAAAGACATAATCAGGTATACACTCGCCATCTACAACTGTATGCGCTACATCACAAGGATCGTTATTGCAGCTACTTAATACCATTAAAGCCACACAACAAGAGACTAATAAATAATACTTGCTTTTCACATTATCTTAATTTAATAATTGTTTTGCATGCTCTAAAGCCGAATCTGAAAGGGTTGCGCCTCCAAGCATTTGTGCTATTTCAACAATACGTTCTTCTGAAGTTAACTTTTTTAACTGCGTTTGGGTTACCTCATCAACATCTTCTTTAAAGACTTTAAAGTGTGTATCTCCTTTTGATGCTATTTGCGGTAAATGTGTTATGGTAAACACTTGCATTGTTTTACTCATTTGCTGCATAATAGATCCCATTTTATTTGAAATTTCCCCTGAAACTCCTGTATCTATCTCATCAAACATTATGGTTGGTAATTGCGTATATTTTGATAAAATTGACTTTATAGCAAGCATAATACGAGATAACTCTCCTCCTGATGCTGCTTTTTTAAGTTCATTAAATTGACCACCTTTATTGGCTGAAAACAAAAAGCTCAATTCATCTTTTCCGTTTAAAAGGAATTTATCTACCAGCTTTAACTCTACTTTAAATTTAGCATTTGGCATTCCTAAACTTCCTAAAATAGCTTCTAATTGCTCAGTTAAGGTTGGTATTGCGTTTTCTCGTGTTTTATGAATATCCTTAGCGAGTTGATTTAATTGTTGTTCAATCGTTTTAAGTTTCTTTTCAATAGCAACAATTTGAGTATCCATATTCTCAGTTACAGATACTTTTTCCTTAAGGTTTTCTCGAATAGAAATTAATTCAGAAACATTAGACACAATATGCTTTTGCATTAGATTATGAAGCACTTGCAGTTTAGCATTCACTACTTCTAATCGGTTAGGGTCATCTTCTAGCTGATCTTGAGCTGTTTCAATTTCTGAAAAGACATCATCTAACTCTATTAAACTACTGTTGATTCTTTCAAAAATAGCTTTATAGTTTGCCGAATATTCTGAAATTTTAGCAAACTGATTTTTGAGTTCTGTTAAATTGCTAATAACACCAATATCTTCATTACTTAACAATTGATAAGATGCCGAAAGTTTATCTTTTATCTCCTCTATATTATTAAGCGTTTCATACTCTTCCTCTATAGTTTCCAAGTCGTCGTCTTCCAACTTTGCTGCTTCTAATTCTTTTAAAAGAAACAGGTTATAATCTAGCTCTTTGGTAAACTCGTTTTTTTGCTCTTGCAATTGAGTTAATTCTCGTTTTAGCGATTTATATGTTGAAAGTTGGTTAGAATATTCTGAAAGCAACTTAGCGTTATCTGCCAATGCATCTATAACCTGAAACTGAAAATCGTCATTGGTTAACTGTAAGGTTTGATGTTGCGAATGAATATCTAAAAGATGTTCGCCTAAGGTTTGCAAACTATCTAAGTTTACAGGTGTATCGTTTATAAATGCTCTAGATTTGCCTGAAGGCAATATTTCGCGACGTACAATGGTTAATGGTTCGTAATCTAAGTCCTCTTCTTTAAAAAGCGATTTTAGATCGTAATTAGCAACATCAAAAGTGGCTTCAATAACACATTTTATTGATGCGTCTTTAACGTTACTCAAATCGGCTCTTTTACCAAGCACTAAAGACAAACCTCCAAGCAGTATTGATTTTCCTGCTCCTGTTTCACCAGTAATTATGGTAAGCCCATTATTGAAATTAACCTGAAGGTTATCAATTAAAGCGTAATTTTTTATGGATAGTGATGTAAGCAATGTATTGTAAGCTAAAGTTTCAACAAAAATCTATACTAGTACCACTTTTTTAAAGTGTCTAGTATTTTATGTTTCTCCATTTTGAAGCATGCATAGGAGCTATTCTAGTAAGTGATGTGATTACCTCAGTAATGTTTACACTTGGTCCACCTGAAAAAATGTCTTGAATTTCTTCGGATTTTGCATCAAAAAACACACGCATAAGAAAAGAATTAGGACGTCTGCTATTCATAGCTTTTAACTCTTCTATAACCGAAGCTATTTCCTCTTTTGAAGATTTTGCGTTTCTATGCATTTTATCTAATCCTTCCATATGATAAGCGTACATCACATTTCTGAATTCTTTAAACATTGGAGATAAAATATTGTCTATTAAAACAAAGCGTGTTTGCTGACCATCTTCTAGCTTCCAACCTTTAAAGTTTTCTTGCTGCGAATAGTTTAAAATAGTTTGCGCTTGTCTGTAATATTCATCACCTCCATTTTGCTCAAAAGTATCAGCATCTAAACCTAGAATCATATAAATATGGTATGCTAAAACCGATACCAAATTAGATTCAAACTGATTAGGATTAAATACTAAGTTTTGAAACTCAAGATATCTAAATGTAAAATTCTTATCGTTAAAATTATAAACTGGAGTACTATAGGTTGAATTAAAAACAGGACGTGACGATTGCACTTGCAACGTCGCATTAAACACATCGCTATTGTAATCTAAAATATTGATTACCATACTACAATTGATGCGTTCTTGTGGTTTAAAATTCTTATCTGTCCAAGTTGTGTTGTTTACAAACTCTGTTAATTGTCTTTCTAAAGTTTTAAACACCTGAACATTTTCGTTACCAGTTTGTTGCGCGTTAACTACCAAGTTACAATTAAGTTCTTGAGCAGTAACATTTAAACCGAAACATAAAAATAAGATATAAAGAAAGTTACGCATTGAGTTGTTTTAATATTTGATTCATTAAGTCTTCAGCTACTTGTGTTTTAGACTTTAGCTCTTGGGCAATGATTTGGTCTTCATTAGTTATAAAAGTAACTTTATTTGTTGAACCTCCAAAACCTGCTCCTTTATCGTTTAACGAATTTAATACAATTAAATTTAAATTCTTAGCTTTTAATTTTCCTTTTGCATGTTCTAACTCGTTATTTGTTTCCAATGCAAAGCCAACTAAAAACTGTTTGGTTTTAATAGCTCCTAATGAAGCTAATATATCCTTAGTCTTTTCTAACTCTATGCTAAACGTTGCTTCTTTCTTTTTTATTTTTTGGTCTGCAACATTTTTTGGCCTGTAATCTGCAACTGCAGCCGAAAGCACTGCAATATCAACATTACCAAAATAATCATGCACTTCAGTATACATTTGAGAAGCACTGGTAACTCGTATTAATTTTATTAAACTACTAGATACTGTTTCATGACTAGGTCCTGACACTAATATGACCTCAGCTCCTAGGTTTGCTGCAGCTTTGGCTATTTCAAAACCCATTTTACCACTAGAATGATTACCTATAAAGCGAACAGGATCTATAGCTTCATACGTTGGTCCAGCAGTAACCAATACTTTTTTTCCACAAAGTGGTAGTTTGTTTAAAATATCTTTTTCAATAAAGTCAACAATATCTTCTGGTTCAGCCATACGACCTTCCCCTACAAGACCACTTGCAAGTTCGCCGCTTGTTGCAGGAATCATTATGTTTCCAAAAGATTTTAAAGCCTTAAAAGACTGCACTGTAGATGGATGTTTGTACATATCCAAATCCATAGCAGGAGCAAAATACACAGGACATTTAGCTGAAAGATAAGTAGCCAAAAGTAAATTGTCGCAAGTACCATTAGTCATTTTAGACATGGTGTTGGCTGTTGCAGGAGCTATCACAAAAATATCTGCCCAAAGCCCAAGTTCTACATGATTATTCCACACAGCATTGTCATCCTCTTCATTTGTAAATAAAGAATGAACTGGATTTTTTGATAATGTAGAAAGTGTTAAAGGTGTAATGAAGTCTTTAGAAGCAGGCGTCATAACGACCTTTACGTTTGCGCCTGCTTTTATAAATAACCTTACAAGGTTAGCTGTTTTATAAGCAGCAATACCAGCAGTGATGCCAAGTAATATATTTTTGCCGCTTAATATTGACATCTTAAATCTTATTCCTGATTGTTGTCTTCAGTATTTCTGAAATAAATTTTGTCATCTAACCATTCTTGAACAGCTAGTGCATGAGGCTTAGGTAATTTTTCATAAAACTTAGACACCTCTATTTGCTCTTTGTTTTCAAAAATTTCTTCAAGACTATCATTGTAGGTTGCAAACTCCTCAAGCTTATCGATAAGTTCTCTACGAATGTCAGTGTTAATTTGTTCAGCTCTTTTTGAAATTACAGAAATAGCTTCGTAAATATTACTTGTTGGAGCGTCAATTTCATTTCTGTCATAAGTTACAGTTGTAACAGGAGCATTGGTTTTCTTTAAATCCATTATCTTAATAATTAACTTTTTACTTTGAATGTCTCTAATTCTGTTTGTAATTCTTCGTTCATTTTATTGGCTGCTTCTGCATGTTCAGACTCAGGATAAAACTTAATAAAAGAATTGTAATAGGCAACAGCAGTATTTAAACGTGCTTCTTTTTTAATTCTTACACTATTGATCGCTAGAGTAAATGCTGAATCTAAACGATAAAACATAGCATCTTCTCTAAAACTAGTTCCTGGGTAATCTATTAAAAAATTATCAAAAGCTTTTATAGCTGCTTCATAATCTGAAGCGTCATAATAAGCTATTTTGTTGTATTGTTTTGCGATTTCATACGCCTTCTTTTCTAATTTGTAATCCAACTCCTTTACCATTTCGTTTACTTCTGGTAAGTATTCAGAATTAGGATATTTAGAAATAAAGATTTGAAGTTTATCTAATGCTTCATAAGTTTCTTTTTGTTCTTTACTATAAACTGGAGACAGCATATAGAAACTTTTTGCTGACAAAAACGAAGCTTCTTCGGCTTTTTCACTTCTAGGGTAACTGCTTTCAAAACGCTCAAACTGATAACCAGACAAGTGATAGTCTTTCATCATGTAATAAGACTTAGAGTACATATACATTAACTTTTCAGCTTGTGGTTTTCCTCTGTATTGCGGAACTATTTGAGCAAACAACCTGTTAGCTTTACTATATTTTTCAGCTTCAAAAAGTTCAGTTCCTAAAGTAAACTTTTCAGCTATATCTTCAGATTTCAATGCTTTTTGAAACTCGCTACAAGAGGTTAACAGTAATCCTAATAAAAGTGTGTAAAATAAATTCTTCATAAAATTTAAACAGAATGCAAAAGTACGTATTTATAACGTATTATAAAAACAAAAATTTTGTGCTAAAATAAAGGTTGTAACGTGTTATGAGTAAGCTTTATATAAACTTTAACTTTTTAGGTTTAATCTAGCTTATTAACTGCTTCTTTAATTTTAGATTTTAATCCTTCTGTTGCTTCTACAAGTGGCAATCTTACTATGCTTTTTGCAAGACCAAGCGTTTCAAAAACAGCTTTAATACCTGCAGGATTGTTTTCTGCAAAAATTAAACTTGTAATATCCATTAAATCAAAGTGAATTGCATAAGCTTCACTTGCTTTTCCCTCAAGACCAAGATTTATCATTTTGGTAAATTGTTTAGGTAATGCTTGCCCAATTACCGAAATCACTCCTGCTCCACCTGCTAACACTACACCAAGCGCTAAATCGTCATCTCCTGAAATAATCAAGAAATCTTCTGGTTTGTTCTTAATCAAGGTTAAGTATTGAGCCACATTGTTACCTGCTTCTTTAACTGCTATGATATTTTCAAAATCATTTGCTAAACGCAATGTAGTTTCTGGCAACATGTTTGACGATGTTCTTCCTGGTACATTATATAAAATAATAGGTTTTGGTGACGCTTGCGAAATGGCTTTAAAATGCTGATAAATGCCTTCTTGTGTTGGCTTACTGTAATATGGAGACACTGATAAAATAGCATCGATATGAGATAAATCGGTTGTATTAATCTCTTCAATAACTGCTGCTGTATTATTACCTCCAATTCCTAAAACTAAAGGTAAACGACCATTATTTGCTTCAACTATAGTATTAATTATGGCTTTTTTTTCTTCGGCAGTAATGGTTACACTCTCTCCTGTTGTACCACTAATAACTAAGTAATCTGTTCCGTTATCTATGTTGTAATTAACAATATTTGTAAGCGCTTCAAAATCTACAGTTAAATCAGATTTAAAAGGCGTTATTAAGGCAACTCCTGTGCCGTAAAATGTATTCATTATATTTTGTTTAAAACCGTTAAATATTTTTTTAATTCGTTTTTAAATAGCGTAAACTCTTTTGGTGCAACATTTATTATTAAATCGTAAAAACGATCATCAATTCCTGCTAATCCTACTTTAAACTTAGCTTTTGAAGCTACACTAATTAAATTAAGATCTAAAACATCTTGCTTATAAAAGCTAATTAAGATGTCAAACTCTGTGTCAATAAATGTTTGAAGTTCTACGTTTTTTATTTTCCCGTTCCAACCAAAATCTTTTGGATTGAAATAGGTATCCCAAAGGTCGTTACTATCTTTGTTATCTTCAACATAAGCAACAATTTTAACTTTATTTCGCTTAATGTCTATGGACTCAAAAAACGTTCTGAAAGCTTCAAAATCAGAAAATTCACTTAAGTGTAAAATCACTCCTACTTTATCAACCTTAGTATTGCTAAAAGACACATTCCTAGAATTTAACAATTTGTTGATATATTTTTGATTTGATTTTTCCCTAAATGCCTTTAAAATCATTTATCTTTATCCTTTTTGCAAATGTAGTAAATAGTGCTACATCTTTTTGTAACTTTTTAAAATATCCTATGAATTTCAAACACCTTTTAGTTGTTGCTTCAGTCTTGATTTTCACCTCTTGTAAACAAGAAAATCATTTATATAGAATTGAAGGCAAACAGATACAAATTACCGATAGTCTTCAAGCTAATTCTGACGTTGAAGCATTCATTAAACCCTATCGTGAGCACGTTAACAAAAACCTTGATAGTGTTTTAGCATATTCTGTTGATACCTACTCAAAAAACGATGGAGAATACAACACAGCTGTAGGAAATTTTATGGCTGATGCTATCTACGAACAAGCAAACCCTGTATTTAAGAAAAGAACAGGAAAAGACATCGATTTTGTTTTACTTAATCATGGTGGAATTCGATCTATACTCTCTAAAGGTAATGTTACAGCAAGAACCGCTTATGGATTAATGCCTTTTGAAAACTCAATGGTTGTGGTTGACTTAAAAGGCGCTCAAGTAAAAGAATTATTAGAATATTTAGCTAAAGCAAAAAGAGCGCATCCAATTTCTAAATTAAAATTAGTTATTGACGCAGATTTCAATGTTGCTTCAGCTAGTTTACACGACTCTCCTATTGACTTTGATAAAAACTATTTTGTTTTAACCAATGATTACTTATACAATGGTGGTGACCATATGGACTTTTTCAAAACCAATGACAGTCTTTATGATTTAGATTACAAAATTAGAAATGCTCTTATAGATTATTTCAAAAAAGTAGACACTATTAATCCTGTAATTGATGACAGATTTATTCAATTAAAAAACTAAGCCATGAAAAGAAGAGACTTTATACAACAAACAGCTGCTGCATCAACCTTAATAGGATTAGGTGGTTTAGGACTACAATCGTTTGCAACTCCTCCAAAAAAAATCACTATTCTCCATACCAATGACGTCCATAGTCATATTGATGCTTTTGGACCTGAAGATGGCAGAAACGCTAACAAAGGTGGTGTTGCTAGACGCGCTAGTTTAATTGAAGCGATACGAAAAGAAAATCATAATACCTTATTAATGGATGCTGGCGATATTTTTCAAGGTACTCCTTACTTTAATTATTATGGTGGCGAATTGGAATTTAAGCTCATGAGTATGCTTAAATACGATGTAGCTACAATTGGAAATCATGATTTCGACAATGGTATAGATGGTTTATATGCACAATTACCACATGCCGATTTTGATTTTATTTCAGCTAATTATGATTTTAAAAACACCATAATGGACACTCATGTAAAACCTTATAAAACCTTTACAAAAGAAGGTATTAAAATTGGTGTTTTTGGTCTTGGAATTCAGTTAGATGGTTTGGTAGGTAAAGATATGTATAAAGAAACTGTATACATGGATCCTATTGAAACTGCTCAGGAAATGACACGCGTTTTAAAAGAGACCGAACGTTGCGATTTAATTATTTGTCTTTCGCATATTGGGTATTACTACAAAAATAGCCCTGAAAAAGTATGCGACCTTAACTTAGCAAAAGCCACCAAAGATATTGACTTAATTATTGGTGGACACACGCATACGTTTTTGCCAAAACCAACTGTTGTTAAAAACATTGAAGGTAAAAACACCCTTGTAAACCAAGTAGGTTGCTATGGTATAAACCTAGGTAAAATCGACTTTTATTTTGATGCTGATAAAAACAAAGCTGCTGAAGGAACCTCTATTATAGTTTAGAATTTTAACACTAAAATGATAGGGTTAAACTAGTTTTGCGTCTAAATGGGATATTAACTAAAAATAATCTCATGAAAACTAAACTTCTTTTTATTCTCAGATTAGCAGTTGCTATTATTTTAATTCAAACTCTTAGATTTAAGTTTACAGCACATCCTGATAGTGTGTACATTTTTTCGCAAGTAGGTCTTGAACCTTATGGCAGAATTACCATCGGAATTCTTGAGTTAATAGCCGGAATACTTTTACTTATTCCCAAAACTGTTTGGGCAGGTGCAACACTAACATTAGGTGTAATTTTTGGTGCAATAGTTATGCATTTAACACAACTAGGTATTCAAGTTAATAATGATGGAGGAGTTTTATTTTCAACTGCAGTAGTAACTTTTATACTTTCTGCTATTATCCTTTATTTTTACAAAAAAGACATTCCTGTGATTGGAAAAAAATTAAACTTCTAGTTTATTATAATTTTCCTCGTGGCTAATTTTTGCCTGTAAATAGAAGAATACAAAAGCAAGCACTAAGAAGATAGAACATAGTACATTTAATACGTTTACTTCCGAAACATAAAAATAAGCTAGTTGTATTACTTCTGAAAAGACTATAAAAATTGAACCCACTAAAAAGTTCATCGATTTTTTATCGTCTTTATATATGTAGTTTATAAGCGCTATAGACAACAAAGCCATTATAACAGCATTATAAACAAACTCAAGTAAGTACTCTCCAAATTGTAATTCAGATTTTGTAGTATTAGTCACCACAATTACACACGAAATATCTAAAACCAATAAAATTATTATATGAACTGGCAGTTTGGTAACTACTTGTTTAATATCCAGTGTTTTTAATATTTGAACAATCAAAAACGAGTATGATAAAATATACATTGCATTAATAATGTAATAAGAGTAATCTACCATAAAACTATCAGGAGAAATTTGCCAAGACAAGAAGTTAAAAACATCTGCAACTGTAAATGTTATTAAAAACAAAAAGAAAAACTTTCTTTTATTTTCAACGCGCGAACAGTATAAGATACTAAGCAAGACCAAAAGCAATGCTCTAATACCTGAGGCAAAATACTCATACTTAAAGAGTTGTAATCCTAAAAAGACAACACTAAGTACAGCAAGTAATGCTATTAATGTTTTTGGTTTTTGCATTTATTTAATTAATCCCTTATTGGGACAAATATAAACAAAAAATACAATTAAACGAATAAAAATGCATTTTATCGATGAAAATTAACATTTTGTAGGATTTTACCTAATCATTGATAAAAATTCTTCTTCTGAAAGAATAGGTATATTTAAGGATTCTGCTTTTGTTTTTTTACTTGGTCCCATGTTGTCTCCAGCAACAACATAGCTTGTTTTAGAAGATATTGAAGAAGACACTTTACCTCCATTGTCTTCAATAAGCTTTTTAAGCTCATTTCTTGACACAGAAGTAAACACGCCAGATACTACAAACGTAGATCCTTCTAATTTATTGGTTTGATTTGCTAATTTTTCGGCTGAAATTTCCAATTGCACTCCAAAATGTTTCAGCCTTTCAATAATAGAGCTGTTCGCTTCCGAAGCAAAAAAGGCAACAACACTTTCTGCTATCTTCACTCCTATTTCATCTACATTGACAAGTTCTTCTTCCGAAGCATTTTTAATCGCATCAATTGTTTTATAATGTTTAACTAGTTTTTTAGCAACGGTTTCTCCAACATACCTAATACCTAACGCATACAAAACGCGCTCAAAAGGAATTTGCTTAGATGCTTCAATTCCATTAATAAGGTTTTCAGCACTTTTTTGAGCCATACGTTCTAAGGGTAACACTTGCTCTACAGTTAATTCATATAAATCAGAATAATTTGTAATTAAACCTGCATTAACCAACAAAGCAACGGTTTCTCCTCCTAAACCATCAATATCCATTGCTTTTCTTGAAATAAAATGCTGTATGCGACCAATAATTTGAGGATTACATCCATTATAATTCGGACAATAATGTTGTGCTTCACCTTCAGTTCTTACCAATTCAGTATGACATTCAGGACAGTGGGTAATATATTCAGTTGGTTTAGAATCTGCTGGTCGTTTACTTAAATCTACAGCTATAATTTTAGGGATTATCTCTCCTCCTTTTTCTACATACACCTCATCACCTTCTCTAATATCCAACTTAGCAATCTGGTCTGCATTATGCAATGACGCTCGTTTAACAGTTGTTCCTGCTAATTCTACAGGCTCTAAATTTGCAACTGGAGTAATTGCTCCTGTACGTCCTACTTGATAAGTAATTTCATTTAATCGAGTAGAAACTTGCTCTGCCTTAAACTTATAAGCCATTGCCCAACGAGGTGCTTTGGCTGTATATCCTAACTCCTCTTGTTGATATAAACTGTTTACCTTTATAACAACACCATCAGTTTCGTAAGGCAAATTATGTCTATGCTCATCCCAATAGGCAATAAATTCTAAAACCTCATCAATTGAATTAGCTAGTTTAGCGGCTTGCGGAACTTTAAATCCCCAAGCTCTAGCTTTTTCTAAACTTTCAAATTGTGTGGAAATATTCAAATTAGTTCCTGTAATATTATAAAGCAAACATTCCAAAGGACGTTTAGCCACCTCAGTACTATCTTGTAGTTTCAAGCTTCCTGAAGCTGTATTTCTTGGGTTTCTATATGGTTCTTCTCCTATTTCAATGCGCTCTTCATTCATTTTATTAAACCCTTCAAAAGGCAATACAATTTCACCTCTTATATCGAATTTAGGTGGAAAATCGCCTTTCAACTGCAACGGAACTGATTTAATGGTTTTTATATTAGTAGTAACATTATCACCTTGAAATCCGTCACCTCTTGTAACCGCTTTTGTAAGTTGTCCGTTTTCATAGGTTAAACTAATAGACGCTCCATCATATTTAAGCTCACAGGTATATTGTACTTCGCCATCAACTTGCTTTTTAATACGAGTTTCCCAATCTAACAAATCTTCTTTAGAATAAGAATTATCCAAAGAATACATACGATGTTCATGAACAACAGTTTCAAAATTCTTTGTAACCTCTCCTCCTACACGCAATGTAGGCGAACTTGCATCATAAAACTCAGGGTGTTTTGCTTCCAACTCTTGAAGCTGCTTAAGCTTTACATCAAAATCAAAATCACTTATTGTAGGATTATCCAATACGTAGTAATTATAATTATGCTGACGCAATTCATCACGAAGGGTTTCTATTTGCTGTTTAATATCCATTAAAGTAATTGAGAAAAGTTATCTTTTTTAAGTTATATTTAAAGCATCTAATATACTAAAATGCCTTTCAAGAAAATAACCGTTTGTATTGTTTTTATCAGTTTTTTATTCAATTGTCAAAACACTGAAACATCCAACATTAAGCCTCAAATTATCCCAATTCCTTCAGAGCAAACTGTTAATAAAGGGCATTTTGTTTTAGATAATTCTACCGGAATAAAGTATACTGATGATTTTAAAATCTCTGCTGAATTTTTAAAATCTTACATTGAAAATGGAAGTTCCATAAAGCTACAAGACAATAATTCTATTTCATTTATAAAAGATGAGAGTATTGAAAATCTCGAAGGATATTTGCTTGAAATTCTTCCGAAGTCAATTGTAATTAAAGCCAAAACAGATCAAGGTGCGTTTTATGCCATACAATCATTAAGACAATTACTACCTACCGAATTTGAAAACAAAATGCTTTCTGAAGCAAAAGTACTTATCCCTTGTGCTACAATTAAAGACGAGCCACAATTCGAGCATCGAGGCATGCACTTAGATGTATCCAGACACATGTTTTCAGTTGAATTCATAAAGAAATATATTGATGCTTTAGCAATGCTTAAAATGAATACGTTTCATTGGCATTTAACCGACGATCAAGGTTGGCGAATAGAAATCAAAAAATATCCAAAACTGCAAGAAGTTGCTGCTTATAGAAACGAAACCCTTATTGGTCATTATAGCGACCAACCTCAACAATTTGACGGTAAAACATATGGAGGTTTTTACACACAAGAAGAAGTCAAAGAGGTTGTGGCTTATGCTAAAAGTAGATTTGTTACCGTAATTCCTGAGATTGAACTTCCTGGTCATGCACAAGCTGCTATTGCTGCTTATCCTGAATTAGGTTGTACTGGAAAACAAATAGATGTTGCCACAACATGGGGCGTTTTTGAAGATATTTTTTGCCCAAAAGAAGAAACATTTACTTTTTTAGAAAATGTTTTAGACGAGGTTGCTACTCTTTTTCCTAGCACATACATTCATATTGGTGGTGATGAAGCTCCAAAAACCAGATGGAAAAACTGTGAATATTGTCAAAAACTCATAAAGAATAAAGGTTTGAAAGACGAACACGAGCTACAAAGCTATTTTATAGCACGTATTGAAAAATATCTTAACAGCAAAGGCAAGCAAATTATAGGTTGGGACGAAATTCTTGAAGGTGGTTTAGCTCCAAATGCAACTGTAATGTCATGGAGAGGGATTGAAGGTGCTGTTGAAGCTGCAAAGCAACACCATAATGTAATTATGACACCTACGTCTCATTGTTATTTTGACTATTACCAAAGCGAAAACGACAACGAACCTATAGCTATTGGTGGCTTTTTACCATTAGAAAAAGTGTATGGTTTTAACCCAATTCCTGAAGAACTCAATGATGACGAAGCACAATACATTTTAGGTGCACAAGGGAACATTTGGACAGAGTACATTAACACCAAAAGTCAATTGGAATATATGGCTTTTCCACGAATGTTAGCCATGAGCGAAGTGGTTTGGTCAAAACCAGAAAACAAAAATTATCCTGACTTTGTGAAACGTGTTGAAAACTTTCATAAACGATTTGATGCTTTAGATATCAATTATGCCAATCATCTTTATGAGATTGAAGGTGAGTTACTATCAAATGATAATCTTAGCTATCACCTAAAAACGCTAACTGACGGTAAAACTATAAGGTATACGCTAGACAGTTCGGAACCTACACTGCAATCAGAAATTTATAATCAACCTATTCCAATTACTGAAAGCGTGATCATTAAAGCTTCCCTCTTTAATAATGAAAAACAATTAGGTAAAGTTTTCACTCAAAACATTAATCATCATAAGGCAGTAGGAAAAAAAATTACCATAAATAAAGCACCTCACAAATCCTACTCTGGAAGTGGTGCTGAGGGATTAATTAATGGTATTTCTGGAAGCGATTCACGTTATGGCGACAAAGAATGGTTAGGATTTTGGGGAGAAGATATTGAGATCATTATTGATTTAGGTGAAGAAACAGAAATCAACTCCATTGAAACTAGATTTTATAATGGACAAGGCCAATGGATTTATTCGCCAAAGGAAATTGAATTTGGGTTTGATGCTCATGGCTTGGATTCTAAGGCTAAACTTCCAGAAGTTTTAGATAAGATGCCACCAGTTATTATAAAGGCAGATGTTTCATCTAGATATATTTATTTGAAAATCCCAAACTATGGCATCATTCCAGATGGCAAACAAGGTGCTGGCAACAAAGCTTGGACGTTTATTGATGAAATAATTGTGAATTAACCTATATAATCGTCAGTTCGAGTAAAATTATGTAATAATTTTGTATCGAGAACAAGCATCTCGATACAATTTTGATAAATCAAAATCACTCGATGTGACAAACACAAAAACATGCTTTTAGAAATCTGTGCCAATTCCTATCAATCAGCTAAAAACGCTCAAGACGCAGGAGCTCATCGTATTGAGTTATGTCAAGAACTTTCTGTCGGTGGCATTACACCTAGTTATGGTTTATTAAAACAAGTAAGAGATACACTTTCAATTCCAGTGTTTGTATTAATCAGACCACGAAGTGGTAATTTTGTCTACACAGAAGATGAGTTTGACATCATGAAACAAGACATTCAATTATGTAAAGACTTAGGTTTTCAAGGCATCGTTTCAGGGGTTTTAAATGCAGATGATACTATTGACTTAAAACAAACAAAAGAACTTGTAGAGCTTTCCAAACCACTTTCTTTTACATTTCATCGTGCGTTTGATTGCGTTAAAAATCCTGAAGAAGCTCTCGAACAGCTCATCAATTTAGGTATTGATAGAATACTGACTTCTGGTTTACAACCTTCAGCTGAAAAAGGCATTAATACCCTAAAAAAACTAAACGAAAAAGCTAAAGGAAGAATTACTATTTTAGCAGGTAGTGGCATTAACCAAAATAACGCTAAACGTTTTAAAGAAATAGGATTAAAGGAAATTCACGCGTCAGCTTCTTCAACCATTGAAAGTGATGGCTCTTTATTTTCAACACCTCTCACCTTTTCTGACTCAAAAAAAATCAAAGCCATAATACGTGCAATTAGTCATTAAGAATTATTAAAAACCTTAAACCTTTACTGCTTTCACCATTCTATCATTACCAAATAAGTCTTGCTTGAGCTCTACGTTTTTAAAAGAAAATGTCTGCATTAAATCAACCATTTCTTTTCCTAAATATTGATTAATTTCAAAATACAAAGTGCCTTTTTCTTTCAAATAAATAGTTGAAAATTCACATATAGATCGATAAAACAACAACGGATCATGATCATCAACAAACAATGCTAAGTGTGGTTCATGATTGAGCACATTTGGTTTTATTTCCTGCTTTTCAAGTTGTCGTACATATGGCGGATTGGACACTATGATATCAAATTTAATATTTGATTTAAACCCATCAGGGTTTAAAATATCATCATTTATAAATTGCACAGATACATTATTATTTTCAGCATTTTGTCTCGCTACTTCCAATGCGTTTTTACTAACATCTAGAGCATAAACTTTAGCATTTGGCAAGTGTTTAGCCAAAGAAATCGCGATACAACCTGTTCCTGTACCAATGTCTAAAATGTTTAATTGAGCATCTTGGTTTTGTACTGAGTGATTTTTGATAATCCACTCTACAAGTTCTTCGGTTTCAGGTCTTGGAATTAAGGTATCTGGATAGACATTGAAGATTAAACCGTAAAACTCGGTTTCTCCAATAATATACTGAATAGGCTCTTGCTGTTCTAGTCTGCTTAAAGCATCTTGAAAAACTTCTTCGTTTTTTTTATTGATGATAGCATTTGGCTCTAAAGCTAAAGCCATTCTATTTAAACCAACAATATGCTCAGTCAAGAGATAGAAAAAACTATCTACCTCTTGTTTACCATAAATAGTATCTAGCGTTTTATGAAATAATCTTTGAATGTCTTTTAACTTCATAACTTTTTTATCATCCATACATTACACGAATAGTGTCCTGTATTTCCCATTGGCTTATCCAGTGCCTGAAATCCTACTCTAGCGTAGAGTTTTGTGGCTGCTTTCATATATGGCAAGGTTTCTAAATAACAGTGTTCAAACCCAAACTGTTTAGCTTGTTCAAGACAAACTGCCATCATTTTTGCACCTAAACCAGTACCTCTAGCTTCTGGTAAAAAATACATTTTTTGCAATTCGCAAACATTTCCTTCGTAGTTATCTAATTGCGAAATACCTGCCCCACCAATAATTTTACCATTGTGGTCAATAACGAAATATTTAGATTTAGGAGTATCATACGTTTTTGTCATACAGTCCAAAGCTTTATCTTCATAGGCTGTTCCAACTTTAGGCACTCCAAACTCAATAAGCACTTCTCTAATAACCTTTGCAATTTGCTGGTCATCTTCAGGTTGTATTTCTCTAATTACAATATTATTATTGCTCACTTTATTGTATTATTTTTATCCCGAAATTTTACGGAATGAAGATACATATTATAAATTCGATTTTAATAAGAAATCATTCAATTGCTTTGGTAGATTTCAGTTTTTGTTTCTGAACCATTTAATTAAATCTTTAATTATATATAACAATGGTAAAGCTATCAGAAAAAATGCTACAATAGCGCTTGTTAAGATTGATTTGTATACATATGGAAACTCCATTTCAGGTATTGAAATCATATATGAATAACCTATTATCATTATAAAAATGCAAACTAAATAAGATAATAAGCGATAAAAGAAATTTTTCAATGTTATTTAATTTTCTATAAATATAAATTATAATATTTGTTAATTATTACTCTTCTTGAAACAACACGACTATTACATAAAACGCTGTATTGAAATTGCCAAAAACGGATTGGGAACCACAAGACCAAACCCAATGGTTGGTTGTGTGATTGTGCATAACAATTCTATTATTGGCGAAGGCTTTACAAGTTCTTATGGTGGCAATCATGCTGAAGTAAATGCCATAGCATCGGTAAAAGACAAATCTTTGCTAGAAAAAGCGACACTTTATGTTACTTTAGAACCTTGCAGTCATTTTGGAAAAACGCCACCTTGTAGCGATTTAATAATTAAACATAACATCCCTAAAGTTGTAATTGGCACTATTGACACTCATAGTAAAGTTGCTGGAAAAGGTATTGAAAAACTAAAAAAGGCTGGATGCAATGTTGTTGTTGGCGTTTTAGAAGACGCTTGTAAAAAGCATCATAAACGCTTCTTTACATTTCACAACAAGCAACGTCCTTATATTATTTTAAAATGGGCTCAAACTACTGATGGTTTTATTGCTCCATTAACTAAAGAAGAACAAAAACCTGTTTGGATTACTAACACCTACTCACGACAATTAGTGCATAAATGGCGTAGTGAAGAACAAGCTATTCTGGTTGGTACAAATACTGTTTTACAAGACAACCCAAGCTTAACCGTGAGGGATTGGACTGGAACACATCCTATTCGTGTGGTTTTAGACAAAAACGAAACGCTTTCAAAAACACATAAGGTCTTTAATAACGATGCACAAACCATAGTAATCAAAGACACGTCAGCTCAAGCAATTTGTAAAGCTTTATATGATGCTGAAATTAATTCTGTAATTATTGAAGGAGGCTCAAAAACCTTACAGCTTTTTATAGATTCTGGTGTTTGGGATGAAGCACGAGTGTTTACAGGACAAACTATGTTTAAAGAAGGTGTAAAAGCACCTAATTTTACAGGAAAGCTAATTTCTGAAGAAAACATTAAAAATGATATTTTAAGGATTTATGAAAATCCTGATAAGGATGTATAACTAAAAAAATCCGTTTACACGAAAAAACTATGATTAAAACCTTAATATTTGATTTTGGTGATGTGTTTATCAACTTAGATAAAGAAGACGCAATGAATAACGCTCTTAATTTGTTTGAAGTTGAAACTTTCCCTGAAGAACTCATTGCCATAAATAGTTTGTATGAGCAAGGACTAATATCTAGCGAAGAGTTTATAGAGTTTTATGTAGAGAATTTCCCTAAACTCTCAAAAGAATCCATTCTTGATGCTTGGAACTATATTTTAAGAGATTTCCCTACTCATCGTTTAGAGTTTTTAAAAACACTAGCTAAAACTGATGACTACAAACTAATTTTATTAAGTAATACTAATGAATTACATATTAATTGGATAAAAGACAAGGTGGAATTTTACGACGATTTTAAAACTCAATTTCATGAGTTTTATTTATCGCACGAAATCAATTTAAGAAAACCTAACGCTAACATTTATGAGTTTGTACTCCTTGAAAACAATTTAAAACCTGAAGAGTGCCTTTTTATTGACGACACCAAAGAGAACACTGACACTGCATCAAAACTAGGTATCCATACCTGGAACATCAACCCTACTACTGAAGATGTTGTAAATTTATTCACTATAAACAACCATTTATTTTAATGTATTTAGTTTTTAGCATACTCGCTTCAACTTTAATTTTTATTGTTTTTAAGCTCTTTCAACGATTTAAAATTGACACTACTCAAGCTATAGTTGTCAACTATTTTATAGCATGTATTGTTGGTTTAATCGCATACGATTCGCCTATCAGTATTTCTGAAATCACAAGCTCAAGATGGTTTTTGGGAGCCGTTTTTTTAGGTGTTTTATTTATAAGTATTTTTATTGTAATGGCGATTACAGTTCAAAAAAACGGTGTTTCTGTTGCTTCAGTAGCTTCAAAAATGAGTGTTGTAATTCCTGTTATTTTTGGTATTTACGTCTATAATGAAAGTACTGGATTTCAAAAGCTGATAGGTATATTACTAGCTTTAGCTGCAGTATATTTAGCTTCAATAAAAGCGGGATCTAAAATCAATTTTAAGAAAAACTTACTCTTTCCTATACTTTTGTTTTTAGGTTCTGGAGTTATAGACACCTCTATTAAATATCTAGAAACTACTTACGTTCCTGAAAATGGAATTCCTATTTTTTCTGCAACAATTTTTGGTTGCGCAGCATTAATTGGTGTATTAACCCTTATTGCAAAACTATTTAAAGGCGAATTTAAATTTCAACCTAAAAGTTTATTAGGAGGTATTACTCTTGGTATTATAAACTACAGTTCTATTTACTTTTTATTAAAAGCACTAGACCATGAAACGTTTGAGAGCTCTACTCTATTTACAGTAAATAATGTAGGTATTGTGATGCTTTCCACTTTAACAGGTTTGGTTTTATTTGGAGAAAAACTTTCTGCTAAAAACTGGTTAGGTATTGTTTTAGCGATTGTCTCAATAATTTTAGTGACATTAGCATAATGAAAGATACTTTCAAAACCATAAACAAACCATCTGAAGAAATCTTATTCAAAGACAAAAACAGTAAATTTTTTGGATATGCGTTTCCTGTGTCTTCTGAAGATAAGGTTAAACAATATATTGAAGATTTAAAAAAACAACACCACCAAGCCAGACATTGGTGTTATGCTTACCAAATAGGAACAGACGAAACCAACATACAGTTTAGGGCAAATGATGACGGTGAACCCAACAACAGTGCAGGCATGCCTATTTATGGGCAAATACAATCTTTTGAAGTCACAAATATTTTAATAGTAGTTGTAAGATACTTTGGAGGCGTAAAACTAGGTGTTAGTGGTTTAATAAATGCTTATAAAACAGCGGCTCAATTAAGTTTAGAAGCTTCAAAAATTGTTACTAAAACTATTAACAGGCATTACAAAATCACTTTTGATTACAAAAACATGAATAAAGTGATGCGTATTATAAAAGAAAAAAACATAAAGGTTTTAGATCAAAAACTAGAATTAGATTGCCAACTTAATATTTCTGTAAGATTAAAAGAAAGCGAATCTATTTTTAATGCTTTTGATAGCTTATTTGAAGTTTCTATAAGCCCATTAAACGATTAATCTTGTAATTTGTCTAAAATATATTTTGGACATCTTGTAGGTCTATTCTTGTTAATATCTATAAACGCCAAAACTGTATTTCCTGTCGTTAAAATTTCATTTTTAGAATTTAAAATTTCGTAGTCAAATTCTATAGTTGCTGTTGGCATTTTTTTTAGTTTTGTTATCACTTTAATAACATCATCATAATACGCTGACTTTTTGAATTTTACATTTAAAGATATAACCGGAAGCATAACACCATCTTCTTCCATTTGTTTATAAGTTACTCCTAATTTTCTTAACCACTCTGTTCTACCTATTTCAAAATATTGCGCGTAGTTTCCATGGTAAACCACACCCATTTGATCTGTTTCACCATAACGTACTCTAATCTGATTTTCAGAGCATTTTGTAGGATTAACCATAAAATTTTAATTTTTTTTTTGTACTTTCAACAAGTTTTAAACATGAGAAAAAAATTCTTAAAATTCAACGAGTTTTGATTTTTTTTTTAAGAATTTTGTTCACATATTTGTCAGGTAAAAAAAATGACTCAAGAGAAACTCGAATTTCTCTTTTTTTTACTAAACTAAACTAACTAAACATCAAAAATTAACTTAGAGAATGAATGTAACTGCGCAATCGGTTTGGAATAATTGCCTTTCTTTTATAAAAGATAACATACAACCCCAAGCATACAAAACTTGGTTTGAACCAATTGTAGCAGTTAAACTTACAGACAATGCTTTAAGCATTCAAGTACCTAGTAAATTCTTCTACGAGTGGCTTGAAGAACACTATGTAAAAATCCTTAAAGTTGCGCTTACAAAAGAACTTGGTGAAACTGCTAAATTGGTATATGTTATTAAAATGGAAAACACCTATGGTAACAAACAACCATTTACTGAAAAAATACCAAGTTCTAACAGAACAGCTGTTAAATCGCAAGATGTTGATATTCCTTTAAACAATAAAAATACTGAGCTTAAAAACCCATTTGTAATTCCTGGAATTAGAAATGTAAAAATTGAGTCTCAATTAAATCCTAACTACAACTTTGAAAATTTCCTTGAAGGAGATTCAAACAGGTTAGCAAGAAATGCAGGTTTAGCAGTTGCTAACAAACCTGGAGGAACATCGTTTAACCCATTACTTATTTTTGGTGGTGTTGGATTAGGAAAAACCCACTTAGCTCATGCTATTGGTATTGATATTAAAGACAAGTATCCTGAAAAAACAGTACTTTATATATCTGCTGAAAAGTTTACACAACAATATATTGACTCAGTAAAAAAGAATAACAGAAATGACTTTATTCATTTTTATCAAATTATTGATGTCTTAATTATTGATGATGTTCAGTTTTTCTCAGGCAAATCTGGAACTCAAGATGTATTCTTCCATATCTTCAACCATTTACACCAAAATGGTAAGCAAGTCATTTTAACAAGTGACAAAGCACCTGTTGATATGCAAGATATTGAGCAACGCTTATTGTCTCGTTTTAAATGGGGACTTTCAGCAGAACTACAGAGTCCTGATTTTGAAACAAGAGTATCTATTCTTAAAAACAAACTCTACAGAGATGGTGTTGAAATGCCTGAAGAAATCATAGAGTATGTTGCTAAAAACATTAAAACTAACGTTAGAGAATTAGAAGGCGCTATAATCTCTTTAATAGCACAATCTTCATTCAATAAAAAGGAAATTACAATAAACTTAGCTAAGGATATTGTTGAAAAATTTGTTAAGAACACAAAGAGAGAAGTTTCAATTGACTATATCCAAAAAGTAGTTTCTGACTACTTCCAAATGGACGTTAGCACATTACAGTCTAAAACCCGAAAGCGTCACATTGTACAAGCTAGACAATTAGCTATGTTTTTTGCTAAAAAATTCACTAAAGCCTCTTTAGCGAGTATTGGCTCTCAAATTGGAAAACGCGACCACGCAACAGTATTACATGCTTGTAAAACTGTAGACAATTTATCTTCTACTGACAAACAGTTTAGAAAATACGTAGAAGATCTTTCTAAAAAATTATCGCTCTAAAATTAAGTTATGGTAAGTATTCTAATGGTTTGCTTAGGTAATATTTGCCGCTCACCATTGGCTCATGGTATTTTAGAATCTAAGCTACCTTCTGACAAGTTTTATGTAGATTCGGCTGGTACCGCAAACTATCATGTTGGTGACAACCCAGACCATAGGTCTATTGCTGTTGCAAGAGCTAACGGAATTAACATTTCGCACCAACGCGGAAGACAGTTTAAAGTTTCTGACTTTGATACTTTTGACCATATTTTTGTGATGGATCAATCTAATTTTGAAAACGTAATTAAACTCGCTAGGAACACTCACGATAGTTCTAAAGTAAAGCTTATTTTAGAAGTAGACCCTCACATCAAAGACAAAAATGTTCCTGATCCTTACTATGGAACAATTAAAGATTTTGAGCATGTATACTCTCTTCTTGACAATTCATGCAACATTATTTCTAAAAACCTGATTAACAATTAAATTCATTGATATTGTTAGATTTTTTGTATTTTGTTGCAACAAACTCCCTTAAATTAATACTATGAAAAAGTTAACCTCTCTAGTTATACTCTTTAGTTTTTCTATTGGGTTTGCTCAAGATATTGAGATTGAAACTTTTGCTACAGGACTTTCAAACCCAGTAAATATCAAGCATTCAGGCGATAATAGACTTTTTGTTGCAGAACGATCTGGTTATATCCAAATCATAAACCAAGAAGGCACAATTAACCCAACTCCTTTTTTAGATATTGACGTAAACGTTACTGATAATGGTGGTGAACAAGGACTTTTAGGATTAGCTTTTCACCCAAATTATGCTTCGAACGGTTATTTTTATGTTAATTATATAAACAACGCAGGTGATACTGTAATCTCAAGATTCACAAGAAGCGATAGCAATACAGCAGACTCAAGTTCTGAGCTCATATTAATGACTATTTCTCAACCTTATATCAATCATAATGGTGGTGACATGGCGTTTGGAAATGATGGCTATTTATACATAGCGACAGGAGATGGAGGTTCAGGTGGTGATCCAGGAAATAGAGCTCAAGACCTCAGTACTTTATTAGGCAAAATGCTTCGAATAGATGTAGATAATACTAGTGGAGGAAACAACTATGCTATTCCTGCTACAAATCCTTTTGTTGGTGACGCAACTGCTCTTGATGAAATTTGGTCTTATGGACTGCGAAATCCTTGGAAGTTTTCTTTTGACAGTCTAACCAATGACATTTGGATTGCTGATGTTGGACAAAATGAGTACGAAGAAATAAATATGGTCACTCCTTCTGCTTCTGCTTTAGGTGTTAATTATGGATGGCGTTGTTATGAAGGAAATTCTACCTACAACACAGCCGACTGTCCTCCTATGGCTGAAATGACTTTTCCGGTTGCTGAATATGGTCACACCTCATCTGGAGCCTTTAAATGCTCAATAACTGGTGGTTATATTTATAGAGGTTCAGCTCAACCTAATTTATATGGTGTTTACTTTTTTGCTGATTACTGTAGTAATGAAATAGGAATTTTAAGTAACAACGAAGGCTCTTGGAGTTACACCTTTACTGAGCAATATTCAGGAAATGGATGGAGTTGTTTTGGTGAAGATGTTGACGGAGAATTATATGTTGCTGGCTTGTCTTCTGGAACGATCTATAAAATCATTGATGCTAATTTAAGTGTTGATGAACATCAATTATCTGACATTAAATTATATCCTAATCCTGCAAACGAAAGTTTCACTATAGACCTATTACAATTTTATTCATCATTAAATTCTGTTCATTTATTCAACATGCAAGGTAAGCTTGTAAAGTCTGTTAATGAATTTGACAATCAGTTAACTACTATTTCTACAAAAGAATTATCAAACGGACTTTATCTAGTACAACTAGTTAATAATAATGGACAAACACAATTTAAAAAGCTCATTGTTAATTAAGAATGAACAATACTTACGGTAAATTATACCTTATACCTACACGTTTAGGAGACAATCCTCCACTTGAAGTTTTACCAATTTCAGTAAAGAAAATTATTGAAATGGTTGACGATTATATTGTTGAAAATCAAAAAACAGCTAGACATTTTATAAAACGAGTAAGCCCAAGAAAATCGCAGCCTTCGTTAAATATTAATGTTTTAAATAAATACACTGAAGATTTTGAGATTTCAAACTTTTTAGATGCTTGTAAAGCAGGAAAACCCATGGGTTTGCTTTCTGAAGCTGGTTGTCCAGGAATTGCCGATCCTGGCGCTGAAATTGTGAAGCTTGCACACCAAAACAACATACAGGTTGTACCTTTGGTTGGACCTTCTTCTATTATTTTGGCATTAATGAGTTCTGGAATGAACGGACAAAATTTTGCTTTTAATGGCTACCTACCAATAGACAAAGCTGAAAGAAAGTCTGCTTTAAAACGACTTGAGAAGTTATCTTTTGAACAAAATCAAACACAACTCTTTATTGAAACTCCTTACAGAAACAATAAAATGCTAGAAGATATTTGCAGTTTGTTACACCAAAATACAAGAATATGTATTGCTTGTGATATTACATTACCTACTGAGTATATAAAAACGCAAACCGTGAATGAGTGGAAAAAAACAAAGATTGACTTACATAAACGTCCGTCAATCTTTGCTATTCATAAAGATTAATTCTTTATTAAAGTACTGCTTTAGCTTTCTTGTTTGGTACAATATGCGATGTATCGTAACCAGAAAACTTCTTTAGGTAATGTCTAATTGAAGTTCCGTAAGCATCCTTAAAGTTATTAGAACCATAACTTCTTAAATACTTTTTTACACTTCCTGGACCTGCTAAATGCGCTGCAGCTAAAATACCAGATTCAGTAACATTAACGCCTCCTATTGTTTTTCCAACAAAGCGGTTAATGTCTTTACGTAATATCCATTTATTACGTTCAGCATTTGCTAAGAAAGCTTTTTCTTGTAATTCAGGATTGTATAAAAACTGATTAGGGTTATAAATACCTATCAATTTTAATGTTTCTGCACCAAATTGGTACTTTCCTAAATAACCAAGTGTGTTAACTCTAAAATAATTGCTACCAGATTCTTTGAATCCAAGAGCTTCTTTAAAACCTACGTAAGATTTCCCTAAGTAAGGAAATTGAATGTCATTTGAAATAGGTGATACTGCACCTTTAGAGTCTTTTGCTAATAAAGCAATATCTTTAGATACTGTAAAATCTATTTCCAAACCCTCAGTAGAATAATTTGTTAAATCTACTTTAGTGTTTGAATACAACGCTAAAAAAATTAAAGCGCCAATTGCAAGAGGGATAACAAAAAAATTAGTTTTCTTTTTTATCATAATAGCTAATTTATTAAGTCCTTAATTCCCCAAAAATGGACCTAAAATTTCAGCGTGCAAAGATATAACTTTTTTTTAAAACCTGAAAATTAATCGTTTAACCGCTCTAAAAATAGATTCCATGGAGCTTTATGCCATTTTTATCGGTAAACTCCAATGCTGGAAATGGTACCTTAATAACATTAAAAACGTCAAATATCGTTCGTAAAAAACGAGAGTTCGTTTTAATTCTTGACAAATCTACATCTAAACTTAAATAGAATTGACGAATTCTATTTTGACTTATCATTGAGTTATTAACAGTCTCATTTTCACCAGATAACATACCATCTCCTCCATAACCAATAGCTACATTAAGCCATTTAGGAAAATTACTATCCTTGAAAAACGAGTGTACATTAGCACTGAGCCAATAGGTTTGACCATTGTAGTCTTTTAAAAACTCTTCAAAAAAGCCATCTCCAAGTTTATCAGGACGTTGAGCAGCATATTTAGTTTGGTGGAAAGAATATTTTAAAACAATACGCTGTTCTTGCCAAAGTAATTCTTGACCAACATACAAGCCTGTTCCTGCTGCATTAGCTATCATGTCTCCCCAAGAAAAACCCCATTCTTCAGAAAAACCATCCATAACTTCAACAGCTGTTAAAAAGGTAAAGCCTAAAGTAGAACCATAAATAAGCTGGTCTTTTTTACGTACACCACTCCAATTTAAAACATTAGCACCTACTCTTCCTAATTGATAAGATGTAAACACATGACCAAGTTTATCCATTTGCAACCACTCATTGTTATCATTTAATGTATGGAATTTTGAACGAGGATAATCGGCATACCAAAGTCTATCCAAACCAATAAGCGTTAGTCCTGCTAAAGAAGACTCAGCTATTACAACTGCATTACGTCTTGAAGGATTTAAACTATCACTAGGCTTTAAAAACGACTCAAATGTAGATTGCGAAAAAGATACTGATACAAATAGAAAGGCTATATAACAGATTTTTTTTCGCATTAAAATTACCTATTTATTCCTTGAGCAGATAAATAACGCTGATACTCTCTAGCATTTACATTGTGCTGACTTAAGGTTTTAGCAAATTTATGAAACCCTAAGCGTTTAGCATCAGCAGCAAAATAAAGGTAATTGTGTTTTTCATAATTCAATACAGCATCAATTGCCGAAATATCTGGCATTGCGATAAGCCCTGGAGGTAATCCAGCATTCATGTATGTATTATAAGGTGACTCTATTTCTTTGTGAATATTCAATACACGTTTTATTACTGTGTTTTTATATTGTGGCAATTGATAAGCTGCAAATTTTAATGTTGGGTCTGCTTGCAAAGGCATTCCTATTCGCAACCTATTCATATATACACCTGCAATACGAGGTTGCTCGCTAGCTTGCTTTGACTCTTCATATACAATAGACGCTAAAGCCATAACCTTATCTCTAGACATGTTTAATGCTTTAGCTTTCGCATTTCTACTGTCGTTCCAAAATCGGTTATATTCTTTTAACATTCGGTCTCTAAATTCTTCAGCTGAAGTATTCCAGAAAAACTCATAGCTATTTGGAATATACATCCCTAAAGCTGTTTGTTTTGAAAAACCGCTTTTTTCATAAAATGCTTCAGAAGTCATAGTTTCAATTAAAGACAAACTATCTGCTTCTATTTGGTTTGCAATTCTACCTGCAAGTTTTTCTAATGTTTCCTGATTATTAAAAGATACTTTAATTGGGATATTATTACTTCTAATAGAATTGATAATATCGTTATTACTCATTCCTTTTTTAATTTCATACCTACCAGCTTTTATATTAGCTGTGTATTTTTTTTGCTTTGCTAACGCATCAAAAGCATCAATATCCAATAACAATGGTTCCAATTGTGCTCTTACTTCGTTATAGTCGGCTCCTGTAGGAATAAACACATAGGCATTTTCATTATTAAAACTTGTATTAGGCTTAAACATTGCACTATACACAAAATACGCGAAGTAAGCAGCTACTGCTAGACCTATAAGAGCAATTGCCCAAAGAATTTTCTTTATATACATTTAAATTGAAATACGTTGTAATAAATATTCGTTTTTATAAGAACCATTAGTATAGGTCCAATCTTTTTTTAGTCCTATTTTTTGAAACCCATGGCTTTCAAACAAATTAAGGCTTGCAGTATTTTCTTCTGAAATATTGCAATATAATTGATGCACATCGAGATGTTTTACACAGTAATCTATAAGCAATCCTAAAGCTTCACTAGCAAACCCTTTTTGTCTATCCTCAGGGTTTTTAATTAAAATACCAACACCAACTCTTTTATTTCTGAAATCAAAATCAAAAAGATCAATGAGTCCTAAAGCGTCATCATTATAACTAGAAATGACTAGTCGTAATTGTTTGACTTCAAAAATATCTTTGTGCGCATTTTCTAAATACTGCTTTATTAAAAATTTGGAATATGGTGTAATGGTACTGCTTATTTCCCAAATGGATTCATCATTTTCTACCTGATGGATAAACTCCAAATCCTCTAGCTCGAGCGCTCTTAAATAAATATGCTTTCCTTTTAGAGTTATCATTCAAAAGTCCCTTTATAAACCAAAGTTGCTGGTCCAATAAGCCATACATTTTTATACGCGCCATTTTCAACAGTAAAAGACACCTTAAGATCGCCTCCTTTTGTTTTTAATGTCACTAGATTTTTTTCGGTTTCTCCAATATAATGCATCGCCAAAGCTACAGCAGTCACTCCTGTTCCGCAAGACAACGTTTCGTCTTCTACTCCACGTTCATAAGTTCTTACAGCAAAAGTATCTTCTGAAATTTTTTCAACAAAATTTACATTACTTCCTGCTTTACCATATAAATTACCATATCTAATAGCTGAACCTTTTGTTTTGACATCAAAATGCTTCAAGTCATTAACCATTTCTATATGATGAGGTGAACCAGTATCTAAAAACACATAGTCTTGCTGTTGATTAACTTTTAAAACATCTTGCATTTGAAGACTCACAACACCTTGCTCAATAACAGCATGATGTAAACCATCAATAGCTATAAAAGTAGCTTTATCATTAACAACACCTAGTTGCTTTGCAAAAGCTGACAAACAACGACCACCATTACCACACATAGAACTTTCGTTACCATCTGCATTGTAATACACCATTTTAAAATCATAATCAGGATGATTTTCAAGCAGTATCAGTCCGTCAGCACCTATGCCAAAACGTCTGTCACACAAAAAAGCAATGTGTTTGGTATTGTTTTTGTCGAAGTGTAATGAACGGTTATCGATCATTACAAAATCGTTTCCTGTACCTTGATATTTATAGAAATTAAGTTTCATAAGCGGTACAAATATAGGAATAAAACATTGGTTTTTGCAGTGTTAAATACGCGTTAAATGCGACGTTAAAAATCGTTAAATTGAAACTGTTAATTCAATAAATAGTTAATTTTAATCGTTAAATAATTATCAAATCATAACTCAAAACCTAATAAAACAAATGAAAAAGATTTTAACCTTAGTTTTAGTTTCAGTATTAGGTGGAATTATAACATTATCCGCCTACAAGCTATTTTTAGAACAAGACAACAGTGCTTTGGCATCTAATACAAATAATAATGAGCAGGTATCTTTTCTGCCCACAAACAATACTGTAACAAGCGCTTATAACATTTCAAATATTCCTGATTTTGTTGATGCAGCCGAAAAAACAGTACACGCTGTGGTACACGTTAAAAATACAACTATTGTAAAAGGGCCAACTTCATTTGAAGATTTATTCTACGGAAGAAATTCTCAGCGTGCTCAAGTAGGAACAGGTAGTGGTGTTATTATTTCTCCCGATGGATATATTATAACCAACAATCATGTTATTAATGGTGCAAATCAAATATCTATTACTTCTAACGACAATAAAATTTATGATGCTAAATTGATTGGTAGTGATGAAAAAACAGATATCGCACTTTTAAAAATTGATACCGATGAAGAACTTCCTTTTGTAACTTTTGGAGATTCTGATCAAGCTAAAATTGGCGAATGGGTTTTAGCAGTTGGTAACCCTTTTAACCTTACTTCTACTGTTACTGCAGGAATTATCAGTGCGAAGTCAAGAGATTTAACAGGTCAAAACCATCAGTCGTTTATTCAAACTGATGCTGCTGTAAACCCAGGAAACTCAGGTGGTGCTTTGGTAAATGCTAATGGTGATTTGGTAGGAATAAACACAGCTATTTCATCACAAACTGGATCTTACATTGGATATTCTTTTGCTGTACCAAGTAACATTGCAAGAAAAGTGGTTGAAGATATTATGGAGTATGGTGATGTTCAAAATGGAATTTTAGGAGTAACTGGTGGATCATTAAATAGTAAATATGCCGAAGAGTTAGGTGTTGCTACTACTGAAGGATTTTATGTAAACAGTGTTGAAGAAGACTCTGGTGCTGATTTGGCAGGAATACAAAGTGGTGACGTTATTAAAAAACTAGATGATATTAAAATTTCTAAGTTTTCTGACCTAAAAGGATATTTAAGCACCAAACGTCCTGATGATGTTGTAAACGTAACATTATTAAGAGACAACGACACTAAAATTGTTCCTGTAACTTTAATAAGGAATCAAACCTTACAACTTCCTATTATTGGGTTGGTTAAAAATGCCAAAGAGAAAGACTTAAGAAAATTAGATGCTCAAAATGGTGTTAAAATTTCATCGTTAGACAAAACATATGAGCGTTTTTGGAAAAAGAATGGTATTGAAGAAGGAAGCATTGTTACAGCTATAAATGATAAATCTGTAAACAGTATTGATGAAGTAAAACATGCACTTGAAAATAAATCAAGTAATGACCCATTAAAGTTTGAAATTATCAACAAAAATGGAAAAAAAGAGAGCTTCTATTGGAAGTAAACTCATTTTGATAACAATAACTCAAAATCACCCTTTAACAACTTAACAGTTAAAGGGTTTTTTATTTGTTAAAATAGTTTACGAAAACGTTTGAAATATATTACTTTTGCAAAAAATTTCATTTTAACAACACACTAAACATTATAAAATGAGTCTTACAAAAACTTATGAAAGTGAATTGGCTTTTCAAGCAGATCGTAGAAGAGCAACTGTAGAATTTATCAAAATTGTTAGCGACCTTTGGTACGACAAATCCATAGAGCTTGTTTTGTTCAGAAATCAATTAATTGACAGAAATGTTAGTGAGATTTTGAACTTACACGAATATGCTGGCGAGTTTGTACAAAAACCAATTTCTATTTTCGACTCTGTTGAAATCGCTCAGGCTATTAAAACATTAGACCTTCCTCCTGCTAAACTAGACATAGGAAAATTAACCTATGAGTTTCACTTAGAAGATCAAAAATACAGCAATGCAACTGCATTTGTAGCCAACAAACTTAAAGACGCTAGTAAAAACAACTCTATTGAACCTAAAGATGTTGTGCTTTATGGTTTTGGTAGAATTGGTCGTTTGGTAGCTAGAGAGCTAATGACCAGAACAGGAAAAGGAAGTCAATTACGCTTAAGAGCTATTGTTACAAGAGGCGCAATAGACCAAACTGTTTTAGAAAAAAGAGCATCTTTATTACGTAACGACTCTGTTCATGGTGATTTCCCAGGAACTGTTGTTGCCGATGTAAAAAACAGCGCTTTAATTATAAATGGTACAACTGTAAATATTATTTCAGCAAATGCACCAGAAGATATCGACTATACCAAATACGGAATTGATAAAGCCTTAGTAATTGACAATACTGGAGCCTTTAGAGACAATGAAGCTTTAAGCAGACACTTAAAATCAAAAGGTGTTGATAAAGTATTACTTACAGCTCCTGGTAAAGGTGTTCCAAATATTGTTCATGGTGTTAATCATCTTGAAAACAATCCTGACAACATCAATATCTTTTCAGCAGCATCTTGTACAACCAACGCAATTACACCTGTATTAAAAGCTGTTGAAGACACTTTTGGAGTAAAAACTGGTCATTTAGAAACTATCCACGCCTATACCAACGATCAAAATTTAGTTGATAATTTCCATAAAAAATACCGTCGTGGTCGTGCAGCAGCACTTAACATGGTTATTACCGAAACTGGAGCAGGAAGCGCAGTTTCTAAAGCATTACCATCTTTAGAAGGGAAATTAACTTCTAATGCAATTAGAGTTCCTGTACCAAATGGCTCTTTAGCGATTTTAAATTTGGAATTAGAGAAATCAACATCTGTTGAAGGTATCAATACCATTATGAAAAAATATGCACTTGAAGGTGACCTAGTAGAACAAATTAAATATGAAATGAGCGACGAATTGGTATCTAGCGATATCGTAGGTAGCTCTGCTCCTTCAATCTATGATAGTAAAGCAACCATTGTTAGAAAAGATGGTAAAAATGTGATACTATATATATGGTATGATAATGAGTATGGTTATAGCCATCAAGTGATTAGGTTAGCAAAATATATTGCAAAAGTAAGACGCTACACCTATTATTAATAGACTAAAACGTCCAAAACACAAAACCGTTCGTATATAAAATAGCCTCACAAAATGTGAGGCTATTTGCTTAAAAAATAATCAAAAACAAATAGAAATTGCTATATTGTTCAAAATTAACCACAGCTAAAAACAGCCTAACTAAAATGAAATATTTTAAAACCCTTTTTCTTACAACACTTTGCATATTATCCTTTAAAACCCTAATTGCTCAGGAAACTACCGAAGAAGACAAATTATCATTAAACGAAGGGAGTATTGACAATCAATTTGAATTCGTTATACAACGCTCAAACAATTATCAAGAGTATAAAGTTGTAAAAAAGAACTGGTTATATACACTAAAAGCACACACACTAGATTCTCTTAAAGCCATACACAAAGATTTGGCAGACACACAAGCTATAGTAGACAAACAAGCCTTAGAGATTACTGAACTTAAAAGCAATCTTACAAATACCAAAGACACATTAGACAAAACCAATCTTGAAAAAGATAGTATGGCTTTGTTTGGAATGCAAATGAGCAAAGGAGGCTACAATGTACTTATGTGGAGTATTATTGGAGGATTATTTGCACTGTTGCTACTCTTTATATACAAGTTTAGAAATAGCAATGCTATTACCAAGCAAGCTAAAAAATCGTTAGCTGAAACCGAAGAAGAATTTGAAGAACACCGCAGAACCGCTTTAGAAAGAGAGCAAAAAGTAAGACGCCAACTTCAAGATGAAATTAATAAACAAAAAGGCATATAATGATTTGCTTTTTTTAGATGAATACCAAATCCGTAAAGTTTATTACGGATTTTTTTATTTATAAAATAGACCCTAAATAGTTCTGTAACTTGATTTTATAAAATAAAAAACCGAACTTCGTTTAACTGTCGAGATAAATTATTAAAACCATACATATCTATATTATTTTACACAATTCTCGCCTGAATAAGAGACTAATGAAATATACTGAATTAGAAAATCAATTAATAAAGAAACATATAGCATCAGTTGCAATTCCTATAGAATTCACAGTTGAATCTAACGAAAAAATTATTTTATCATTTAAAAATGATAAAGAAATATCTATCAAATTGACCAAGATTTTTCAATATGAAGCTACTGGAAAAAATTCAGATGGTTCATTGGCTGTTTTCAGTAACAAAGATTTTCAACAATTTATAATGGGAATAAGGTCTTGGTTAAAAAAAATAAAAACCGACAACCCAAATATTATAAGTAAAAATACAACTATCGAAAATTTCTCACCGAACTTTTATAATGTTTTTCAAGAGGCTACTATGATTAATTGTCTTAATTATAAAGAAAGTGCAGGAATGGTTTATAGAAAATCTCTGGAAATTATTATTAAAGACTTCTTATTAAAATTTCTACCTGAATTTGAAAATATAATACTTAGTGAGACAGTTGGAGGTTTAGTCTTTTTCTTTTATGATAACATTGAAAATATTCTTTCACCTCGAAAAAAAAGAAAATTTAAGCGTACTGAACATAGTTTTGATGAAATCCAAAATCAACTGAATGAAATTTTACCACTAATTAACTTCGTTAATAATACTTTCAAAATTGGTAATGACTTTAGTCATTATGAAAGAAGATTAGAGAAATACACTACAGAAGATTTAGAGAATAATATAAATCAAATTATTCAATATTTAGAATCAAAATATAGTATAATAGAAACCACAAGGAAATTAGAATTAATTAATAAAAATTTTAAGAATTATAATTTATAAAACACAGTGTACAGCTACGTGTATAGCTCATTACGGTTAATTTTCCTAATCAAAAAATTCTCTAAAATTTACTAACTTTATTTTACAGTCTTTATAGACAATTAAAACTGTTCATATCTTTAAAATGAAAAAGCTTTTAAGATTTTTACTCAAAACTATAATTCTGATTTTACTAATTGGTTTTATACTTATTCAATATCTAAAAAGTGATTTTAATAATCCATTTGACCAAAATCGACTAGCTGAACTAAAGTCTGAAATTAAAGATGCTAAATCTATAACTTCTGATTTTACAAAAGCCTATGAATTAGTAAATCCTATAACAAATACGAACGGAATTCTGTTTGACGGATTAAAAGAAGATTACAAACGAGAATGTCCTTGCCTAAATGTTGCAAGAATGAGTTTTATTTTTGGACAAAATAGATTATTGGGAAATGAATATGTTTTAGCCTGGAAACTTGAAAAAGAATTTACTCAAAAACAATGTCTAGATTATTACGTGAGAAATTTTGATTTTGCGCAAAACAAAATCGGAATAAATGCAGCATCAAATTATTACTTTAATAAAGAAATTTCCGAACTGAATTTTGATGAGAATGCTACTTTGGCTATTATGTTGAAAAATCCATTTTTATATAATCCTATAAGACAACCTGAAAGATTAAAAAATAAATTAACCGAAATAAAAATCAACCATAACAATGGCTATAAGTAATTGCTAGTTCTCGCCTACTTCTAAAAAACAACCTAAGAGTTTAAGATATTTTAATTTTTAAATACTTTGTTTCAGATATATACTCTAATAATGCATAAATAAACAATGCAATTCCTAGCATTTCCAATAACTCCTCAATGGTATAGAAAAAGCAGTACCAAAAATTAGAAACACCATATAGCTCATCAAAATAGCCTGAAACCGCTTCAAAAACAATAGCTCCTGTTATAAAAATGAGTCCTGATACAACAAATAACTTTTTGGTTTCAATTGGCAATCTATTAAACCATTTTATATAAAAAACAGCTATTATTAAAAACAATATGGCATAAGGTATGTACCAAGAGTAGTATAAGAGTCCTGTAGTTTGTAATAAATTATGTGTCGGGTTCCATAAATATTCATGTATTCTAGTAAACTCGTCAACTGCTAAAAACAAAAACACAAAAGATAACCCTAACCAATCGATATATTTAAGGTTCCTTTTCTTATTTCGCATTGCAATAATTAAAAGCAACAAACTAGCTATTGATATAGCTAACGTCGAGTAAAATGTTGGTAGGTTTTCTTCTAAATCAAAATCAAAAAAGACGATTATAATTTCAACTATTCGAGGTTTGGGAAAATCACTGAATTTTAAAAAATTAACAATTATATTACCAATTAATAATAAAAAAATAACAATTAATAACTTCTTAAAAAAAAACTCAGGTTTTATTTTAAACTTCATAACGCTACACTTTAAAATCCTTCTTCAAGCATTAATTTATATGCTTTCACTCCATTTATCACTAAAACAATATTTGCTTTTTTATTCTGAATCCTCAAAAACACCGACAAAAAGCACGTTTTTTTGTTTAAAAGATATTTTTTTAACAAAAATTATTGCAAAACATCAGCATTAGACCCATACAGCATCTATAAATTATTGAATCCATACTATTTATAATTGAAGTTGATTACCTCCTAAAAACATAATCTAATTAAACCTATCTTTGCAGCCAATACTTAAAACATGCGCATAGATATTATAACCGTTTTACCTGAGTTATTAAGTAGTCCGTTTGAAGCCTCTATACTTAAACGAGCTATTGATGCTAACTTGGTAGAAGTTCATTTTCATAACCTTAGAGACTACACAACCGATAATTATAAGTCTGTAGACGACTATCAGTTTGGTGGTGGAGCAGGAATGGTCATGATGATTGAACCTATTGACAAATGTATTTCTGGTTTACAAGCACAACGCAAGTATGATGAAATTATTTATATGACACCAGATGGTGAACGCTTAAACCAAGGTATTGCTAACCAACTATCCTTACACGAAAACATTATTATATTATGTGGTCATTATAAAGGTGTTGATCAACGCGTACGTGATAAGTTTATTACCAAAGAAATTTCAATTGGCGATTATGTGTTATCTGGTGGCGAGTTAGGAGCTGCTGTATTATGCGATGCTGTAATACGTTTAATTCCTGGTGTATTGGGTAATGAAACCTCTGCCCTAACCGATTCGTTTCAGGATAATCTTTTAGCACCTCCAATATATACTAGACCTCGTGAGTATAAAGGTATGCAAGTACCTGAAATTTTGTTTAGTGGTAATTTCCCTGAAATTGAAAAATGGCGCGAAGAACAAGCCTACAAGCGTACACAAGAGCGCAGACCTGATTTACTAGAGGAGTAACACAATATTAATTATCCTTCTTAAATTGAAAGACTAGGTAGTGTATTGTGTTAAGGATAGAAATGGCATCCTTTTTACGTCAGTCAAGGCCTGACGAAGACACGTAAAAAGATATAATGGATAGCCTGACCAAGACAAGTGTTTGCACTTTGGTTTGGGAACACCAAAAAATTATTAATTATTAATTGTACGTTAGTATTTATTAATTATCTTTGCAGCCAATTTCAGATTAACCTCTGGCGAGATCCGTGAATGTTGGTTTGAATCAACCATTTTAAAATTAAACAAAATGAATTCTTTAGTAAAATTTGTACAAGACGAATTTGTAACAAGAAAAGACTTACCTGAATTTGGTGCAGGTGATACAATTACTGTATACTACGAAATTAAAGAAGGTAGTAAAACACGTACTCAGTTTTTTAAAGGTGTAGTATTACAACGTAAAGGATCTGGTACTTCTGAAACATTTACCATTAGAAAAATGTCTGGAACAATTGGTGTAGAGCGTATTTTCCCAATTAACTTACCAGCACTTCAAAAAATTGAAGTTAACAAAAGAGGTAAAGTTAGACGTGCAAGAATTTACTACTTTAGAGGTCTTACTGGTAAAAAAGCAAGAATTAAAGAAGTTAGAAAATAAGCACTTCAAACCATATAATAATAAAGCCTTGATACTCTCAAGGCTTTTTTTATTAACCATTGTTAACAACTTCGGTTCATAAATAGTTGATATCTAATGGTCTAAAAAATTTGCAATTTTCATTTCTTGACCTATATTAGCTAAACGATTAAACAACAACCTTGAGTTGGTCACCATAAAAAAAGGTGTTAATGTTAAAGTCGGAATAAAGTAACGTTCTTTATAAAATTGTTTTTTGAGGTTTTGAAACAGCATGTGTAGGCATGATTAAGTTGAAAAACCATGAAGCTTTTAAAAGTACTGTATGTTTAGGCAGACAAAAACTAGAAAAGTGGAAAGTACTCGAAGGTAACAGGAACGAAAGCGAATGTTAAGATAGGTGCAATGTTTTGAAAAGTAAGTAACGTGAAAACGAAGTTTAACAGACAAAACATCAAGAAAAACAATTAAACTGAAACATTGAATAACAAGTCAATACATTTTGAAAGTTATGGAGATGTTTCATTGATACTGTGAAACTTGAATTGAAAAAGACGATTGTGAATGTAAATTCCAATACGGCTGATTTAGCAGAAGTGTTAATTAGATCACGTAGTAACAGTTTCAGAGAAAGCCATGTCAAGGTAGTTAGCTACAATGATATGGCTTTTGTTTTTTTAACACCTATATTTGATGTTTTAAACAATAATATGGACCTACCACTACTCTTAGATAAAACATTTAGCGCTGAAAACTACACAAAAACCCTTTTACCAAAAGCTGAATACGACAATTGCTCGTTTATAGATTGTGATTTTTCTAATGCTGATGTCTCAAATATTAGTTTCCTGGAGTGTGAGTTTACCAATTGTAACTTTAGTAATACTAACATAAAACACACTACTTTCAATAATGTACAGTTCAACAATTGTAAACTTTTAGGGCTCCACTTTCATGATTGTAATGATTTTTTATTATCCTTTACATTCAATTCCTGTAGTTTAAATCTAGCTTCATTTACAAATCTAAATATTAAAGACACTCATTTTTTAAACTGTAATTTACAGCAAGTAGATTTTACAAAAACTAATATTTCTAAAGCAATCTTTACGGATTGTGATCTTAAAAATGCTGTTTTTGATAACACCAACCTTGAAAAAGCCGACTTAAGGTCGGCAATTAACTACAGCATCAATCCAGAAATTAATACTATTAATCAAGCAAAATTTTCAAAAGAGCAAATTTTTGGGCTTTTAAACACATACAATATCATAATTGAATAATTGCCTATAAACTACAAGGGATAGCCGCTTGAAATTATTATATTTGCAAGATTTTAAAAATACAAAGTTCATAAATAGATAAAATTTAACAACAAATGACAAAATCTTCTACTATATTTTATACAAAAACAGATGAAGCTCCAGCGTTGGCAACTCAATCATTTTTACCAATTGTAAAAGCATTTACAAAATCGTCTGGAATTACTATAGAAACTAAAGATATCTCATTAGCAGGAAGAATTTTAGCAACCTTCCCTGACTTTTTAAAAGAAGACCAAAAAGTAGAAGACGCCTTAGCTAAACTAGGTGAACTTGTTAAATTACCTGAAACAAATATTATTAAATTACCTAATATTAGTGCTTCAATTCCGCAATTAACAGCTGCAATTAAAGAGCTTCAAGAAAGAGGTTACAATGTACCTAACTATCCTGAAGATCCTCAAAATGACGAAGAAAAAGCTATCAAAGCACGATATGACAAAATTAAAGGGAGTGCTGTAAACCCTGTGTTACGTGAAGGTAACTCAGACAGACGTGCACCTAAAGCGGTAAAAAACTACGCTAAGAAAAATCCGCATTCAATGGGAGCTTGGAGTTCAGACTCTAAAACTCATGTTGCTACAATGACTGAAGGAGATTTTGCTCACAACGAAAAATCACTTACACTAGATAACGATACTATTATAAAAATTGTTCATACAGACCAAAATGGTAATGAAACCATTTTAAAAGATAGTTTCCCAATTTTGAAAGGTGAAATCATTGATGGTACTGTAATGCACAAAAAAGCATTATTAAACTTTTTACAAGAACAAGTTAAAGACGCCAAAGCGCAAGGAGTACTTTTTTCATTACACATGAAAGCTACAATGATGAAGGTGTCTGACCCTATTATTTTTGGTCATGCAGTAAGAGTATTTTTTGCTAATGTGTATGAAAAATATGGAGATATTCTTGAAGAAATTGGTGTAGAAGAAAATAACGGATTTGGTAACCTTGTGTCTAAATTAGAAAAATTACCAGCCGACAAAAAAGCTTTAATCGAAGCTGAAATTAACGAAGCTTTCAATAATGGTCCTGCAGTAGCTATGGTAAATAGCGATAAAGGTATTACCAACCTACATGTACCAAGCGATGTTATTATTGACGCTTCAATGCCTGCAATGATACGTACTTCAGGTCAAATGTGGAATGCCGAAGGAAAACAACAAGATACTAAAGCTGTAATTCCTGATAGTAGTTATGCTGGTATTTACACAGCTACAATCGATTTTTGTAAACAACATGGTGCTTTTGACCCAACAACAATGGGAACAGTTCCTAACGTTGGTTTAATGGCTCAAAAAGCAGAAGAATATGGATCGCATGACAAGACGTTTGAAATTACTTCTAACGGAACAGTAAAAGTTGTTGATGCATCATCAGGAAACACATTAATGGAGCACACAGTTGAAGCTGGTGATATTTGGAGAATGTGTCAAACTAAAGATTTACCAATTCAAGACTGGGTTAAACTTGCAGTAACAAGAGCAAGAGCATCACAAACTCCAGCAGTATTCTGGTTAAACGAAAATCGTGCTCACGATGCAGAGTTAATCAAAAAAGTTAACCAATATTTACCACAACACGATACTTCTGGATTAGACCTAAGAATTTTAGACCCAATTGCTGCAACGCAATTCACACTAGAACGTATTAAGGAAGGAAAAGACACCATTTCAGTAACAGGAAACGTATTAAGAGACTACCTTACAGACCTTTTCCCAATATTAGAAGTAGGTACAAGTGCAAAAATGTTATCTATCGTACCATTAATGAATGGTGGTGGTTTGTTCGAAACTGGTGCTGGTGGATCAGCTCCAAAACACGTACAACAACTGCTAGAAGAAAACCATTTACGTTGGGATTCTCTAGGTGAATTCTTAGCCTTAGCGGTTTCTTTAGAGCATTTAAGCGAAACTTTCAACAATAAGAAAGCTCAAGTTTTAGCTGATACTTTAGATGAAGCAACCGGAAAACTCTTAGAAAACGGTAAAGGACCTTCAAGAAAATGTGGTGAGTTAGACAATCGTGGGAGTCACTTCTATCTATCAATGTATTGGGCTCAAGCTTTGGCTAACCAGTCAAACGACAGCGAACTAAAAACTATGTTCTCACCAGTAGCTAAAGCACTTACCGAAAACGAAACCAAAATCGTTGACGAGTTAAATGCAGTTCAAGGTCAAACAACAAATATTGGAGGCTATTACCTAACCGAAGACGACATCGAAAGCAAAGTAATGCGACCAAGCAGCACCTTCAACAATATTATAAACTCAATTTAATATAAGAGCTCCTTTAATTAGGAGCTTTTTTATTTTTAGGGCGTTACCCTTCGGGTCATGCTGTCCGTTATATCTTTTTTGTAAAAACAAAAAAGGATGTCACTACCATCATTAACGCAGCAAAAAAATCATTATTTTTGAGCTATGGACTTTACAAAAACCACAGAGCAAGATTCCAATTACAATCATCTAGAAAAGATGACAATAAACCAGTTATTGACTAACATCAACAACGAGGACAAAACAGTCCCAATGGCTGTTGAAAAAGCAATTCCTCAAATTGAAGCACTTGTAAAAGTAATAGTTGAAAAATTAAAAAATGGAGGTCGATTATTTTACATAGGAGCTGGCACAAGTGGCAGACTTGGAATTGTTGACGCGTCAGAATGTCCTCCAACATTTGGTGTCTCTCACGATTTAGTTATTGGTTTAATTGCAGGAGGAGATACAGCAATAAGAAAAGCAGTAGAATTCGCTGAAGACTCAAAAGACCAAGCATGGAAAGACTTAAAGGAATATGACGTCTCTAAAAAAGATGTAGTCGTTGGTATTGCAGCATCTGGTACAACACCTTATGTTATTGGTGGTTTAGAAAAATGTAATGAAGAAGGCATCGCAACTGGATGCATAACCTGTAATTATAAAAGTCCTTTGTCACTTACAGCTCAATTTCCTATAGAAGTCATTGTAGGTCCAGAGTTTGTTACAGGAAGCTCAAGAATGAAAGCAGGAACAGCCCAAAAACTTGTTTTAAACATGATAACAACAACCACTATGATTCAACTTGGCCATGTTAAAGGAAACAAGATGGTTGATATGCAATTGAGCAATAATAAACTGGTTGATAGAGGTACAAAAATGATCATGAGCGAACTTAACATTCAACAAGAGGAAGCACAACACTTATTAAATAAACATAAAAGTGTACGCTTAGCTATTCAAAACTATAAGCATGGAAACTAAACGAACAAATAAAGAAGTTTTAATACAAGGCCTAAAAAAAATGGGACTCTCTTTATTGTGTATGTTTCTTGGTCCTACTCTAATTTACATCGCATTTAGCAATCAAGAAAAACCACTCTATATTCCTATTTTAATTATTGGATGTTTAATCTGTGGGTTAGCTATCTTTTTTGCTTTTAAAGGCTTAAAAACTATTCTAGATAGTATGTTTAATAATTAGTAATTATACTATAATTTATTCTTAACAAATCTCACCTATCTTAAGCTTTATAAAACAAAAAAAGGCGATGACCTACTCTCCCACTGTTGCAGTACCATCGGCGCTAACGGGCTTAACTTCTCTGTTCGGAATGGTAAGAGGTGAGTCCCAATGCTATAACCACCTTGAATTTTGACCTCTAACTTGATAAGGGATTACAATTCTGTTTATATAAATTTTCTTTCAGAAATAGGCAGAAAACAAAAAAATCCAGACACACCTTCTTTAAATTATATAACAACAAAAATGTGTCTAAAATTAAAAGTTATTTTGAATTAATAAGATGCAATGGTTTACTAAATATTATGTGAGGCTTAATGTCTTCCATTAAAGATTGTATATAGAAAACAACAATAAGGCACTGTGTAAATCATATCTTTTGCTTAATTTTTAATTGTTTTTGTCAACTTTCCTGCTGTTGTTCAAGACAGTTGAAACGAGGTTATTTTTACCCATTTAAGGTTACCTCCTAAAATCATTTCTCAAAATAAGATCTGCTATTTGTTTACAAGCAATTTCTTATGAATAATGTATCCATTATGGTTTAACCACACAATATAAACTCCATTTGAAAAATTGGATGTATCTATTCTTGCTGTTTCCGTATTTACTATTTTTGAAACAATTACTTTTCCATTTATATCAAAAACTATCATTTGTATTTCTCCATGAGGCAAATTGGTAATAGTTACAAAATCTTTAGCAGGGTTTGGGTACATCAACAATTGGTTATCAATAGAATTCTCATCACCAATACTTAAGGTTTCACCAAAATCAGAACTGATAAATCCTTCAGATAAAAGAATGTTACCTGCATTGAGTTCTTGTACGTTTACTTCACCTATGGTATAAAGTACAGTTATATTGCCGTTTGAAGTACTGTTACCACCACTGTCTATGGAGAATTTCTCTATGGTTTGGGCTTGTGTCCATAAGCACCCAAAGCCCATTATGAATGTTAGTATGTTTTTCATTTCAATTTGTTTTATAATTATCACTACTACAAGAGACCTTTAGGTCGTGACAATCTCTTTGAAATCGAAGTCGAAGTTGAAGTCGAAACCGAAAATATTTGATGAGATTGCTTCGTCGCTATGTTCCTCGCAATGAACAATAGTTAAAAAGCCCGAACAGCACGAACCCTGACCATGCTGCCCTTATTGCCGTAGATTTGGTCACCACCGACGAAGTTCTGCCCCCAAGCTCCGTCGAAAGTGTACTCGGTAGAACTCCAATAGTAGGTACTAGCAAAACTGCTGCCTCCATTTGCCCCTGCTGTGGCATCAATAGCTGCTTTGTTTTGATACATCAGGTTTAATTCTTCTCTCGAGGGTAAGTACCAATCGCCATAAGTATTACCGCCTTCTGTAATTTGTAATTCATTACAAATACGGGCTGCGTAGGTGCTACCATCATCACCAAGAGCAACTTGTGCAGCAATAATAATTGATGTGTTGGTCTTACCAGCATACAAGCCATTGCCATATGCTCGTGTATTTCCAACAGTTCCGGCATGCCATCTTACTCCTGTGCTTTGGTCTTCTTTTGCACATACCAGTCCATGCTGTCCTGTTTCATCAACCCAAAATACAATGCCTCCGTGAGCAAAGTCACCTACAGAATAGGTGGTTACACTACTTACACTTTCTGCAGTTTTTGCGTGTATGGCATAAGGTACTGCCATAAACTGCGTCGTACCCATATCGGTAAGGCCACCTCCTGTGTTTATCTGTACGTTTAGGTAGTGGTCGTCTGCACTCCAATCAATGGTGCTGAATGTGCCTGAAATAGGTGTGCCCTCACCAATGTTTAGAACAACAATGCCGTTGGCATCGGTGGTTGGACTGTGGATTTCTTGATATACACTTGTGGCACCTTGTAAAATGGTAAACTGCACCTGTATTAAATCGTTGGCAACCACGTTACCAGAGCCGTCTTTTACAATAGCCTTATAGTTAATACCCTGTTGAGCGAAAATGGTTCCGAAAAGGAAAAACACCATAATGTGTAGTATATGTTTCATGTGAATCTGTTTTTGTTATTTCGTTTTTTATAATTGTCCTATTCAGTTCATTCTTATTACCGAACCCATTTTAAGGCATCAATCTATTAAAAATTGGTTTTTTCTAAATCGGTTTTTGCCTGCAACAGCTTTTTACTGTCAAGTCTTCTACCAGTCAAGGATATGTGATAGCGGTTTTGTTTGATGTATTGCAACTCTGAAAATTGGATGTCTTTAACACGCTCTTCTTTTAATAAAATCCTAACACCTTGATGGTCTTGGGTTTTTGCCCAATTACTATCCCCTTTGTTGTTTACCTCCATGGAAATCATTTTGTGGACGGCATTGACATGCCCAAAACCATAATTTCCGGCACCATCCAAAATTTGGACTGTAATATTTTCGGTTTCATGATTAGGGTTTGTACTTACACTATAGGTTCCTACAACGGTTTGAGCTGCCGGAGAATCTGAACTTCTTAAAGGCAAGCCTGCCAATTGTTTAGGCAATTTAGCCTTGAGTTGGTCTATTTGCAATGGTTCTGTTGTTATCAAATTTTGTTGCCAAGAACCAACTTTAGTTGAATTTTCAAGTTCATCAATCTTTTTTTCAATCAAATTGTTTTCTTTTTCTGAAGATTGCTTGCATGAACTTGTTGCAAATAAGATGAAAATCAGCATCAAAAAAATGGGTCTCATAAGGTTTTGGTTTTAAAATTCAACATATACAAGTCATCTTGTTTTTTCCTATTGTTTAGAAATATTTTGCTATCCATTTAATACCATCTTCTGCTTTAACATTTTTAACTACAACCTTACTGGGTTTGTTGGAGGTAACCTTGGAATTCATTTTATGGATATCTTCAATGGTATAGGCAATAACATTCAATCCTGATTCTAGTTCCAATTGATAGTGGTAGCTGGCGTTTACCGTCTCTTCTGAAAACTGAAATGTAGCAGCGCATTCGGTTTTAAGTGTGGTGGCTTCAGCAACGTAAACTATTTCGTAAAATGTGCCCTCAATGGGATTGTTGTAGGCTTCGTCTTCCATCCAATGCATCAACCTCTCGTCGGTAACGGGAAACAACACGCCCACATAACGGTTTTTGTGCCATAACGAAATGGGGCTTATACTAGTTGCCATAACATTTGGATACTTGGGTTCGTCTTGCCCAATGCAATTAAAACGGAGTGCGTATTTAAAATCGTCCGCTACCATTTGTTTTTCCGTATCGGCAGATTGAAAAGCTTCTTTTTCCGGAAAATTGAATTCCAAAGTACCATTGGTGGTTAATTTCCCAATGGTTACAGCGCTGTCCATCCCCATAGGCCAAAGTACTATGTCCATTTCGGGCATATTCTTTAACGGGTTTTCAAGCTTTCCGGTATGGGTTTGTGTATGCCCCGAAATACATAGTAGTAAACCAAGAAATGTAAGTAATTGATGTTTCATTGTATTTTTTCTTATGTCTTTTTACAAATTGTCATTACAACCCTCACAAGCAGAATAAAACGAAACAATCTTTACTTTGTGGCAATCGGTCGTAACAAGTGTTTCATTGTTCATTTTTCATACCTTGAAATGACATTCCTATATTTATTTGTTTACCACCAATTTTTTATGGGCAAGGTTTCCATTATTAGCTATGCTAACAAGGTACACACCGTTGGCAAGATTGGCAGTATCAATGGTTTCTATTGCTGTGTTACTATTTGTTGAAAACATTTCTTTTCCAGTAATGTCAAAAACTTTTATGTGCGTTTCGCCATAGGGTAAATCTGCCAAGGTAACCAAATCATTTGCTGGATTGGGATATAACGAAACCCTTGAAACTTCGTTGTCTTCTACACTCATGGTGTTTGTGAATTTCATGACCGAAGCTCTTCGGTAGGATAAACCTATTAAAGACGTTTCGCTAATTGCCAAATAAGGCTCGTCACTACTGTTTAGCAATAAAGTTGGATGAAATGCCCTACCTTCTGAAAATCCATGGTTTCCAACTGTTTCCCAATTAGTTCCATTAAACTTGACTACGGTAGCCTTGTCTTCATTATCTCTGTCCATGTAAGCTAAATATGGCACTCCGACACTACTGAATGTGAGTGAGAGCCTAAAAGCCCTATCAGGGGAAAATCCAGCCGAACCTACCGTTTCCCAATTGCTACCATTATATTTCATGACAGTAGCCTTAAATTGATTGGCCTTATCGGTAAAAGCTACATAAGGTTCATCTGTATTACTAAACGCTAACGTGCAATAATCTGCTTCATCATCCGAGAACCTGGGCATGCCAACCGCTTCCCAGCTTGAGCCATTAAATTTCATTACTGTAATCCTCTCGTTTTCCGAGTAGGCACCTCCGTAGTCTTTAAAAACCACATAAGGCACTCCAGAAGCATTAAGCTTCAGGGAAACATCGGCTACTTGATCATCTGAAAACCCAGGACTCCCTACATTCTCCCAATTAGTTCCATTAAACTTCATGACAGTTGCTCCGAGCCCATTACCGTGGTCTCTATAAGCTACATAAGGTACTCCGGCATTGTTGATGGCAAGCGAAGTATGATAAGCTCCAGCAGCAGAAAAACCCGGTGAACCAACATATGTCCAGTTAATTCCATCAAATTTCATGACGCTCGCACGAGATGCACTAACTGAATGGTCTTGAAAAGCTACATAAGGTTCTCCACTATTGTTTATAGCGAGCGAACACCATTCCACAGAATTAGCAGAAAAACCTCGCGTTCCCACGGCTTCCCAATCAGTCCCATTAAATTTCATCACAGAGGCTTTATTCAAATGTAAAGAATCCAAAAAAGCAACATAAGGCTCATCGGCACTATTGAGAGCCATCGAAGTATAACTCACACCTCCGTTTGAAAACCCAGGTGATCCAACATATTCCCAGCTTTGTGCCGAGGACAATGGTATAGTGCATAGAGATAAAACTATAAAAAATGCAAAATTTTGTAATGTTGTTTTCATATATATTTCATGTTTTATTTTAATCTAAAAATTACCCAACCTTAAACGAAAGCGTGGTACTTATGGGTTCTGAATTTGCCTTTACGGGTTTCATTTCCAATTGTATCTCATAATTTCCCGGAGCAAACTTGCCTTTGTTTTTATTGGCCGTTTTTTGAAGCAACGGAATAAAATCGAAAGCTTCCACAGGAACATACATATCACCAGGCAACCATGGCCAATCGTTACGGCTGCTGCTTCCAATGGTTTTTCCGTTAAGGATAATGGTAGTTTTCATTTGAAAGAGCACTAACCCTTCGCTTCCCGAAATGTTTTTAAAACGGAACAGGATTTTGTGCTTGCCATCTCTAAAGTTTTTGAACAGAGCTACTGGTTCCTGTGATTTCAATGTGGTGCTTTTACCCCAACCTTCAACAATAAGTTTACCTGAAAGTGATTGCCCTAAAGCGGTAGTACCATACATACTGAGCATAAAAACAATAGAATAGATAAAAGATTTCATATAGTCAATCGTATTTTATAGTTTTAAATAATCTTTGGTGCTAAACTTATAGTCTAAAGCTTCAATGGCCACACACTCCATAGTTCCCGAAGTGTTTTTTTTACCTTTGTTTGTTTTATCGATCATTTCCATATGCATCAAAAGTGCGCCCTTATAATTTTTGAACTGTTCTTTTATAGGTTCAGGATAACGATCCATTTCTGACTTGAAAACTTGATCAAAACTCACGGGCGCATCTACGGTAGAGTAGGATACAAATGCATACTCATCATTTTCAAACTTTTTACCTATGCAATCGTAACCCAAAAATGTTTTGTTGGGCAAGTCTGTTATGGTTAAATCCTCCAGCGATGGAGATTCAATGTCTTCAATATCCTCCAGGTCTTCGTTCATTTCTAACGAGGTGGCCGTTACCACTTTGTTGCCACCGCTTTCCATAAACATAAAAGTGGCATTTGCATCATCGTCAATAACCATAAAAAAAGGCATACCTGCATCCATTTTCATACCCATATATGTGGCATCAGGCTCCAGAAAATAATCTACGTCCATCTCTCCGCTGGAAGTGATCATTTTCATCTGGTATTTATATGAAAAATGATAAGAATCCGGAACATTTTTAGCATCTACCTTTTTGCCCTTTGCCTGCGTGTTTTTAAGGTTGATGTCAAAAATTTTGTCCATGGAATTGGATGCTTTTTCGGAAGCTTTATCCGCAGTCTTTTCCACAACGGTTTGTTCTACCTTTTCCTCAACGCGCTTTTTTAGTTTTTTTAAGAATTGGGCTTCTGAAGTTTGTGTTAAGCCCAACAACAAAAAGAATACAATGAACCTTGTCTTTTTCATAATGATTGTTTTGAAACAAACTTAACCATCAACACTTGTTTTAAAAACACATATTTAGAATTTGGCTGTCTGGGTTTAGAATTTGGAAAAAGTAGCTTTAGTTAACCAAATTCTAAACCCAGACAGCCAAATTCTAAATTTTGTAGAAAGGAGTAGAAATCATTTTATATATTGTAAGCAATTGAAGGTTAGATGCTTTTGGCTTTAAAATATATGGCAAAATGAAGAAACTGGTTATCATTACGCTTCTCTATCTTTTGGCTTTTTATACCTTATCTGCCCAAATAAAGGCTGATGCTATTGACTCAAGTTTCAAACTAATTGGCAATCCAGAGGTGCAAGCCTTAAAAAGCGTTAGCGATGTTTCGATTGATAATATTATAAAAAGTACTTCTTGGAAAGCTTATGACTCTACTTTTACGGCAAGTAGAGACACAGCAGTTTGGATGAGGTTCAAACTGAAAAACCCTACTCAAGAGATACTTACTACCTATATTTTTTACAGTGGCTCTTATATCGATATTTATCTGGAAAAAGAAGATGGATATCAACATTACAAGAACGGCTACTTCAGGCCATTAAACCAACGTCCTGAACCTAAATCGTATTTTTTTACCGAGCTCTCACTTTCGCCCTTACAACAGTCACAATGCTATATAAAATTGAGTTCTGAATATAAAGCTGTAGGCTCTATCGCTCCCATTCTGTACTCAAAACATGGGTATCTGGAGTTTATGGACAATGCTCAAAAGGAATATGATTCGCCTATAGCGTTTATGTATGTTTATCTAATTTCACTTTGCTGTATTGCACTTTTTGTATTAGTATTCTGCTTTCGCTTGCAGAAACGAATTTATGTCTACTACTTTGGGTATTTATTTTTTCAGATTGTTTATGCGTTTGTGGTCTTACAGGCTACACCTGCCACCATTGCGAACCTTGCCTCATACTTTCCCTATTTTTCAAACTTAATTTCGGAAACCGCACAATTTACCTTTATTGGTTTTTATATTTTGTTTATACAGCATTTGCTTACAGTAAAAATGTTTGACCTAAAATTGGCCAAAACATTAACAATATTTGCTATTATTTGCTTCTCTTATGCCATATTATGGTTTGGGTTTAATCTTTTTGGAGTCGATTTCGAAATCAGAAGAATGTCTAACATTATTATCCGTGCCATTGTTTTACCACTTAATCTATTCTTGTTTTTCTGGATAATTTTTAAGGTAAAACATCCATTACTGAAATATTTTGTTGTGGGACAAAGTCTTTTTTTCATAGGTTCTGTTCTTTCATCCATTGTTTTCTACAGTGGCTTAAACCAAGTACCCAATGGCATTTTTAATTTCCCACACTCGCAAAACATCATCTTTATGGCAGGGCTTTTGGGCGAAGTACTCTGTTTTTCAATAGCTCTAGGAGAAAGTATGTTTCTTGTGCAAAAAGATAAAGAAAAGACGAGCCAAAAATTGATTGAGCAGTTACAGCAAAACCAGATTATGGAAACCAATATGCGAAAGGAATTGGACAAACAAATCAACCAAAAAACTGAAGAACTGGTACAGGTCTACTCTAAAATTGAAAAACAAAAAGAAGAACAACTAAATAAATCGTTTAATGAACGTTTACGAAACATGAAAATGTTGGCATTACGCTCGCAAATGAACCCACATTTTATATTCAATAGTTTAAATGCTCTTAAAAATTTAGTCATGCAATCACGAGAGGAAGATGCTATTAGTTATTTGGATAATTTTTCTTTATTGCTTCGTAACATATTGCAAAACAGCAGTAAAAATAGTATTACCGTAGAAGAAGAACTTGAAATATTAGAACTATACCTTTCTCTAGAAAAAAGAAGGTTAGGGAATAATTTTTCCTATGTCATCCAATGTGATTCCCGTGAAATACTATCACAATATAACATACCACCCTTATTGTTACAACCTTTCGTAGAGAATGCTATATGGCATGGGCTTTATCCAAGTAATAAACCTGAAAAAAACCTTTCATTGGTGTTTGACACTTCCAAACAACTGCAAATTATTATTGAAGATAATGGAATTGGACGAAAAGAAAGTAGTAAGACAAAAAAAACACATCAATCTGCTGGAACCAATATTACAAAGGAACGGTTAACACTTTACAACCATGTAAGTCATACCCAAATGCAACTCAGCATTTTGGACTTGGAAGATAACGGTAAACCTTCTGGCACGCGCATAACAATAACATATAACGATTAGACAATGAAAAAAATTATAATTATAGATGATGAAATACATTGCATAAACGTACTGACAAGTCTTATAAAAAAAGTAAATACTGACTATGAGATTATCGGAACATTTAGCAACCCAGAAACAGGTTTGGAATTTATTAAAACTAATCCACCAGACCTTCTATTTTTAGATATCGAAATGCCCAATCTTAATGGTTTTGCTTTGTTGGATAAAATATTACCCATAGATTTTGATATTATTTTTACAACAGCTTATGACCAATATGCTATTCGCGCCTTTGAGTATAGTGCCATTAACTACTTGCTAAAGCCCATAACAGAGAAAAGCATCGTAAAGGCACTATCCGGCTGGGAAAAACGACGCAAAAAGACCACTATAGAACAATGGCAATTATTACATAACAATATAAACAGTTCGGTAATTAATGCTTCTAGAATTGCATTGCCTACAGCAGTAGGCTACCATATTGTGGATATAAAAAATATTGTACGTTGTGAATCAGATAATAACTATACTTATTTTTTTTTAGTCAATGAAAATAATCTACTTATATGTAAAACCCTTAAAGAAATAGAAAAATTGCTTAGTGATTATGGTTTTTTACGTGTACATCAATCCCATTTAATCAATCCACAATTTGTTAAAGCCATTCTTAAACAAGATGGAGGAACAGTACTTATGAACGATAAAAAAGAAATCCCAGTTTCAAGGCAAAAGCGAAATGAAATTAACAATATCTTGGAATCTATGCTGAGATTTGGGCAATGAAATATTTTTATTATTATTCAAAAAAATCACTTCAAAAAGCACAATAACATACAAATTAATTAAATGTGATTTAACTTAAAAAACATAGAGAGTGAAGGCTTATTATCATATCATTTGAAAAGCATAAAATAAAAAAAATCCCCAACAAATAAATGTTGAGGATTCTAAAAAAGGCGATGACCTACTCTCCCACAGTTGCAGTACCATCGGCGCTAACGGGCTTAACTTCTCTGTTCGGA
>NZ_JAOQHY010000011.1:0-91341 GCF_025548475.1 Gaetbulibacter sp. NE | reverse complement strand
TTAGATGCCTCAGGAAACGGAAGCATCACGACTTCAGATATAGACAATGGATCAAACGATGCCTGCGGAATAGCAAGCATGTCATTAGACCAAACGAGTTTTGATTGTACTAATATAGGTGTTAACACAGTAACGTTAACAGTAACAGACAATAACGGAAACGTATCGACTTGTAGTGCAACAGTAACTGTTCAGGATAACACAGCACCAACAGTTCCTAATCTACCTGTAATTTCTGCAGAGTGTAGTGTGACAGTCCCTGTTCCTACAGTATCAGATAATTGTTTGGGAACAATTACTGGAACTACATCTGACCCTTTAACCTATACAACTCAAGGATCATTTGCAATAACATGGAATTTTGATGATGGAAATGGAAATTCTATTAATGTTGTACAAAATGTAGTGGTTGATGATGTTACAGACCCAACAGCTATCTGCCAAGATATTACTGTTCAATTAGATGATACAACAGGTTTAGCTACAATTACTAGTACTCAAATTGATAATGGATCTAATGATAATTGCGGAGTAGTTAATTTATCTTTATCGCAAAGTACTTTTGATTGTACCGATATTGGAACAAACATAATAGTATTAACAGTAGACGATGGTAATGGAAACAGTTCTACTTGTTCAGCTTCAGTAACAGTTACAAGTCCAACTATTACAGGTGGAACTTTGATAGGTCATTTGGTTGATGGTAGTGGTGATCCAATTAATACGAATCCAGATTCTAATATCATAGAAGTAACGGCATGCCCTGATGAACCTCAATATGCTTTGTTGAATTTAAGTGGTTACACTGGGACTATTTCTGGTTATGAAGTTTCAACAGATGGTGGACTTAGCTGGAGTTCTCCTTCAAACGATAGTACTAATGCAACATATACTTCACTTGCAATAACCGAGACTACTTTAGTGAGAGCTGTAATTACTTTTGGTAGTTGTGAGGCGAGATCAAATATTGTTTACTTAGCAGTTATTCCGCCAGATATTCCTCCAACTATCGTAAGCCATAGTGATTTAACAATTTGTTTAGGAAGTGATATAACTGTTGTGGCTCAAAGTGAGTTTGGAATTAATCCTGACTTAACTGAAGGAGGATTATTCAATACATCTAACCTTAATAATTTAGGGTGGTTAGTTGATGGTATGGCTACTTGGGATGCGAGTGGGAATACAGGAAATGATACGTATTGGAAAGGAACTAATGGTCCGAAAAATTTTAACAATAAATGTTATGATTCGCCAGAAGGAAATAAATTTGGAATAGCTAGTGGTATTCCTCCATATGATAGTCCAAATCATACAATAACACCATTAACAACTCTTGAAACACCAATATTTAATACATTAGGATTAACAACTGCTACTTTAGAGTTTGATCAAGCGTATTTTTTAGAGGCTGGAGCATGGGTGAAAATAGAACTTTCATTAAACGATGGTGCAACTTATCCTATTACTTTAGATCCAGGACCTTCTTATAATTATACTGGTCCTAGCAGTACTACTTTTGGAAATGTTGGATTTGGTGGAGGTGGACCTAATGGATGCAATGGAAGACCTCAGACTTATGTCGATAATCATGTTTCTATTGATCTTCAGGATTATATTGGTCTTGTTGGTTTACGAATTAAATTTACCTATCATGGGACAGCTAATAGTGCTTGGGCATTAGAAAATATTACTATTCCACAAGCTCCTATTGATGAAGTTATAGAATGGACAGATGAAAGCGGAGTTGTTGTTACCACAGGATCAACAACAACAATTACTCCTGTTACTCCAGGAGTACAAACCTATGGTGTTACCTCTTTGATTAATGGTTGTCGTTCTGATGGAGACGAGGGAACTGAGTTTATTTCTGTTAACGCAAGTTTAGCTTATGCAGGCGAAGATATAACGCAAATTGTTGCCGAATGTGGAGAGGAAGTGAGTTTAAACGCTTATGATAATACTATAACTGCTGCTGATAATATTGTTAATGGAGTTAATAATCCTGCAATATTTACTTCAGGTACGTATCCAGGAACTGGTGTTGCTGGTGTTTGGTCTGCAGTTTCTATTTCTGGGTGTGGTAGTAGTTATTCTTTTTCAGATATTTCTAGTCCAAGGTCAAAATTTTTCGCTGAACCTGGAACTTATGAATTGACTTGGACAATACCTTCTGTTGGGTGTTCGGATGTTATGTTAGTAACTATTGAAAGTTGTCCTACTGTGGATTTTGATGGAATTGACGACCATGTAACATTTAACAATAATTATAATCTATCAAATCAATTTAGTCTTGAGGTTTGGGTTAAGCCAGAATCTGTAGTGGGTACTCAAGCCATTTTTTCTAAGCGTGATGCAAATGATTTATCTACAGGTTATGATTTAAGCCTTAACAATTCTATTGTTCAATTTAACTGGAACGCTTCAGGAACTATTCAATCGTCATATCCAATATCAACAGATAGGTGGTATCATATTGCAGTAACTAACAATAATGGTACATATAGAATGTATATAGATGGAATTGAGGTTAGTACAGGAGTCTCTGGTGCTTCTCCTTCAAGTAATTCAATGAAAAGTTTAGTAGGAGCAATGGATCAAGCAAATAATGCTCCTAATAGACCAGTGAATTATTTTAATGGATGGATAGATGAGTTAAGGATATGGAATTCTGCATTAACCGTTGACCAAATTCGCCAAATGATGAATCAGGAAATTGAAGATAATACAGCTGTTATTGGAGCTGTAGTACCACTAGATGTTCCTGGTTTAAATTGGACTGATTTAGATGGGTATTATCGTATGGATTCTAATTGTGGGTTCTTAATTCCTTATAAAGGTATTAGAGGCCAACTTATCAATATGGATACAGCTCAGCCTAACACAGCTCCTTTACCTTATACATCTAGAGTTGATGGTCAATTATGGTCTACTGATAATACATGGACAGAATTTGATGTTTGGGATGCGCCTAATAGCGTTGGTGTTGACGGAGCTACTCCAATCGATTGGAATATAGTTGAAACTTCTCATAATATTGATTCAGGTAACAAGGATATAACAGTGTTAGGTTTATTGTCTATAGTACCTAATAAAACATTAAATATTACTGACCCAGGAACCTCTCAAGATGAATACAATGATGGTCAGTTTTTATGAGTAACTCACTACCTTAAATTGGATGGAAATATAGATTTATTTGGTGAGTCTCAGTTGCTTCAAGATGAAAGTAGTATATTGGATGTTACAAGTTCTGGTCAGTTAGAACGTGACCAACAAGGAACAACTAATTTGTATAATTACAACTACTGGACTTCTCCTGTTAGTGAATTAAGTACAACATCTAATAATAATCCGTTTGCAATTAATAGTGTTTTAAGAGATGGAACTAATTCAAATACACCATTAAATTTGTTATGGACTACAGCTAATGACGCAATAGGAAGCACAACTCCTATTACGTTAAGTAGTAGATGGTTGTATGCTTATGAAAATTTTCCTGAAGATACTTACGCTGCTTGGAGAGACTTGGCTGAAAATGATATCCTACCAACAGGTTTAGCATTTACCATGAAAGGAAGTGGAGCAGGAGACCCAGTAAATGATGTTCAAAACTATGTTTTTGTAGGGAAACCTAACAATGGTACTATCACTACTCCAGTTACTATAGGTAACCAAGCGTTAATAGGAAATCCATACCCTTCAGCAATTGATGCTAATGCCTTTATTTTTGATAATATTCCAGGTGGAAATCCAGGGACATCTCAAAGTATAGATGGAACATTGTATTTCTGGGAACATTATGTTTCTAATTTCACCCATATTTTAGAAGATTATGAAGGTGGTTACGCAACGTATAACCTTACAGGAGGAAATCCTGCGGTATCACCTCCTTTAGTGAGTGGTAGCGGAACACCAACCAAGATACCAGGACAATATATACCTGTTTCTCAAGGGTTTTTTGTTACAGCAAGTCATTTAGGAGGAAATATTCAATTTAAAAATAGTCAGCGTGTATTTGTTAGAGAAACTTCTGCAAACTCTCAGTTTATAAGATCTAGTAATTCAAATGCTGGTACATCATATCAGGTTGATAGTGATCCAAATCAAGACATTAAACGTGTTAGAATTGAATTTAAAACTACTGATGGTAATATTCGCCCTTTATTGTTAGGGTTTGTGCCAAATAATATGGCTACTGATGGTATTGATGTTGCTTATGATGCTGAAAATGCTGATGCGGAGTTTTCAAACGACCTGTTTTGGAGAATAGAAGACAGGAATTTTACAACACAAGGAGTAGGAGATTTTGATGTTAATAGTCAATATCCTTTGGCAATGTTTATAAATACCTTTGGTACTTATGAAATATCGTTAAAGGCTTTGGAAAACTTTGAAACAGATATTGACGTATATGTGTATGATGCCTTAATGGGTACTTATTTTGAAATAAATGATGAAGCTTTCCAAATATTACTAGATCCGAATGATTACTTAGGTCGTTTTTATATCACATTTACAACAGAAAGTAGCCTATCAATTGATGATGAAGTTTTTGCTAAAACAATCATTAATTACTTAAACAATACTCAAGAAATTTACATTAAAACACCTAATGTGTCTGCTATTAAAAATGTCCAGTTAATAAATATGATAGGTCAAGAAATTCAGAATTGGGATAATATACAAGCGTTTGAGTTAAATGGAGCAGTAAGAATTCCTGTGACAAACATTCCAGATGGAAGTTATATTATAAAAGTTAGTTCAGATAAAACCACAAATAGTGTGAAAGCTATTGTGAAAAACAACTGATTATTTTCTATGATTTGAATTATCTTGTATAAAGTAAATTGATAGCTTTTTTTTGTAATTTTAAGCATTGTTAAATGCTATATTATGTCTGAAGAAAAGCTAGGATTAAATACCATTTGTACACATATTGGTGAGATTAAAGACGAACAGTTTAAAGGAGCTGTATCTCCAATCTATATGTCAACATCTTATCAGTTTGAAGATGTGGATGTAAAACGTTATCCTCGTTATTTTAATACGCCTAATCAAGAATTTTTATCCAAAAAAATAGCAGCTTTAGAACATGCTGAAGCAGCTATGATTTTTGGTTCAGGTATGGCAGCTATCAGTACTACGCTTTTTGCTTTTTTAAAAGCAGGAGACCATTTGGTAGTGCAAAACACATTGTATGGTGGTACAACAAATTTTATTAGAGAGGAGTTTCCAAAGCATAATATAGAGTACACATTTACTAATGGATATAATGTGTCAGACTTTGAAAATGCTATAAAACCAAATACAAAACTTATACTTATTGAAACGCCTTCAAATCCATTGTTAACAATTACTGATATTAAAGGTGTAGCAGATTTAGCAAAATCAAAAGGCATTGTAACTTGTATTGATAATACCTTTGCGAGTCCAGTAAATCAAAATCCTATTGATTTAGGAATTGATATTGTAATGCATTCAGCTACTAAATATTTAGGAGGTCATAGTGATATTTTAGCTGGAGCTATTGCAAGCTCTCATGAACATATTGAAACCATTTGGAATGTTGGTAAAAATCTAGGGGGAAGTTTAAGCGATTTTACGGTTTGGATGCTAGAACGTAGTATAAAAACGCTTGGTCTTAGAGTAAAAGCCCAAAACCGAAATGCTAAAAAAATGGCTAAGTTTTTAGATGCGCATATTGACATTAAAAAAGTGTATTACCCTGGTTTAAAAAGCCATCCGCAATATGAACTAGCTAAATCGCAAATGAAAGGTTTTGGAGGTATGTTGTCTTTTGAATTAGCTGACGGATTAGACGCTAGCCAATTTCAAAAAGCATTAAAATTGATTAAACCTTCAATGAGTTTAGCAGGTGTAGAAAGCACAATGCTATCACCACATAAAACCTCACATGCATTATTAACACAAGAACAACGAGATAGCTTAGGGATAAGTGATAATTTGATACGTTTTTCTGTAGGAATTGAATCTCGAAAAGATTTAATGAATGATATTGAACAGGCTATTCATTCAGTGAAAAAGAGCCAACTAATAAGTTAAAAAAGAAATGAAATTAGATATACTTGCTATAGGAGCGCATCCTGATGATGTAGAGTTGGGTTGTGGCGCAACAATAGCCAAAGAAATTGCCAATGGTAAAACAGTAGGAATTATTGATTTAACTAGAGGTGAATTAGGAACACGAGGTACTGTTGAAACTCGAAAAGAAGAGGCTGAAAACTCAGCTAAAATATTAGGAGTTTCGGTAAGAGAAAACTTAGGATTTGCAGATGGTTTTTTTATAAATGATAAAAAGCATCAATTGGAAGTCATAAAAATGATTCGTAAATATCAGCCAGAAGTCGTACTGTGTAATGCTATTGATGACAGACATATAGACCATGGTAAGGGTAGTAAATTGGTTAGTGATGCCTGTTTTTTAAGCGGACTTACAAAAATTGAAACAGAAATAGAAGGGAAACCACAGGAGCAATGGAGACCTAAACATGTATACCATTACATACAATGGAAAACAATAGAGCCTGATTTTGTGGTTGATGTTTCTGATGTAATTGATATTAAAATGAAATCTGTATTAGCTTATAAAACACAGTTTTATGACCCTAGTAATACAGCACCAAACACACCAATTTCAAGTAAAAACTTTACTGATAGTGTTAAATATAGAGCTAGGGATTTAGGACGGTTAATAGGAGTAGAGTTTGCTGAAGGCTTTACTGTAGAACGCTATGTAGCAGTAAATAGCATATTTGATTTAAAATAATTTAAAAAAACACTTTGTAGAAAATAGTAAATGAATTACATTTGCAATCCAATTTAAAATGGTGGTTGTAGCTCAGTTGGTTAGAGCGCCTGATTGTGGTTCAGGAGGTCGTCGGTTCGAGACCGATCTTCCACCCAAAAATAAAAGCCTTTCAGTATTCTGAAAGGCTTCTTTTGTATAATGCATTTAGGCTTTAATCTTTTTTGGCTTTATCAACAATAAGTCTTTGCTCTCTATTAGCAACTTCCCAAGCAGTATAAAACACTAGGCGAGTTCTGTTTTCTAATAAATCGTATTCAATTTTATCTGGTGTGTCTGTTGGTCTGTGATAATCTTCATGAGTTCCATTATAATAAAAAATAACAGGAATATTGTTTTTAGCAAAGTTATAATGGTCAGATCTATAGTAGTAACGATTTGGATCAGTTTCATTATTGTATCTGTAGTCTAAGTTTATTTTAGTATAGTTGTTGTTTGCCTTTTGTAAAGCACTATCTAGCTCAGAACTTAACATATCAGATCCAATTACATAAACATAATTTCTGTCGTCTTTGTGAGCATCATCAACTCGACCAATCATGTCAATATTTAAGTTGGCAACCGTATTTTCTAAAGGAAAAATAGGATCACTGTCAGTATAATATTTTGAACCTAAAAGTCCCTTTTCTTCACCTGTAACGTGTAAAAACAATATAGAACGTTTTGGTCCATAGCCATCATTTACAGCGGTTTTAAATGCCTCAGCAATTTCTAAAATAGCAACTGTGCCAGAGCCATCATCGTCAGCACCATTGTATACTTTTCCATCCTTTACACCCTCGTGGTCTAAGTGAGCAGATATAACAACAATTTCATCAGGTTTTTCAGTTCCTTTAATAAAGGCAACCACGTTTTCTGAATGTACTGGAGTTACTTCACTTTTAATATCAATAGACAAACTAGTATTAATAGTCTTAGCTTGGTCGTCTTCAAGGATATTTTCATAAATAGCTTTAGCTGTTGTACTGTTAACCATAAATTGAGGTAAATCAGAATCATTGTTTATTAATGAGATTCTACCTTTACTTTGCGAATTAGCAACTCGTTTGTAATAAGCTGCATATCTAGGAAAAGTAACATCGTCTAAAATAATAATAGCTTTCGCACCTTTTTCTGATGCTACATTCTTTTTTGCACTTCTAGCTCTTCGACCTTCAGACCAAGTAGTGTTTTCAGTTTTACCTGTGGTAACATAAGTTCCATCTTCGTTTTTAGGTTCACCAGCTTTAATTAATACTACCTTATTTTTAACATCAATATTTTTATAGTCTGAATAATTTTCGGCTTCAATACCATAGCCTGCATAAACAATGTCATTTACCGAAAATGATTGTGTTGTTGGACTCCCTATAGAAATGAAGTCTTCAAGATTAAGTAAGTTCTTATTGTTAAGTTGAATACTTACTTCAGGAGTTTTTCTGGCTTCAAGAGCTACTTCTTGAAAGTAATCATCATCACTTAAAGGAGATGGTATTTCTAAGTTTTTGTATTGTTGTTTTAAGTATTCTACTGCTTTTTTCTGCCCTGGTTCTCCAGTATTTCTACCTTCAAATTCATCAGAAGCATAAATGTAAAGCATTTCTTTAAGTTCTGCAGAGGTAATCGTGTTACCATACTTGGTTGGGTCAGCTGGAGCTTTAGATTTGGAATCAACTGAGTTTTTTGTTGAGTTACAACTAAATGCTAAAGCGCTTAGAGTAACTCCTAAAATTAATTTTTTCATTAGCTGTTAATTGGTTTGGAGAGAATGCATGTAATTAAAAATTTAGCGATAATACAAAAAGTTATTTGTAACCTTGATTAAAGCTTAAATCTTTAACAGATTTTAACAACTATTTTTAACATTATTTTTTGTCGGCAACTATACGGTTTTTGGAATTGGCTAAATACCAAGCTGTAGTAAAAATAAGTTGTGTGCGTTTTTGAAGTAACGGATAGTTAATTTTGTCTGGAGTGTCAGTTGGTTTATGATAATCTTCATGCTCTCCATTGAAATAAAAAATTACAGGAATTCCTTTTAAAGCAAAGTTATAGTGGTCAGATCTATAGTAATAACGGTTGATATCGCTTTCTTTGTTTAACTCATAATCGAGTTCAAGATTTGTGAAAGTATCATTTGCAATTTCAGAGATGTAATGTAGCTCAGTACTTAATCTATCATCGCCAATTACATATATATACTCAGGGTTTTCAATATGTTTTTCATCTACTCGACCAATCATATCCATATTAAGATTAGCAACTGTATTTTTTAATGAAAAAACAGGATAATCAGTATAATAAGTTGAGCCTTTTAACCCAATCTCCTCACCAGTAAGGTGTAAAAATGCAATACTTCGTTTTGGACCAAATCCTTTTTTTTGTGCTATTTTAAAAGCTTGGGCAATTTCCATTAATGCTGCTGTACCAGAAGCGTTATCGTCAGCACCATAATAAACTTGATCTTCTTTTACACCTTCATGATCTAGATGCGCAGAGATAATGATAACTTCGTCAGGGTATTCTGTACCTTTTATATAAGAAATTACATTTTGAGAACTTTTTATGTCATCAGAAAAGAATGATTCTGGAATTTGTTGGTAATAGTTGTTTTCTCCTAAAGGGGAACTTATAGCTTCATTGATATAATAATCTTTAATGTAGTTTGAAGCTTTGTGGTAACCTAACTCTCCTGTTTTTCTTCCTTGAAATTCACTAGAAGACAAATCGTAAACCAGTTTTTTTAACTCGCTAGAGTCAATGGTTTTAGAAATTTCTTTGATTTGTTGTGAGTTCTCAAAAACAATATTGTCTTTAATATCTTGAATTTTTTCGCTATATCTTTTTGTTGCACAAGAACCTACTAAAGATAGTGCTGAAGCAAAAATTAATACCTTCATCTATTAACCTCTTATTTTCAGTCAAATAAACTAAAAAAAAAGGGAATACCGAAGTATTCCCAATGCTTTTTAAGCGATGGATTTTTAATCTATTTCAAGACCATCGAGTTCATCCATATCAATATCATCAATCTCTTCAATGTCAAGGTCTTCAAGGATTTCTTTAGAATCTTCAACAGATTCATCTGCACGTTCTTGGAGTTCTTCGGTATCACCAACTTCAACTTCGTTAAAAACCGATTTGTAAGTGGTAATTCCTATTGATACAATTGTAAGTATAAAAATATACTGAACAACTTTTTTAGATTGGTTTTGTTTTTTTGATAAGTAAAAAATTGCAAGCCCTAAAATAAATGCTACAATAGCAGGGATTAATGCAATGTTTGATAATGGAGTTACAGCTAAAACTACAGCAAGAATAGCTGCAATAAATCCTAGTATTACTAAAAATTTTCTCATTGATGTTTAATTTTTTAAGCCAGAAGCCGATTTTATTTTTAACTCACCACTTCCAACTGCAATTTTAAATTTAGCATAAACAGGAATTTTATTTTCATCAGCAGTTAACCATAATAAGTTGTCATTAGAACCTTTAAGTACATTACTGTTATTTATAGAAATAGCTAGTTTATAGCATGTTTTTTTACCAATGTTGGTTGAAATAGTTTCAGTTCCTAAATATTTAAAGTTAACAACGTTTTCTTTATTGTCAAACAAAACAGTAAATGATTTAGAGGTTCCTGTTGAGTAGCTAGAAAAATCTAAAGTTCTCAATTTGTATAGAGTAGATACTAAATCGCGAGTGGCACTTCCTATGGATACATTTTTGTTTTCATCCCAAAAAGTTCCATCTTTTCTCTTTTTTCTTTTTAAACTTTTAACAGTACCAGTTTTATGACTGTATTTGTACTGCATAAACTTGTAATAACCACCTTCGTTTATATCTCTTTTGTAAAGATAAGGCGTAAGCGTTTTAGGGCTTACGTAGCTTTCGTATAAGTCTCTAATTTTAAAAAAATTATCCCATTTACTATATGTGGCAGCAGTACATTTTAGCCTTAGTAATGTAGCTTTAGAGGTTTTTACCTCACTAGTTTCCATAGTTACTTGGGCTAAGTCAGTCATTAAACCTGACATATTATAAGAAGCAGTAAATGTTAATTTTTCTCCAGCGCCAACAGCATTGTTTTGAGAATAGGTGAGTGATGAGATTAAAATAGCGAGTACTAAAATAATTCTTTGCATAGGTTTTAGTTTGATTTCTATAACGAAGATAATAACATTTATTGTGCCAAATGTATTTTTAATTTATAACAATAAAAAAAAACGCTCCATAAAATTATGAAGCGTTTTAAGCGGAGAAAGAGGTAAGTGAACCTCTTTCTCAGCGTCTTTATTTATCGATGTTTCAGTCCTGTACCATTATGAGGTCACCTAATAGGTCACCTTTAAAACCTTGTGTTAAAGATACGAAATTTACTTGATTAATCCTCGTACTTTACTGATTTCAAAGCCCATAAAGTCGCAAAATTCATCAATAGTAACTAATTGGTGTGACTCTTTGTTAAGGTGCTCTTTAATCTTATTGATTATAGTTCTACCATAACGCTCACTTTTACCTGTTACTACTTGCACGTCTTTAGGGTAAATACAGATTCTACTCATTCACTTTAAATTTAAAATTAATACTCTAACTATACTTTAGCTATACAGTAGCTGTAAAGCTCTTATATACAATATACGACAATTTTCACAATGAAAAAACTATCTGTTTCGGAAGTTTTGGTAAGTTATAAACACTTCGGAAGCTCTTATAACCAGCGTGTTAGATATGTTCGTATATTTAAATATTCATCATCAAAAAATATAATTGTTATGGCAAGATTAAAAGGTATTATTAAACTCGAAGGTACGTTAGATAATTTGACGTTTTACAAGGGTAAAGAAGGCTATTTAGTAAAGACTAAAAGTGGTGTTTCAAAAGAGCGTATTCAAAATGATCCAGCGTTTGAGCGTACGCGAGAAAATGGTTCTGAATTTGGTCGCTCTGCATCTTCTGGTAAATTATTAAGAACTTCTGCAAGAAACTTAATGATTAAAGCAAAAGATAATCGAGTTTCAAGTCGTGTTACGCAAGTAATGACGAAAATTAAAAACTTCGATACCTCCTCTATAAGAGGTGAAAGAAATGTGGCAACAGGATTGGCAACACCAGAAGGTAAAGCGGCTTTAAAAGGCTTTGATTTTAATAATAGAGCTGTTTTAAGTGCGGTTTTATTTGCTCCTTTTAGCGTTGATGGTTCTACAGGTGAAATTTCAATCCCAAATTTAACGCCTGCAAATGATATTGCTTATCCAAGTGGCGCAACACACGTAAGTTTAAGTTCAGCATTTCTTAAAGTTGACTTTGATACAACAGATAATTCAATTGAATACAGTCCAACTGTAAATATTCCGATAGATTCAACCTCTGCAACTCAAACACTAACGCCTGCAGGTGTTCCAACAGGCACAGGAAACGATATATTCGTTTTATTGGTTGAGTTCTTCCAAGAGATTAACGGTGTTCAGTATCCGCTTAAAAATGGCGCATATAACGTTTTAAATATCGTTGAAGTAGCATAAAAGTTTCATTCTGACCTTTGAAGCTGAAAGAGTCCTATAATTATTATTGTAGGGCTTTTTCTTTTGCCATAATTTTTTTGAAGAAAAGAAAAAAGATAGCCAATGTTGAAGGTAGCGTGGATGATGCTGTCAAGGTTTTTGGGTAAAAGTTTTTTACTCTAAAGTCTTGAAACCTATTAACATTGCCACTTAAAAAAGTTTTATTCAAAACCCGTAGGGCTTGACCTTTACAGTATTAAGCGTTGGCTGATGAAAGCTACCTATATTTGCTTTCTTTTTTATTTTATTCTTATCCATTTAATGAGAGTAATAATTACGCCTATCATTACGACAAAGGTAAATTTTTAGTATATTTACCCTCGTTAAGAAAACACAAGTAATATTTACCCTTGTTTAAAATGGCAAAATTTAATAGAAACACACCTTATAACAGCCTACCGCTATTACCACCTAAAACAACTTTAGAAACTACTAAAGTGTTACGCAAGACTATTGATGCCAGTAGAGCATTAGCAAAACTTAATGGTATGCTTACCAATTTACCAAACCCAACATTGTTTTTAGATACCATTCATTTACAAGAGGCTAAAGCAAGTTCTGAAATAGAAAATATAATAACTACTAATGACGATTTGTATAAATCTTTGGTAGCAGACAAAAAGTTTGATAATCCAGCAACAAAAGAAGTTATAAGTTATAAGGAAGCACTTTGGAATGGTTTACAAGAAATAGAAACACGTCCATTTATAAGTACAAACCTATGCGTTGAAATTGTACAAAGCATTAAAAAAAATACCGCAGGTATCAGAACAACGCCTGGAACTGCTTTAAAAAATGCTAATGGCGAAACGATTTACACACCACCAACAGGTGAAGCTGTGATAAGAGAAAAGATGGCTAACCTTGAAACCTTTATAAATGGTGAAGATACTGTAGACCCATTAATTAAAATGGCATTAATGCACTATCAATTTGAAGCGATACATCCTTTTAGTGATGGTAATGGTAGAACAGGACGTATTTTGTTATTACTCTATTTAAAACTTGAAAAATTATTAGATACTCCAGCTATCTATTTAAGTGAATATATCATTAAAAATAAGGCTGATTACTATACTAAATTACGTGAGGTAACTGAAAATAACGATTGGGAAGGCTGGATACTCTATATGCTTGAAATGGTAGAATATACTGCTAACAAAGGACTACAACGTTTAAAAGATGTCACCGATTTAATGGAACAAATGACCAAAGAAATTAGAAATACCTTACCCAAAGTATATACTAAAGAATTGGTTGAAATACTATTTAGATTACCATATACCAAAAGACAGTTTTTAATTGATGCTAAATTAGGCACACCAAAAACCGTAGGGAATTATTTAATGGAATTAGAAGAAGTTGGGTTTTTAATTTCTGAAAAAGTTGGTAAAGAAAAACTATATCTCAATCACAGATTAATGACTGTGTTAGAAGCATCCTAATTTCCTTGGTTAACGAAATGAAACATCAACTAACTAATCTCAATCGTGTAACTAAATGATGATATTGATGTTCAATGTGACCTATAAAAAACAATAAATACTACACATTAAACAAACAAAGACTTGAGGTAAGGAATACTTGGACTTAACGATGATTTTGTGCAGTTGAATGAGATAACGTCATTTTCTTTGAAGTTCTAATGTGAGCGTGGGATAAGCGGATATTTTACATAATACCAGTTATAGCTACGAAAATATAAGAATACTGCGATAGCAAACCCTTGAAAGGATTTTTGTTACTATAACTTGTATTATGTAACATAGCTTGGGTGAGTTTAGGGTTTTATGATATAATAATAACAGAATAGCTTATTGCAGTTTGATTTGATTTTATGAAAAGCAAAGCTGTAATATGCTATTACCTTAAAGACAAAAAAACGCTAAACTTGTGAGGTGAGCGAAACAACACAAAAGACAGAGGATTTTGAGGTACGAAAAAACTGGGTTTTGGGTTGTGGGGACTTAATAGTAATCAAGTTTTCTTTCACAGATGAATTGTAAAGAATCATCAATGCAAGTAACTTTTTCAACCCAATGACCTTTTTCATTAAACTTGTATTCATAAGTTTTAGTCCAAGGTTCTTCTGAAATATAAGAGTCTGATTTTATCAAACCACTACCATAATAAGTATGTAAATAATAGTCTTTTGGCTCAAATTTATCTTCAGTTTCAATTACTTCACCATCATCATTATAATCAAAACTATGATAGTAACTTTTAACAACTTGCTTATTTCTATTTAACTCATAAATACTAACATCTTGCCAATTACAATCAGCATCTAAAATTTCTTCTCTATAATCATCAAATTCAATTGTTTGATGTAAATACCATTCATCCATTGGTACGTTCTTTTGCTCTACACAAATTGAATCATACTCTTTAGAATGATGAATCTCTCTTATGCGCTCATAAGATTTGTCAATATATTCTCTGATATATTCTACAAAATTCAATTTGTCCTGATGCTTAATGTTGTTTTCTCTAATTAAAGCATTTGATATTTTGTCAACTTCAATAATTTTCACAAGTCTATTTTGATTATCGTAATAATATGAGAATTTATTATTAGCACGAGGATGAAGATTATTCAAATGAATTAATTTACCCTTTTCATTAAAAAATGCTTTAAAACTATGTGACGTAATTTTTAATTTTCCTTTAGGTTGCTTACTAATTGAAATAGAGGGATAAGCTGTTTTTTGAGTAATCGATTTTAAACCACGTAAGTATTGATTCTGAAACTTTATGTATGCCTCGTGATAATACATTAAGATATGATTTTAGTTAACACCTCATAAATCTTAACCATTGCCAATGTGTCTAATTCGCAATAGTCTAAAAGATTTTTTCTTGTTGTTTCTATATCTTCATTAAAGTTTGGGTCTAAAACCATTCTGCCCCAAGTATCTAATGCCATAGTGCCATTATTAACATCTAAATCTGAATAGCTTATATCTGGACATAATACTGGCAATACTTTTTTAATGGAACTTGAACCGTGAAAACGATAGTCTATATAGTCTTTTTTGAAAATCGTCTCTAAATCAAACGTATGCTCATTAATGTAAGTTAGATAATTGGTAAACTCTGGCAACCATTCTATTAAGTCTTTATTTCTACCAATTTCAAAACTTGCGTGCCACGATATAAACGTACCTGCACTTCCTGTAAAGTCTTGCATAGCTTGTAGCATATCTATTGGCATTTGCATTGCATCCAATAAATATTCAAAATGCGTTAGCGTATTGTCTTCTGTTAATGTGTGAATAGATACTTGAAAGGTTAAATGCTTATGCGGACTTAAACCATCTAATCTTGGGATAGCACTTGCATAGGTTTCATAATCTATAAAATGTAATGGAAACTTTAATTTGTCTAATTCCCTTTTAATGTTTGGGATATTGATTATTGGTTGTTCTTGTTTTACAGATGCTACTTGGGTTTGTTGATTTACATTTAATTCAAAATCTAAAGGAATATCAATAATTGCTAATTGCTCATTCTCTGCTAATAAACCTATTTTTTTTGCTGAAATACGACCTATTTCATAAATACTATAGTCTGGAATAGTGGTATTAAAATACTTGAATGCATCACAATGATTAGAACGTGTTTTATAGATACAAGAGCAAACAGTTTCATTTATAGTTTCCTTATTTATAAAATTTGAACCTGCATTTATTTGATTGACCACACTTGAATATATACCATCTACTGCTTCTGTTACATCAGTAATTTCTAATAAATCATTAGCTACAATTTCACCTTGTTTAATATACGCTTTGTTTAAATGGATAATAGACACTTTAGAAACTACGTAACCACATTCTGTAAGTACATATTTCTGAAAACACGCATCTTCTATTTGTCTATGCTTTCTATCTTTTTTTATTGAGGTAGATGATTTTACTTCATAAATATGCCACGTACCATCTGTTAAACGTTCTAATATATCTATACGTGCAAATATGTCTTTATTAGTACTAAATGATGGCTGAAAGTAAACACTATGAGTATCTGTTAGTGCTTGTTGTGTTTCTGTAGGACTTCCATATTCTGGTAAGTCTAAACCATTTGCAAACAATTGTTTTGCATAGGCTTCTACCTCATAACCCTCATTAATTAATTTCTCTGCAAATAATGAAAACTCACCTTTAGGATATACTTGTGGTTTATTTTTTAATAACCATATAGATTCTGGACAATCTAAATAATATTTAAAATCTGTTTTGGTAAGTTGATGCATATTTTAAAGGCTATTCAATTTATCTTCAAATATATCTTCTCTATTTATCTTATTATAAAAAGGCATACCAATCAATTTGTATTGTTGACTTTCGTATAACTCTATTACTGCTTCTTTTTCTATCTCTTGAAGGAATTGTTCTTTCCATTCATCATTGTATAATAAATGGTCTCCTTTTGGTTCTATGAATAATTGATAAATAACTTCATCATCTGAATTTTTATCTGTCATATATAATACAAAGTCTGGCTCTGTTGCTTTTGCATCACTAAACCTATATAATTTAAAGAATCGTTCGTTTCTTAATAAATAGATGTTTTTAAAACGCTCTTTTAAATCTTCAATATTATCGTGGAAATACTTTACTAAAAACTTTTCTTCTGAAGAACCATAATTCTCGTTATAAGCATACCAATCTGCTTTGTTTAAGTCTACAAAATATTCTTGAGGTATATCATTACGCATTGTTGGTTTACCTGTTTCTGCTGTTGCATTTTGATTAACTGAAAAAGCTAATTTCTTATTCTTGAAATACTTTCTTAATGGTTCTCTATAGAATGATTTTGTACCTCTATAATCTCCAAACTTGGTAGATATTTCATTTGCTATTTTGGTAGCTACACTTATAACAATTTCTAATTTTTGATTTGCAGATAGGTTGTTTGTATCTTTTTGTAAACCTGTCACTTCTACTATTATACCTCCAAAATACTTTTCATTCGTTATAAAATCATTCATAGATTTTACACTTGGAAAAAACTTTTTGATGTTATTGAAATGGTAAAATGGTATTTTATTTAAACCCTTTTGAATAATGGTTTTATCCCATACAGAAAACAAATGTTTATTTGCATAATTTGCTTGTACTGTATTTTGCTTTACTCTGTTGTTATCTAATATAACGGTTTGAGCTGACCTATTTGTTTTTAATGCGTAGGTATGCTTTTTTACAATAGTTGGTTCTTGATATTCTAATAATGTTTTAGGGTTGTTTTTAACCTTTTTATTTAAAAATATAAAACCACTTTTATATAATGCTGTTTCTTTAAATTCATCTTTAAGAATTAAATCTACCTCTACTTTTTCTTCAGGAAACATTCCTATTTGACGAAGTGCATTGTTTAATTCTGTAATATAACGTGGGTTGTGTGAGCAATGATAATGTAAAGTCTCGCAAAAACGCATTATGTTTTCTAAATCATTATCATATTTACGTTTATCTAATTCTTGATTTTCTTCTAATTGAAACGGATAATATCTTGCACCTCTACCAATTAATTGTGCTTCTGCTACCGTAGTTTTACCTGGTTTATTTCCTGTAGCATCACGCGTATCATATAACCTAACAATATCGTATAAGTTTAAAACATCCCACCCCTCATTTAATTTATCAACTGCAAATACTGCTCTAATCTCATTATTATTATCCTCTAATGTATTAATGGTTATTTGCTTTTCGTCACTATCATTTTTAGAGTTTACAGAAACAATTTTATCTTCTGAAAAGTCTTCTTTTATTTCATCTATTAAACCTTGGGATGATATGTTTAACTCTTTAAAATATGCTATTGCTTTATCTAAAATTGCATTGTCTAATTTTATAAGGTTCTCTAATTTAGTAACGGTTAAGTTTCTTATTTCATCAATAAACGCTTTTTCCATTTCAGCACTTTCTGTAGTTGTTTTAGATTTAAACATTACTACTGGTTTTGCTAAAATGCCTTTAGATGCAAATATTTTCTTTTTAAACTGACTTATTAATACTGCAACAATTGCACGTTGTATAGGTTGATAATCTACTTGGTTGGTTTGTACTTCTTTTGAATAGCCATCTTCCCTAAACTTTGCTAATGAATAATCGTATAATAATTTATCAGCGTATTTAGATGCTATATTAGGATGATTGAGGTCTAAAGTTGCTGTAAACTCCATCATTATATTGTTTACGTTACTTCTTAAAATACGCCCAACAGTATATTCCCAACTATTAAAGTTTTCTTTTTCTCCTTTACTTAATTTCTTTTTAGTAAGTGTGTTTATATGGTGCGCTTCATCACTAATTAAAACAACTTCTTTATTTAAAAAATCATCAAAAGTTATACTGTTTTCTCTTGGTGCATTTAGTTTGGTATGTAAACCTTGAATGGTTGAAAATAGTATGCTAATATCATCTGAATTTGTGCTTTCAAAACTTTCTACTTCTGTAATATTTACATTTACACCATCTATATTAATTTGCTCTTTAAATAAATATTTAGTGCTATTTGGGTTTAAAAAGTTTTCTTTTGTTTTACGGATAATGGTATCTGTATTTACAAAGAAAATAAAGTTACGATAGCCCATTTTGTACAACTCTAACATTGTACCTGCCATTACCAAGGTTTTACCAGAACCTGTTGCCATATGAAACAACACTTGTGTTGGTTTTGCTCTTAAACGTGGGTTATTTATGTAATAGTTAAAGTGTGTAAACGCTTCTTCTTGATAAGGACGTGGTGCAAACTTCAGATTGTTTTTAATTATTGGTGACAACTCTACAATTAAATCGCCATCATCAATTTTAGTTGCAATACGCTTGTCTAAACGCTGAATAGTATCTTGATTAAATAAACTCATATCAACTATTATTTTTTATAAAATGAATAGTTTAACGCTTTATCTTCATCACTAATATTGTAACTGGCATCTTCAATTTCGCTAAAATTTACATACAATTGGTTTTTATCTAATATTTCTATTAAATAGTGTTGCATAGTCTCTAAAGAAGCTGTTTTAAAAGCATTTAAACGCTCGTTAAACATATCTTTATTAAATTGATATGATATGAATGCTTTGTCTTGCATTTCTTCCCAAATTGCAAGTATATCTTCTTTAGTTTTAGCTTCTTGTATTCTATCTACAAAGTATTGATTGTATTGCATAAGTTCTGCATATACAAAAGAATCGTTATTAATTACTTTTTGATTTCTTTCTACGCAAATATCAATATGTTCAGCTAATTGCTCTACTAACATAAACTTTCTGTTACCACCGTCCTCTTTATTTAATTCTAAAACAGCGTGTGCTGTAGTACCACTACCTGCGTGAAAATCTAATATAATATCATCTTTATTTGATAATAATTTTAGAGTGTCAATAACAGTATAAAGAGATTTAGGAAAACTAAAACCTTTTCTACCTATTATCTTTTCTAATAATCTTATACCATTGTGATTAGCATTATATTTTTTATCACTCCAAATGGTAGGTACTTTTTGTCCTTTGTCAACTCTATATTTTTCATAAATTATTAATGAATCTTTCTCTTTTATAGGTACTAATTCTGTAAGCTTTTTTTCTGTTGAGCCTTTTGATAGTTTCCAAGTTCTTTCTTGACCTGTTGTAGTAATTGGATATACCTCATAAAAATCTTCTTTGTAATTAAGGCTTAATTGAGATAAATCTTTACTTACATAAATTGGATACCAGAAGTTAGATTTATTAACTCTTAAATTTGCATCACCACCACCTACTCGAATAAAGTTCTTTAATTTATATCTACCTATATCATCTTCTTTATCAAACGTTTTTAAAAAATCCTCATTTAATACGACATTATTAAAAGCCGCAAACTCATTATTCTTGCTGTATATTAGCATAAAGTCATTAACAGTTGAAAAATACTTTGCTTGATTGCGGCCCATTGGATTATTAACAACCGAAACTATACCCAATCTATTTTCTTGTCCAAAAATTTCATCAGCCAAAGTAATAAGGTAGCCTAACTCATAGTGATCGATTGCGATAGCAATAAAACCATCTTTAGTCAACAGATTTTTTGCTATTGTTAATCTGTTTTTCATAAACGTTAGCCACGTAGAATGATTAAAAGTATTATTATAGGTAAATATATTTGCATCACCACCTGTGTTATAAGGTGGGTCTATATAGATTAACTTAATTTTTTCTCTATGTGTTTTTAATATTGAAGAAATTACTAATAAATTATTTCCCTTTAATATAAGGTTCTCATCACCTTTTAATTCTGTTATTTTATACGCACCCTCTTTATCGTATTTTTTAAAGTTGGTGAACGCTTTAGCATCTAATAATCTATCAACATTATCTGGTGCAAGTGTTTCGTTCCAAAATATTTCGTTTCTTTTTTGGTCTTCTTTGGTTTGACCTCCTTCTAAAATACAATCTTTATGTGGCCATACTAACACTACATCGTTTTTGGTTTTAATGAAGTTATCTGTAGTATCATCATTAATAGCTAAACCTATTTTATTTTTAAAAGCTGTATAGCTATCAGGCAAAAAAGACTTATTGTTTACAAAACGTTGAAACTTAATTTTATCGAACACCAATACATTTTCTACTTCTTGAAAGAAGTGTTTTTTAAAGGTTTCGTTTTTAATTAATAGGCTTATTAAAAAAGGTTCTACTTTTAAAGCAGCTTCTATTATTTTGTTTTTATTAAGTTGGTTATCTACTACTAAATTGTCTTCATGTTTAAGTAGTTCTATAAGGTCGTTTTGTAAGTTTTGCATTCTATATTATGATATTTAATATCTATTCCTGTGAATCTATAAAAATATAAATCTTTTATGTGGTAATTAGCAATATTTCCAAGTAAATTTTTAAAGTCAATAACCCATTGGGTTTGCTGTGCTTTAGTTAATGTTTTTCATAGCCATAATGAATATTATAATAATCTAAATAATTGTCTATTATTTCATATTCCTCATTTTTAAACGCAAAAAAGTATGGTAATATCTTACTTATAGTTACTTGTTCTTTAAGCACTTGGTCTATGTAAGGTAAAAAGGCATTAGTAATTTCTAATTCAGTCTTTACTTTTAGAGATTTTTTAACCTGTTCTTTTAACCTCTTTGTAACAACTAATTTACTTTCGCTTTTACCTCTTTTTTGAGAATCGCTTTTATTATGCATTTGTATTCTTGATTTATATAGCCTTTGTAACTCATCAATTAAATGGTCTACATAATCATTCTCATCAACAATTTTTTGTTCAATGTATTTTAGTTTATTAACTGCTATTGAATCGAATGTAAAAAATTTGTTTAAAGACGGTCTGTGTTCTTCTTCAAAATACTTTTCAAGATATTCGCAAAGAAATTCTATTTCATAATTTTTTAAAGCACGGAATAAATCAATGTCATTAAATTTTAGCGCAGTTGGTGAAATATTTTTTTGATATTTAAGAGAAGATAAATAATCATTAAAAAAAGAGAGAACATCTTCCCCTTCAGATTCGCTGTCATATTTTTCTTTTTTATTTATTTCTTCTTTATTATTCTTTATATTATTCTTTTGTAGGTAGTTGTCAACTAAAGGAATAAAGAAATCAGACAAATGCTTGCTAAAATCAGAAGATAGTTTACCGTTATTAGACAACTGATATATTTTAGGTATTAAATCAACTATTTTAGGGTAGTGAACGGTAAAAAACTTTACTCTTGGCATCCCTTTAATTTCTGTTGATATAATACCAAGGTCTTTGAATCTTCTAATTATAGAATTTAAAGAGTGTTTTTTAATGCCTGTTTCTTGTCTGATAGTTTCTGAACTATGATAGAACTCTTTTTGCTTTTTAAAAGCCATTCCTTTAACTACTATATACTCAAAAAAAACAACCTCTTCACAATTGAAGAAGTCGTAATTGTATCGGTTTAGTTTTAAAATATTAATAGCTAAAGGATGCTTATCCTTCTTTTTTAATTTCTGCATCTGACCTACTGAATTAATTTTATTATTATTGTTTATTCACATTATGATTTCTAAATACGCTACCGCAATTTGCATATATTATATGCCAACGTCCACAAGCTAATTGATGCATCTGAATATTAGTACAGATGACTTATGCCCATAAGAACCCTTATACCTATGCATATATTTATTATAGTAGATAAATATCACTTTTTCTACTAAAAATATAACACAAATAAGCAAGAGGGTCGCAAAAACCGCTCGTTTTAGCACTCATTTTTCCGCTATGCATCGGTGTTAGCTATCGACAAAACTCATAATGAGTAAATAAATGCATTTTTTGGTGTGGGTTGACGGTTCTTGTGGCGGATGCTCTCTCGTAATTTTGCTTCTGCGAAAATTGAGGTGTATTAGCATCGGCAATCATTGCCCACTTTCACTAACTTCGAGTACTGTACTACAAACCAGCAGTTGCATCTCGCCTCATGCTGTAAGTTCGTATGTCGTTTGAGTTAAGGTCTAACCATTGAAAACACCTTTGTTTGTTCAAGACAATATTTGGGCAATTATTATGCGCTTTTATTTTGGGTTAAAATTCTAACTACATCGTCATACTCATAGTACATTGTTTTACCCATTTTGGTAAAGGGTAGTGTACCATTGATTCGTAAATTCTGCAACGTACCTGGTGAGATATTTAATAGCTCACGTACGTCTGCTGATTTTAACCACTTTTTTTGCTCGTTTTGGCTTCCTAAAATTGTCTTAAGTTCTGTAATGATTTCTTGTTTTAGAGTCTTTAAATCATCCTTTGTAATTACTTCAAATGTCATTCTGTATAAAAAATATTAATAGGTATTAACTACCTGATTTCTAACATACAATATACGTCAAAATCACCTTTTTTAAATGAAAAGTTATTGACAGTTCTTAACAATTTTACATCAATTATAAACAGAAAAACCCCTGAATAATCAAGGGTTTAAGCATATACTTATATTCTTTGTTTATATGTGTTAATTAGCGATTCTCTTGGAAGCATCAATATTAGTTTTGTTAGCAAACTTTTGTTTTAAAATTGCCATATCATCGCTTACTTTTCTATCCAATATTTTGGCATAGTGTTGTGTTGTTTTCAAAGATTTATGTCCTAACATTTTGCTTACTGATTCCATAGGCACACCGTTAGACAATGTTACCGTAGTTGCAAACGTATGACGAGCTAAATGGGTAGTTAAGTTTTTATTGATACCACACAAATCTGCTATCTCTTTTAAATAGGCATTAGACTTTTGATTGCTCAATACAGGAAGTAAAACCCCTTTAGTTACTGCCTCTGGATGGTTCTCATATTTCTTTATAATCTCTAAAGCGGTTGGAAGTAGGGGAATATTACTGCGTGTATCGGTTTTAGTACGCTTTGTCTTTATCCACTTATCGCCATCAATACCAAATACCAAATTGTCTTTTGATAGCTTCTTAACGTCGCTATAAGCTAAACCAGTAAAGCAACAGAATATAAAAATATCTCGTACTTGCTCTAAACGATTGGTGTGTAATTCTTTTTCAAGCATTGTTTTTATTTCTCCTTCTGAAAGGAATTGACGTTCCACTTCTTTTAAACGTACTTTATAATTTAGAAATGGGTCTTTTTTAATCCAATCGTTAGCTATTGCTATACGCACAATCTTTTTAAAGTTTTTGATATACTTTATAGTACTGTTATGTCCGCAGTTTCTAACCGTTTTTAAATAGAACTCAAAATCTGTAATATACTTGTGGTCTATTCTATTCACAGGAATATCGCTTACTTTATATTGATGTTGCATAAACTCTTGCAGATGCTTACATACTGTTTTATAGCGTTCTAAAGTTCCTGCAGAAAATTCTCTACCAACTAATTTTTCAACTTGCTTGTTGTGATTATTAAAGATGGTTATGAGTGTTCTTTGTTTTTCCTCAACGCCTAAAAACTTGTTTTTAAGGGTTTCTGTTGTAACCTCTTTGTTATCTTGAATTAAGTCTCTTTGGCTTTGATATACTTTTGTAGTAAGTGAATCTAAATAGGCATTTAGTTCTCGAATATCTTCTGTTCTTCCAATAGCTTTATTGGCTTCAACGCTCCATTTTTCAATGGCAATGGTACGTTTTGTACTAATCTCTGTACGCTTACCATCTATGGTAATACGTAGGTAAATAGGGCATTTGCCCTGTGCATCTACTTTACTCTTTTTTAAGTAGAATAATAATCCAAATGTTTTGTTCATTCTGGTGACCTTTAATTATACATTAATTTACGAAATTTCGAGGTCTTTTAATTGATATATTATACTGATTTATAAGTAGTTATAAACAATTAGGTGACCTAATTAAGGTTTAAAAAAGGTCACCTAATAGGTCACCAACAGAATGGTATTTAATACATATTTTGATGTTTTGGGTAAAATAAAAAGTCCCATAAACATTGAGTTTACAGGACTTTCGTCGATTTTGAATAAATCTTGGCGGAGAAAGAGGGATTCGAACCCCCGGAGGTGTGACCCTCAACAGTTTTCAAGACTGCCGCATTCGACCACTCTGCCATTTCTCCGATTGCGGATGCAAATATAGAACCCTTTTTTATTTCTTTCAAATAAAAACAACAATTTTTTATACTAAATATAATACTATAGAATTAATTTATGGAATGTATATTCTCTAAACCTATGCAAGTGTTAACTTTGCGCAAAAATTTAAAAATAAATAATGGATATAATAAATAGCCTTAAATGGCGATATGCAACAAAAAAATTTGATGCAACTAAAATTATTTCTAACGAAAAGCTAAATATAATTAAAGAAGCATTTAATTTAACAGCAACATCTTTTGTTTTACAAACTATAAATATGGTTATTGTTTCTGATAAAGAAGTTAGAAATTCTTTAGTAGAGCATTCATACAATCAATTACAAGTAAAAGAAGCTTCACATTTGTTGGTTATATGCATACAAGATAATATTACTGATGAAGATGTTGATAAACATTTTGATAATGTTAGTAATATAAGAAACACACCAGAGCACATTTTAGCACCTTTTAGATCAGATTTAAAAACCATGATGCAGCGAATGACTGAACATGAAAGACAACAATGGTCAGTTAAACAAGCTTATATTGCTTTAGGTAATTTAATGACTGTTTGTGCTGTTGAAAAGATAGACGCTTGCCCTATGGAAGGTTTTAAAGCTGATAGCTATGATGAAATTTTAAACTTAAAAGATAAAAATTTAAAATCTGTATTGTTACTACCTGTTGGTTATAGAGCAGAAGACGATATGTTTGCTTCGTTTAAGAAAGTTAGAAAGAATGTTAATAATGCTGTTATTGAATATTAATAATATTCGTTAAAAAAGGCTTTGCCTTAATCGCTGAATAATTTATATTTGTTAATCTTATTAATTAATACTTCACTTATGAAAAAGCTTATCGTATTATTCGTTTGCCTAATTAGTTTAAACTTTTATGCACAAGAAAGTCAGTTTAATTGGTTAACAGATTTAAACACAGCTGTTAAAGCTTCAAAAGACCAAAACAAACCAATTTTGTTATTTTTTACTGATACTAATTCAACTGAAAGTCAGAAAATGAATATTGAATTATTCAAATCTCAGGAGTTTAAAGCTATCGCTGATAAAGCAATACTTTTAATTGCTGATAACTCTTCTGAAAACAATATACCTAAGCGATTAATTATTCATTATAATAAGATCAATCAATTTTCATCATTTGTAACTTTAGATTCTACAGGGAAAGCAATTGGTACTCCAACGACTGATTTCAGTACAGAATCATTAAACAGTTATATTTCATTTTTAAATTCGCTTTAAAATTACTACATGCCAGGATTTGAGCTTTTCGGAGATGCAGAACGAAAAGAAGTAAATGACGTTTTAGAGAGTGGTGTTTTAATGCGCTATGGCTTTGATGCTATGCGTAATGGTCACTGGAAAGCAAAAGCGTTAGAACAAGAACTTCAAAGTACATTACAAGTTAAACACGCACAATTAGTGTCTAGCGGAACAGCTGCTGTGTCTATAGCATTAGCTTCAGCAGGAATAGGTTCGGGAGATGAAGTTATCATGCCAACATTTACTTTTGTAGCTAGTTTTGAGGCTATTATGATGTTGGGAGCAATTCCAATCCTTGTTGATATTGATGATACTCTAACTTTAGATCCTGAAGCTGTGAAAGCAGCAATTACTCCAAAAACAAAAGCTATAATGCCAGTACACATGTGTGGTAGTATGGCAAATTTAGATGAGCTGCAATCCATTTGTAAAACACATAATCTAATATTAATTGAAGATTCTTCGCAAGCTACTGGTGCCACTTATAAAGGAAAACCTTTAGGAAGTATTGGTGATTTAGGTTGTTTATCGTTAGATTATGTAAAAATTATTACTTGTGGTGAAGGAGGTGCTGTATTAACCAACAACGAAAAGTATTATACAAATTCTGATCACTTTTCAGACCATGGTCATGACCATAAAGGAAATGATAGAGGAGCAGAAACTCACCCGTTTTTAGGCTATAATTTTAGAATATCTGAACTCAATGCAGCTGTTGGTTTAGCACAACTGCGTAGGTTAGATGAATTTGTAGCTATCCAAAAGAAAAATTATAGTATTATTAGAGAAGCACTTTCTGTAATTCCTGAACTTACATTTAGAACAGTGCCAGAAGGTGGAGAAGAAAGTTATTCGTTTCTTAGTTTTTTCTTACCTGATTTAGAAACCTCAAGAAAAGCAGTAAAAGCTCTAAAAGACACAGGAATTGATGGCTGCTTTCATTACTATGATAATAATTGGCATTTTATTAGAAAGTGGGAACATTTAAAAGATTTAAAAACACTTTATCCGCTTTCTAAAGAAGTAAAGGATGGGTTAAAGTATCTTCAAACTAAAGATTTTTCTAAATCTAATCACTTTATCGGTAGAAATATTTCTTGCTTAATAAAATTATCTTGGACAGAACTAGAAGTTAAAGAGCGTGCTTCTAAAATGGTAAAAGCCATTCAGTCAATTCTTTAAATCCCTATTTTGTTAGGCAATTTCTTCAATGTTACATTTATTGTATACTTTGTTACAATAGTGATACTCCCTTTTTTGCTTTGATTATAGTTTTACAATGCTATTAATTGAAGGAGAAGGGAGATGACAATATACAACACTGTTGTTTCCCTTTTATTTTTAAATACTTCAAGGTTAATCTTCTATATCATTATGAAGTGTATAGTCTTAACTATCAAAACTTTATTTGTTGTTAATACATGTGCGGTTTCTATAATATATGGACAAGACATTAAACAAGAAAATAAGACAGATGTAAAGTAACATTTAGTTATAGAGCAAAATAAATACTGTTTACAGTTTTTTTTAAATAATCGTTTTACAGTCAGTTTTAAGGTAATAGGAGATTTTAGTATAAAGATGTTTTTTGAGCATTTTAAAAACACTCAATTTTGATCAGTTAGACTAATCATGGAAAAGGACCAAATATCAAAACAATTTCATAGTAACAAAACTCAAATTGACGATTCGTCAAGGCGAACGTTTTTTAAACAATTGGTACTTGGGAGTATGGGATTTTATCTTTCACCAATGCTCTTGCAAAGTTGTAGTAAAGATGATTTAGGTAAACCTCCTTTTGGCGTGTGGAAAGACATGATTAAAATTTTAGAGCAAAGTCCAGATCATTTTATTGGTAGACGAAACGCTTTAGTTGCTTCTAAAAACCCAGAAGCAATGACCAACTTTGTTAGAGATAGTTTTCAAATTATTCCTTGGCAAAGCGATTTTCTTCACCATTCTGCTAATGGTACTATTTATGGGAAAGAGATGGCTTTACGCTGCGGACTTGCAACACCTCGCGAAAAAGCTGAAATTTTAAAAGACATGCTACTAGATGCTGGTTATGAGGCTAAAGTGGTTTTGGAAGAAACCGAAATAACCTTAGATGAAGCAAAGGCAATAGTTTATCAAAAATTAACTCCACAATTTGCGCCACCAATTACCAATAAAAAAATGCGCAAGTGGCAAAAAATGATGGGAGTAACCAATAAAGAGGAAACTTACAAACAAATACTAAATATTGTCGAAAGCTCCGAAACACTAGCCAATAACCTTTTAAACAATATTGATAAAAAATATATTAGAGATAGAACGGTTAATTTTAGGTTTCATAAAGCTTATGTGCCTTCGGTTGTGTTTTATGAAGAAGGAGCTGAAAAGTATGCGCATGTGTTTGACCCAAAAGTGTCTTTTGGGAACTTGCATCCAACTAACAAAAAAAAGACCTTTAATAAAGCAGGCGAATATAAAGACCCAAAAGATGAAGATGTTACTATTACATTGTCTTGTAGAAACGCCTTAGACCATTGGAGTGAAACTGAGCTGTTGACAGGAACTTGGAAGCTTTCTGAATTATTAGGGAATCAGTTGCAGGTTCAGTTTCTCAATAATATGAGTTTTGAAGAACAGTCAGTAAAATCTATTTCTGAAATTACTTCTTTCACTCCTTGTTTTGCGCTTCAAGACATTAATAAGGATGCTACTTATCTAGAGGAGCGTACTGTTTTAGGCGAACCAATAACTTTAGAAGCTGTAAAAATATTTGAAAATTATAATCCTGATAGTTTGCCTAATAATGAAGAGCCTTCAGCTATAAAAAAAGTACACTCTTTTGAAGGATCAGTTTTTCCACAGGCATTTCCAAAAGTACGATTGGAGCTAAGCCCTAAAGATGCTCAAGGAAATATTATTGAAGGTATATCAATAGGAAATTTTGAAATTACTGATAATGGACAAACTGTTTCAGGTTGGATGAATCAAAATGTGCTTTCACCCAAAATTTTATTGTTATATGATACGTCTGCAAGTATGCCTGGTGAATATGCAGGTGATAATATAAAACTGTTTTTACAGAATACCGAAGCAGCAATCAAAAAAACCTATCCAAAAGCTAGAGTAATACTTCAGCAAACAGGTTCAAATATTTATACAGCATTACTCAAATCAAAACAGTTGGATGTAGATGTAATTCTTTATGCAACTGATGGAGATAATAATGATGCATTTGATGCTTCATATACACCAATTTATGAGGCTGGTCCACCTGCTATTTTTCTTAATGTAAAACCTCAAGGTACAGTATATAAACATTTGAGAGAAAATATGGACTTTATTGAGATTGCTGCAGATGATCAAGAGCTTACCATTACTGAGATTACTAAAATTATTGATGGTTTAAACTTTCCTACTTATGTAGTAACATATTCTGCTTTTGCTGAAAAAGATGCACATAATGTAGAAGTTAAGCTAAAAGATACAACACATAAAGTCAATTTAAACTATAAGTTTCCAGAACCTAGTGACCATCTTTTGGGTAATCGTATGGTTGGACTTTATCTCACCATAAAACGATTAGGAAAAAATCCTATTAAACGTGTGTTGGCAGGTTATGAGCCTCATAATGATTTTTATGCTAATCCAACACAACTCACCCGAAAAATGATAGATGAAGTGCACGAAATACTTCTTGGAGGTGCAGTTATGGCTTTTGAACGAGAAGCACCAACACTTTCTATTCAGCTAACGGAGTATTTACAAGCATTAATGAGTAATCAAAATTGGTTTGAAGCCTATCAAGAAGGCAATATTAAAACAGCGGTTGAAGAAATAGCTAAAGGTGGTTTTAGTTATCCTTCTCTATTATTAAGTATGTTGCAGCCTATTCAAAATAATGTAACAGAGCAAGCCATAACCTATCCAAACGGATTTAGATCTTGTATTGTTAAATTTTCTCCAGGATTTTATAATAACGAAACTAAGACTTCTTTCGATTTTTTACCAACTTCAGAATATCAAACTGTGAGTAGAAGTGGAACTGGAAATTTTGAAGAAACCCTAAAGAAAACAGCTCAATTAGCAATTTTAGAAGGTTACGTGTTTGAAGATAGTGCCTATTCTCAACTCAAAGAAAAACCCTTACTACTAAATAAAGCAATGGGACGAGATGAACGTTTCAGTTCGCAAACTCTTGGAAGCGATTATCATTATTATGGAAAACAAATATTTGGAGGAGGTATTTTAAAACTTTTTGATACATCCTTACAAGTAAAATCATTTTGGAAAATAGATCCAATTAAAGGTGAACTCTATGGCATTTTACCAAACCAAACAGGTGGAGGCTCAAGAACTACTTACCAACAATTGATGGAGCTAGATAAGGTTATAGAAGGTTATAAAGAAGTCTTATCTGCCATGAATTTTGGTCTTACTGTTACTGGGCTTGGAAATTTACCATTGGGTCTTGTAGCAGCTTATAGCTTAACCCTAGTGAAACTATATGCACTAGCATCTCAAGCTTTAATATTGATGAACACAACAGGAATGGATGAAGATTTAACTATTGCACTCCAAGCTTTAGCCTGCGATTTATATAAGGAAATACTATATGATTCTTTTTATGGAGTAGGTACAGCTGCCAGCACTATAGAAAACCTAATTGGAGCTATGGGAGGTATTGACGGAGAAGATTTCTCATTCTTTAAATGCTAAATATTTAATACAATATAAAATCATGAAAGCAAAAACACATATAAAAACATTGACAGCAATTATAATGCTGCTACCAAGTTTAATTTTTTCTCAAGAAGATTACGAATTATGGGGAATGACTTTTCGAGGAGGAAAATCTGATATGGGAACCATCTTCAAAACTGATGAGAATGCCGAAAACCTTGAGGTTCAATACGACTTTTTTAAAACTGATGGTTATGATATACATAGTGGAGTAATAGAAGCCTCTAACGGAAAGTTTTATGGACTGTCACCTTATTCGGGACTTTATTTATATGGTGTTTACTATGATAGCGATAATATTGGTGGAGTTTTGTATGAATATGATCCTGCAACTGGAGTGTTTGAAACTAAATTTAGGTTTGGTGTTGATGAGTTTGAGGTGATCAATTCAACAAACGGAAAGCGTCCTGAAGGAACACTTATTGAAGTTAATAATAAACTTTATGGAATGACTAGAGAAGGAGGAGACCATGGTGATGGAGTCATTTTTGAATATGATTACTTACAAGATACCTTTACAAAACTTCATGATTTTAATGATTTAAATGGTAGAGCACCAGAAGGAGAGCTTACATATGCTTCTAATGGAAAACTATATGGAATGACTACTGTTGGAGGTGATTATGATGATGGCGTTATTTTCGAATTTGATCTCAACACTAATACTTACACAAAAAAGATCGATTTTGATGATAATGCACTAAACCCAGGAAGAAGACCTTATGGTTCATTGTTCGAAGCTAGTAATGGAAAGCTGTATGGCTTAACCAGTGAAGGTGGTACAAATGATTCTGGTGTATTATTTGAATATGATTTTCTTACCAATACATTGACTAACTTATTTAATTTTGGATTAGCTGGAACTTCTGGAGCTTATCCGCTAGGAACATTAGTGGAAGGTCCAAATAATTCTTTAGAACTATTTGGTACAACTTCAGAAGGAGGGACAGAAGATTACGGTATTCTTTTCAAATATAATATATCTACAAGTACCTATACTACACTGTTAAGTTTTGCATCTTCAAACAATTTAGGTTATTCACCAGGACCTAAGCTTACACTAGCATCTAATGACAAGCTATATGGCGTTACAGAGTATGGTGGAGCTAGTGGAATTGGATCCTTATTTGAGTATAACCCTTCTACAGGTCTATCTAGTTTGTTATATGGTTTTAATATAAATTCTGGGTATTATCCATATGCAGGTCTTTTTGAAGCTTCAGACGGTAAATTATATAGTATAGCTAACAAGACGCGTTATGGATTAGTAGACTCTTTCAATAGTATGTTTTATAGTTTTGATTTATCTACAAATAGTTATACCCCAATTTTTAAATTTAATAGCTCAACTGATGGTGCAGGACCTGATGGAAGTCTAATATATTCTGAAAACAGACAAAAATTCTATGGTTTAACATTAAGAGGAGGAATAAATGACTCAGGCGCAATTTTCGAATATAACCCAATAAGTAATATTTATACAAGACTACATAGTTTTGATGAACCAGATAGTAGCCCTGAAATGGGAATTTTTCCAAGAGCAAGTTTACTAGAAGCGTCCAATGACAAGTTGTATGGAACAGCATTTAGAGGAGGAAGTAACGAACTAGGTATGTTGTTTGAGTTTGATTTATCAACAAACACTTTTGCAAAGAAGCATGATTTTGGTCAGTTGCTAGGAGGAACACCATTAGGTGATTTGGTTCAGGCTTCTAACAATAAAATTTATGGAATGGCATCAGTAGGAGGACAAGGTAATTACATGGGGAGTGAAGTTTCTGTTGGAACTATTTTTGAATATGATATTAATACAGAAAGTTATACTAAAATTCACGATTTTAATGTAGAAAATGGAGCATTACCAAATGGTGGTTTAATTGAGGCAACAAATGGAAAACTTTATGGAATGGCTACTCAAGGAGGATTAAAGGGTGTTGGAGTTATTTTTGAATGGGATTTTGTTACAGGCTTCAACAAACTATATGATTTCGATTTTGAAGACTTAAATGGTTATTATCCTTATGGAAATTTACTTCAATTTGATGCTAATACACTTTATGGATTGACTTCAGAAGGAGGTGTAAATGGTAACGGAATTATCTTTAAATATGATATACAAACCAATACCTTTTCTAAGGTTTTTGATTTTAATGATGTGTTAACAGGAGCTAAACCTCTTGGTGGCTTAACAAAATTAAATAACAAGCTTTACGGAGTTACCTCAGAAGGCGGAACGCACAATTATGGAACTGTATTTGAGTTTAATCCTCAAACTTTAACATTCACAAAAACGTTTGACTTTGATTCCCAGAACGGAAGATTACCTGTTACTACTACATTAGTGGTTTTAGACAGGAATACACTAACGACAAATATTGTAGAAGAAAATAAGATAATTGTTTACCCAAACCCAGCTCAACAAGACATACATATAACGACAGATGCACATATTACCAAAGTATCTTTATTTGACGCTTTAGGTAAAGAAGTTTATTTAGAGATGACTGGAAATACAGTTAATGTAGAACCATTAAAAAGCGGTATTTACATATTAAAAGTAGAAACTGATAAAGGATCAAACTCTAAAAAAATAATAATTAACTAACTTTATATCAGTAATTTAATAATTTAAGTTATGAGAAAATTAAACCAGCTAATCTTATTTGTTTTAGTTTTTACAGTCTTTAATTGTAAGAATGATAAAAAAACAGAATCTGTTATTGAAGTTGAAGGACCTGAGGAGACTGTAAAACTACCAACCAAAACAATAGATATTTTAACAAGAAGTATGGAGTTTGTTATGGCAGATACTATTACTTCTGGTTGGAATACTTTTAAGTATGACAATAGAGCAAGTGAAACTCACTTTTTTAGATTCGTTAAAATGCCAGAAGGCATAACTTCTGAAAATTTTAAAACTGAATCCGATCCAGTTTTTGAAGAAGGTATGGATTTAATAAACGAGGGTAAAACCGAAGAAGGCTTTGCTGCATTTAGCAAATTACCAGAGTGGTTTAGCAAATGTATTTCTACAGGTGGTTCAGGATTGATTGCACCAAAAAGTAAAACCTATACTGCACTTTACTTGGAACCTGGTCTTTATAGTATGGAATGTTATGTAAAGATGCCTAATGGCAAATTTCACTCAACAATGGGAATGGTAAAGCAAGTATACGTAAGCGAAACAGATAGTGGAAATGTAGCTCCTAAAGCAACAGACACAATTGATATAAGAGAAGATGGATTTCATTTTAATAGACATATTCCAAAAGGAAAACATATTTTTCAGGTGAATGTTCTTAGTCAAAAACTACATGAAAACTTTGCCTCTACTGATGTGCATCTTGTAAAACTAGAACCTCATGCAAATAGAGACACTTTAGAGTCTTGGATGGTATGGTATGACCCAAAAGGGTTTATTACGCCTGTTCCTAATGGTGTTGAGTTTTTAGGTGGTTTTAATGATGCAGTACAAGGCAGCACAGGCTATTTTTACGCCAATTTAAAACCAGGTAAATACGCTTTCATCGCTGAAGTACCAAATGCAAAAGCAAAAGGATTATTTAAAGAATTTGAAGTGTTAGATTAATACTTAACGTACTCAACAATTTCTAAACCATAACCAATCATACCAACACGTTTGGTTTGTTGGCTATTAGAGATTAAACGTAGTTTATGAATGTTTAAGTCGTGAAGTATTTGAGCACCAATACCAAAGTCTTTACTGTCCATTTCAATTCTTGGAGCTTTTACAACTTCACCTTTAACCTGACTATCTCTTAAAGCGCTAAGACGTTTTAAAAGATTCATAGATTGTGATTGCTGGTTGATAAAGATAATAGCACCTTTACCTTCTTCGTTTATAACTTTAAACATATCATCCAACTTCTCATCGGCATTGTTGGTTAAAGTTCCTAAAATGTCATTGTTTACTAAAGTAGCATTAACACGTGTTAATATGCTTTCATCGTTAGTCCAAGTCCCTTTGGTAAGTGCAATATGGATTTGATTATTGGTTGTTTGTTGGTAAGCTCTTAATCGGAAACTTCCAAAACGAGTTTCAATATTAAAGTCTTCTTTTTTATCAATTAAAGAATCGTGCTCCATTCTGTAAGCCACTAAATCTTCAATAGAAATTACTTTCAAGTCAAACTTTTCAGCCACTTTAACCAGTTGAGGTAAGCGTGCCATTGTACCATCTTCATTTAAGATTTCAACAAGAATTCCTGCAGGTTTAAATCCTGCTAAACGTGCTAAATCTACAGCAGCTTCAGTATGACCTGTTCTACGAAGTACACCTCCATTTTTTGCTCTTAAAGGAAAAATATGACCAGGTCTTCCAAGGTCATGAGGTTTAGTGTCATCATCCACCAATGCTTTAATGGTTTTTGCTCTGTCGTGTACCGAAATTCCAGTGGTACATCCATGACCAATTAAATCTACAGAAACCGTAAATTGAGTGTGGTGCAAAACAGTGTTGTTTTGTACCATCATGTTAAGGTCTAAGTCTTGACACCTATCTTCAGTTAAAGGCGCACAAATTAAGCCTCTACCATTAGTTGCCATAAAGTTAATCATCTCTGGAGTAACCGTTTCAGCAGCAGCTATAAAGTCGCCTTCGTTTTCTCTGTTTTCATCATCAACAACAATTACTACTTTACCATCACGAATATCATTAATGGCTTCTTCTATAGTATTCAATTCAATTTTCACGGATTGTTTTGCGGTTTTAAGCATAACGAGCATATATTTATGCTGCAAAGATATGGCTTATTTTATATTTTTTATGCTACTTTTTGATAACTCTTCTTTTACTCTGTTTTTTAACAAGAAGTAGGTTAAAGCATAAAAAGGCAGACCAATAAGCAGCAAAAAGTAATTGATTTTTTTATCACTCTCTTTGAGTGTGCTGAAAAACTTAGAAATCTTAATTGAAGATACTACAAAGTAAATCGCAAAGAATAATAGTGCAATTAAACCTAAGTTAAGTATAGTAACTGCTAATTCAGGAAGCTTATTGTTTTTAAATACAAAATGAAGTACTATAAAAACAGCAGCAATAGCATAAGACACAAATGTGGTTAACGAGTAGTCGTTAAAGTCTTTTGCAACTTTTTCAGAGGCTATAAAATTCTTATCAATGTTAATGCCTTTTTCAACTATTTCGCTTGTGTTTAAACCTAGTTTTTTAAGTTGCGCATAGGCTCTAGGTTTTACGCTTTCGTCGTAATCGTAGGATTCAAAGTTTTTAATAACATCTACTAGCTTATCTTCATTATAAGTTTCAAGCTTCTTATAACTTAGTAGAAGTGGATCATTTTCATCTTTGGGTTTTATTCTGAATAGTTTTTTAAGCGGATCTAATATGGAATCAAACTCAAATAAACCTCTATCTTTTGTGGCACGACGTGTTAAATAAATACTTAAAGGTAACATGATTAATGTCGAAAGCCATGTTGCAAAAACAGGATTGAAAGACCCATCCTGAGAACTGTTTTTAGAAAAAATTCCTATAAAATGGTAAGTCAAAAACAATAATATTGCAATAACCAAAGGTAAACCAATTCCTCCTTTTCTTATTAGTGCACCAAGAGGAGCACCAACAAAGAATAGAATTATACAAGCAAATCCTAGTGCGTATTTTTCGTGTAATGAAATGATGTGCTTGTTTAGCCACTTGGTTTTACTGGTAGCTGCAAATGATTTAGATTCTATAATTTGATTAGTACTATTAACTGTATTTGTCGCCAAATTAAGTAGTTGAACTTTGGTTTTTGTATCAAATAACTCTAGGACTTCACCTGTGTAATTAGAATCTTTTTTAGTTTCAATGTCGTCTTTTAAATTGGCAATAGATGTTCTTTCATAAAGCGTTTTAGAAAAATCTTTAAAGTCATTTGATTTTTCATTGTAGAGACTATCTATAGTGTAGTTTAGGTCGCTAACATCAAGCATGTTAAACCTGCTTTCGTAACTCTTTTCTTCGTAGTCAACATCGTTTAGTCCTTCTAAATCAACATTTATAACGTACTTTTCAAAGTAACTTTTTACATGTGGTTTTTTTACATTTTGTTTTGGGTCGTTACTAATAACTTCGTCATAGTAATTACCGTTATAGAGTACTAATTGTAAAATGTTAGAGTTTTCACTACTTATCAGTTCTCCAGTTTCAGAAGAAATTACAGTATAGTTACCAACTCTTTTCGTGTTTTTTTTATGTATGTAAACATTTTTTAAGTACTGGCCTTTTTCACCACTTTTTTCTTCTACTTTAATATTGTAGTTACCAACTTCGTTAAACTGCCCTTCGGCAATTGCCATAGCAGGTAGGGTTTTGGCAATGTTTTTTCTTAAGTTATAAAAGTTATAGTTTGCCCAAGGAATAACGTTGTTAGCAAAGAAAAATGTAACTACAGCAAGTATGAGTATAAAAACACTTAAACCTCTCATTGCTCTTTGTAATGAAATACCTGTAGATTTCATTGCAGCAAATTCATAGTTTTCGGCAAAGCTACCAAATACCATTATTGAGGCTAAAAGAATAGTAAGCGGTAAAATTAGAGGAATAAGGGTAGGAGTTACGTATACAAGAAACTTAAGTATTACAGAAACTGCTAAATCTTTTCCTGCAAGTTCACTTATATACAACCAAATAGATTGTAAAACAAAAATGAGCATGAGTATCACAAACACGCTCATAAATGTTTTTAAGTACGTTTTAAGTATGTACCTATCAAGTATTTTCATTAATTAAAGCCTAATCCAATTTATTGATGTAGTAATCTTTATACTTATTCTCATCAAAAGTAAATAAGGATTTTGAAATCGGCTCATTAGTTTTAAAAGAATTAACAGTTAAAGTTGTTTTTGTTCCATTTTTACCAACTTCAATAAGGTTGTAAATATGCTTGGTTTGTGCATCAATACCTAATAAAACTTGCTTAATTTCAGAATTAGTATCAATAGGACTTAGTTTTACATATTGAATTTTTCTACCATTTACATTTTGAACAATATCCATTGTGTAAGTGTAACCATCTTCGTAAAAAGATAACATTTTACTAGGTGTAATTGTGCTTTCATCTTCAGAATTATCTGAAGAAATAGTTACTTCTTCATCGTCAGGACTTATTGTATAAAGGGTTTTACCATCAAAAATTCTAGTAGCTCCTAAAATGTTAAGTCTGTATTTTTCACCTTGCATCACAACATCACCACGAGTTTCTTGGTCAATGTTTTCACTTGTATTTTTTAATGCATATTTAAAGTCTATACTAATGTTTTCATAGCTTTTAATCTTTGCGCTAACTTCATTAAGTAAGTTTTTAGCTGAATTTTGTGCTACTGTACTAAAACTGATTAAAAGGACTAATGCTATTACAATTTTTTTCATCATTATGTTTTTTGTGCCTAAAGGCTTTCGTTTTCTAATAGTTGGTCTAATGCTGCTAAATCTGGTACTAAAACTTGACGTGCTTTACTGCCTTCAAAACCACCAACAATACCAGCAGCTTCAAGTTGGTCGATTAACCTTCCAGCTCTGTTATAACCTAATTTTAATTTACGTTGCAACAATGATGCTGAACCTTGTTGTGCAGTTACAATTATTTCGGCAGCTTCTCTAAACAGCTTATCTCTGTCTTCTATATCTATATCAATACTTGTGCCACTTTCTTCACCAACATACTCTGGTAAAAGGTAAGCATCTGGATATGCTTTTTGTGCACCAATAAATTCAGTGATTTTTTCTACTTCTGGTGTGTCAACAAAAGCACATTGTATTCTTATAATGTCGTTTCCTTGAGTGTAAAGCATATCTCCACGACCAATAAGTTGGTCTGCTCCAGCTCCATCTAAAATAGTACGTGAGTCTATTTTTGAAGTTACTCTAAAAGCGATACGAGCAGGGAAGTTTGCTTTAATAATACCTGTAATAACGTTAACCGATGGACGTTGTGTAGCAATAATTAGGTGAATACCAATGGCACGAGCTAATTGTGCTAAACGCGCAATTGGAGTTTCAACTTCTTTTCCTGCTGTCATAATTAAATCGGCAAACTCATCAACAACCAAGACAATATATGGTAAGTATTGATGGCCATCGTTAGGATTTAATTTTCTAGCTTTAAACTTTTCGTTGTATTCTTTAATGTTACGACACATTGCGTTTTTAAGCATTTCGTAACGATTATCCATTTCAATACACAAAGAGTTTAACGTGTTAATCACTTTAGTGTTATCGGTAATTATGGCTTCCTCACTATCAGGTAGTTTTGCCAAATAATGACGTTCAATTTTATTGAATAAAGTAAGTTCTACTTTTTTAGGGTCAACCAACACAAACTTAACTTCTGCAGGATGTTTTTTATACAATAGCGAAGTTAAAACTGCATTTAAACCTACTGATTTTCCTTGTCCTGTAGCACCTGCCATAAGTAAATGAGGCATTTTTGCTAAGTCTACAACCATAGTTTCATTGCTAATGGTTTTACCAAAAGCAATAGGTAATTGCATGTCAGATTTTTGGAACTTTTGCGAAGCAATTACCGAACGCATAGAAACGATAGTTGAGTTTTTGTTTGGCACCTCAATACCTATGGTTCCTTTTCCTGGAATAGGAGCAATGATACGAATTCCTAATGCTGAAAGCGATAATGCAATATCGTCTTCAAGGTTTTTGATTCTTGAAATTCTTACTCCAGCTTCAGGGACAATTTCATAAAGTGTTACTGTTGGCCCAATAGTAGCTTTAATGTTAGAAATTCCAATTTTGTAGTTATTCAGGGTTTCTACAATTCGGTTTTTGTTTTCTTCTAGCTCTTCTTGGTTTATGGTGATACCTTCAGAATCGTATTTTTTTAACAAATCTAAAGGCGGAAATTCAAACTTACTAAGTTCTAGTGTTGGGTCAAACTGTCCGAAATCTTCAACGAGCTTATTTGATAAGTTATCAGCTTCAGAAATTTCTTCTTCAAATTGTTCAATTTCTATTTCTACGTCTTCTTTAACCTCTTCAGTAACTTCAACTTTTATAGGCTCTTTTTTAGGTTCTGGTTTTGAATGGTTTTCAATAGTTGGCTCTAATGTGTCTTGAACATTAAGCTCAAAAGCAGATTTGATATCTTCAGCTTCGGCAGTTAGGTCATTATCTACAGCAATTGAAGTATCATCATCATCAGTAGTAGTGTTGAACTCATTTTTAAGGTCTTTTTTGGCACGTTTAAAAAGGTTTACAAAGGTTTGACCTGTAAATTTAAATCGGATAGCTAAATAAGAAATCAACCCAAAAAGTAGAAGTAGAGCTGTACCAATTTTACCAATATAATCTTGGAAATAAGAGTTCATTTCAAAGCCTATGGTTCCTCCAAGTATGTTGTATTTATGTGTGAAAAAACCAAAAAATATGGATAACCAAATAACAATGAGTGTTCCCCAAATCCAGTGTTTTCTTAGCTTAGTTTTATTAATATCTAGTGTAACGTAAACACCTGAAAGGAATAGTAAACCTGAAAAGATAAACGATGCAATACCAAATCCTTTAGTGATAAACAATTCGCTTAACCAAGCACCAATAACATTCATCCAGTTTTCGGCTTCTTGCTCGCGAGAAGGAAATTGACTAACAATGCTTTGGTCTGCTTTTCCACTAAATAAAAACGACAAGAAAGCTATAAAGAGTATGATACCAAATATCATCAACAAACTACCAAAAATTAATTTTTGTTGGCTTGTTAATGTTAAATTCGGCTTTTTAAATTTAGAAGTTTTACTGCTTTTAGTTTTGGTTTTCTTCTTCGCCATCAACGCATTGTTAGATTAAAACAAAAATACAAATTACTAACGTTTATCCTAACGTAATTAGTATTAAAACAACTTTGGGATATAAATCACCAAAGCGCCTATAATAGCTGTAACCGATGCGATAAAAACTGCACCAGCAGCAATGTCTTTTATTCTGCCAATTGACTTGTGATGTTCAGGATGAATAAAATCTGCAATATATTCAACAGCAGTATTAACACCTTCAATACTTATTACTAAACCAATAAACGCTATTTGAAATAGCCATTCGGTAGTAGAAATATTAAAATAAAATCCAGCAGCAGTAACTAGAATAGCTACTACTATCTGAATTTTTATACTTGCTTCGGTTTTGATTAAGTAAGCAGCACCTTTATAGGCAAAACCTACGCTTTTTAATCTGTTTTGTAAAAAAGACTCTTTTTTGGGCATTTGTAAATTAAGATAAAGCGTCTAATGCAGCTTTGTAGTTAGGTTCGTCTACAATTTCAGCAACTTGCTCAGTATGTGTAACAACACCATCCGCATTGATTACAACAATACATCTAGAGTGTAAAGCTTCTAGTGGACCATCAGTAAAATCTAAGCCATAAGCTTTCCCAAAACTGCCATCTTTGTAATCAGATAAACTAATCACATTATCTAGTCCTTCAGCACCACAAAAACGTGATTGTGCAAAAGGTAAATCTTTAGAGATGCACAATACTTTAGTGTTGTTTAAGCTACTTGCTTCTTTGTTAAAAGTTCTTACAGATTGAGCACAAGTACCAGTATCAACACTAGGGAAGATATTTAAAATTACATTGCTGCCTTTAAAATCATTTAACGATTTACTGCCTAAATCGTTTGTGGTAAGGGTGAAATCTGGAGCTTTAGAACCAACAGATGGTAAAGTTCCTGAAGTATGTATTGTATTTCCTTTTAAAGTTACGGTTGCCATAATATTGTGATTTTTTATTTATGCTAAAATTAATGATTATTTGAGGCTTAATCATTAAAAAAAGTATAATATTTTTAAAATAGAAGTTTAAATTAAAACGTACCTACTAAACCTATTTGGTTGGAACTGAATTTAATATTCCAGCTGATTTGTTTTTCTCTTTTAGGAATGTTGTAAGCATTTTCATCGTTTAAAAACTTATCAATACTATCTACAACAACTATACTAACAATTGCACTAAAAGCAATGTCGGTAACCCAATGCGCATCATCAATAATCCTTGATATTGGAGGAATTGCTCCAACGGTATAAATACCTGCTTTGACCCAAGGGTTTTTAAATTGTTTGGCAATTGAATGTGCCATAGTTACAGAAAGAATAGTATGTCCCGAAGGAAAGGATCTAAAAGCCGCTTCGCCTGAAAAGGGTTTAAAAGTGTAGTTGTCATAACCAGAACCAGGACGAGCTCTACCAATTGCAGCTTTACTAACAGTTTGTATTAAACCTGTAGTTATAGATGATGAAATAATTAAAACACTAGTTTTACGGACTTTTTCATTTTTAGTAAATATCCCAAACGCATATAAACCTGCATTTGCCATAAAGTAGTTTTGTGGACTACCAAAATACCAACCAAAATCTCTTAATGGTGTGGGAAAGTCGTCTTTATTGTTTAAAGCAAAGTCACGAATAGGCTCATCAGCTAAACTAAGTGCAGCAGTACCTGCAACAAATAAACCAAGCTTTTGAAAATCTTTAGACTTCCAATGTAACGGTCTAGTAAAAGAATGTCCTACACCTTTTAAAGTGTATTTAAAATCATGCTTTGCTAATTGCCATATTGTAGTAGAATCTTGCTCTTTTGCCTTACCAACAAGTTGTTGCGCTACAGAGTTGTTGTAGGTAAACAGCATTATAGCTAGAACTATTATTACTTTAAATCTAAGAAGCACTCTCTTTATTACAATTAAGCGTGTTGGAATTGTTTTATCTTAATTCAGCTCCAAGTTGCTTTTCAAAATTAGATTGCAGCTTGTTCATGATTTTGTCTATTTGCTTATCTGTAAGTGTTTTGTGTTCGTCTTGTAATGTAAAACTCACAGCATAACTCTTTTTACCTTTTGGAAGGTTTTTACCTTGATATACATCAAACAAATCAACATCTTTAAGAAGCTGTTTTTCAGTTTGCATAGCAATGGTATCTATTTGCTCAAAAGTAACATTATCATCAAGTAACAACGCAAAATCTCGTCTTACTTCAGGGTATTTAGGAATGTCTTTAAAAGTAATGTTATTCTGTTTAACAGTTTCTATAATGTTATCCCAATTAAAATCAGCAAAAAGTACGCTTTGGGCTATTCCAAAATGTTTCAATATTTTTTTACCGATTAATCCAAATTCTACTAATTTGACTTTTCCTTTAGATAAAGAAATACCTTCACTAAAAACATCATTTTTAATAGGAGAAACTTTTAACGAAGTTATACCAAGACGTTCTAAAACAGCAGTAATAGTTCCTTTAAGGTAAAAGAAATCACTTTGTTGTGTTGGAGCGTTCCAACGTTCAGTATTTCTGTTTCCGCTAACAAAAAGAGATAAGTGTTTGTGCTCTTCACGATTACCATTGTAGTTGTGATAAGTTTTACCAAACTCATATAATTTAAGGTTGTCTCTTTTTCTGTTGATGTTATGACTTACAGCTTCTAAACCAGAAAACAGTAAGCTTTGACGCATAACGCTTAAATCGTTACTCAGCGGATTAAGCATTTCTACATTATGCTCGTCGTTTAAGTTTTGCGTTAAAGCAATGTATTTTGGATTTGTAAGTGAATTTGCCATAATCTCATAAAATCCTTGAGCAGACAATTGATTACCTACAATATTTTGCAATTTATAATCTTCAAAACGCGATGAGTTTGAAATTGAAGCATTTAGTTTTTCAGTGGTTTTAATGTTGTTGTAACCATAAACTCTCAAGATTTCTTCAATAACATCAGCTTCACGTTGTACGTCATTTCTATAGGCAGGAACTGTTAGTCCTAAACCAGCTTCAGTAACGTTATTTACTTTAATGTCTAAGGACGTAAGTATTCTTTTGATAACTTCTTTAGGAATTTCCTCTCCAATAAGTTTTTTAGCGTTTTCAAAACTTAAACGTACCTGAAAATCTTCAATTTTATTTGGATACATGTCAATAACGTCACTCGTTATTTCGCCACCAGCAATATCCTGAATTAATAATGCAGCACGCTTTAGTGCATATTCAGTAATATTAGGGTCAATACCACGTTCAAACCTAAAAGAAGCATCAGTATTTAAACCGTGTCTTTTAGCTGTTTTTCGCACACTTACAGGATTGAAATAAGCACTTTCTAAAAAGATACTAGTTGTACTTTCGGTTACTCCAGATTCTATACCACCAAAAACACCAGCAATACACATAGGTTTTTCAGCATCACAAATCATTAAATCTTCTTCATGTAACTCGCGTTCTACTTCATCTAAAGTTGTAAACTTAGTACCTTTAGGTAGTGTTTTTACAATAACTTTATTTCCTGTAATCTTATTAGCATCAAAAGCATGTAAGGGTTGACCAAGTTCATGAAGTACATAGTTGGTGATATCTACAACATTGTTTTTTGGCGCTAAACCAATGGCTTTTAATCGGTTTTGTAACCAAGCAGGAGATGCTTCAACTTTTATTCCAGAAATTGTAACTCCGCAATAACGAGGAGCTAGTTCTTTGTCATTAACTTCTACATCAATTTTTAAAGTTCTGCTATCTACATGAAACGCACTTACTGAAGGTGTTATCAACTCAAGATTAATATCCTTTTGAAGTAAGCCAGCTTTAAGGTCTCTTGCTGTACCAAAATGACTCATTGCATCAGCTCTATTAGGAGTTAACCCAATTTCAAAAACATGGTCGTTTTCTACTTTGAAAATTTCAGAAGCTAATGCGCCAACCTTTATTTTTTCATCTAGAACTAAAATACCTTCATGAGACGACCCTAGACCAAGTTCATCCTCAGCGCAAATCATTCCGTGGCTTTCTTCACCTCTAATTTTTCCTTTTTTGATTTTCCAAGCTTCACCTTCGCTTGTGTAAAGTGTAGTTCCTATAGTAGCGACAGGTACTTTTTGACCAGCAGCAACATTAGGTGCTCCACAAACTATTTGTAAAGGCGTTTCTTCACCAATATTTACGGTAGTGACTTTTAGTCTGTCAGCATTAGGGTGTTGTACACAGGTAAGAACCTCTCCAACAACTATACCTTCAAGTCCACCTTTAATGGATTGAAACGACTCAATACCTTCAACTTCCAAGCCTAAATCAGTTAGGAGTTCTCCAGTTTTTTCAGGACTCCAATCTGTTTTTATAAACTGCTTTAACCAATTATATGAAATCTTCATGTGATGTTTTAAATAGAATCGACAAAGATAAAACATTGCTGCAATGATTCAAATATTGCTAACTAATTTCTGTTTTTATTATTGTGAATAATAAATTTGTAGTTAGTCACTTACTTTTTGAGTAATAATTGCTCCTATATAAAAGATTTTAGTCTGCTATTGAATTTTTTAATGCTCGATGTTTGTTTTTGTGTTGCACCTTGTTTTTCTTTGGAGAGTATATAATTAATCCATTTTATTTATGCAAAAATATCTCACTTTGCTACTTATATTGCTTATAGTGTCGTGTAAAGACAATCCTGAAAAGCTAAAAACAGGAAACTATAGAGCAACGCTTAAAGTCAATGACACTTTAAACTTACCGTTTAACTTTGAAGTAACTGCACCTAAGTCCATTAAAATATTTAATGCTGAAGAAGTTATTTTAGTAAATGAGATTACTTATGCTAACGACTCGGTAATTATTCAAATGCCAGTTTTTGACGCTTATTTAAAAGCGAAGATAGAAGGCGATATGCTTAAAGGATTTTATGTAAAAGAGGATTTGAATCGAGTAGTTGATTTTGAAGCGGAGTTTGGCAACTCTGAGCGATTTGCTAGGAGTGAAAGAGTCTCTAAATATACAGTTGAAGGGAGTTGGGAAACGCTTTTTAGCCCAAACTCTGAAGAAGATAAATACATAGCTAAAGGTATTTTTAAGCAAGATGGAAATAAAGTAACAGGAACTTTTAGAACCACAACTGGCGATTACAGATATCTTGAAGGTGTTATTAATGCTAATAAATTAAGTTTGTCAACCTTTGATGGTGCACATGCATTTTTATTTACTGCTACAGTAACTGATAGTACAATGGAAGGTATGTTTTACTCTGGATCACATTGGAAAGAGCCTTTTGTAGCAAATAGAAATGACACTTTTGAATTACCTGACGCTAACGATTTAACCTATTTAAAAGAAGGTTATGATGCGTTGGAGTTTTCTTTTCCTGATGCATCAGGTGAAATGGTGTCTTTAGCTGATGAGCAGTTTAAAGATAAAGTGGTTGTGGTGCAAATTATGGGTAGCTGGTGTCCTAACTGTTTGGATGAAAGTAAATTTTATTCTGAATATTATAAGAACAATCAAGATAAAGATATTGCTTTTGTTGCACTTGCTTTTGAGTATTCTAAAACCGAAGAAAAAGCCTTTAATAGTATAAAACGATTACAAAATGATGTTGGGATTGAATATCCTATACTATTGGCACAATACGGAACCTCTAATAAAACCAAAGCACAAGAGAAACTACCAATGTTAAACCATGTATTGTCTTATCCAACATCCATTTTTATAGATAAAAAAGGAGCAGTAAGAAAAATTCATACAGGATTTAATGGTCCTGCTACAGGTGAAAAATATATTGAGTTTAAAACCGAGTTTGGCAGTTTTGTAAATGAGTTGTTAGCAGAAGACACTAAAATTATATTATAACTCTTCGTAGTTTATATAGACCGAAGTAGTGAGTTTTCCTTTTTTGTCAAAAATCTCTAATCGTTTAAGTTGGTCTTTTTCGTCATTTTTGGTTATAGAATAATATCCTTTTTTCTTAATAATTGTTATTCCATAATTTATGCCTCTAGCTTCAGTATGATATGTTTTTTTAATAACTCTATGAGCTATTTCTTGAGTTTCGGTTTGTAGTTCTAAGTTGCCTTTATTGTTGGTTTTGAAGTATTTTTTAGTTTTTCCATCATCTGAATAAATAAACTTTTCAATTTTAATTATGTCTTGGTTAACATTATACCAATGTCTTTGTGTAACTTCACCATGCTTGTTATAGTTGGCCTCAAAGCTTAAATAATAGTTGCCGTTTTTTTTATTATAAAGTTTAGTATTGTTACCAAACTCATCATAAGTTCTTTTTTGGTCATTTAGAGTGTCACCTTTTCTTATTTGGTAATAATTAGTTCTGTTACCTTTGTCATCATATAGATAGACTATGTAATCTAATGTGTCTTTTTCAGAAGTAATTATTGCTGATACATATTTCTTATCAGTATTTATTAATGTTACTGTTTTAGAGCCTTTGTCTAAAGCTGAAGATAGTGTATTGGTATTATGTAGGACATTCCAATTTTCATCGTAACATGTAACAAGCTTTCTGTGTTCAAGGGTGTCTTTCTTTTTATAAACAGTCGATAATATTGTTTTTATATGCTTTGTGCCTTCAGGATAATCTTGTGAAAAAGATGTTTTGAAAATAAATAATACACAACAAAAAAGTAGTAGTCTCATAGTTTATTTTCTTAACCCAAACCCTTTAGGCGCTTTTAGTTTTGAGGAATCATACATGTTTATATATATTGAGACAGTATCCTTTGAACCTTCCCAAGTCACTCTGTAATTGTCTAACATAGCATGACCCATTATTCCATTTTCACTTTTTACAGGACAGCAGCTTCCTGCTCTGTAATAAGAAACGGTTTCACCATTTGGTCCTGTTAAGGCATTAAGGTATCTGCGTTCATTCATTGGACCTTCATTTTCACTCACTCCTCCAACTTCAACAGCATTTTTAGGGGAATATCCATAACTGTCATCGGTTGAAATTTCAGTCACCAAAAACATATATTCGTTAACTAAAATTTGAGCTTGATTTTTAGAGGTTTCCTTTATTGCACTTTTGGACGAAGAGCAAGCAATTGTAGCAATGCAAACTAAAATGAGTAAAACAATTTTTTTCATTCTATACTTTTTTTATTCAGGACTATAACCTAGTAGCTTGTCAATTGTACCAGCAGTAACCGAGTGGTAATTAGGTCTTGCTTTTTTGTAAATAACAAGAGCTTCATCAACTCTGTTGGCATTCTTAAACGCTCTAAATAGTGTTTCAACATACCAACGTCTTCCTACACGAGTTAAAAAGCTGTCAATGTTTTTGTCTACATTATTGTTGTGGTAATTGTGTTTTATGGCTTGCTCAAACCATACCATAGCTATGTGCGAATTGCTTGCGTTTGAAAAATCAAAAGCATTATCAAGCATTGCTAATTGGTTTGTGGTGATGTCTTCAGGTAAATTTCTCACAAAGTGAACCCATTCTTGTGTAGTCCAATTTTCGGTTAAAGGTTTGTAAACAGCAGTTCTTAAAATAAACTGATCAATAGCTTCTTCAACTTTTTTAAACTTATCTGATACAATTTTAGATTGATTATCAGGAACACCTGGTTGATAAATCCATTCTTCAACATTAAAAGTGATATTGTTTTTTTGTAACAAGTTAGTATTAAGATACTCTACAAAATCTTCGGTTGTAAGTGTAGAAAAAGCATGTGTGTTAAAATAGTCTTTAATGAACGCATCAAATTTTTCTCTTCCTACGGTTTCTTCTAGCGTTCTTAAAAACAAATAACCTTTATCGTAAGCGATACTGTTCATGCCATCATCAGGATTTTGTCCTTTTAGGTCTAGTTTCAGTTTTGTAGCTTCAGGAGTATCTTTTAAGGCTTCAATTTCTTCGGTAAGATCTTGTCTTCCTATGAGTGCAATCATATTTGCTCTGTCTTTTCCATAAAGTGCCTCCATGATTCTTATTTCAAAATAAACTGTAAAACCTTCGTTAAGCCAAAAGTCATTCCATGTAGCGTTGGTTACTAAATTACCAGACCAAGAGTGTGCTAATTCATGAGCGATTAAAGAGGTTAAACTTTTATCTCCTGCAATTACTGTAGGTGTAGCAAAAGTAAGTCTTGGGTTTTCCATACCACCAAAAGGAAAACTAGGAGGTAAAACAATAACATCAAACTGATCCCAGTCATATGTTCCATATAAATTTTCAGCAGCTGCAACCATGTTTTCCATATCAGAAAACTCATAGTGAGCAGCTTCAATCATAGATTTTTCTGCATAAACTCCTGTTCTGTTGCTAACCGGTTTGTATTCAATATCACCTACAGCTAAAGCAATAAGGTAAGGCGATATGGCTTGTTTCATTTTAAAATGATAAACACCATCTTTGGTCTTTTCTTTTGGGTTTTCGGCACTCATTACTGCCATTAACTCAACAGGCACTTTTACTGTAGCATCATAAGTAATTCTAACTTGAGGACTGTCTTGAATTGGTATCCAAGTACGTGTTAATATAGCTTGACCTTGAGTGAATAAAAACGGATGATTTTTGTCAGCTGTTTGTTGAGGACTAAGCCATTGTAGCGCTTCTGTTTTGTTGGTAGTATTGTAATTAACACTAATGGTTTTAGTGTCTTCTTTAATAGTGATAGTAAGAGGTTTACCAAGTTGCTCATTAAATTCACCTAATGAAAACTCGGTTGGTTGTCCATCTGCTAAAACCGATTGTATTTCTAGGTATTTAGTGTCTAATACAATGGTGTTAGAATTGTTGTTTTTTATATCATAAGTAGCGGTTCCTGAAACTCTTTCAGTATTAAAGTCTACTTCAATGTCTAAATTTAAATGTGTTATTACTGCTTTGTTAGGTTGAGCAAAAGAGTGTGGTTCTTCAACGTAAGTCTTGGTAGGTTCTTGTGCTTGTTCTGGCACTTTTTCATTTTTGCAATTTGTAAACAAAGCAAGTACTGTAGATAATAGTAAAAAGGTTTTTTTCATGGGTAAATATTAATTATTGTACACTTGACCTCTATGAGGTTTTAGTGCGTCTCTTACAGGTTTCATGTTGTTTTCGTCTATAACTAAAAATGCAATTGCATGCATGTCGTTAATGGCTTCAAAACCTGTTATTGTAACGTTAAGTTTTTGAATGTTAATATATTCTTTTAAGTGAATTTCATGGTGCTTAGCAGTTTGCAGTGCAGCTGGACCTCTAAAATCCCAAATGAGTTTTAGTTTACGCATTGGCAACAGATGTTCCGTTTTCAACAAAATTTTTAAAATCTTGCATGTAGAGTAACGATTGTTTTTTAAACGCTTTTGGCATAAGTTTAGTCATAATTTTCATAAAGAAGTTTAAAGGGATAAACTCACTTTTAGATGTCCAAATAGTATGGCCTTCGCTATTTTCTTTAAAGTAATTTTCCTGGATGTTATTCATGCTATTGGTAGCATAAGTTGCATGAAATTCATGAGGTAGGTTTCTATAAGTAATGGTTTCAATAAGCTCCATATCTCGTTTACCCATTTTGTATTTCAGCTTCATTTTTGCACCAAATTCTCCAGGAGTACCCGAAATATGTTCGGCAGATACCAAACCACGTTGCCAATGTTTAAGGTTTTCAGGATTGTCTAGTTTTCTGATAACCGTATCAATAGGACTTTCAATAATGATTTCGGTAGTATACTTCATGATAGTATAATTTATACGGACTAAATATAGTTAGTTTTTTTAAGTAAAATGTAAAAGTGATGTAAAAGCATGTTGTTTAATATTCTAATTGTTTTATTTTTGCTCAAATCACATAATAGACTACTAAATTTATGAATTTAAAGTTATTTGTACTGTCTGCTTTTTTTTGTTTCACAGCATTTAGTGTTGCCCAAACAAATAAGCAAGATGTATTGTTTACAGTTGATGGAGATCCTGTAAAAGCATCAGAGTTTATTAGAGTTTACAATAAAAACCTTGAATTGGTAAAAGACGAATCTCAAAAAGATGTAGATGAGTATTTAAAATTGTTTATCAATTATAAGCTTAAGATAAAAGAAGCAAAACGATTAGGATTAGATGAGAATGCTAATTATAAAAGAGAATTTTTAAACTATAAAAAACAACTTACCAAAAACTATTTAACCGATAATAAAGTAACTGATGCTTTAGTTAAAGAGGCTTATGATCGTTTGGCTTACGATGTAAAAGTATCTCATATTTTATTTAGGTTTGATGCTTCAAATACTGATACTACTGCTGTTTACAACGACTTGTTAGAGCTTAGAAAACGTGCACAAAAAGAAGGTTTTGAAACGGTTTTTAACGATTTAAATGCTAACTACAAGCAGCAAAACTCACGAGCGTTAAATTATAAAGGTTACGAAACTTACGCTGAGCATTTAGGCTATTTTTCGGCATTTAAAATGGTTTACGATTTTGAAAATGTAGCTTACAATACAAATGTTGGAGAGGTATCGATGCCATTTAGAAGTAGTTTTGGATATCATATTTTAAAGGTAGAAGACAAGAGACCATCAAGAGGAGAGGTTACAGTTAAGCATATAATGGTGTCAAACAAGCAAATGGATTCTACTTTAAAACCAGAAGTACGTATCAACGAACTATATAAAAAGATTGAACAAGGAGAGAGTTTTGAAATGTTGGCTAAGCAATTTTCGGACGATAAAAGTTCATCAGGAAAAGGAGGATTGTTATCACCATTTAAAAGCGGTCAATTAAGCTCAACAGCTTTTGAAGATGGTGCATTTGCTCTTAAAAATGCTGGTGATATTTCTGAGCCTTTTCAATCAGAATACGGTTGGCACATAGTTAAGCTAGTGGATAAAAAACCGTTAGATGCTTTTGATGTTATGAAACCTGAATTAGAACAAAGGGTTAAGCGCGATTCTCGTTCAGCATTAATAAATACAGCATTAACCGAAAAATTGAAATCCAGTTACAAGATTACTGAAAACGAAAAAGCCTTAACTTATTTTGAAACCTTAATTGTTGATGACTTTTTCAAAGGCGCTTGGAATGTTCCTTCAGGTTTTGATGCTAAGAAAAACTTTCTAGTTATAGGAAATACTGAATTTAGCTATGGTGATTTTGCTAACCATCTTAAAAGTGTACAAAGAGGATATTTAGGGAAAAATGTTTCGCCAAAAGATGTTATTTTAAAAGAATACAATGCTTTTTTAGATGCTAACCTTATTAAATACAGAGAAGATAATCTTGAGTTTGAAGATGAAAATTTTGCATTTATTTTAAACGAATACAGAGATGGATTGTTATTGTTTGATCTTATGGAAAAACAAGTGTGGAATGCAGCAGTAAAAGATACTGTTGGGCTTGAAGCTTATTACAATAAAAATTCTTCAAACTACGTTTGGGAAAATAGAATTGATGGAGTAGTTGCAACTGCTGCAAAAAAGAAAGATATTTCTAAAGTGATAGACCTTTTTAAAGCTGGTAAAACTGTGGATGAGATAAATACTCAACTTAATACTGATAAAGAGCAAAAAGTGATTTTTACAAGAGGTATTATGGACACACAACACCAATCTTTACCAAAAGATTTTGAATACAAAGAAGGACTTTCAAAAATTTACAATTACAATGGAGCTTACCATGTTATAAAAGTAGATAAAGTACTTCCAAAGAGTACAAAAACTTTTGAAGAGGCAAAAGGTATGGTTATAAGCGATTATCAAAACTACATTGAACAAAACTGGTTAAAAAGCCTAAATGAAACCTATAAAGTAGAAGTTGATAACGCTGTTTTAGAAAAGGTAAAATCTCAAATTTTAAACTAGTTTTGATTAAACGTTTTAGCGTTATTATAATAACTTTTGTGTGTGTTTTGTCCTGTGATTTTTTTAAAAAGACAGAAGATAGAACTCCTATAGCTCGTGTTAACGAAACCTATCTTTACGAAGAAGATATAAAAGATTTAGTGGCTGAAGGAACTTCGGTAGAAGATAGCACGCTATTAGTTAACAACTACATTACACGTTGGGCAACCCAATTATTGTTGGTTGAAGGTGCTGAACGTAACTTGCCTGAAACCACACAAAATAATTTCAATAAATTAGTAAGTCAATATAAAAAGGACTTGTTTACAAAAGCCTATTTAGATGCTTTAGTAAAGAAAAATATTGATACAACGGTAAGTCAGTCTGAAGCTGATACAGTGTATTCAAAAAACAAGGAAACATTTAAGCTTAACGAAGAGCTTGTAAAGTTTAGATATATCAATATTCCTCAAAACGCAATTAATCTTGACGATATAGAAAAACGTTTTAAACGTTTTGATGCTAATGATAAAAGATATTTAGATTCTATTTCGGTTCAGTTTAAATCCTACTCGTTAAACGATTCTGTTTGGGTAAAAACCTCGCAAGTTATTGAGAAGGTACCAGTTTTAAATGCAGAGAATAAAAAAGAACTGTTAAAAAAATCTAATTTTTTACAACTCAAAGATTCATTACACCTATATTTGATGCAAATTAATGATGTATTACTGCAAAATGATTATGCTCCATTAGAGTATGTAAAACCTACCATTAATCAAATAATAATAAATAAAAGGAAGTTAGAGCTTATAAAGCAACTTGAAAAAGATATTACCAAAGATGCAATTAAAAACAATCAATTTGAAATTTTTAACTAATACAAAGTTTCTGTTTACAGTAACAACACTGCTTGGATTTACATTTGCCAATGCTCAAGAAATTATCGAAGAAAAAGAAGAGGTAAAGTCTGTAGATACTGTTAATACTGCTAACCAACGTAAAAAAATAGATGGTGTAGCAGCAGTAGTTGGAGACTATGTGGTGTTAGACTCCGATTTAGACAAAGAAATCATTCAGTTACAACAAAGAGGAGTTTCAGCTAGCGAAATGCCTTCACGCTGTCAGTTGTTTGGTAAGCTGCTAGAAGATAAACTTTATGCACATCATGCTATACAAGATAGTATTGTGGTAAATGAGTTAGAAATCCGTTCTAACATCGACCAGCAAATGAGCTATTTAATGGAGCAAATTGGTTCAATGGAAGAGATTTTAAAATTCTATAATAAAGACTCTGAAGAAAGCCTAAGAGAAGAAATTTTTGAAATCAACAAAAACGGAAAGCTTGCAATGGAAATGCAGCGTAAAATTGTTGAAGATATTGAAGTAACTCCAGAAGAAGTACGTGAGTATTTCAACGAAATCCCTGAAGAGGAACGACCAATTTTTGGTACAGAATTAAAAGTGGCTCAAATAGTAGTGATCCCTAAAGTATCTGAAGAGGAAAAACAAAAGGTAATTGACAGATTAAGAGAATTTAAAGCTGATGTTATCGAAAATGGAGCGAGTTTTACAACAAAAGCTGTATTTTATTCTGATGATGTTGCCTCTCGTAAAGATGGTGGTAAATACTCTTTAAATAAGAAAAGACCTCAAATGGTAAAAGAGTTTAGAGATGTTGCTTTCTCTTTACAGGAAGGTGAAATTTCTGAGCCTTTTGAAACCGATTTTGGATACCATATCATTTACCTTGAAAAAATTAGAGGTCAAATTTACGATGTAAGACACATTCTTTTACGTCCTGAAATTACGCAAGAAGCAGTTCAAGAAGCTAAAGATAAAATAGAATTAATTAGACAACGTATAGTTGATGGCGAAATCACTTTTGCTGATGCAGCAAGAGAAATGAGTGATGAAAAAGAAACCAGACAAGATGGTGGACAGCTAATTAATCCAAAAACTCAAGATTTCAATTTTGAGTTAACTAAAATGGATCCTGAATTATATACTCAAATTCAAAACCTAAAAGACAACGAAATAAGTTTAGTGTATCAAGATGAAGATAGAGTAAACCGTATTAAGTTTAAAATATTGACGGTTACTGATAGAATTGATGAGCACAAAGCCGATTTTGCTAAAGACTACTTGAAAATTAAAAGTTTAGCTGAACAAGACAAGCAGTACAAAGCAATTGACAAGTGGCTAGATGAAAAAATATTGGATACTTACATAAAAGTTAATGGTGAATATAGAGATTGTGAATTTAGCAGCAATTGGTTAAAAAAAGAAGAATAATATGTCTGACGTAGCAGCTGTAGAACAGTTTGTAAAAAAATATCAAGCCCTAAAAAGTGAAATAGCCAAAGTAATTATTGGTCAAGATGAAGTAGTAAACCAAATCTTGATTTCGATATTTTCAGGAGGACACTCTTTATTGATAGGAGTTCCTGGTTTAGCTAAAACGTTAATGGTAAATACCATTGCTCAAGCTTTAGGATTAGATTTCAAACGTATACAGTTTACACCAGATTTAATGCCAAGTGATATTCTTGGAAGTGAAATTCTTGATGAAAACCGTCAGTTTAAATTCATAAAAGGACCTATTTTCGCTAACATTATTCTTGCTGATGAGATTAACCGTACACCTCCAAAAACGCAAGCTGCTTTATTAGAAGCAATGCAAGAGCGTGCAGTAACGGTTGCAGGTCATCATTACAAACTAAATTTACCATACTTTGTATTAGCAACACAAAACCCAATTGAGCAAGAAGGAACTTATCCTTTACCAGAAGCGCAATTAGACCGTTTTATGTTTGCAATCAATCTAGAATATCCATCTTTTGCTGAAGAAGTTGAAGTGGTAAAAGCCACTACAACTGATGTTGCTAAAACAGTAAACGCTTTATTTACTGCTCAAGAAATTATAGATTTTCAAAATTTAATACGTCGTATTCCTGTTGCTGATAACGTTATAGAATATGCTGTTGGTATGGTTGGCAAAACGAGACCAAATGCATCAATAGCTTCTGATTTGGTTAAGGAGTTTGTAGATTGGGGAGCAGGACCAAGAGCGTCTCAAAACTTAATTCTTGCTGCAAAAACACATTCTGCAATACACGGAAAATTCTCTCCAGATATTGAAAATGTTCAAGCTGTTGCTACAGGTATTCTTAGACATAGAATTATTAAAAACTACAAAGCCGAAGCTGAAGGTGTTACCGACGAGCAAATTATAAAAAGCTTGTTCTAATTCAATTCACTTCAATTATCCAGTAAATTGCTTATTTTTAAAAAGAATAAGCGGCTTTAATGCGTTCCAAAAGAATTTATGGTTTAGATGTTATTAGGTCTATTGCTATCAGTTTGGTAGTAATATCGCATTGTACATTTTTATTTTATACAGAAACCAATAACCCAATTATACTTTTTACAAGAACTTTAGGAGCTGTAGGAGTAGATTTATTCTTTGTGCTCAGTGGTTATTTAATTGGTGGCCTGCTGCTGAAAAATATTGAGTCTGGTAAGACTTCATTTTCTGATTTAATAACCTTCTGGAAAAGACGTTGGCTTAGGACATTGCCTAATTACTTTTTGGTATTAGTGCTTAATGTCGTTTTACTACTAATTCTTGGTGATGTTTTACCTAAAACCTTATGGCTTTACATTCCGTTTTTACAAAACTTTATAAATCCACATCCTGATTTTTTTACAGAAGCTTGGAGCTTATCCATTGAAGAGTATGCTTATTTACTACTTCCTTTTTTGCTGTATCTGTCTTTTTTTATGTTTAAAAAGCAGCATAAGCAATTGTTTTTAAAGGTGACGCTCATTATGATAATTGCGCTTTTCGCTTTCAAAATAAGTTACTATTACAATGCTAATGTTACTAGTTATAAAGATTGGAGCTCAGGGTTTAGAAAAGTAGTGTTATATCGAATGGATGCTATCTATTTTGGGTTTTTATTAGTCTATATAATGAATACTTATATTACGTTTTTTAAACAAAACCAAAAAATCTGTATTGGTATCGCATGTGCTGTTTTTGGAGGAACTCATCTCTTGATTTACCATTATAGTTTACTGCCTCAAACCCATTTAGGATTTTATGTGTTTTTTTATTTGCCTTTAGTACTGCTGAGTTGTGCTTTGTTGTTTCCGTATTGTATTCAATTAAAAGAACATAAGGTTTTTGGCAAGGTCTTTTACTTTTTAAGTACACGATCGTATGCTATTTATTTGGTGAATTATTCTTTGATTCTGCTAAGTATTCAAAGGAATTTTAAAATAGAGCAATTAGTTTTTTTTGAAAAAGGTTTACTGTTGCTTTTGTTCTTAGTATTAACTTTAAGTATGTCGCAAATGATCTATGCGTTTTTTGAACGACCAATATTATTTTATAGAGATAAACATGTAGGTAATTAGGTTGTTCGACAGAAAAAACTACAATAAAGACTCATTCTAAATAAGGTGAATTGTTAAATTTTTATTCAACTAATAATTTAAAAGCTAATTTTTTACCTTAAACGTTGTTTTGTTATTGTTTCGTGGTTTATTTTCAAAGAAAATGCAATTTCGTTGCATATTTTAAAATGCATATTAAAATTCGTAATTTTGCTGTCTGTTTTAAATAAAGTAATGCTTATGTGCATTACGTTTTTTACAATAATAAAATATATATAAACATATATGCAAACATACAACGACTACCTTAAAGAAATTGAAGCTCGTAAACTTCAAGGATTACATCCAAAGCCTATTGATGGCGCAGAATTATTAAGCGAAATTATAGCGCAAATAAAAGATGAAAATAACGAGCATAGAAAAGATTCTTTAAACTTTTTTATATATAACGTTTTACCAGGTACTACAAGTGCTGCACGTGTAAAAGCAGACTTTTTAAAAGAAATTATTTTAGGTGAAACTAAAGTAGAAGAAATTACTTCAGATTTTGCTTTCGAGCAATTATCTCACATGAAAGGTGGACCATCTGTAGAAGTACTTTTAGATTTAGCTTTAGGTGAAGATAAAGCAATTGCTGAAGCTGCTGCTAAAGTATTAAAAACACAAGTATTTTTATACGAAGCAGATACTGAGCGTTTAGAGCAAGCAATGAAATCTGGTAGTGCGATTGCAAAAGAAATAATCGAGAGCTATGCACAAGCAGAATTTTTTACAAAACTTCCAGAAGTTCAAGAAGAAATTCAAGTAGTAACTTATGTTGCTGGTGTTGGAGATATTTCAACAGATTTATTATCACCAGGTGCAGATGCACACTCAAGATCAGACCGTGAGTTACATGGTCAATCTATCTTTGAGCATAACAAAGATATGCAACAAGAAGTGTTAGCTTTAAAAGAGCAACATCCAGATAAACGAATTATGCTTATTGCAGAAAAAGGAACAATGGGTGTAGGTTCATCTCGTATGTCTGGTGTAAATAACGTGGCATTATGGACAGGAATTCCATCGTCACCTTATGTGCCATTTATCAATATTGCACCTGTAATTGCAGGAACAAATGGTATTGCACCAATTTTCTTAACTACAGTTGGTGTAACTGGAGGAATCGGAATTGACCTTAAAAACTGGGTAAAACAAAAAGACGAAAACGGAAATACAGTTGTAGATGCAGATGGCGAGCCAATTTTAAAAGAGGTATATTCTGTAAAAACAGGTACGGTTTTAACGATCAATACTAAAGAGAAAAAATTATATAACGGAGACCAAGAGCTTAAAGATATTTCTACAGCATTAACACCACAAAAAATGGAGTTTATCAAAGCTGGTGGATCTTACGCTGTGGTTTTTGGTAAAAAATTACAAACCTTTGCTTGTAAAGCTTTAGAGATTGACATTCCTCAAGTTTATGCAGCTTCAAAAGAAATTACTGTAGAAAACCAAGGGTTAACAGCAGTAGAAAAAATCTTTAATAAAAACGCTGTTGGTACAACACCAGGAAAAACATTACACGCTGGATCTAACGTTCGTGTAGAAGTAAACATTGTAGGTTCTCAAGATACTACAGGTTTAATGACGTCTCAAGAATTAGAAATGATGGCAGCAACGGTAATTTCACCAATCGTAGATGCTGGTTACCAATCAGGTTGTCATACAGCTTCTGTTTGGGATGACAAATCAAAAGCTAATATTCCGCGTTTAATGAAGTTTATGAACGATTTCGGTTTAATTACTGGTCGTGATCCAAAAGGTCATTATCACGCAATGACAGACGTAATTCATAAGGTATTAAACGATATTACGGTAGACGATTGGGATATCATTATTGGTGGAGATTCGCATACTCGTATGTCTAAAGGTGTTGCTTTTGGTGCCGATTCTGGTACTGTAGCATTGGCTTTAGCAACTGGTGAAGCTACAATGCCAATTCCAGAGTCTGTAAAAGTGACGTTTAAAGGTAACATGAGAAGCTTCATGGATTTCCGTGATGTGGTACATGCAACGCAACAACAAATGTTAAAGCAATTTGATGGCGAAAACGTGTTCCAAGGTCGTGTTATCGAAGTACACATTGGTACATTAACATCAGATCAAGCCTTTACATTTACAGATTGGACTGCAGAGATGAAAGCAAAAGCGTCTATCTGTATTTCGGAAGAAGAAACGTTAATCGAATCTTTAGAAATTGCTAGAGATCGTATCCAAATCATGATTAAAAAAGGTATGGATAATGAAAAGCAAATGTTACAAGGTTTAGTAGATAAAGCAAACAACAGAATAGAAGAGCTTAAATCTGGTTCTAAGCCAGCATTAAAGCCAGATGCAGATGCTAAATATTATGCAGAAGTGGTTATCGATTTAGATGAAATCGCAGAACCAATGATCGCAGATCCAGATGTAAACAACGAAGATCCTTCAAGACGTTATACACACGATACTATTCGTCCATTATCTTACTATGGCGGAACTAAAAAAGTAGATTTAGGTTTCGTTGGATCTTGTATGGTACATAAAGGTGACATGAAAATTTTAGCGCAAATGCTAAAAAACATCGAAGCTCAACACGGTAAGGTAGAATTTAAAGCGCCATTAGTTGTAGCGCCACCAACATACAACATTGTTGATGAATTAAAAGCTGAAGGTGATTGGGAAGTATTACAAAAGTACTCGGGATTCGAGTTTAACGACGACGCACCAAAAGCAGCTGCACGTACAAAATACGAAAACATGTTGTATTTAGAGCGTCCAGGTTGTAACCTTTGCATGGGTAATCAAGAAAAAGCTGAGCCTGGAGATACAGTAATGGCAACATCAACACGTTTATTCCAAGGTCGTGTAGTAAAAGATGCCGATGGTAAAAAAGGAGAATCATTATTATCATCAACACCAGTTGTAGTATTATCAACTATTCTTGGTCGTACACCAACTATGGAAGAATACGAAGCTGCAGTAGATGGTATCGTATTGACTAAATTCAAACCATCTCAAAAACAATTAGTAATGGCGTAATTGTCATAACAACTTATATTCAAAAGCCCGAATTTTTAAATTCGGGCTTTTTTATTAACCTTTTTTTATGATAGTTTGAGTTGAATTTTATTAAATTATCGCTACTTCGTTATGGTTGCAGTATTATGCTTTAAAGGTAATGTAACTTATAACAAATCTAAATTAAAGTGATATCTTACTTAAATAAAAAGACGTGTCACTTTTTTTTAATAATTTTAATACGTAAACACTATAAAAGAAGATTTATATGGCATTTGATATTGACATGATTAAAAAGGTTTATACTAATATGGCTGAACGTGTAGATAAAGCACGTGAAGTTGTAGGTAAACCATTAACACTATCTGAAAAGATTTTATATTCTCATCTTTGGGATGGTAGTCCAGAAAAAGCCTTTGTAAGAGGTAAAGATTATGTAGATTTTGCTCCAGACCGTATTGCTTGTCAAGATGCAACAGCGCAAATGGCTTTGTTACAGTTTATGCAAGCTGGTAAAGACAAAGTTGCTGTACCTACAACTGTACATTGCGATCACTTAATTCAAGCAAAGCAAGGAGCAGCTGCCGATTTAAAACGAGCAAATGAAACAAGTAGTGAAGTATTTGATTTTTTAGCCTCTGTATCAAATAAATATGGAATAGGCTTTTGGAAACCTGGAGCTGGAATTATCCATCAAGTAGTTTTAGAAAATTATGCATTTCCTGGAGGAATGATGATTGGTACTGATTCGCATACTGTAAATGCAGGAGGATTAGGTATGGTTGCTATTGGAGTTGGAGGTGCTGATGCTGTAGACGTAATGGCAGGTATGGCTTGGGAATTGAAATTTCCAAAGTTAATTGGTGTTAAGTTAACAGGTAAATTATCTGGATGGACTGCACCAAAAGATGTGATTTTAAAAGTAGCTGAAATACTTACTGTAAAAGGAGGTACTGGAGCTATTGTAGAATATTTTGGTCCTGGTGCGACTTCTATGTCTTGTACAGGAAAAGGAACTATCTGTAATATGGGAGCCGAAATAGGTGCAACAACCTCTACGTTTGGTTATGATGAGTCTATGGAGCGTTACTTGCGTGCTACTGATAGAGAAGATGTAGCTGACGAAGCTAATAAAGTAAAAGCACATTTAACAGCAGATCCTGAAGTGTATGCTAACCCTGAGCAATATTTCGATCAAGTTATTGAAATTAATTTATCAGAGTTGTTACCACACTTAAATGGGCCTTTTACTCCAGATTTAGCTACAGAAGTAGGAACAATGACCGAAAAAGCTAAGGCAAACGATTGGCCTATGAAGGTAGAGTGGGGATTGATTGGTTCTTGTACTAACTCATCTTATGAAGATTTATCAAGAGCATCCTCTATTGCGCAACAGGCTTTAGATAAAAAATTAAAAACAAAAGCTGAATTTGGGATTAATCCAGGTTCTGAACAAGTACGATATACAACAGAACGCGATGGTATCTTAGAGATTTTTGAAAAACTAGATGCTACTATTTTTACTAATGCATGTGGACCATGTATTGGTCAGTGGGCTCGTTATGAAGACCCTAAGAATGCGCCTAAAAACAGTATTGTGCATTCGTTTAACCGTAATTTTGCTAAGCGTGCTGATGGTAACCCAAATACACATGCTTTTGTAGCATCGCCTGAAATGACTGCTGCCATTGCTATTGCAGGACGTTTAGATTTTAATCCATTGACTGATAAATTAATCAATGAAGATGGAGAAGAAGTGATGTTAGATGAACCAACAGGATGGGAATTGCCACCTAAAGGTTTTGAGGTAAAAGAAAATGGATACGTAGAGCCATTAGCAGACGGAAGTGGAGTAGAGGTAATTGTATCTCCAACATCTGAACGTCTAGAACTTTTAACGCCATTTAAGCCAATTGGAGATGAAATTAAAGGTGCAAAGTTATTAATCAAAGCACATGGAAAATGTACAACAGATCATATTTCTATGGCTGGACCTTGGTTGCGTTTTCGTGGACACCTAGATAATATCTCTAACAACTGTTTAATTGGTGCTGTAAATGCATTCAATATGAAAACAAACATGGTTAAAAGTCAAATTACTGGAGATTATGCAGGTGTTCCTGATACACAACGTGAATATAAAGCTAAAGGCATTAAAACGATTGTAGTTGGAGATCATAACTATGGAGAAGGTTCTTCTCGTGAACATGCTGCAATGGAACCAAGACATCTTGGTGTTGCTGCTGTAATTGTGAAATCTTTTGCGCGTATTCATGAAACTAACTTGAAAAAGCAAGGTATGTTAGGATTAACTTTTGCGAATGAAGCTGATTACGATTTAATTCAGGAAGATGATACGTTTAATTTCTTAGATTTAAACGAGTTTGCTCCTGACAAGCAATTAACTATTGAAGTTGTTCATGCAGATGGTAGTAAAGACACTATAAAAGTGAATCACACCTATAACGAGGCACAAATTGCATGGTATAAAGCTGGTTCTGCATTAAACCTAATTGCTGCAGAAAACGCATAAACATTAATGAAATGAATACTAAAACTCCTGAAGGTTCTTCAGGAGTTTTTTTGTTTTGTATGTAAGGATAAAGCAAGTGCTTTCGACTGAATTTGATAACTAACACAATTAAAGTATATTATGAAATCAGTTTGGTTTTTCGAGGATGTTAACTTGTTTAAAATACTTTGTCCTCATAAGTTTAAAGCATATAGAAAATCTCACGAGTTTACTTCTTATAAAAAGCAAGATTATATCTATTTTGAAGCTGATAATTCTAACAAGGTATTTCTTATAGAAAAAGGTAAAGTAAAGATTGGTTATTACAGCGAATCAGGAGACGAAGTAGTAAAAGCTATTTTAACTAAAGGAGAGTTGTTTGGAGAAAAAGCCATTTTGGGAGAACGAATGCGAGATGAGTTTGCTCAGTCTATAGACAATGAAACTTCTATCTGTCCAATAGGTGTCGATACGATGCATACTTTAATGCGCGATAATGAAACCTTTAGTTTTAGAGTGTATAAACTTATTGGATTTAGGTTTAAGAAACTAGAAAGACGTTTGCAGTTGTTATTATTTAAAGACTCAAAAACTAGACTTATGGAGTTTTTAGAGGAATTGTGTGATGAGTATGGTTATGACTGTAAAGACACAGGAAATAGAGTGATAAAACATCCATATACCCAAAAAGATATGGCGTCTCTTATAGGGACTTCTAGACCAACACTAAATGTGCTTTTAAACGAATTGAAAGAAGAACATTTAATTGATTTCAATAGAAAAGAGATAAGATTATTGAAAAAAATTGCCTAATGTTAGCTAGCTAACATTTTATAATTTGTAGCTCTTTTAATTTTGGAATATAACCTTAAAAATTTATGCAATGATTAAAAGAATGTTTTTAGCAGTAGTACTGCTTTCAGTGTTAGTGGTGTCGTGTAGTGATGATGACGATAATACTACAAATCCAAATTCGAATTTAACGTTAAACCTTAACGGATTGGAAGCTTTAGGTGACGATTATGTTTATGAAGGCTGGATTATTGTTGATGGTCAACCAGTATCAACAGGAACTTTTTCTAGTGTTACCTTTCCACAAACCTTTTCGGTGAACACAATGCAATTAAATGAAGCAACAATGTTTGTATTGTCTATTGAACCAGCTGTTGATCCTGATCCTGCTCCAGCAGCAACAAAAATTTTAGCTGGTGCTTTTACTGGAGATTTGGCAATGGTGGATAGTAATAGTATAGTTGGTGACTTTAGCGCAGCTTCTGGTACTTATATTTTAGCAACACCAACAGATATGGATGATACTAATGAAGCAAGTGGTGTGTGGTTTTTAGACAATTCAAGTGGAAGTCCTATGACAGGTTTAAACTTACCAACATTACAAGATGGTTGGAAATATGAAGGTTGGGCAGTAATAGATGGAACTCCTGTAAGTACAGGTACTTTTACATCGGTTGATGATTTTGATGATAACGCAACAACATCACCTTTTAAAGGAGATTCAGGAGATGGACCAAGTTACCCAGGAGAAGATTATTTACAAAATGCACCTGCTGGATTAACTTTTCCAACAGATTTAAGAGGAACAACAGTAGTCATTTCGGTTGAACCTTTTCCAGACAATAGCCCAATGCCATTTACGCTAAAGCCATTAGCACACATGGTTCCAAATGATGCTATGACACATACAGTAATTAATTTAGGAGATGGACCTGTTGCTAGTTTATCAGGTTCTGTAACAAGATAATTTATAGTTTAGAGTTTAATTAATTTATAGATTTGAAGCATGGTTTCAATTATGAGGCTGTGCTTTTCTTGTGTTTGGATATTCTATTTTACCTTTGGAAAAAATATACAATAGCAAATGACATTTAGAAAACTTAAAATAAGCAATATTGTTTTTTTAGTAATAATAGTTTTAATGCTTATTCCTCAAACAAGGCAACCTATTCAAGTAGCAATTCAGTCTGTGATTTCAAAGTTTAGTCCTTCGGTTATTGATAAAGAAGACCGAAAAAAAATAAAGTATTCTAGTTGGAACTTAAGAGATTTAAATGGTAACAAGTTTAATTTTAAGGACGCTAAAGGTAAAGTGGTGTTTATAAATCTTTGGGCAACTTGGTGTCCTCCTTGTATTGCAGAATTTCAGTCTATTCAAGATTTGTATAATGATTATAACGAAAACGTTTTGTTTTTATTAGTTTCAGATGAATCTCCTGAAGTCATTAACGCATTCTTAGATAAAAAAGGGTATAATATTCAAATTTTTAATCCTTTGACCAAGTATCCTGAAGGTCTTAGTTCAAGAAGTATCCCTAGAACATTTATTATAGATAGAGAAGGATATCTTGTGGTTGATAAAAATGGAGCTGCTAATTGGAACAGTGATAAGGTTCGTGAACAGTTAGACGAATTACTTATTAAGTAATTTTGACTGGAAAAACTCAGTTAACACTAAGTTGGTTAAAATTAAGGTAAAAGCATAAATACTGTCTTCAATAGGTATTGTAAAAAGTCTTATGCCCAAATTTTCAGCATCATTATACCAAACTACTTCGTTTTCAATACAACTTCCTGTTAAAATTCCATTCACAATAAAAAAAGGAATAAGCATCACTATAAAGGTTAAATAGTAGGTTCTAAGTAATTGTAAGTTATACTTGATAACTAACAATAGAAGTATAACAGCATAACTAAAATTAACAAGAGTGTACCATTTGCTGTAAAAGAATATGCTCAAAAATAAAAAGAGAATAATTAAACAGTAACTAAGTTTTTTAGTAAAACCTTCAGATAGTTTTTTATCTGGAAAGTAATATAAAAGTGAATGGTGAGTAAACACACATGCATACGGAATACAAATAAAAAACAGCCATTCTTCAATAGGCAAACCAAGAAATTTTTGTCCTAAAAAATAGGTGTCGTTAAAACCCCAAAAACCATTTTGTGTAAATAATACATCCCAAGGAATGTAAAACAGCATAGTTATAGCTATTGAAATAGCTAATGATTTCCAGTATTTGTAAAACTTTAATTTAGGGTGAAAACTAAATAAAAAAGGAACAGATAACGAACCAATATTAAGAAGTAGGTATAAGTAGTTCATAAATTACTTTTTGAAATACTTAAAAGGAACAAACAACATTCCAAAGCATTCTCCATCACTTTTTCCTAAGTGTTTATGATGCATTTTATGTGCACGACGAATACCTCTAGCGTACCAATTGTTAGCGTTTCTAAAGAGCTTAAATCGTTGATGAATAAAAATATCGTGAACAATAAAATAGGTAGCTCCATAAGCAAAAATACCTAACCCAATAGGTAAGCAAAACCAAACGTTTTCATAGCTCCATAAATAAAAGCAAACAATGCTTACAGCTGCATAAAACAAAAAGAAAGCATCATTACGTTCAAACCAACTGTCATGATCTTTTCTGTGATGGTCTCTATGCAAATGCCATAAAAACCCATGCATAATGTATTTATGTGTAAACCAAGCCATAAATTCCATAAAGCAAAATGTGCCTAAAAAAACTAATATCCAGTAAAGTGTTTGCATCGTTTTTAAAGTTACAATAAATTCAATTGATATTTAACATAACTCCTAGTTAAGAGTTCAATTTTTTTAGAATTTGAAACCCTAATACGTGTAGACTTTATTTTAAGCGCTGGTGTTTTCTTGAGCTTTTTTAATAATTGGCTGTAATATCTGTAAGCCATGAAAACACCAAACTTAGCCTCAATTGGTAACTGTTTTATGCCTTCCAAACCTTTGCTAAAATCTTCTTCAATATCATTAATTATATCTTGTTTTGATTGCTCGTCAAGTTTAGATAAATCAGCATTAGGAAAATAACTTCTGTTTAAATCTTCAAAATCGGCCTTTAAGTCTCTTAAGAAATTTACTTTTTGAAAAGCAGAACCCAAACTCATAGCACTATCTTTAAGTTTTTGGTATTTCTCTTCATCACCTTTAACAAATACCTTTAAGCACATTAACCCAACAACATCAGCAGAACCATAGATGTATTCTTTAAACTCGTCTTGTGTTAAATAATCTGTTTTATGTAAATCCATTTTCATGCTTTTCATAAAAGCAGTGACAAGAGCTTTATCGATATTGTATTTATGATACGTTTCTTGAAACGCATTTAAAATAGGGTTCAAGCTAATTTTATTGTGTATTGCTAGTTCTAGGTCTTTTTCAAACCAATGAAACAAAAATTCTTTATTGTAGTCATGAAAAGAATCTACAATCTCATCAGCAAACCTTACAAAACCATAAATGTTGTAAATGTCTTGACGAATGGATTTAGCAAGCATTTTTGTTGCTAATGAAAAAGAAGTGCTGTACGTTTTAGTGGTGATTTTACTGCACTCATGAGAAACAGTGTCAAATAGAGCTTTCATAATTAAAGAGAATGATGTTTGTTTATTAGTTCTGCAGCCAATTTCCCAGATATTAATGATGGTGGAACACCAGGTCCAGGAACGGTAAGTTGTCCAGTAAAATAAAGGTTGTTAACCTTTTTACTTTTTAATTTAGGTCGTAAAAATGCAGTTTGTAATAGCGTATTGGCCATTCCATAGGCATTTCCTTTATAGGAGTTATATTCTGATATAAAATCGTTTACACAAAACGATTCTTTAAAAAGAATATCTTCTTTAACCGATTGAGAAGTTAATGCTTCAAATCGATTGATTATTTTTTCAAAATAACTACTTCGTAACGCTTCAGTATCCTCAAGCCCTGGAGCTAAAGGTATTAAAAAAATTCCAGCTTCTTTATCATTAGGAGCAGTAGAATTATCAGTTATTGAAGGAAAACTAGCATAGAATAAAGGTTTTTCTGGCCATTTAGGGTTATCATAAATAGCTTCGGCATGTGTGTCAAAATCCACATCAAAAAACAAAGTATGATGATTTACATTTTTTAGTTTTTTATTAAACCCAACATAAAATAGGAGTGAAGAAGGAGCAAAAGTCTTTTTGGTCCAATAAGCTTCACTATATTGCCTGTAGGACTCTTCCAGTAAAGTTTCGGTATGATGATAATCTGCACCACTTAAAACAATATCACAATTAATTATTTTGCTGCTGTTGGTAATAATGGTATTGGCTTTACCATTATCTACGAAAATCTTTTGAATTGGGTTTTCAGTTATAATAGTAACACCAAGTTCTTTTGCTAGTTTTTCAAGCGCTAAGATTACTTGGTACATACCTCCTTTTGGGTGAAAGGTGCCTAATCCAAAATCGGCATAATTCATAAAACTATAAAACGAAGGAGTGTCGCTTGGTTTAGCGCCTAAAAATAAAACAGGAAACTCTAGAATTTGTACTAAGCGTTTATTGTTAAATGCTTTTCTAACATCTTTTTTAATAGTACCAAAAAACTGATTTAATTTTTTAGCTGTTTGTAAATTCACAAGCTCTAGAGGAGAAACTCCAGGGTTATATACCAAATCCTTGATGGCAATATTGTAGTTGTCTTCGGCTTGTTGAATGAACTTTTTAAGTTTTTTAGAGCTTCCTGGTTCTTCTTTTTCAAATGCAATACAGATTTTATCTAAAGTATCTTCAATGGTGATAAAATCATTTTTCCCAAAATAAACACTATATGCAGGATTGAGCTTTTCTAATTGATAATAGTCTTTAGGATGCTTATTAAAATCGCTAAAAAAGCGTTCAAACACATCAGGCATCCAATACCATGTTGGACCAATATCAAATGTAAAACCATCTTTTACATATTGTCTAGCTCGACCACCTATGGTCTTATTTTTTTCGTAAATGGTTACGTCATAACCATACTTGGCTAAGTAACATGACGCAGCCAAAGACGAAAACCCAGAACCTATAATTGCAACCTTTTTCATAAATGTTTAACAAATATAAAAAAAGATTAAACAAAATAAAAATATTTATATTGAGTCTACTAAATTTTTAATGGAAGTGTAGCGTTTAATCTTTTTATTAGTTGATGATTCGTCTATTTCTAAAGCTAATCTTCCTAAGATATGTAATTTGTTTTCTTTTATTAATAATGTATTGTAAAAAGAACTGAGATAGTTGTCTATATTATCTGTATCAGGTTTTATTGTAAAATAGCTTATAAAGTCTACATGATCATAATGAGTGAGTAAATCTTCAAGACTTTTGCTTGGTACGCTTGCACCTAAATAGATAGTTTGATAACCTAATTTTGTAAGTTCAAAATTTACAAACTGTAAACCAAGTTCATGGATTTCATTCTCAGGAAGAAATAAAGCATAAACTCTGTCATGTTTTTTTATTTCAGCAGTTTGAAATTGCTCAGTATTAACTAATATTTTTTGCTTTATCAGTTCAGAAATAAAATGTTCTTGGGCTGGAGTTATTGTATTGGTTTGCCATAGAAAACCAATTTCTTCTAATAAAGGAATAAATACTTCATAGAAAATTTCTGAAAACGTTTTTTCTTCCTCTAAATTTTTAAATGTATTAATGAAAAGAGCTTTGTCAAAGTTTAGTGCAGCTATCTTAAAAGTATTTAAAAGATGGTTTTCATTAGAAGAGATTGCAAGTTCCTTTGCTTTTTCAATAATTTCTTCAGGAGTTAGTTTTGCAATTTTTGAAATCTTTAAACCATTATTGTAAAGAGCAGTAATGTTTAAAAGCTTTTGTAGGCTTTCAATACTGTAAGTTCTAATATTAGTTTCAGTACGGTTGGGAGCTAATAGGTTGTAGCGTTTTTCCCAAATACGTATTGTGTGTGCCTTGATACCAGAAAGATGTTCAAGGTCTTTGATACTGAATTCGTTTTTAATGTTGTTCATCTTTTACTTAAAAAAACTAAACAAAATTAACAAAAAAGAAGTAATTTAAAAAGTGCGCACGAGAAGACTCGAACTTCCACGACCAAAAACGGTCATTAGGCCCTCAACCTAACGCGTCTACCAATTCCGCCACGTGCGCAAAAATGAAGTGTTCAAAAATAAAAAAAGTTAAGCATTTCGCTTAACTTTTTTTTAGTGACTTGGCTGGGGCTCGAACCCAGGACCCTCTCCTTAAAAGGGAGATGCTCTACCAACTGAGCTACCAAGTCTGCCGTGTTTCTCTTAACGAGGGTGCAAATATAAAACGATTAATTTATTTTCCAAACCCTTTTTTAGATAAATTTTCGTTTTTTTGCATTTCATAATCTTATGGATTTAATAATCAATTTATAACGTAAAAATGAATTTTTTTTTAATTGGATATATGGGCTCTGGAAAGTCTACTATTGGAAGCAAACTTGCACAAGTTTTGGACTATAATTTTATAGATTTTGATGATTATATTCAATTCAAGGAAAAAAAGACTATTTCTGAAATTTTTCAATCTAAAGGAGAAATTTATTTTAGAAAAATTGAAAACATATATTTAAAGGAGTTAATAGAAGACACAACTAATACTATTATTTCTCTAGGAGGAGGAACTCCGTGTTATGGAAATAACATGGAACTTATAAAAGCTTCTAAACACGCGAAGAGTATTTATTTAAAGGCGTCTATACCTGTTTTAACTGAGCGATTATTTAATGAAAAGGGAAAACGACCTTTAATTGCTCATATTGATTCAAAAGAAGAGATGGTAGAGTTTATAGGTAAGCATTTATTTGAGCGAACCAATTATTATAATCAATCTGACGCTACAATCCTTACTGATAATAAATCAATAGAAGAAATAACTGAAAAAATTATACTAGAGCTATTTTAAATACGCTTCAAAGTTTTTTCCAACAAGTACAACTTCAACATGCTCTTTTAGAGAAGTAGATAAAGAAATACCTTTAAAATCAGCTTTTACAGGAAACTTCTTATGGTTTCGGTTAACAAGAACAGCAGTTTTAAACTGCTTTAATGGCACGTTTAAAAAATGTTTAACACCATAAATAAGTGTGCTTCCAGAGTTTAAAACATCATCAATGAGAATGATAGATTTATTGGTGTATTCTTCTTCTGAAAGAGATGTTTTTATTTCTGATAACGGATTTTTTTTATCGACAACAACTTTACATAAAGTAGATTTTATATCAGAAATTTTATCAAGATTCGTCTTGAGCTTTTTTGCTAATAAATAGCCATTAGTATCAATACCAGCCAAAATAATTTCAGATTCATTTACATTGCTTTCGTAAATTTGATAAGCAATACGTCTTATTTTATGTAAAATTTCTTGATGTGTTAGTATTGTATTTTTAGTGGCTGTCATTTGTAATAGTGTTTTTTCAAAGATAAAGGAGAATTTTCAATACTATTCATTTTCGTCATAAAAATCATCAATATCGCGTCTATCTTTTTTAGTAGGTCTTCCTGTACCTTTTTTACGGTAATAATCCTTAGAATATTTAAGTAGTTCTTGAGCTTCAAAGGCTTCTTTAGGAGTTGTATCAGTTCTATAAATATCAACTAACTTAGCTCCAACTCTGTTAGGAGGTATATCGTTAACTGTTAATTGATAGTTGATTTGATTTTTTCGCAATTCAATTTTATCCCCTATATAAACTTCTCTACTGGGTTTTACGACTTGATCATTTACTTTAATATGACCTTTTTTACATGCTTGTGTTGCAATGCTTCGGGTTTTGTAATATCTAACACTCCACAAGAATTTGTCTATCCGCATATTAAAAATATAAAAACTACGTTAATGTTGTTGTACAAAAATATTATAATATTGTATCTTGCGCTAATAAAAATGAGCAATATAAATTCAGGCAAGAGGTCTTGTTTTTGAATTGATGAAAGAAAAATTTACTATTTATGAAAATTAAAAATTACTGTGCTTTACTTCTAGTTTTGGTTTTAGGTTTTACATCGTGTAAAAAAGATGATGATAATGGTTCTACATTTGTTGAACGAGATAGAACAGAACAACAAGTTGCCGATAGAGATTCCTTGCTAGGGTATTTTGAAACTCATTACTATAATTCTTCAATGTTTGAGACTCCTGGAGATTATTCAATTTCTGATATAGAAATTTCTGAATTACCTATGGACGAAAATGGAAATTATTTAGAAATGCCTGATCCAGAAAACAATACTATGCTTAGTGATCCTGGAGTAATTGAGGTACATACTACAACCTTTGCTGATGTAGAGTATGAATATTATATACTTAGATTAAACCAAGGAGGAGGAGATGCTCCAAATTTTTGTGATGATGTAAGGGTAAACTATTCTGGTAATATGCAAGATGGAGATGTTTTTGATAGTACTGTAAACCCTACTCAATTAGATTTAGTTAACTTAATTCCTGGATGGAGAAGAGTAATGCCACAATTTAATACAGCTAGTTCTTTTGTTATAAATGGAGATGGAACTGTAACGTATTCAGACTACGGTTTGGGAGTTATGTTTTTACCTTCAGGATTAGCCTATTTTTCTTCACCACCATTTGGTGTGACTTCTTATTCTAATTTAATATTTAAGTTTGCGTTATACCAAACTGAAATTAATGACCATGATGAAGATGGAGTACCAACTTATTTAGAAGATTTAGATAACGACGAAGATATTTTTGATGAAGATACTGATGAAGATGATATTCCTAACTATTTAGATATTGATGACGATGGTGATGGTGTGTTAACGATATATGAAGATATTGATAATGATGGAGACCCAACTAATGATGATACTGATGGAGATGGAATTCCAAATTATTTAGATGAAGATTCAACAGAATCCAATCAAGATGAAGATTAAAAAAAAGCCGCTTTTAAAGCGGCTTTTTTTTAATCTATTTATTTCTTTTTTTATAGAATTAGCGATAAACTTAAGATAAGTTGATCAGGTCTGGTATCAATTCTACTTACAACACCTTCTCCTAAATTGTTTCCAATAAATGTAGCTTCGTTATCACTAAAACCTCTTTCGTATCTTAGGTCAATTCCAAACGATTGAAAGCTTAGTCCAATACCAAAGTTTAATCCAACTGAAAAGTCATCTTCAACTTCGCTAATGCTTATGCCATCAAACTCAGTATCCAAGATATATTGTAATGATGGTCCACCAAAAACACTTACAGGTCCTAAAACTTTAACACCAAATAATAGAGGAGCGTCAATTTTCTGCATAGTGAAATCATCACTATCGTAATCACTTTTAGTACTAGTGTACATCAGCTCAGGTCTGAAGTAAAACTTGTTTCCAATTTTACCAAAAACACCAATATGATAACCTATGTTTCGGTCTGGGTGTTGTGCATTATCACCAATAGATTCAAAATAATCTCCATTGGCATTATAGTTTAGTCCACCTTTAAGACCAAAGCTGTTTCCGTCTTGAGCAAAAGATAAATTAATTGCAAATAACAGAATTGTAGTAATAACTAATTTTTTCATAATATTCGTTTTTTAGATTTGGATTATAGTATCAAAAACGTTGCCAAACGAATATTATTTTCTTTTCATTACTTTTTCAACAGCATTTATAATAGCAGAACTGTTAAGTCCGTATTTGTCCATTAGTTGTGCTGGTGTACCAGATTCTCCAAAAGTATCTTGAGTAGCAATAAACTCTTGAGGCGTAGGTTCGTTTTCAGCTAAAACTCTAGCTACACTCTCTCCTAAACCACCTAAATAGTTGTGTTCTTCAGCAGTTACAATGCATTTAGTTTTTGCTACTGAATCTAATATTGCTTTTTCGTCAAGAGGTTTTATGGTATGAATATTAATAACTTCAGCCTTGATACCTTTTTCAAAAAGCGCTTTTGAAGCTTCTAATGCTTCCCAAACTAAATGTCCTGTAGCAACAATAGTTACATCGCTTCCTTCAGTAAGATGAATAGCTTTCCCTATTTCAAATTTTTGGTCTTCAGGCATAAACACAGGAACTGAAGGTCTACCAAAACGAAGGTAAACAGGTCCATCATGTTCTGCAATAGCTATAGTAGCAGCTTTGGTTTGGTTATAGTCACATGGATTTATAACTGTCATTCCTGGAAGCATTTTCATTAATCCAATGTCTTCTAGTATTTGATGTGTTGCTCCATCTTCGCCTAATGTTAAACCTGCATGCGATGCGCATATTTTTACATTTTTACCAGAATAAGCTATAGATTGACGAATTTGATCGTAAACTCTTCCTGTTGAGAAATTAGCAAAAGTACCAGTAAATGGAATTTTCCCACCAATAGTTAATCCTGCTGCAATACCCATCATGTTAGCTTCAGCAATTCCTACTTGGAAAAAACGCTCAGGATTTTCCTTAATAAATTGATCCATTTTTAACGAACCAATTAAATCTGCACAAAGTGCAACAACGTTTGGATTTGTTCTACCTAACTCTGCTAGTCCTGCTCCAAAACCACTTCTAGTATCTTTTTTTTCTGTGTATGTATAAGTTTTCATTGTCTTAGTTGTTGCTGCTTAATAATCTCCTAAAGTTTCTGGGTTTTGTGCTAGTCCAATAGCTAACTGCTCATCGTTTGGTGCTTTACCATGCCACGCATGAGTGTGCATCATAAAATCAACACCATTACCCATTACAGTTTTTAGTAAAACGCATACTGGTTTTCCTTGTCCAGTTTTAGATTTTGCTTCAGTCATACCTTTTAATATAGCTTCAATATTATTTCCCTCTTCAATTTCTAAAACTGTCCATCCAAAAGCTTCAAATTTTTCTTTGACATTTCCCATTGGTAAAACGTCATCTGTAGAACCGTCAATTTGCTGACCGTTTAAGTCAATAGTAGCAATAATATTGTCAACTTTTTTTCCTGATGCATACATTATAGCTTCCCAGTTTTGACCTTCTTGTAGCTCGCCATCACCATGTAAACTGTATACTAAATGGTTGTCATTATTTAATTTTTTTGCTTGAGCAGCACCAAGAGCAACGCTCATTCCTTGTCCTAAAGAACCTGATGCAATACGAACACCTGGTAAACCTTCGTGAGTAGTTGGATGTCCTTGTAATCTAGAGTTGATTATTCTAAAAGTATTTAGCTCGTCTACAGGAAAGTAACCAGCTCTTGCTAATACGCTATAATAAACAGGCGAAATATGACCGTTTGATAGGAAGAAAATATCTTCTCCAATACCATCCATATCAAAGGAGTCGTTGGTTTCCATTATTTCATTATAAAGCGCTACAAAAAATTCTGTACAGCCCAAAGAACCACCTGGATGCCCTGAGTTTACTTTATGTACCATCCGTAAAATGTCTCTACGTACCTGTGTTACTAAATCTTCTAGTTGTTGTGTGTTTGACATGTTTTTAATCTTAGTTTTTTCTTGATGCAAAAGTAAAGTTTTATACAGATTAATAAAAAGACTTTATGAGCATTTATTAACCAAAATGATGCTTTTGCTAACAATTTTGAATTTATTAAGAAGCACATCACATTTAGTTATTTATCTTTGCCAACTCATTGAGTAAAGCATATGATATTTGAATTAAAGGGAAAAGATAGTCAAAGTAAGGCTAGAGCAGGAAAAATTACTACAGATCATGGTGTTATTGAAACACCTATTTTTATGCCAGTTGGTACTGTGGCTTCGGTAAAAGGAGTGCATCAACGAGAACTTAAAAACGATATAAATCCTGATATTATATTAGGAAATACCTATCATCTTTATTTAAGACCTCAAACTGATATTTTAGAAAAGGCAGGCGGACTTCATAAGTTTATGAATTGGGATAGAAATATACTAACCGATTCTGGTGGTTACCAAGTGTACTCGCTTTCTGCAAATAGAAAAATTAAGGAAGAAGGTGTTAAGTTTAAATCACATATTGATGGTAGCTACCATACATTTACGCCTGAAAATGTTATGGAAATTCAGCGTAGTATTGGTGCTGATATTATAATGGCTTTTGATGAGTGTACACCTTATCCTTGCGATTATAATTACGCAAAACGCTCTATGCACATGACGCATCGTTGGTTAGACAGATGTATTGCGCATTTAGAAAAAACACCATTTAAATATGGGTACTCACAAACGTTTTTTCCAATTGTTCAAGGAAGCACATACAAAGATTTACGTATTCAGTCTGCTGAATATATTGCGAACTCTGGAGCTTTAGGAAACGCTATTGGTGGACTTTCGGTAGGAGAACCTGCCGAAGAAATGTATGCTATGACTGATGTTGTATGCGGAATTTTGCCTGAAGACAAACCTCGTTACTTAATGGGAGTTGGTACACCAATCAATATTTTAGAAAATATAGCGTTAGGTGTAGATATGTTTGACTGTGTAATGCCTACAAGAAATGCTAGAAATGGAATGTTATTTACAGCTCATGGCACAATAAACATCAAAAATAAAAAATGGGAAGACGATTTTTCTCCAATTGATGAAATGGGAATAACCTTTGTAGATACTGAATATAGTAAAGCCTATTTGCGTCATTTATTTACTGTAAATGAATTACTTGGTAAGCAAATAGCAACGATACATAATCTTGGTTTTTATTTATGGTTGGTTAGAGAAGCTAGAAAACATATATTAGCAGGAGATTTTAGAAGCTGGAAAGATAAAATGGTAAAACAAATGGATAAACGATTGTAATGTTAAAGATATTAGATTGGTACATACTAAAGCGTTACCTGTTTACATTTTTAATGATGTTGCTGTTGTTTATTCCTATTGGGATAACTGTAAATCTTGCTGAAAAAATTGGTAAAATTCTTGAAAAAGAAGTGCCTTTTCCTGCTGTAGCCAAGTACTATCTAGATTTTACAATCTATTTTGCTAACTTATTATTTCCTTTGTTTTTATTCTTGTCAGTAATTTGGTTTACTTCTAAGTTAGCCAACAATACTGAGATTACTGCCATATTAAGCTCTGGAGTTTCTTTTTCAAGATTTTTAAAACCTTATATGATAGGGTCTACAATAGTAGCTGGTTTTGCATTATTACTTGGTTTGTATTTAGCACCTATGGCAAGTAAAGGTTTTAATCAGTTTAAGTATCAATATTTAAAAGGAAATAGAAAAGCGTTTGAAACTCAAGATATTTATAGGCAGATAAACGATAACGACTTTATTTACGTAAGTCGATTTGACCCTAATGCAAAAAGAGGATTTAAATTTACTTTAGAGCATTTTGATGGTAATAAGTTGGAGTACAAAATTTCAGCCGATAATATTACATTTATAGAAAGAGATTCTACTTATAGATTAATTAACTACACAAAGCGAATTTTCAACGAAAACTCTGAGATTATCGAAACTACGAGACGTTTTGATACGCTCTTTTCGTTTGATCTCGAAGACCTTACACCTGTTGAGTATATTGCAGAAACTTTTCAATATGGAGAGCTTAACCGTTTCATTGAAAAGGAGAAAAAGAGAGGCTCATCAAACATTGGGAGATATGAAGTAGTAAAGTATAAAAAATGGAGTTTACCAGTTTCGGTATATATACTTACTATTATTGCTGTTGCTGTATCTTCAATTAAACGAAGAGGAGGTATGGGAGTTAATCTTGCTTTTGGTATTACTATTGCAATGGTTTATGTGTTTTTCGATAAAGTGTTTGGTGTAATGGCAGAGCAATCAGATTTTCCTCCCTTGGTTGCAGTTTGGTTTCCAAATGTTATCTTTGGTATAATAGCCATATACCTTCTATATAATGCCAAACGTTAAGCTTAAAAATTATTTACACTTACATTTTTTAGTTTTCATTGCTGGATTTACTGCTATTTTAGGAGAGATAATAACCATTGGCTCAACTGAACTTGTATGGTACAGAATGGTAATTGCAGCAGTATTAATGTATGCTTACATAAAGCTAGCAAGAATTCCTTTAAACCTTCCACCAAAAACGATACTTGGTTTTTTTGGCGCAGGTATTATCATCGCTTTACATTGGATTACTTTTTTTGAATCCATTAATCAAGCTAATGTATCAATAGCACTCGCTATGTTTTCTACAGGAGCTTTTTTTGCTTCTTTTATAGAACCTTTAATCTATAAGCGTAAAATAATTTGTTACGAAATATTCTTCGGAATCGTTGTAGTAGTTGGTGTGTTTTTAATAACTCAGAGTGAAATTCAATACCTTAACGGAATAATTCTAGGTATACTTTCAGCACTTTTTTCTACAACCTTTGCAGTTATTAATGGCAAGTTCATTGAAAGGCACAACGCTTCGGTTATTTCATTTTATGAATTTATAAGCGGTATTGTTTTACTGTCGCTATTTATTATTCGTTCAGACAATGCGTTTAACACACAGTTTTTCACGCTATCAAATTCTGATTGGATATACCTCATAATTTTAGGATCAGTTTGTACAGCCTATGCATTTATTGGTTCAGTAGAAGTAATGAAACATATAAGTCCTTATACAGTAATACTTTCGTACAATTTAGAACCAATTTATGGTATTACACTAGCAATCATTTTGTTTCCTGAAACCGAGATTATGAGCCAACAATTCTATTATGGTGCAGCGCTTATTTTTATTACTGTTTTATGGGATGCTTTACTTAAAAATAGAAAAATAGTTAAAAAGAAAAGCAGCTTAACAAGCTAAGACGATTAAAGTTTTTATATTTGTATGCTAACTAAAATTAAACGTAACTTTCAATGGAATATTTAGAATTTGAACTTCCAATTAAAGAGCTTGAAGATCAGTTGCAAAAATGCCAGATAATAGGAGAAGAGAGCGATGTAGATGTTACTGAGACTTGTAAGAAAATTGAAAAAAAGCTAAAAGAAACCAAAAAAGATATATACAAAAATCTTACTGCATGGCAACGTGTACAGTTATCACGTCATCCAAACAGACCTTATACTCTAGACCATATTAAAGCACTTTGTGGTGATTCATTTCTTGAACTTCATGGAGATAGAAATGTAAAAGACGACAAAGCTATGATTGGTGGATTGGGTAAAATTGGAGACCAAACCTATATGTTTATTGGTCAACAAAAAGGTTATAATACCAAAACTAGACAATACAGAAACTTTGGTATGGCAAATCCAGAAGGCTACAGAAAAGCATTGCGTTTAATGAAGTCTGCCGAAAAATTTGGTATTCCTGTTGTAACCTTAGTAGATACTCCAGGAGCATATCCAGGATTAGAAGCTGAAGAACGCGGACAAGGAGAAGCTATTGCAAGAAACATTTTAGAAATGGCACGTCTTAAAGTGCCAATTATTACCATAATAATAGGAGAAGGAGCATCTGGTGGTGCTTTAGGAATAGGTGTTGGAGATAAAGTATTGATGTTAGAAAACACATGGTATTCTGTAATTTCACCTGAATCTTGCTCATCTATTTTATGGCGTAGTTGGGAATACAAGGAGCAAGCTGCTGAAGCTTTAAAACTTACTGCACCAGATATGAAAAAGCTTAAGCTTGTAGACCAAATCATAAAAGAACCTCTTGGTGGAGCACATACTGATAGAGAAACCACTTTTAAATCAGTTAGTGATGCTATCGTAAAAAATTACGAAGAATTAAAAAACTTATCACCAAAAGAGTTAGTAGACCAACGCATGGAAAAATATATGCAAATGGGAGTTTACAAAGGCTAAACCTAATAAAATATAGTATTCAAAAAAACTGAAGTGCTGAACTTCGGTTTTTTTTGTCGCTATTAACAATATATATAAGTTATTAACAGTTAAATTGTTGAAGAACTGTTAAGATTGAAAGAATTAAAATTCTGTTCTTTCTTAACATTTTAGTTACATTCGCATCTTATGAAACAACCAGACCCAATAAAAGGTTATAAAGTAGATAAAAGCACTATCATTAGCTTAGAGAAAGGAAAAATACCTCCTCAAGCTATTGATTTAGAGGAAGTTGTGCTTGGAGCAATGATGATTGATAAAAAAGGGGTTGACGAGGTAATTGATATCTTAAGTCCTGAAGCCTTTTATAAAGATGCTCATAAATATATCTTTGAAGCTATTTTCAAATTATTTGAAAATAGTGAACCTGTTGACTTATTAACCGTTTCTAGTCAACTTAAAAAGGATGCGAAGTTAGATTTGGTTGGAGGTGATTTTTACCTCATTTCATTAACACAAAGAGTGTCATCTTCGGCACATATTGAGTTTCATGCACGTATTATTCTTCAAAAATATATTCAAAGAAGTTTAATTAAAATTTCAAGTGAAATTATTGAAGAAGCTTACGATGAAACCAAAGACGTTTTTGATCTTTTGGACAATGCCGAATCAAAACTTTATGAAGTTACTCAAGGTAACGTTAAAAAATCTACCGAAACAGCTCAAAGCTTAGTAATACAAGCAAAGAAAAAGATTGAAGAGATTTCTAACAAAAAAGGGTTAAGTGGTATTCCTACAGGATTTGATAAACTAGATAAATTAACGTCTGGTTGGCAACCTAGTGATTTAATCATTGTTGCTGCACGTCCTGGTATGGGTAAAACAGCTTTAACGCTTACCATGGCTAGAAACATTGCTGTTGATTTTAACCAACCTGTAGCTTTTTTCTCTTTAGAGATGTCATCGGTACAGTTGATTACACGTTTGATTTCTAGTGAAACTGGACTGTCTTCAGAAAAATTAAGAACAGGAAAGCTAGAAAAACACGAGTGGGAGCAACTTAATGTTAAAGTAAAAACATTAGAAAAAGCACCTTTGTATATTGATGATACACCATCACTTTCTATATTTGATTTAAGAGCAAAAGCACGTCGTTTAGCTTCGCAATATGGTATTAAAATGATTATGATTGACTACCTTCAGTTAATGACAGCAGGAGGAAGTCAAAAAGGAGGAAACAGAGAGCAGGAAATTTCAACAATTTCTAGAAACTTAAAAGCATTAGCAAAAGAACTTAATGTTCCGGTTATTGCTCTTTCTCAGTTATCACGTGCTGTTGAAACTCGTGGTGGTAGTAAGCGTCCTTTACTATCTGACTTACGTGAATCTGGAGCTATTGAGCAGGATGCAGATATTGTATCGTTTATTTATCGTCCTGAATACTACAAAATTGACGAATGGGACGATGAAGACCGTTCGCCAACCGAAGGACAAGGAGAGTTTATTGTTGCAAAGCATAGAAATGGTGGTTTAGAAAACATCAGATTGAAATTCATTGGACATCTTGGTAAGTTTGATAATCTTGATGATTTTGACACGCCTTTTGGTAATGAATTCCATAGTAAAATGAATGCTGCCAACGATAACACTTTTAAGCCAGACAGCTTCCCGTCAGCTTCTGATGCATTTGGTGCTCCAGAAGACGATGATAACGATGTTCCGTTTTAATATTTAACATTTTCTAACGTATTTTATTACCCTTTATAACAACATTTTAAGCTAAATTTGTTGTTCGGTTGAAAAAGAAAAAACGCTCCATGCTAGATCAAAGACGTACTACAAATTTATTATTGCTTATTATAGTAATCCCTTTGGTGTTTTACCTTTTAAAGATTTTATCATTCATCTTTATTCCCTTAATATTTTCAATGTTTATAGCATTATTGTTTTTACCATTAATGCGTTGGTTGGGTAAACGTAAGGTGCCAAAATGGATAAGTATAGTTGTTGTTATTCTTTTAATTTTTATAGGTTTAAAAGTAGGAGCAGAACTCATCAAGTTGTCAAGTAAACAAATCATGGCTTCTAATACTGAGTTTTTTGATAAAGCAGAAGTTAAACTTGCTGATGCAAAACTATATTTAGAAGAAACTTTTGGTATTGTTTTTCAGAATGATAAAAACATGATTTCTGGTTTTTTTGAAAAGGATAATATTGGTACAACTTTCGATTTTTTAAGGAAGTTTTTAACCATGATTTTAATGACAGCCTTTTTTGTTGTGCTATGGTTGGCAGAATCTATAAACGTTCATAATGTTTTAAATAATACTATTTTAAAACAAAAGCATGCCTCTGTAAAAGCGTTTATGAAAATTGAAAAAGACCTTATAACATTTATAAAAGTAAAGTTTTTTGTAAGCTTACTCACAGGTATTGGTACAGGATTGGCGTGTTTGTTTTTTGATGTGAGTTTTCCAATTTTTTGGGGATTATTTGCGTTTGTAATCAATTTTGTACAAATGGTAGGCTCGTTTATTTCGGTAATACTACTATCAATTTTTGCTTTTGTAGAGTTAGACCCAACAAGTACATTATTCTTCTTTATTGTATCCATTACTGGAGTTCAAGTGCTTTTTGGAGCTATTTTAGAGCCTATTTTTATGGGAAAATCCTTCTCAATAAATATCATTACTGTTTTAGTAATGCTTATGCTTTGGGGTTATATTTGGGGAATTCCAGGTCTTATTATGGCTATTCCAATTACGGTTTTCATAAAAATTATATTGGAGCAATTTCCTAATACCAAGAAAATAGCAAACATATTATCTGGTAGTTAGTTGAGACTGTTCTTATGTTATTTTAGCTAATATTTCCTTAAACCCTTTTATAACGGAATATTTTTTGAGTATATTTCGTCTATGAAGAAGATACTTGCCTTATTATTTTTCCTTTGTGTTACTACAGGAGCTTTTGCGTCTTATGTTTTAATTCCTATGGATGCTGAAGGACAGAAAAACCACCTAAAAGCGTATGGAGTTACCTACTGGACTTTAGAAAAACAACTAAAGGTAAAATGGTTATTGAATTATAGAGGAGGATCGTTTTTGGTACCTGATACTGAAGAAATTCAGCGAGAATGTCAAATACGTGGTGTAAGTTTTGAAGTGATTTCTAATTCTAAAGCAGAAGAAATACTAGAACTTATTAGTAGTCCTTCACAAAATATGGAAGCTGTAGTGTTGGAAAAAGCACCAAAAATAGCTGTCTATACACCTTATGGTTTACAACCTTGGGATGATGCTGTGACCATGGTACTTACTTATGCCGAAATTCCTTACGATACCATTTATGATGAAGAAGTGCTCAATGATGCCTTATTGTTATACGATTGGTTGCATTTACATCATGAAGATTTTACAGGACAATATGGTAAGTTCTACCGAAGCTTTAAGTCTGCAGCTTGGTATATTGAAGAAAAGAAAGAAGCAGAAGCATTGGCAGCAAGATTAGGTTACTCTAAAGTATCTCAGGAAAAATTAGCAGTTGCCAAAAAAATTAAAGACTACGTAGTAGGAGGTGGATTTATGTTTGCAATGTGTAGCGCAACCGATAGTTTTGATATTGCTTTAAGTGCAGAAGGTGTAGATATTTGTGAGCCCATGTTTGATGGAGATGGTAGTGATCCTGGTTATCAAAATAAAATAGATTATAGTAAAACGTTTGCATTTAAAGATTATTTATTGGAAAGAAATCCTAATGTATATGAGTTTTCTTCAATAGATATGACTCAAAAAAGACGTATTCCTAAAACTACAGATTACTTTACGCTTATGGAATTTTCGGCTAAGTGGGATCCTGTTCCTACAATGCTTTGTCAAAATCATACTGCATTGGTAAAAGGCTTTATGGGACAAACTACTGCATTTACTAGAGATGAAATAAAAAGTAATGTGCTTATTATGGGTGAAAACAAAACCAATGGAGAAGCTAAATATATTCATGGTATTAAAGGAAAAGGCTTTTTTACATTTTATGGAGGACACGACCCAGAAGATTATACGCATAGAGTAGGAGACCCAAAAACCGAATTGGATTTGCATCCAACATCACCAGGTTATAGATTAATACTTAATAATGTATTGTTTCCTGCAGCTAAAAAGAAAAAACAGAAGACCTAATAGTTATGAAAACGTTTCAAAAGGAAATTGTACTCACTGCAAAAGAGAGAGGTTTTCATTTAATTACTTCTGAAATCATAAAGAATTTCCCTGAAATTGCTACAATCAATATAGGATTATTACATGTGTTTATTAAGCATACTTCGGCAAGTTTAACCATTAATGAAAATGCTGATGCTACGGTTAGGGCTGACTTTGAAAGTCATATAAATGTTATGGTTCCAGAAAATCAACCTTATTACAAACACAATTATGAAGGTTCTGATGATATGCCAGCGCATATTAAGGCTTCGTTAATGGGAAGTTCTGTTCAAATTCCTATTACAAATGGGAATTTAAATCTTGGAACGTGGCAAGGAATTTACTTATGCGAACATCGAAATTTTGCTAACGGAAGACGTTTAGTGCTTACTGCTTTTGGCAATTAATTCTTTGTCGTTTATCAACTGTTTTAAAATAAATTCAACACCACCTTCATCATTGCTTTTGGTTTCAAACTTAGCTACTTTTTTTACGTTTGGATGCGCATTTTTCATAGCAAAGCTATAATCTGCTAATTGTAGCATTTCCAAATCATTATTGTAGTCGCCAAACACCATAGTTTCTGCTTTGGAAATACCTAAAGTGGTTTGTATTTGCTGTAAAGCATACCCTTTGTTTGTATTGATGTGGGATAAATCTAACCAGTTGTTACCAGAAATTTTAACCTGTAAATCATTTTCATAGGTTTTTACATGTGGATACACAAACTCTTCAGATCCGCCAAAACTGTAAACAGCAATTTTTAAAAAATTGTCGTCTAGCACTTCAGTAAGGTCTTCAACTAATTTAAACTGCGTATAATATTCGCTAAACATGAAAATAAAATCATCATCTTTAGACTCAACATATGCATAGTTTTCACCACAAAGTACAATATGAGCATCATCAATAGTTCTCAATAAAACAATAAGTTGATGAATAACCTCAATTGGAAAGTAGTTAGATAGAAGCTGAGTTTTACCTTGTTTAGCAATACCACCATTTTCAGCAATTACAGTAATTTCATCTTTAATGTCATGAAGCTTATCAATTATACTATGGTATTGTCTTCCGCTAGCAGCTATAAAATGAATGTTATGGTGTTTTAGTTCCTTAAAAATAGAGTAGAAACTATCACTAACTTCTCCTTTAGAATTAAGAAGTGTACCATCCATATCAGTGACTACAAGTTTAACTTGAGATAGATTCATATCGCATTTTTTTCAAAAATACTAATAGGCTTTAAACTCTGTTTAAAATTAAGGTTAACTAATTGTTTTAGTGCGAAGAACCTATATGACAACCACAAGATTCTTTAGTAAAACTTTGGCTAGCTTCATGCCAAGGAAATGCTTGGTTATACTTATTGTTTTCCCAGTAAAATTGAGTTCTTTCTTTTGGTGAGTTACCAATTTCATTCATAGTTTCAGTATCGTATAAACGACCATTAATCATAGTATATATAATACTTTCAGAGTTTTTAATGTCTTCTAAAGGGTTTTTTTCCATTACAATTAAATCAGCAAGTTTTCCAACTTTTAATGAGCCAATATCGTTACCAGCACCAATATAATTTGCGCCATTAATTGTTGCAGCTTTTAAGGCTTCGTGATTTGTCATACCACCTTGTTGAAGCATCCATAATTCCCAATGTGCACCAAGACCTTGTAGCTGACCATGTGCACCAAGATTTACTTTAACTCCTGCATCACTTAGTGCTTTGCAAGTTTTAGAAACTAAAATATGACCGTTTTCATATTCACTATGAGGAACCATGGTACGATGTCTAGATCTAGAATCTATAATACCTCTCGGTGTATATTTTAAGAGTTTTTCATTTTCCCAAACATTTGTGTTTTGGTACCAAAAGTATTCACCACTCATTCCTCCATAATTAACAATAAGAGTAGGTGTGTAACCTACATTACTACTTCCCCAAAGTTTTAAAACGTCTTTATAAACAGGAGCAATAGGAATATTATGTTCAACACCTGTGTGACCATCCATAACCATTGTCATGTTATGATAAAAGTTTGAACCACCTTCAGGAACCACAAAAATACCTTCTTCTCTAGCTGCTTGTAATACTTGTTGACGTTGGTCTCTTCTTGGTTGATTATAACTCTTAACCGATAAAGCACCAAAAGCTTTAGTACGTCTTACTGACGAACGTGCATCTTCAAGATTATTAATTACAGCTTTAAAATCACCATCAGCTCCATATAGAATAAAACCTGTAGAGTAGAGGCGAGGACCAACTAAAGTTCCGTTTTTTTGTAACTCTGATAAAGCAAAAACTGTTTCAGAATTTGCAGAAGGATCATGAGCTGTTGTAACTCCAAATGCTAGATTTGCATAAAATTGCCAGTGTTTTTGAGTTGTAAGTCCGTAACGGAAACCGCCAATATGCGCATGAGCATCAACCATTCCAGGCATTATAGTTTTTCCTGTAACATCATATACTTTTGCGTTAGAAGGAATAGTAACAGCATCACTTTTACCAATAGCTACTATTTTATTTTCAGTAATAACAATAGTACCGTTTTCAATAACTTCATCACCTTCCATTGTGATTATTCGAGCACCTTTAAAAGCGATAGTTCCATTAGGTTTATCGGTTTTTACTTCGATATTAATTTTAGTTCCGTTCTCAACAAGTTCAACATCTTCTGAAACTTCAGTTGAATAATACATATTACCAAGTGTCCAATGCAACTGCTTACTATCAGAGGACCAATGAAGGTTTATACCAGCATCTTTTGAAAGTTGTGTTACAGGAACAAATTTTGTTTTATCAGTCATATCAAGTGTATGACCAGATTGCGGCATTGGAGCAACATATACTTTATGAAGATGCACAAATGCTATCCATTTGTTATCTGGACTTGGTACTAATCTATTACCATGTTTTGATTTTACAAGAATTTTCTCGTCAAAACCATCAAGATTAACACTCTTGAGTTCTTTGGTTAAGTCACCAAAATATTGTCCTCCTTTTTGGTAAATAATTCGTGAATCATCAGCATTAAAACTAGGAAAATCGCCTTCTTTTGTTACAAATTTTATATTTGAACCATTAGAGTTCATTACATAAAGACCAGGATTTTTATCAAAAGTTCTTCCTTGTTCATTATTTCCACCTTCTTTTCGGTAAACAATATTTTGTCCATTATGTGAATAAGAAGGATTTCTGTAAATTCCTTTTTCATTTATAAGCTTTGTAGGAGTTCCTCCCGAAGCGGACACTTTATATATTGAGCCAAGGTTTTCATCATTCCATGTTACATAAACGATGTCTTTTCCGTTAGGAGAAAAACTAGGTTCAAACTCAAAATCAGTTCCTTTTGTTAAACGTTTTGGAGTTCCGTTAGGTAATTTTTGAGACCATAAATAACCTAATGCGTTAAACACTAAATGTTTTCCATCAGGAGATGTTACGGCATGTCGTATTACTTTGGCTTCAAAAGTATCAGGAGAGACAGGAGTATCAAACTCAACAGCTTTAGCGATTTTTAGTGTAGCATCAACCTGAAAAGGAATATTAGTAACTTCCAAGGAATTGATATTTATTCGGTTTATTTTTCCACCAGACCAAAACACAATGTCTTGGTTGTTTGGCATCCAGTTAAAATTTGGGTATACACCAAAAATAGCCCAAGCTTCTTGCTGGTCTTTGTTTAGCTTGTCATAAAGAGGCCATTCTTCATTGGTTTCTAAATCATGTATAAATAGTACCGATTTTTCACGTACACGTTTTATAAAAGCGAGTTTTTTTCCATCTCTTGATACTTGTGGACGCGCTGCACCACCAGGACCTCCAGTAATTCTATCAATTTCGCCCGTTTTCATATTATACCTGTTTATGACATAAATTTGGCTATTTGGGTCTTTGTTGTATTGAAAAAAGCCTCCAGGATATACGTCTTCACTGTAATATAAATACTTGCCATCACTTGAAATGCTAGGTTCATTCACATCTTGTTGGTCATTTTTTCTCGTTGTTAATTGTAAACCTTTACCACCAGTTTTATGATACATCCATAACTCACCAGCACCTGCAGAGCGTGTAGAAGTAAAGTGTTTTCTGGCAATAAGATAATTGCTATCAGGTGTCCAAATTGCATTATTAAGAAGTCTGAAATTTTCATTAGTGACTTGTTTAGCATTGTTGCCATCTAAATCCATAACCCAAATATTGTCACCACCACCAGCATCGCTAGTAAATGAAATTGATTTTCCATCAGGACTAAATCTAGGCTGTATCTCAAAAGCTAAACCTTCTCTTAAAACTGTTGCTTTTCCACCATTGATATCTATTTTATAGATGTCGCCTAACATATCAAAAACAATAAGTTTTCCATCAGGACTAACATCAATATTCATCCATGTACCTTCGTTGGTAGATAGTTTTATGTCTTTAAAATCCCAATTTCCTTGAGGATTTGAAACATTCCAAACACTGTCTTTTTTTGTGTCTTGACCAAAAACGCTAAGTGTTATTAATAAAATGAGGGAGGAGATTAGATTAATTTTATTCATATTAATTGTAAATTATAATAGTGGTGTAAGATAAGATTTATTATCGGTTTTCACTTGAGTGATAAAAGTATAACTATGTTAAAAACAAAAAATCCGATTCATAATGAATCGGATTTTTATAAGCGAATTGTTGTTATTATTTAGGCGAACGCCTTACTTTACTTTGTTTACTATTGCTTCAAAAGCTTCTGGATTGTTCATAGCTAAATCTGCAAGAACTTTACGGTTCAATTCGATATTGTTAGCTTTTAATTTACCCATAAACTTTGAATATGACATTCCGTGTTGTCTAGCTCCAGCGTTAATACGTTGAATCCATAACGCACGAAACGTTCTTTTTTTGTTTCTACGGTCTCTGTACGAGTATTGCATCGCTTTGTCAACCGCATTTTTAGCTACTGTCCAAACGTTTTTACGTCTTCCAAAGTAACCTTTTGCTTGCTTAAGAACCTTTTTTCTTCTGGCTCTTTTAGCTACTGAATTTACTGATCTTGGCATTTCTTAAATTTGTTTTTTGTAGTAGGCGACCTTAATTGGTACTTGCTAAATTGTTTTGCCTAACTCCAGGGTTTATAAATTATTTTAACCGATTAAAACGTTATTACTTTAAACGTAACATAGTTTTAATGTTGTCTTCGTCTGACTTATGTACTAATGTATCATGAGTCAAAGCAAGCTTACGCTTTTTAGATTTTTTAGTCAAGATGTGACTTTTAAAAGCGTGCTTTCTTTTGATCTTACCAGTGCCAGTTAGTTTAAAACGTTTCTTAGCACTTGATTTAGTTTTCATTTTAGGCATTTTCTCCTAGTTTTAATTTACGTTTCGCTTATTATTTTTAGCTGAGAGTTTCTCAGTACTTATTTTATTTTTTTGGAGCAATAAACATGGTCATTCTTTTACCTTCTAATTTTGGCATTTGCTCTACTTTTCCAAATTCTTCAAGGTCTTGAGCTAACCTAAGTAGTAAAATATGTCCTTGCTCTTTAAATACGATAGAACGTCCTTTGAAAAACACAAAAGCTTTCAATTTTGCTCCATCTTTTAAAAACTTTTCAGCATGCTTCTTTTTGAAGTTATAATCATGGTCATCAGTTTGAGGACCAAAACGAATTTCTTTAACTACAACTTTAGAAGCTTTTGCTTTTAAGGCTTTATCTCGTTTCTTTTGTTCATAAAGAAACTTCTTATAATCCATAACCTTACATACTGGAGGATCAGCTTTTGGAGAAATCTCAACAAGATCCAAACCTTGCTCATCAGCAATGGCAAGTGCTTGCTTAGTTGTATAAATTCCTACTTCAACATTATCACCGACTACTCGTACTTTTTCGGCTCTAATTTTTGAATTAATTCTGTGTTGATCTTCTTTTTCAACTCTTCTAGAGTTGTTTCTGTTTCTACGTATTGCTATGGCTATATAATTTTAATTAAACTTAATTTTTTAAAACTGTTTCAAAGATTTTTTTATCTCTTGGTCAACAATATTCGAAAATTCTTGTACAGTAATCATGCCAAGATCTTCTCCACCATGTTGACGCACAGAAACTTTGTTTTCTGATTCTTCATTCTCACCGACAATAATCATGAATGGGATTTTTTTCATTTCGGCTTCCCGAATTTTTTTACCCATAGTCTCATTCCTATTGTCAATTAGGGCGCGAATTTCGTTATTTTCTAACAAATTTAAAACTTTTTTGGCGTATTTTTCATATTTCTCACTAATTGATAAGACAATTACTTGTTCTGGCATTAACCAAAGTGGGAAATTTCCTCCTGTATGTTCTAGCAAAATAGCTATGAATCTTTCCATACTACCAAAAGGTGCACGATGTATCATAACAGGTCTGTGAAGTTCGTTATCACTTCCTCTATATGTTAAATCAAAACGCTCAGGTAAATTATAATCTACTTGTATAGTTCCTAATTGCCACTGTCTGCCCAATGCATCTTTAACCATAAAGTCAAGTTTAGGACCATAAAAGGCAGCTTCACCAGTTTCAATTACATAATTTAGGCCTTTGTCGCTTGCTGCGTTAATAATTGCTTGTTCAGCTTTTTCCCAGTTAGCTACATCACCAATATATTTGTCGGGATTTTCAGGATCCCTTACAGATACTTGAGCGGTAAAGTTTTCAAAACCTAATGAACCAAAAACGTAAAGCACTAAGTCGATAACGTCTTTAAACTCTTTGTCTAATTGCTCTGGAGTACAAAAAATATGAGCATCATCTTGAGTAAAACCTCTTACACGAGTTAATCCATGTAACTCACCACTTTGCTCATATCTATATACAGTACCAAATTCAGCATAACGTTTTGGTAAATCTTTATAAGACCATTGAGAATGATTGTAAATTTCGCAATGGTGTGGACAGTTCATAGGTTTTAGTAAAAACTCTTCACCTTCTTTTGGTGTATGGATAGGCTGAAAACTATCTTCTCCGTATTTAGCATAGTGACCAGAAGTAACGTATAGCTCCTTTTGGCCAATGTGAGGTGTTACAACCATTTCGTAACCTGCTTTTTTCTGAGCAACTTTTAAGAAGTTTTCTAAGCGCTCACGTAAAGCAGCTCCTTTAGGTAACCAAAGCGGAAGACCTTGACCTACCTTTTGTGAGAAAGTAAACAATTCAAGTTCTTTACCGAGTTTTCTATGGTCACGTTTTTTAGCTTCTTCTAGTAGTTGTAAATATTCAGTTAACTCTTTTTGCTTCGGAAATGAAATACCATAAACACGTGTTAACTGTTTATTGTTTTCATCACCTTTCCAATAAGCTCCAGCTACACTCAATATTTTAACAGCTTTAACAATTCCAGTGTTTGGTATATGTCCTCCTCGGCATAAGTCAGTAAATGAGTCATGATCACAAAATGTGATAGTACCATCTTCAAGATTTTCTATCAAATCAACTTTATAGTCATTTTTACCTTTATAATAAGATAATGCTTCGTCTTTTGAAACCGAGCGCATTTTAAAATCATGTTTACCCCTTGCAATTTCCAGCATCTTGTCTTCTATACGCTTAAAGTCTTTGTCAGAAATCACATCATCTCCTAAATCTATATCATAATAAAAACCATTCTCAATAGCAGGACCAACCCATAACTTTGCACTAGGATATAACTCTTCAATTGCTTGTGCTAATATATGAGCCGAAGAATGCCAGAAAGCTTTTTTACCTTCATCGTCATTCCAAGTGTATAAAACCAATGATCCATCAGTCGTTATAGGAGTTGTTGTTTCTACCGTAGTATCATTAAACTTTGCAGAAATAACATTTCTAGCTAACCCTTCACTAATACTTTTAGCGACTTCTATTGGAGTAGTAGCTCCCTCAAACGATTTTATACTGCCATCAGGCAATGTGATGTTTACCATTATATTATATATATGAAAATAAGAATGCAAAGATAATAGGTTAATTACATTCATACAATAATATATAATGTATAAATTTTTACATCTTTATTTATTAAGGATAGATATGTATGATTAGCGTTTAAAGGCAGGCTAATCTATAGTACGTATATGTAGTGTGAACTTTATATACATATAGTTAATAGTGATTAATAGTGTAGAGTTATTTTGTGTGTTTTAAGTGTATGTATATATATGTTTAAAG
>NZ_JAOQHY010000010.1:0-108896 GCF_025548475.1 Gaetbulibacter sp. NE | reverse complement strand
ATTACCTAAAGACCGTTCGAGTTCTCCTCTCTACTCTTGTTAAATTTAATAATATCAAAGTAAAGGAGACCGTTACCATACATTTTGAAAATGACTAAAATTGAATTTCTTTTTCATTTGCAAGGAGCAAGTTTTCAAGCACTAAAATTTGCAGAGAACTATGTAAAAACTGAATTGAAAACCAATTTTCGATATAATGTCATTTTTGCTGAATCTACTAATGACTCAAACTATTCGGAATTTGACATTTATGAAGAGGATTGCGGAAAAATGAAATTGGATTTGACCGACGAAGAAGTGGTTAATTTATTGTATCGAAAAGGTAAAGTGCCTATTTGGATTGACATAAACGTTCTTAAATCTAGTAGAAAAAGCACCACTTTCAATCTGCTTTGTGCTGGCAGATATTCAGACGAGAAAGAAAAATTCTATTACAATCATAATGGATCGGGACCATTCGGAGTAAAAAGTCCAAAATTGCCAATTGATTATAAAGAAGGAAAGAAATTTAAACTATAAAAAACGCTGTACAACAACGTATATAATTCACTACTTCCGATTTTCTCATAGAAAATCCATCAGATTTTACGCAACCAATCCCTAAATTTTAAATCGAAGACTTAAACTGCTCTAAAAAGCGTACATCATTTTCGCTTAATAAACGTATATCACCTATTTGGTGTAGTAGCATAGCAATACGGTCTATTCCCATACCAAATGCAAACCCTGAATATTCTTTAGAATCTATACCACAGTTTTCTAATACATTAGGATCTACCATACCGCAACCCATAATTTCTAACCAACCTGTTCCTTTTGTAATACGATAATCTACTTCGGTTTCAAGTCCCCAATACACATCTACTTCTGCACTAGGTTCTGTAAACGGAAAATACGACGGACGTAAACGTATTTTACTTTTTCCAAACATTTCAGTGGTGAAATATTGAAGCGTTTGCTTAAGGTCAGCAAAACTCACGTCTTTATCTATATACAAACCTTCTACTTGATGAAAAAAGCAGTGCGAACGCGCAGATATAGCTTCGTTTCTGTAAACACGACCTGGTGAAATAGTACGAATTGGTGGTTTATTGTTTTCCATATAACGCACTTGTACCGAACTGGTATGTGTACGTAATAAGATATCAGGATTGGTTTGAATAAAAAACGTATCCTGCATATCACGTGCTGGATGGTATTCTGGCAAGTTCAACGCTGTAAAATTGTGCCAATCGTCTTCAATCTCAGGACCTTCGCTTACATTAAATCCTATACGTGAAAAGATATCAATAATCTGATTTTTTACAATAGATATTGGATGACGCGCTCCTATTTCAATAGGTTCTCCTGGACGTGACAAATCACCATAAATACCTTTATCTTCTTCTTTGCTCTCTAGCTCTTCTTTTAAAGCGTTTACTTTATCTTCAGCAGTCTTTTTTAAAGCATTGATAACTTGACCAAATTCTTTTTTCTGGTCGTTAGCTACATTTTTAAATTCTTTAAAATAATCATTAAGCAACCCTTTTTTTCCAAGGTATTTAATTCTAAATGCTTCAACTTCATCTTTAGTTTCAGCTTTGAATGCTTCTGCTTCAGCAATAAGCGCTTTAATCTTGTCTATCATGATATCAATAAAATGAGTGCAAATTTAGTAAATCTATTCAATAAACTCAGCTTCCAAAAAATAATTGACAATGGCTTCTTTCATTAAAATACTTTGCTCACCTGCTTTAAGGTGAGGCAATTGTTCTTTTACTTTATAATGTGGCCAACCATCGTCATCAAAAAAATCAAATTCATAATACCCATAAGGTTCTAACAACCTACATATGGCAATATGCATCAAATCTAGTTTGTGGTCTTTTTTAAAACGACGGTGTATTTGTCCTAATTCCTGAACGCCAATAAGGTATATTATGGCATCTAAATCTAACGTGTCGCCATCAGCAAACTGCACAGACAGCTTGTTAACCAAAAGTTCCCATCGTTGTTTTAACTGTTCGTCTCTAGACATATATATTTTCCTACCAAAGTAGGAATCTCAATTTAATTAAGTTGCAAAGTTAAAAAACCTTGATATTTAAACCTACAAGGTTACAGAAACCTTAAAAAAAGTTTTACTTATAATCTAGCTGTTCTAGACTTGGCTAGAACTGACAAATTTAAGGCACAATATTTTTAACTATTAAAAAGTTATATTTGAAAAAAATTAACATAATGGCTGTTATTGATATTGTTTTAGGAGCGTTGTTGCTTTTTGGACTTGTAAGAGGGCTTTTTAAAGGGCTTTTTGTTGAAGTTGCTTCACTTGTAGCTTTGGTTGCTGGTGTTTATGGCGCCATTCATTTTAGTGATTATGCTGCTTCTTTTTTTGAAGATAGTGTAGATTGGGATGAAAAATATGTAAACATTCTTGCCTTTGCCATTACGTTTATAGTTATTGTTTTAGCAATTGCTTTAGCAGGAAAAGCCTTAACTAAACTAGCAGATTTTGCTGCTTTAGGAATTTTAAACAAGCTTTTAGGCGCTGTATTTGGCGCACTTAAAATTGGGTTAATATTAAGCATATTGCTTATTGTTTTTGACAATATGAACAACACCATTCCGTTTGCAGATGAAGAAGATTTAGAAACGTCTATTCTATACAAACCTGTAAAATCTTTAGCTCCTATGCTATTTCCAAGTATTTTAAACAAAGGAAAAGACGTTGATGAAGAAACTGTTCCTGAAGACACTCAAGAACAAAGCAGCATTTAATAGCAGTCGCTTTTTATTTGCTGGTTGTTTTGATAATAGCTCAATGGTTTGTTATTGTGCGTCATAACAATATCCTCTAAAACACTTATTACACCTTTATGCATTGCTAGCGAACCGCAAATCATAATCACACCATTATTGTAAAGTGTTTCTGCAATAAATTTTGCGTCATTATGTAATTTGTCCTGAACATATTGTCTCATTCCTTCCCTAGATAAAGCTAACTTAAAATTACTTAATCTTTTTTCATAAATAAGGTCATCTATTTGTGTTTTATACATATTAAATGATTCCGTTGTTCGCAGTCCAAAATATAAATGGGTTTCTATTTTTTTGTTCTGCTGAAGCATTCCAAGAAATGGTGCAATTCCAGTTCCGTTTGCAATCATAATCACACGTTTTGCTTTTTTAGGAAAATGAAATGCAGAATTTTTCACCAAACGCGCTTTTAGTTTTGAGCCTATTTCAGCGTTATATAAAAATCCAGAACCTAACCCTTTATCATGTAACTTCACGCTCAAATGAACATTTCCGTTAACTTTTCCTATAGAATACAAACGCTCTCTATAATCGTTTTTTGGATAGATAGCCAATAAATCGCCCGAAGTAAATTGATGATGCTTTTTAGGCTTTAAGCTGATAAAAAACGTGTCATCTGTATTAGCTTCTGTTTTGCTGATTACCTTAAATTTTTTAAGCTGCTTGGGTTTGGTCACTAATTGCTCTTGCGGAATATTCACAGTAATTCCTGTAGCGTCGCACCACTGATTGACCCATTGATTAAATGCTTCAACCGACTTATCATTGATGGTAAACACAGGAACATCTTGTTGAAATAATTGCTGTAAGGCTTTATCAGCATCAAACGCAAATTGGCAAAAATCAGGATATGCTAACGAGCCAAATCCAACCACCGAAAACTGCAAGGTGTTTGCATTGGTTTCCGATTGTAGTTTTTGTAAAAACATATTGGCGTTTGTTGGTGCATCGCCTTGACCATAAGTCGCAGTCATTATTACCAAATGCTTTGCTTTTGGATACTGCGTGTAGGCATTCATTTCGGTAATTACTGCTTTTTTTCCAGTAGCAATAAGTTGTTTGTAAAATGCATTGGCATAGTTTATCGTGCTTCCGTTTTCTGAACCCACAAGAATAACAATTTCAGCATCTTGAGGTTTGAACTTATTTTTCAATCGGCTTTTACGACGTTTTAAGGTCATGGCAAACCCAGAATAGATAAAAAACAGAATATTTGCCGTTGCAATGGCTAAAATAATAGACCATAAAATACTGCCTTTTCCGGTGTGTAAATTCACACTTAAATTAGAAAACAGCGTGACATTAGGTAGTTGTATATCGCTTAAAACATCGCCTGTAAACTGATTAACAAGCAATTCTTTATTCTTTAATTTTACTGTGAAATAATCTTCTACATCACTAGAAAAAGGGAATTCAATAGCTTTTACTTTAGAAAGTGGTGTGTTTTTAAACACTTCAAAATGCGATAAAGGTTGTTTTGGTGCTTCAGAAAGCGCATCAAAATCTACTTGATGTGACATTTTAGCTTCCGGTAAAGCATCAAACTTTTCTAACGATAAATACACGCCTGTAACCGTAATAATGATGATTGGAATTAAAGACAAACGCCCTAAAACGACATGCCAATACTGGTTAAAATCTTCTTTAATTATTTTTGAAAAAAAGCGCTTAAAACCACGTTGTCGCTTTATGATTAGGACAGTTCCAGTAACAGCAATTAAGCACAACAAGAATGAACATAAACCTACAAAAAATCGGCCGACGCTTTTTAAGAATAACGACCTATGGAAATTGGTTACCCATTGAAAAAAAGGTGATGGTTTTAACTCTTCGCCAAGATATTGGGCAGTAACGGGATTAAAATAACCACTTAAATCGTTTCCTTCTTCAGTAAAAACAGAGGCAACCACAAAATCATTACCATCAACTTTTATGTCAATAATTTCAGGATAAGTCTCTTGAAAAACAGTAAGAGTTTCAGCAATTGTGATGTTGTCTAAATCGGCAACATGGTAAGGTTCTAATTGTTCGGAAATAGGCTGAAATGCCAGAATAATTCCGGTTACAGAAGCTAAAACGATAAAAACAAAAGAAGATACAGCCAACGCAAGGTGACTGTATCTCCAAATGGATATGGTCATTGTGTTCTTTTTAGTAAACAGTTTTTCAGTGGCAGTAAGCAGTCTTTCAAAATTCTTTCTTATTCCTACATTACTTTAAATGACAAACTTGTATTAATTTTTTGTTTAGAGACTTCTTGACTGCACTCGAAGTGACAATTATTATAATCTTGTCATTCCGCACTTGATGCGGAATCCATTAATAAAAAACACTGTGTCAATTTGGATCCTGAATCAAGTTCAGGATGACAATTCGCCTTTTCTTTTCAGACGTCTTGTAACCTTCGGCTTCATCTTCGCCTTCGATTTCAACGCATTAATTCGGCATCATTCTAATATAGCGAATAAAGCCTTTACCTTCGTGTTTTCCTTTGATGTTCTCTGTTGTTAATGGGAATTGTACATCATCAACAACATATTCATCATCTTCAACAGCGGTTTCAAAACGGATGCTGTAACCTGCATCTATTTTAGAGTCTTCAATATCTATCACTTCTATAGCGCGTTCGCCACCAGCAACTGTTGCGCCTGTGATTGCATCAATATTATGACGTTTTTTGCCATAAAATTGCCACCATTCTTCAACCGTATTATACCACTCATCGTCATCACCTTTTACATACAAGGTTTTTTCATAATCTCCTTCTGGATTGATTAACGAAATCACAATGTAAGCGCCTTCTCCTGTATAATTCGTCATTTGAATCATACACTTATACTTGGTAGATTCTGTTAAGGTTGTAAAGGATACCAATCCTAAAACTAAAATGCTTAAAAGGGTTATGTGTTTTAATTTCATGTTTTAATTATTAGTAAGTGTCAGGTCGAGCGCAGTCGAGACCTAACTAAAAGTTCTCGACTGCGCTCGAACAGACAATAAATTTTATTTTAAGAATCTAATTGAAACATTATTCTCTTTTAGTAGCTCATTTTCTGAAGCTAAATCGTAAGCTGTTTCATCAAAATCGGTAGTGATTTTTTTATCAGCTCCTTGCTCTATCAGGAATTTTAAAATACTATCGTCTTTTGCTTTCATCGCTGCAATTAACAAAGCGGTATTTCCTTCTTTGTTTTTAGCATTGATATCTTGACCAAATTCAGTAGCCATTTTTAAAAGCTCTAAACTGTTTTTTTCAACAGCTAAATGATACCAAGTGTTTCCATTTTTTTGAGGCGCTTTTAGGTCTAACCCTGTACTCTTTACTAGGTCTAACTTTTTTAAGAAACCGTCTTTATTTCTGTTTGAATAACCACTAACAACATAGTAAGCTAGATTGTTACCATCAGCATCTACTAGTTCTAAATTAGCTTCTTTTTCTATCAAGAAATTGACAACCTCTGGACTATTGTTTTGCATTGCAAGCATTAAAGGGGTTTCTCCTTTTTTATTAGCTTGATTAATGTTTTCAAGTTTATTATCGTACAACAAGCTTACTATAGCTAAGTCGTTTCTAGAAGCTGCATTTAAAAATGGTGTATTACCATTGTGATCTTTAGCATTTACATTTAATCCGTTTTCTAAAAAGTAATTAATGACTTCAGTATCTTTTGATCGTGAAGCAAGCACATGCAATGGCGAAACACCTTCGTGGTTTGTTGAATTAGGCTTTAATCCTTTTTCTTCTAAAAATTTATACACTTCTAAACCATTGGTTTTTCCGCGTGTTCCATAAGCAGCAAACATAAATGCTTGGTCGTTTCCTTTAATCCCTTTAGCTATAAGCTTATCCATTAGATCAATATTTCCTGTTTTAGCAACATAGTTAAAGGCATCATTACCATTAGCGTCAGTACTTTTTAAATCTACACCTTTGGACACGAAATAGTCTAACAATTTAAAATCTGAATCATAAGGAGCAGACAATAATAAAGCGTTAGCTCCATCAGGGTTTAAGTCTGTTTTTAGGTTTGCACCATTAGCGATACAAAGCTCATAAACATCCGTATTTTTTTGACCTGATGACGCTGCAAAATTTAAAATAGTGTTTCCTTTATCGTCAGTTAAGTCGGTTTTTGCCCCTTGTTTTAAAAGGTGCTTCATAAACTCTATATTTCCTTTGTAGGCAGCCCAAAAAATATACGTTCTACCATCGTGAGTTAATTTGTTAGCATCATTTCCTTCTTGAGATTGAAGGTGAATAATGGTTTCTAATGGTGCGTTTTGTAAAATCGCATACACTACACCATCAAAATTATTCCTGTTTGCCTCAGCAGGATTGTTGCCTTCTTTTATTTTTTGGTCAATAACCTTAGGTGTAGGTTTAGTATCCCAAAAATCACGACTTAAAAAAATATTGTCTTGTGAAAATCCTTGAACACTTAATAGAAGTGCTAAAGCAAGGAGTTTTAGTTTAAAATTTTGCATCTTATTTTTTTACAAATGATTCAATTAATGGATTGATTTCTTCAGCTGTTTTATAGTTCTCTTCATCAAATAAATATTTAAAGAGTCCTTTATTATCAACTTTTTCCTCCAAAGACAAGTTTGTATGTCTTGCAAAAACTTCACTCCATTTAGCACGTACAATAGCCCATTTAGCTTCGTTTTCTTTCCAGTAATCTTGAGCTGCTTTACATTTACTGTCTTCAACTTTAACGTAAGTATTAAACCCTTTTTCTTGAGCTAATACTACATCAGCTTTTCCTTCTTCACGAATTACCTTGTCGTTATCTTGATCGTGAATCCAACCATTATCAACGATTTCATGACGATTTCTTCTAATAGTTACATTGTAATCGCTACGTTTAGTGTACTCACGTCTTGGTAATGGTGCAGACGTTGTGTTTTCCCAGTAACTTTTACCATCAACATGTACCCAAGAAGCAGATCCTTCATAACGAGGACTATCATCTACTTGAAATACTTTTTGAGTCCATTGTCCTTTAACATCACTTTTAGGAAGACTAACATAATTCCAGCTATTATCATAGTTGTACTCATACAAATCGGTATTTTCAAATTCCCAATCTTGTCTCCAATGTTTTACAATCATTTTATTATTAGGAGGACCAACAATTAATAAGTGTTGCATAGAAATTTTATCTTTATCATCTTCAACTAATTGAACCCACTCTAACCCTTTATCATGTTTTACTTTTGATGGTATATAAGTTGAATCTCCTGAGTATTCAAAAGTTTCGGCAAAGTTAAAAGTAACTTCATAACAACCACACATACTCTTTATGGCGTCCTGGTCTTGCTTTTTTGTGCTTTGAGCATTTAAATTAATTATAAATGCAAACGCTAAAACTGTTGTTAAGGCTAATTGTTTCATTATTAAAGTTTTGTTTTACTGTTTTAAATTTTATTGAAAAAATTTTGTTCTTATTTAGACTGATTTAAAATAACATTTTATATTTGCAGCAAATTTAATCAAGAATGAGTCTAAATAAAAATAAAATCTGTATTTATTTTTCACTTTTTTTTAGCTTGGTAGCGTTTGCTCAAGAAGTTGAAACTGATTCTACTGAAACCAAGCAACTTGACGAAGTAATTGTTACTGCAACACGTACAGTAAGACAATTATCTTCGTTACCATTACCAGCTCAGTTAGTCTCAAAAAAAGAAATAAAAAGTGTAAACTCATTACGATTAAGTGACATATTAAACGAGCAAACAGGATTAATTACAGTGCCTGATTTTGGTGGTGGTGAAGGTATACAACTACAAGGTTTAGACTCTCAATACACATTAGTTTTAATTGATGGAGTACCTCTTATTGGTCGTTCAGCAGGAACACTAGACATTAGCCGAATTACAGTTGGAAACATTAAACAAATAGAAATTGTTAAAGGTGCTTCGTCTAGCTTATATGGAAGTGAAGCTCTTGGTGGTGTTATAAATATAATTACTGAAAACCCTAATTATGGGTTTAATGGAGAGCTAAACTCTAGAGTTGGAAGCTTCAATACACTAGACAACAGCTTTAATTTAGGTTACAGAAAAGAAAAGTTTTCTGTAAGTGCTTTTGTAAATAGTTTTAGTAGTGATGGTTACGACCTTAATGAAAATGATGCCTTAAACACTGTTGAACCTTTTAAAAACCACACGTTCAACACAAAGCTTACTTATAATTTTAACGAAAATACTAGCCTGTTTTTATCAGGAAGATACTATACACAAAATCAAGATTATGTAGCATCAGAAGATTTAAAAGGCGAAAGTGATATTAATGAGTGGAATGCTCATGCTAAATTAAGCCATACCTATAACGAAAAATGGAGCAGCTATTTTGAGTTTTACGCGACACGCTACATTGCAGATGAATACTTAAACAATAAAGACAATTCTAGATTTAGTGAAAGTGATTTTAACCAACTATTACTAAGACCAGAAATTAGAGCGAGTTATAAATCTTCAGAAAAAAGTGATTTTATTGGTGGTATTGGTTGGAATCATGAAACCTTAAAACGTACTGATTTTTCGACCAACCCTGAGTTTAATTCTCCTTATGCCTACTTACAGTATGACACCAATCCAACCGAAAAACTAAACGTTATCCTTGGTGCTCGTTTTGACAACCATAGCGAATACAAATCACAGTTTAGCCCTAAAGCTGCATTTAGGTATAAGTTATCTAATAAAATTGCTATTAAAGGATCAGTTGGTTACGGATTTAAAGCTCCTGATTTTAGACAGTTGTACTTCGACTTTACAAACTCATCAGTAGGTTATACGGTTTTAGGTTACAATGCTGTTACTACTGCAATTCCGCAAATGGAAGCTAATGGAGAGCTTGCTAACATTGTTGTTCCTATTTCAGAATTTGAAAACGAATTAAACCCTGAAAACTCAATTGGTATTAACGTAGGTGCAGATTACAGACTTTCTAGTACAGTAAAAGTAGACCTTAATGTATTTAGAAACAATATTGAAGATTTAATTGATACTCGAGTAATCGCTAATAAAACCAATGGGCAAAATGTATTTAGCTACTATAATGTTCATAAGGTATTTACACAAGGATTAGAGTTTAATGTGAATTGGAAACCTAGCAATAATTTAAAGTTAATGGGAGGTTATCAATTACTATTTGCTAAAGACAAAGCAGCTGTTGATGCCTTTGAAAATGGTGAGGTTTATGCAAGATTAACTCCTAGTTCACCTTCATTTCAGCTTAAAAAAGAAGATTACTTTGGGCTGTACAACCGTTCGAGACACATGGCTAATTTTAAGATTTTCTACACGTTTGAACGTTGGAAACTCGATGCAAACCTTAGAGGAACTTACAGAAGTAAATACGGACTTTACGACACTAACGGAAACACTTATTTAGATGAATACGATGAGTTTGTAGATGGTTATTCTACTTGGGACATCGCATTTAACAAAACACTTTATAAGAATTACACATTAGGCTTTGGTATTGACAATGTTTTTGGCTTTACAGATACACAAAACATAAGCAATATTTCAGGTCGCATTATATACGGAAAACTTAATATTCAAATTTAATAAACATTAAATAACACTTAAACATCATGAAGACACTTAAATTTTTAGCATTAGCAATCGTTTTAATAGGATTCTCATCTTGTAGTAGCGATGACGACAATGGAGGTCAACAATTATTAGACGTTGAGGCAGAAACTGTATCAAATTTATACGCACCGCAAACAGGAGGACAAGGTAGTGGAGAAGATATCTCTGGAGAATTTACAAAATTCAGCTTTTCTTTAGGAACAACAACAACTAGTGAAACCGAGTGGGATATTGCTTTTAGAGGTACATCAATAATCTTAAATGGTGGTTCTTCTATGGGTACTATTGATGAGCCTGCAAGAAGTGGCGAAGCTGCTGGATATATAATAGAAGGTACATTTAATGATATTGCATCTGTAAATACAGAACTATTAACACAAGACTCTGAAGAAGGCTATGTACTTAGTGATTGGTACAGTTACGACCCAGTAAACCATGTTATTAACCCAACTGCTGGAAGAGTATTGGTTATTAAAACCCACGATGGCAAATATGCAAAAGTAGAAATTTTAAGCTATTACAAAGACGCTCCTGATAGTCCAAGTATGGAGAGCGAATATAGATACTATACTTTTAACTATGTATATCAACCTAACGAAGGTGAGATTACATTTTAATTTTTCTCATATTTAGAATTAGTTAATTAAAAAAGCCACTCCAATTGGAGTGGCTTTTTGTTTCTGAAGATTAATATAATAAATAACTATTCATAAAATGTTACTCCTCCTGTATTGATATCATACATTGCACCTACTATCTTAATTTCTCCATTCTTTTCCATTTCTGAAAGGATAGGGCTTTCTGCATGAATTCTTTCTAGTGTTAATTCCACGTTCTTTTTTGATACTGAATCCACAAAATCTAAGTTTTTAGATGTTCTTAAGCTTTCATCTTTAGGCTCTTCAGTTGCATTAACAGCAGGTGTTATCTTTTGTATGAGTTTTGTTAAATTACCCATTTCAGCATGGTCACAAGCTCCTTTTACAGCTCCACAACTTGTATGACCTAAAACTACTATTAACTTAGTTCCTGCAAGTTTACATGCAAACTCCATACTTCCTAATATATCCTCATTTACGAAATTTCCAGCAATACGAACACTAAAAATATCTCCTAAACCTTGGTCAAATACTAACTCTGCTGACACTCTAGAGTCAATACAACTTAAGATAGTCGCAAAAGGGAACTGTCCATCACTAGTATCGTTAACTTGCTCTAGTAAGTTTCTATTTGCTTTTAAATTATTTTGAAATCTTATATTTCCTTCTTTTAAGAATTGTAAAGACTTTTCAGGAGTCATAGTTGCCTGAGATTCTTTTGTATGTGCTTTCATAATTTTCTGTTTTTTAATATTTGTCTTTTACGTTAATTTTTATCCATTGTGTACACTCTTTAAAATTTTTAAAGATGTGCTCTCGAGGTATTAAATCTGGTATGATATCAATACGCTCCATCATATATTTTGGTTGTTTTAATAAGTCTACAAAAAGAACTTGAACATTATTTTTTCTTAGCTCTTGTAATACATCTTCCATAGCATATAAACCAGATTGATCCATATATTGCATACGCCCTAAACGAATGACTACTGTTGAGGCTGTATGTGGTATTTGAGCTGCTAAACTTTGAAAATCGCTAGTTGAGCCAAAAAACAAAGGGCCTTTTATGTGTTTAATAAAGACTTCTTCTTTCAATTTTACAGGAAAATCAACCTCATCTGCCCATGCTTTTTCTTCTCCAAGTTTTTTAACATCAGAACGTTGTGCTGTTAAATCCCCAAGTTTTTTCATAAACATCAACGATGCTATTACTAAGCCTATTCCAACAGCGTAAACTAAATTCCAAAAGGTTGAAAGTGTTAACACAACTAACATTATCAATACTTCTGAACTTAAATTTAATGGTCCTAGTTTTATGTCTTTTGGCAATACAGGTATTGCTTTAAGTCCTTTATAGTCCATTACACCTATACCAACTGTTATTAAAATACCTGCTAAAACAGCTGCAGGAATTTTTGATGCAACTGGACCTAAAGCCAATAGTATTACCAATAGCATTACACCTGCAATCATACCTGACAATCTTGTTTTTCCTCCAGATTGAATGTTAACCACAGTTCTTATGGTTGCACCTGCTCCTGGAAGCCCTCCAAAAACCGCTCCAATTGTATTACCTATACCTTGTCCCACAAGTTCTTTATTAGGTTTGTGTTTAGTTTTGGTCATATTATCAGCTACTACACTTGTTAAAAGTGAATCGATAGCTCCTAAAAGCGCTAAAGTTAAAGCTGTAAAAATATAAGGTGTTATACTACTGAGTTTAAACTGAGTGATGATTTCTATATTAGGCATTGGAAATCCGCTAGGTATTTCCTCAATAGGTCTATAGTCTAAACCAAATCCTACAGCAATCCCAGACATCACCAATAAAGCAACTAGAGTACTTGGTATCGCTTTTGTAATTCGTTTAAAACCATAAATAATAAGTATTGTACCTAATGCCAATAAAACTTCAAGTAAACTAATGTTTTTTAAAGCTCTTCCTAAAACCTTAAATGTTCCTAAAACACCTGAAGCTTCTTTAGCTGCTAGCGTTTTAGACTCTTTGAGTATGTCGGCTTCGGTTACTAATTCTGCTCTTCTAATGGTTTCTTTAAAGTCTTCAAGTACTAGAATTCCTTCATCTGCTTCCTCTTCAAGAATATTTTTCAGAATTACACTTTCAGCCTTTGGCTTAAACTTATTTACATACTCTTGGTCTTCTTTAGGATAATACCCAACAGCAGGTAAAATTTGTGTAATTAAAATAATAACACCTATTGCTGTCATAAAACCAGAAACTACAGGATATGGAATGTACCTTATGTATTTTCCTAAACCTAGAGCACCAAGACCAATTTGCATTAAACCAGCTAATAAAAACACTGTTAAAATAGCAGGTAGAGCCTTTTCAACATCTCCATCGTTAGCAGCAATAATACCAGCAATAATTACCATACTTACTGCTGTCATAGGTGCTGTTGGTCCTGATATTTGGGTATTAGTTCCACCAAAAAGCGCTGCGAAAAAACTTATAAAGATTGCGCCATACAATCCAGCACTTGGACCTAAACCAGACGATACTCCAAATGCTAATGCTAATGGTAATGCTACAATACCTGCAGTAATACCTCCAAATGCATCTCCTCTTATGTTTGAAAAAAGCTTCATATTTAGCAGTTTTTAAAAGTTTACTTTCTAATTTAACCTTTATTTCTCAAAGAAAAAAGCAATTCTAAACATTAGCTTTGGTTTTATATTATCGCTTTTTATGGCTTATTTTTACCAAAATATACTTCCCTCCTTGTGTATATTCACTTAAGCAATTAAAAGTGATACATTAAGGTTATTTATTAATCGTTCTGCATTAAACATTGAAGACGATTTTGAACTGTTACCAGACCTTGTTTCTTCTTTGTTGAAATACAAAAGATTTACATTGCTTTTTGTTAAATAATTTGACAAGTTACTGATTGCATTATCACTCTTATCAAATACGTATTCAATTACTTTAGAGTTGAATAGTGCATTTGAAGTGGTGGAATGCATTTCGCCATCAACCAACTTAAATGATTTTAATGGTTGGGTGTTTTTCTCAAACAAGTTTTTAACAAAAGCATTGTTTACTGTATCTCCTGAGTCTTGTAACAAACCTAATGACAATTCTTGATTAGGCTCTAAAGTACTCTTTGAAGGTACAATTAAAACGGTTCCTTTATGCTGTTTTAATACATAATTAGCAATCCTATCTCCTACCACGCTAAAGGCTTTCTTTTTCTTACCTAAAACTATTACATCAGGTTGTTGCTGACTTATGTAGTTTTTGATTTCGTCTTTAACATTGCCAAAAGAAAACTGATAGTTGATTTTTATATCACATGCTTTTGAAATTGGCTCGACAGTATTTTTTATGTCTTTTTCAAATGCATTGTACTTCTCATTTAAAGTTCTCATGGCTGAAAGTTGACTTTCTCTTTCAACCACATCAGTAAATTTTTGTACTGAGAAGAGATCAATTTCGCCATCAACCTTTTTTGCAAGGTTGACAGCGTTGTTGAGTAAAGTACTTGGTGAATCTTTAAGATCGGTAAGTACTAATATTTTATATTGTTTTGACATGGTGTTTTTAGCTTAAACTTATTTTCGATTTAGGTCTTTCATTAAAGAACCTAATAAAGCTCGAAGGGTTTTCAACCACACCACGTTTAGAGATTAGTTTCATGTAAATATTTCGTTCTTCAGCCTTTAAGATAAAGTCTTCAAGAATTTCAATAATATCATAATCTAGATATCTTGTTTTAATTAAATCAATTTCAAGATATGTATCTCTTGGTATGCTGTCCAACTCCTTAAGGATTGCTCCTTTATTTAAAAAGATAACTTCCTCGGCAAGTGTCATTTTTATTTTATGTTTTCCATTGCTCTTGTCTTCAATATGAAGGAAATGAGAATTTTGGTAACTCTTTAATAAAATAACTACTATACCAACTGCAAGACCTAAACTAATACCTACTAACAAATCGGTAAATACAATACCTATTACAGTAACAAAAAATGGTACAGATTGCTTCCATCCTAGTTTATACATTTGTTTAAACAATGCTGGTTTTGCAAGTTTGTAACCTACTACTAGTAATATTGCTGCTAATACTGATAATGGAATCATATTAAGCAAACGAGGTATAAGAATTACAGATATTAAAAGGAAGAATCCATGAATAATAGCCGATAATTTTGATCTACCTCCAGATTGAATATTGGCAGAACTACGAACAATTACCTGAGTAATTGGTAATCCTCCAATAAAACCAGAAATCATGTTACCAGCACCTTGAGCCAATAACTCTCTGTTAGTTGGTGTTACATTTTTATGAGGGTCTAACTTATCAGTTGCCTCAACGCAAAGCAAAGTTTCTAAACTTGCTACAAGTGCAATTGTAAATGCTACAACCCAAATATCAGGATTAGTGATAGCAGAAAAATTAGGGAAACTAAATTGACCAAAAAAGTCCGATGCGCTTTCAGGTATTGGAACGCTTACTAAATGCGACTCAGCAATAGATAAGCTTTCGTTATCCTTAGTAAACACATACCATATAATACCTAAAATTACGGCTACTAAAGGTCCTTGTATCAATTGGAATATTTTACCTTTTTTAGACAAAACTTTATCCCAAAGGATAAGAATTGCTAAACCTACAGCTCCAATAATAAAAGAGCCCCAAATAATATTATCAGAAATACTAAGCAATGCAGAAAATGTGTTTTCTCCTGAAGCTTCTAAAAAACTATCAGCTCCTTCTGGCTCAGCATCATACCCAAAAAAGTGTGGGATTTGTTTTAAAATAATAATGATACCAATACCTGTAAGCATTCCTTTAATTACTGAAGACGGGAAATAATACCCAATAACTCCAGCTTTTAAAACTCCAAATAAAATTTGAATACCACCAGCAATTACAACAGCTACAAGAAAGTTTTGATAACCGCCTAAAGTTCCAATAGCAGTTAATACGATAGCTGCTAAACCTGCTGCTGGACCACTTACTCCAATTTTAGATCCACTTAAACCTCCTACAACAATACCTCCAACTATACCAGCTATTAATCCTGAAAATAATGGTGCTCCACTGGCTAGAGCAATACCTAAACACAATGGTAAGGCAACAAAAAACACGACAATACTTGCCGGCAAATCACTTTTAATTGTTTTAAACATATTAAAATTTGTTTTTAAAATTTGATAATAAAAATGTGACCTATTACTAAGCTAATAGGTAAAAAAACTAATTATAATATGTGCTGTTCGGGAGGTGGAGAGAGGTTCTCTAGGCTTAGAGAAGAATAGTTAATTTGGTAATGCGAGTTGTGTTTTATACTATTATCAAATACAATTAAATCATCGTATAATGAATTGTCTAAAAACTTAACCTCAACATTTTTACTTATTTCGCTTTGGCTATTTTCCTCTTCGTTTACACTGTAGAAAGCAGCTACATTAAAATCTTTGTCCACAATAGAAATAATTGTAGGTGCAGCTAAAAAAGCTGAAAAGATTATTAGTATAGCTAATGATGTGACTTTCTTACCCATAAAGGAAAATTACATAAGTTGCAAATATAAAACTTGAACTTTAAATATTCGTTAAATATATTTTAAAACTATAGTTCTTTGATATCCTTATTCTGAATCCAGCCTTGTTTTCCGTCTGAAAGTTTAATTTTTTTCCAATCGTTTACTGTATCCAAAATTTGAACTTTAGTGCCTTCATGAAGTTTAAAGGCTTCTTCGCTTCTTAGGTTTGGTTCACTCTTAACTTGGCTTTCTTGAGCAAACACTATTGCTGGTTTATTGTTTTTATCGATTTCAAATTTATGAAATGCAAAGGCTAAAGCCACTAATGATAATACTAAAAACAATAAGCTAGAAACGAAAGTTATTCGCTTTTTACCGGTAGATTGACTAAAATAATATACAATACAAAGTATTACAAACAATATAATTCCTACTACCGATAAATAAGCCCAATTATCATAGCTAAATGTATTTGTTGCGCTTTTCATTAGTCTTGAAAAACCAACTTCTGGCATTACATCGATAGCATCAATGGTCATATTCTTTGCAAAAGCCATATTGTTTTTAATATCCTTATCGTTTGGCGACAACTGTAATGCTTTTTCGTAGTAATAAATGCTAGGAGCTACATTATTGAGTTTATAATGCGCATTGGCCAAATTAAAATACAATTCGGCTGAGTGTTTGTCGCTTTTTAAAATAGCATCATACTTCTCTATTGCTTCGGCATATTTACCTTCATTGTATAACGTGTTTCCCTGATCAAACAATGCTTCGTTTTGAGAAAAACCAAAAGAAGACACCAATACTGTTATAATTACCAATATCTTTTTCATCTTATTGCATTTGTTTATCAATTAACGAAATAGTTTTTGCAGCTTTATCATAATCCTGTTGCATCTCCACATTAGAAATTGGTGTGTATCTTGCCAATTCGCAGTTTTTAAGGATTTCAATAAATTCTGATACAACACTAGCGTCTACACTTTTTTCAGCAAGTAATGCTTGTATTTTATCTTTACTTAAATCACTTGTTTCAATGTGCAGTTTTGCTTTTAAGTAGTTATGAAGCGCTTTTTCCAAAGCAATATAAAAGGCTTCTTTTTTACCTAAAGCACGTTTCGCTTCGCTTAAGTATTTTTTAGCTAGCTTATCGGCTTTTCTAATTTTATTACCGAACACATCTGCATTACGCTTTTCTTTTTCTCTTCTAAAAACTATTGCTAAAGGAATTGCTAAAAGCGGTAACAACAAAGCACTCCAAAATCCTGTAGACTTGAAGAAATGAGTAGTAGTTGTTGGCGTAAGATTTGTTTCAGTCTTTACAAAAGCAAATTGGTCGTTGCTTAATACAACCTTCTGTTTGTTATTTGCTGCAGTAGTAATGCTGTTATCTGATGCTGAATTGTTTGTAGGACCTTCTAAAACATCAATTATAATCTCTTTTGAAGATACTCTCTTGTAAGTTTCAGTCTTTAAATCAAAATACGAAAACGACACACTTGGTATAGGATACTTTCCTTTAAATTGTGGCACAACTGTGTAACTATCAGAAATGCTTCCTTGTGTACCATCTAAATTGGTTCTCACATTTTCAGAATGCTCTGGCTCATAAATTTCTAATGAACTAGGTACTGTAATTTTAGGAAGATTAAAAAGTTTTAAATTTCCGTTTCCTGATACTTCAACTTTTAACTGTAAAGATTCCGAAGCATTTAATTGATTTTTAGAAGCTGAAATATTAAAATCGAAATCACCAACAGCTCCTGTAAAATCAGCTGGTTTAGTACTTTCAGGAAGTGGTTTTACGTTTATAGTTTTGCTACCTGCAGATACTGTTCTATGTACAGAGGTCATTAATCTTCCTCCAAATATATCTCTTCGGTTTGTTGGCACATCTACAGTAACATCTAGCGACAAAGGTTCTATTTCAAGCTTTCCTGATTTTTGAGGGTAAAGCACTGTTTTACGAAGTACCACATAACGATAGTCTTCACCATTGTACGTTCCGTTTTGAACCTTTAATCCTTTGATATTGATGTTTTGACTCCAAAAATCATTATATCTTGGATTATCAATTTCACGCCAATTACTTACTCCTGTTGAAGACGACACATATAGCTTATAAACTACAGTTATTGCTTCATTAAGGTAAGGGTTGGTTTTAGAAATTTCGGCAACTAGATGAATATTCTCATTCGCAACATTTTCGGCATTATCAGGATCATTAGGTCTACTCACAGCAGCAGTAACCTCTACTGAAACCGTTTGAGTTTTATACACCTGATCATCAATTTCAATAGTTGCTTGTTTAATAGTAAACTTACCTCGCTTTTTTGGTGCTAAAAAGTAGCTATAGGTTTTAGAAAACGAACGTTTACCGTTTAACCATGTATTACTTACTGATGTGTTTGGTCCACCAATAACCGTAAAATCTTGAAAATCTGGAGGTGTAAAATTGTCTCCATCTTTATTCATTTCAAAATCAATACGTAAGCGTTCATTAATACCTAACTTAGTTTTGCTCACCTTAGCTTCAAACTTAACCTGAGAAATCCCTATACTTGTAACAAGTAGAGCAATTAACAATGTTATGTTTTTTAAGATTTTCATGGTGTAAAACTCTTTGATTTTATGATTTAACGTTTACTGTTATTGTATTTGTTTCTTCTAGCTTATGCCTTCCAGCTTCAAGCTATCATTACCAATCCTTTTCTGTTTGTACTTTTATTCCTTTTTGCTTTTCGGCATTCATTTTTTCTTGAACTTTCTGTTCTTGGTTATTCATGGCTTCAAGCAAATTCTTTATTTGTTGAGGTGATAATTGACCAGGTTGCGGTTTTTGCTGCTGTTTGTCTTTATCTCCATCTTTTTGTTCTTGTTTTTCATCTTTAGGCTTGCCTTCTTCATCTTTCTTATCGTCACCTTCTTTCTTGTCTTGGTCGCCTTCGTCTTTTTTTTCTTGATCGTCTTGTTCTTGCTCTTTTTCTTGATCTTCTTTCTTTTCGTCCTCTCCGTTTTCGTCGTCTTTTTTATCTTGATCTTGACCTTGTTGGTTTTCTGCACATTCTTTAGCCAATGCTAAATTGTAACGTGTTTCATCATCGGTTGGGTCGTTTCGCAATGCATTTTTATAAGCTTCAACAGCTTCTTTACATTGTTCGTTTTCCATTAAAATATTTCCAATATTGTGAAACGCACTATGTTTTGCTGCTTTATCAGTTGAATATTTTGTGGCTTGTTCTAATCGATACAAGGCTTCTTCGTAACTCCCTTTTTGAACATAAGATGTTCCTAAATTATAAGCTCCAACTACATTTGACGGCTGTTCTGAAATAGCTTTTCTATATTCCATTTCAGCAGAAATATAGTCGTCTTTTTCTATTAAATCGTTAGCTTCATATACATGGTCATTAGCTTTTTTTAAAGCCAATAATTGCTCTTTTTCTTTGTCTTGAGAATAGACAGAAAAAGCGGTCAACATAAGTATTAATAAAGCAATCTGTTTCATGGCATAAGCTTCAAAATCAACGAATATTACTAATTTTTTGACATTTACTATCATAAGTTTTCGTTAAATAAATTCAACTTCTTTAACCAACCTGTCTTACGTTCTAACAACAAAACATCAAAAACCAATAGAAAAATTCCGAAGGCTAAAAACCATTGGTACTGGTCTTTAAAATCGGCAAATTCTTTTGCTTCAAACTCGGTTTTATCCATCTTGTTAAGAATATCTCTAATGCTATCTACAACTTCGTTTGTGTTTTTTCCATTAATGTAAGCTCCATTTGCTTCTTTGGCAATTTCCTTTAAAGTGACTTCATTTAAACGTGTGATAACCGTTTCGCCTTGGTTATCTTTTTTATAGTTTAAAACCACTCCATTTCGCTTTATTGGAATTGGTCCTCCTTTTTCGTCTCCTACACCAATTGTAAAAATCCTGATGCCTTCTTCACCAGCTTCTTCGGCAACATTAGTAGCAATATTGCTATGGTCTTCACCATCAGAAATAATGATTAACACTCTATTGGTTTGTTCCTCATCATCGTAATAGGTTTTAGCCAATTCGATAGCTTCGTTGATTGCTGTTCCTTGAGAGGATAGCATATCGGTATTCATATTCTGAAGGAACATTTTTGCCGAAGCATAATCGGTTGTAATTGGTAATTGCGGAAACGCTTTTCCTGCGTAAGCAATAATACCTACTCTATCACTTGCTAAATTGTTTATGATTTGAGTTACTAGCTGTTTTGCCTTGTCCAATCTATTAGGAGCAACATCTTCAGCAAGCATACTTTTAGAGACATCAACAGCAAAAACAATATCTACTCCTGAACGTTTTACGGTTTCTAATTTTGTACCAATTTTTGGGTTTACCAGTGCAATTGTAATAAACGTAAATGCCAAACAAAGCACTAATACTTTTAGAATTGACTTGAATAACGACTGATTAGGACTTAATCGTTTTAAAAGTGTTTTATTAGCAAATTTACGCTGCGTTTTATACTTCCATAATTGGAGTAACAAAAAGAACAGTAGTATTACCGGAATAACCAGTAGCAACCAAAACCATATTTTTTCTTCTAATTGAAACATCTATATAAAACTTCTAAAAACTGTATTTTTTAATAAGAATTCTAACAACAGTAAAAATCCTGCCAGTAGCACTAACGGACGGTATTTTTCTTCGTAATTGTAAAACTTGAATTCTTCTATTTCGGTTTTTTCTAACTTATTGATTTCGTCATAAATCTCGGCTAACTTTTTATTGTTAGTTGCTCTAAAATACTTTCCGCCTGTAACCTCAGCGATTTCTTTTAGCAGCTCCTCGTCAATTTCGACCTGAACTCTTCCGTATTGAAAGTTTCCGTTTGATAAAATTTGAACAGGAGACAATGCCATACCATTGGTTCCTAAACCAATAGTATAGGTTTTTATACCATACTCAACCGCTAATTCGCTAGCAATTTTTGGATCGATAAATCCTGAATTGTTTACTCCATCGGTTAATAGAATAATAACTTTACTCTTGGCTTTACTATCTTTTAAACGGTTAACAGAGGTTGCTAAACCCATTCCTATTGCTGTTCCGCCTTCAATAATAGTATTGTATTTAATCTCGTTTAACGAACGAAGCACTATAGCTTTGTCACTTGTTATAGGCGTTTTTGTATAGCTTTCTCCTGCATACTCAACAAGTCCTATTCTATCATTTGGCCTACCTTTTATAAATTGAGCAGCTACCTTTTTTAAGGCTTCCAAACGGTTAGGTGAAAGGTCTTTTGCCAACATACTTGCCGACACGTCAATAGCCATTACAATATCAATACCTCTAGTGGTTTTGGTTTTTGTTGAAACATCAACCGTTCGTGGTCTTGCTAATGCAGTAATTAATAATCCTAATGCTATTAACCTAAACGCAAATAAGAGATGCTTAAGTTTTGGCAACCATGAACTAGTTACCTTAAACCCTTTAAGGCTAGATATTTTTAATTCGGCTGTTTGTTTTTTGTGTTTAAGGATATACCAAACCAACAACAATGGTAGTAATAACAACAACCAAAACAACTCTTTATTTAAAAACTCAATACCTTCAAACATCTATTCGGTTTCTTTTTGTTGTAATTCAATTGAATTAATTATTCTATCAACAATTTGATTTGCATACTCATCATCTTCAATCCAAGTGATAAGTACTTGTTGAATAACCACTCCATTACTAGTAAAACTCAAAATTGTGTATTTACCATGTATAAAATCGGTTGGCGATTTAGGAAAATCTAAAGTTCCATAGGTTTTTAAGCCTTCGGCTCCATTAGGTGTGGTAAACTTATCTGATTTAGTAATAATATTTTTTGCACCTTTACCTTCTAACGTTTTTAGGTTATCTTCAACAGCTAAGTTTAAATCTATACCTTCTTGCTTTTGGGCTAAAGTTGTGGTTGAAATGACTATAGTTAGCTCATTTGGTAATTCATAACCAAAAGTGGTCAATTTCATTTTATCCTTCATCTCATCAGGAACAGGAACTTCTATGCGTTTAAGAACCTCTGGTGTTGAAATTCTTATTGGAGGCACACCATAATCACTAGTTACCCAATTACCTTCTAGAAGTTGTTTGGTTTCTTTTCTTATGATGGTATCCACAACATAGTTAAACCCATATTTAATTGAAAACCCAGTAAAAGTTGCTGCCATAAGTGCTAAAACTATTGCAGCAGTTAGTATAATTTTCTTTCTCTTTTTCTTACGTTCTTGCGTTTCTCTATACTGTTGGTCAAGCAGTTTTTCTTCTTCAGAAGGTTCTGGTAAGGCTTCTTTTACATGGTCAATTTCTAGATCGATAGTATTTCGGTCTAATTCGGCTAGTGCAACATCTGGAGCAGATTTAGCGAATTTTACTAAATCGGCACGCTTAAGAATATTCTCAAGGTTTTTAATGTCTTCTTTTGAAATGTCAATTTGATTAGCATCTTTTAAAAGATTTAATCTTGAAATCAGCTCGTCCGTTGTACTTTCTAAGGCTTTATCATACACCTTTTCATCTAAATACCTTCTGATAATAAAGGTCAATTCTGAATAGTATTCTTTTAACTCAGCGTTTTGAAGGTAATTAGTTTCATCTAGCTTTTTTAAAGCAAGTTTTGCTCTGTCATAAGGCGGAAGTAATGCAATTTCCTCTTCTTCGGTTAGTGGCTTTTTTCGCCATATAAACCAATACAGTAAAAAGGCAACTAATGCTAAAATAGCAATTACAATAAGTAGAGTTGTTATCCAATTGGATTTACTTTTTTCAACACCTATAAGTGGTTTAATATCATAAAGACCTTGTTTGGTCGTATCGACAACTACATTGGAAACCTCAACTTTTAACGAATCGGTAAAAAAAGTTTTATCTCCAATAACAATTTTTTGTCTTGGTATGGTATAGTGACCTGAATCAAACTGCGTTAAACCATATTTTTTGATAAGACTATACTTGGCATCGAGCTTTGTAGTATCTACTTTATAAGACTCAATCATTTCAAGAGGTGAAAATGTTTGACCTTCAGGAAAAACCACAAGTGCAGTGGTGTCTGCTTCAACTTGAATTTTATAAGTGATTTGCTCACCTATTTTTATTTTAGTAGAATCTATTGATGATGTAACCTGAGCAAAAGAGAATACAGAACAAAGCACAAAGCACAGAGACAATAACATTGTTCTGTTCTTTATTTTAAAATTCATATTTCTAAAATCGTTAATCATAAATTGTTTTATCCTCTACGTTTAAAATACCCTAGCAATTTTTTCACATAACTTTCGTCTACTCGACAATCAATAGTTCCTGCACCAGATTTTGTAAAACTGTCCTTGTAATAATCTACTCGCTCTTTATAGTATTTGCTGTAGTTACGTCTTACTGTTTTAGACTGGGTGTTTACAAGCATTAACTCGCCACTTTCTTCGTCTTGCATTTGTACCACACCTATATTTGGCATGTCTTCTTCGCGTTTATCATAAACCCTAATACCAGTAACATCGTGTCTTCCTGATGCAATTTTTAAGGTTTGCTTATAGTCATCAGTAATAAAATCGCTAAGCACAAAAACTATGGCTTTCTTTTTCATTACGTTAGAAAGAAACTTCAACGCCTCAGCAACATTGGTTTGTTTACTTTTAGGTTGAAATTCTATGAGCTCTCTTATAATACGAAGTACATGCGAGCGTCCTTTTTTAGGTGGAATATACAGCTCAACATCATCTGAAAAGAGAATGAGTCCAATTTTATCATTGTTTTGAGTTGCAGAAAATGCTAGTGTTGCAGCTATTTCGGTTACAACTTCATTTTTAAACTGAGCTTCGGTTCCAAAAAATTCAGAACCTGAAACATCTACCATAAGCATCATGGTAAGTTCTCGCTCTTCTTCAAAAACCTTGATATATGGTTCGTTATAACGTGCAGTTACATTCCAGTCTATATTACGAACATCATCACCATATTGGTACTGCCTTACTTCAGAAAAAGTCATACCACGACCCTTGAAGGTTGAGTGATACTCACCACCAAAAATATGATCAGACAATCGACGTGTCTTAATCTCTATTTTTCGTACTTTTTTTAGTAATTCTTTAGTATCCATTTTTTTTAGTATGCAGTGTTCAGTATGCAGTAAGCAGTCCTAAAATAGCATCCAGTAATTAGTTTTCAGTTTTACACTGAAGACTCACGACTGAATACTGCCAACTAATTAAGGTACTTCAATCTCGTTTACGATTTTATTAATGATGTCTACTGAAGTTACATTTTCGGCTTCGGCTTCGTAAGTAATTCCAATTCTGTGACGTAACACATCATAAACCACAGCTCTAACATCTTCAGGAATAACATATCCACGACGTTTTATAAAAGCATAACATTTTGCAGCAGTTGCAAGATTGATGCTTCCACGAGGTGATGCACCAAAAGAAATTAGTGGTTTTAAATCGGCTAGTTTATATTTTTCAGGATAACGTGTAGCAAAAATAATATCGAGGATGTACTTTTCTATTTTTTCATCCATATACACTTCTCTAACTGCTTTTTGAGCATTGAGAATTTGTTGAAGTGATACTACAGGGTTTACTTTTTCGAAAGCACCTTTTAAGTTAGCGCGAACAATTAATTGTTCTTCTTCAATTTTAGGATAATCAATAACTGTTTTCAACATAAAACGGTCGACTTGTGCTTCAGGTAACGGATAAGTTCCTTCTTGCTCAACTGGGTTTTGTGTTGCCATAACCAAAAACGGCTTATCTAATTTAAAGGTGTCGTCACCAATAGTTACTTGCTTTTCTTGCATCGCTTCTAGTAATGCCGACTGCACTTTTGCAGGTGCTCTGTTAATCTCATCAGCAAGTACAAAATTGGCAAATATTGGTCCTTTTTTTATAGAGAAGTCGTTTTGCTTCATGTTGTAGATTAATGTACCTGTAACGTCGGCAGGTAATAAATCTGGTGTAAACTGAATTCTGCTAAAACTACCATCAACCGCTTGAGAAAGCGTGTTAATAGCCAATGTTTTTGCTAACCCAGGAACTCCTTCTAGAAGGATATGACCTTGTCCAAGTAATCCGATAAGTAATCGTTCAACCATGTGTTTTTGCCCAACAATTACTTTATTCATTTCTAAAGTAAGTAAATCAACAAAAGCACTTTCTTTTTCAATTTTCTCGTTAATTGACTTAATATCAATTGTACTTGTATCTTCCATCATTTTTTGGTTTTTAAAAAGCTCGAATATAGTATGCTTATTTGAGTGATGCAAATTGTTAAAATTTTTTGTGTGCTGTTGTTAATAATTGGTTAAAAAATAAAGCGTAGTGCCAATTGCACTACGCTTTAACAAATATTTATATGTTTTAATAATTTACTCTAAGGTTACAACGCCTAAATCAGTATTTGAGCCTACATTGACTTCAACATTTTCAATAGTCTGTATTGGCAATTCAGAACTTACATCAGGAGTTATTGTAACAGTATAGCTTCCTGAAGCTAATCCTACTAATTGGAAATAACCTGATTCATCTACAAAGGCAGATACAGTATCAACACCATTGGTTGCACTAACTTCTGTTTGGATTCCTATTGGTAAAACACTTCCGCTAATAATACCTGTTTCAGCTTCAACCGAAGCTCTAATAACAGGCTTTAGATTAATATTTCCTGAGTTTCCTGCAATTACCACAGACTCATCTACATCAAAATCTAAAAGAAAAGTATACTCATAATCTGGGAGCAGTGTTTCGTTTACTTGAATTTTTAAACCTGATTGTTGCGCTGAAGGTGTATTTAATGGTTGTGTTTCCCCATCAATTACAATTGTATTGTCATCACCTAAAACCAAGCGTATTTGATTAAGTGTTCCTGAGGGCACTTCATAATCATCAGCTAAAAGCACATTAATTCCTCCTGTGAGTTCTAGTAAATCATAAACTCCTGTATTTATAGCTTCAACGCTTACCCATCCACTATCATCATCACTGTCGTCATTTACTTTAACCATAACGTCAACTACTTCAACAAATACATTGTCATAATCTCCAGGTGCATCCATTAATTTTACTGAAATCTTTGATGTTCCTTGTGGAGAACTTGTTGTATCATCATCACTACATGCTAAGAAACCTAGTGTTAAAACTGACATTAAAATTAATTTAGCTTGTCTCATAAAAATCATATTAATTGTTTTTTGGTTACATAAATATGTACGTACTAAATAGCATTTTAGATGTTTCCCCTTATGAAACCACGAATAAACAACTAATAATCAATTCATAATAAATATATAAACCAACAAAAGTTTAATAATAAATGTGTTTTAAGTATTTTTATCTGATAATTACAATAAACATTAAAATCTCTTGAACTATTCTAAAATTATTGCAGGTACGATGACCTGGGGAAATTGGGGAAAACAGTTTTCTAAAAAAGAAATGGAAGCCTTTATGCACCATTGCATAGAACAACAAATCACAACTTTTGATCATGCTGATATTTATGGAGGCTACACCAATGAATCTCAATTTGGTGATGCCTATGCTATAAGTGGCATTGATAGAGAACACATACAACTGATAAGTAAATGTGGCATACAGTATATTACTGAAAACCGCAATAATAAAGTGAAACATTATGACTACAGTAAAGATTACATTATCTGGTCTACCGAAAACTCTTTAAAGCATTTAAAAACCGATTACTTAGATCTATTATTATTACACAGACCAAGTCCATTAATGCATCCTAATGAAATTGCTGAAGCTATTACAATCTTAAAAAAAGAAGGAAAGATAAAATCGTTTGGAGTTTCAAATTTTACACCTTCACAAATGGAGCTTCTTGGGTTAAGAATAGATATAGATGTAAACCAAATTGAGTTTTCACTTACACAACATACAGCTATGCACGATGGCACACTAGACTATATGTTAACCAACGGTATAAAGCCAATGTGTTGGTCTCCTCTAGGAATAGTTTTTAAAGATGAAACTAACCAAACCCAACGCATACACAAGCAACTAGAAGCATTAACTGATAAATATAACGCCTCAAAAGACCAACTACTTTTGGCTTGGATATTAAAGCATCCTGCTCAAATAACACCTGTTGTAGGAACTACTAATAAAGAACGCATTGTTGCTACCTCAAAGGCTGCTACTATTGATTTAGAGCTTGAAGATTGGTTTTTAATTTTAACCGCTTGCCAAGGCCATAAAGTACCTTAAAACAAAAAATATAATGAAGAAAAAAGCCTTTAAATTAATACTTAGGTTATTAGTTTATTTTTCTATTTCAATAGTTATAGGCTTTTTTATGGTTAAACTTCCCTATCAAAAAAGCATATACCTCTTCTGGTCTGCAATGTTTTTAATGGGATTAACCGCAGTAATCATTAGATTTTTTCCTGACAAAACAGAAAGTAAAATTGTTTCATTTTCGTGGCATATTTGTATCACTTGCATTTTTAGTTTTTGTATGTTTTTCATCATCGACACATATTATAAAACTGAAAACTCTAAGTATCTAATTCCGCCAGAAAATAAAAAAAAGAGACTATGAAAAAAACAGCGTTAATCACTGGAGCCACAAGTGGTATTGGACGAGCAACAGCACACCTATTTGCTAAACATGGTATCAACTTGATACTTTGTGGTCGTAGGCAAGAACGTTTAGAGATTGTAAAAAAGGCTTTAGAAAAAGAAACCGATGTTGTGACTCTTAATTTTGATGTAAGACACAAAAACGAAACATTAGATGCTATTGCTTCGTTACCTGAAAATTTTAAAACCATTGATATATTAATCAATAATGCAGGAAATGCCCATGGACTTGACCCAATACAAGATGGAAGTCTCGACGATTGGGACGCAATGATGGATATAAACGTAAAAGGTTTACTTTATGTTAGCAAAGCGATTATTCCACAAATGACTGAGCGAAAATCAGGTCATATAATAAACATTGGGTCATCAGCAGGAAAAGAAGTCTATCCAAAAGGCAATGTGTATTGTGCCAGCAAACATGCCGTGTTAGCGATTACTGAAGGTATGCGAATAGATTTAAACGAATTTGGAATAAAAGTAACTGCTATAAATCCTGGTTTGGTTGAAACAGAGTTTTCTAAAGTACGCTTTAAAGGAGGTGAGCAAGCAGACTCTGTTTACAAAGGTTACAAGGCACTACAGGCTGAAGATGTTGCTGAAATAATTTATTTTGCAGTAACACGACCTGCTCATGTAAATATCGCTGACCTACTTGTATTTCCTACCGCTCAAGCGAGCTCGACAATTGTGAAAAAAGAACATTGAACTATAATATAGATTCCTGCTTTCACAGGAAATTTAAATTATGATTAATAAACGCCTACTCATAAAAAACCTACTAGCTCATAACGATGAGAACAGTTTTTATGACAAAAAGCGAAAAGTTGATATTAGTCAAAAGGAAGGAAAAGCTAAATTTTTAAAACACATTTGCGCCTTATCTAATAGCAACCCTAAAAACAATTCTTATATAGTTATTGGTGTTGAAGATTCAGATAATGCTATTATTGGCGTTGATTTTTTTGACGATAGTAAAATTCAAAACCTCATCAACGCTTATCTTACAAATCCTCCTATTGTACAATACGAAAACATACCATTTCCTCATTTACCTGACGACAAAGTTGTGGGTTTGGTAACCATTAGACCAAATGATAAAATTACTTCATTAAGAAAAAACATTTGGAAATATTATGGTGGCTCAGTCTTTTTTAGAGACGGTAGCATGAGCATGCCTAAAGTGTTTGATATTGAAATAAAAGATGTCAATTCAAAACTTGTTGAAGCCATTGAATCTCATGCGCAAAACAATATAGAACACACACTTGATGGTGTGTTTGATTTTATGACCAAACGTAAAGATTTTAACCCTCAATATAAGGTGTTTAAAGAATACTTTGTAGTGTGTTGGTCAGGGCAGAAAAAAGTAGTGAAAAATGAAATATTCTTTTCAAGAGTAGATATTAAATTGATAAACGAAGAAGTGCGCTTGTTTTATTCAACACTCGATGAAGTTTCTATTGAATACACTGAAAGTTCTTTTAAAATAGTTGAATACGTTAGCCTTGGACTTCAAAATTCTTATAAGTATTATCCTTTAGAGGAAACCATAATTAGTTTTGAAAACAACGCAAACTACAGCATTAATACACAGCTACTGTTTCAGCCTCCACAATACGACAAAAAAGTACTTCATCATATATACAACACCAACAATAAAATTCTTGAAAAACTAAAAAAAGGGCTTCTTTTAAATAAAAATGAAGAAGAAGATTTATTAAACTTACCAGCAACATACTTAATATGTTACCTCAACCTTTTTCATGAAGCTATTGATAAACTTGACGAAGCTAAACCATTTTTAAAAGCACATAAAAGCAACGTGTATTCACTTTATAAAGACACGATGAGAATTTTAAGAAAAGTGAAATACAGCTAGTTTTTTATTGAATTTACCGTTCATACATTTTTTTCTGCATCTCATAGTATTTTTTTACCTATATATTTAATTTTTATGATTTTAGCAGTGCTATTAATCAATTACAAATCAACCTTATTTCTCCCGATAAAAGTTCGGCATTGAAGTAAGGTTTTTGTTTTATATAAACTTTAGATTCATAAAGTTTTTGTTCAAAATTTTAGTGTCATCTACCATTAACCATTTGTTTAATACTGTAGCATAAATAGACCTAAAATCGATTTCAAATTTTATATCTCCATTGGCATCCAAGTTAGATAAGCTAGCCATATCATTGTAAAGTCCTTGTCGCTTTAAGTTTTCACCAACAATAAATACATTGTTTGCAGAACCATGATCTGTACCATGTCCTGCATTTTGTTTTACGCGTCGCCCAAATTCAGAAAACGTTAAAATGAGCGTGTCTTTAAAGGTGTTTTGCTGTTTCAAATCTTTTACAAAAGCCTCAATACTTTCTGCATAAATTTCTAATAACCTACTATGCGTGCCTTTTTGGTTTGCATGAGTATCAAAACCTCCTAAAGAGGAATAAAACACTTTAGTATCAATACCTGAATTAATAAATTTAGCCATTGTTTTTAACTGCGCTCCAAATTGGTTATTAGGATATTCTTGAGTTGAACTAATCGTTTTTGTAGTTTCATAAATGTACTTTGCTGATGACTCTGCAGCTATCATACTTTTATACAAATAGCCCAAATTGTGTTCACTTAAGTGTTCATCATTATAGTGGTTAAGTACTCCTCTAAAATATGGGTCGTTTGCGGTTTTAAATAATGCTTCAGGGTTTTTAGTTGCAATACCATTAAACTCTTCACCTTTTAAAGCCAATGAAAGACTGTCATCTATTTCAATTGCATTGTAAGGATGTTCGCCATAATTATCCAAAAAACGACCTATCCAACCACTCTGCTTATACTCTTCAGAGCCGCTTGCGGTTTGCCAAATGTCAGTAGCTCTAAAATGTGACCGATTAGGGTTTGGATACCCAACATTGTTTATGATAGACAAGTAACCTTGATCATACAATCGTTTTAAAGGACCCAAGCTAGAGTGTAATCCTATATCATCATTCAACTTTAAAACATCGTCTTTTCCTAATGCTATTGTTGGTCTTGCGTTATGGTACAAATCATCTCTAAAAGGAACAACAGTATTTAGCCCATCATTTCCTCCTGACAATTGAATAATGACCAATCGTTTAAAGCCTAGTTTAGAACTTGCTACTGTTTCAAAGGCTTTTACAAAGCTTGGAACAAAAAACAAACTGCTTGCTAAGGTTGAGTTTTTTATAAATTTTCTTCTATCCATAACTTAACACATTTGATATTCTGGCAACGACATAAGTTGAATACATACATCTTGTTTTGAAGATTTGTTTAAATTATTAAGATAAGACAGCGTACCATTGTTTAAAGGTTGTTGAATAATATACTCTTTAAGGTCATTGACCTTTGTTTTGCTGAAATTAGACTCAAAAACCGACCATTTAGCATCTGTTTGAAAAGGTAGGTTGTTTTTATTTCTTTTTAATAAACGCTGTTTATAAGCATCAACAAAATCACCATCTTCTTTACTAGATATAAACGCATTATTCAATAAAACCGAAGCTAATCTTAGCCTAATCATAATTGTGTTACTGTCTATCCAACTTCTTCCACCTTTCCAGCCAGCAACATTAGGAGGAGAAAGTAATACTTGACCCAAAACACGTTGAATTTTTAAAGAATCGCGCTCATTTTTCAGCTTAAATGGTACAGTATTATTTATCCCAACAATTAATTCAACTGGTGATTTTATTTTTGAACCAATATGTTCTTCAGCATAAAACCAATCACCTGAAAAAACAAAACGCATTAACTTTTCAATGTTATAATTAGGATAAAATTGATTAACCATCTGTTCAATGTGAACTGAATTTACTCTATCATTCACAAAATACTTGTACACCTTTTCACATATAAACTTAGCGCATTGTTTTTGTTCTAAAATAATGTCAATTATATCATCACCATCATACTTTCCTGCCTTACCAAAAAAGTATTTAAACCCTGTGTCATGCTGTCTTTGTCTAAGATTGAAATCACCTTCAAAATCATGGTTATATCCTGTAAATGCTTTTGCACTTTGCTTAATATCTTGCTCAGTGTAATGACCTGTTCCTAAAGTAAAAAGTTCCATTAATTCTCTGGCAAAATTCTCGTTAGGGCTTTGTTTTCGGTTCTGTTTGGTATTAAGGTACTTTATCATTGCAGGCTCTTTGGATATGGCTTTTACAAAATCACCAAAATGCCCTAAAGCATATTGTCTTAAAACATTGTTATATTGCTGAACAAATACTGCATTATCTTCTTTTACAACAAAATGATTTGCCCAAAACAAAGTCATTTTTTCTCGTAGCAACTCATTTGTATCAATGAGTCTTTGCATCCAAGCACCATTAAATTCAAGTATTTTTTCTCGACTTATTTTATTGAAGTCCATCCTAGCGGATTTACTCTTTTTAAGCCTATCACCAGAAAAACTTTCGAGCTCTATTAAGTCGATTTCTAAAGGGGTAGTTTTTGAAGATTGCCTAAAGAGCGTGTCAACTACCTGTGTTTTGGTTTTACCAATAAGTTGCTCAATTTGCTTTGGTGTAATACCAAAACCTGCTCTCCAATATAAGTGTTGAATGTGCTTTTGATTCATATATATTTGACTTACAGAAACCTGAATCGTTTAAAACAATAACTCAAAAACAGTTCCAAAAATTTTAAAAACAACACTAAAAGTTTGTTAAAACTAAAAAAGCCACATCGTTTGATGTGGCTTTAATTTATTTAAAAAAAACAGTTTATAAATCAAACTTAATACCTTGCGCTAATGGCAACTCAGTAGTATAATTTATAGTGTTTGTTTGGCGACGCATATACACTTTCCAAGCATCACTACCAGACTCGCGTCCTCCTCCAGTTTCTTTTTCACCTCCAAAGGCTCCACCAATTTCAGCTCCTGATGTTCCTATATTTACATTAGCAATTCCACAATCGCTTCCTGCATGAGATAAGAAACGCTCTGCCTCGCGTAAGTTATTAGTCATAATCGCTGAAGACAATCCTTGAGCTACACCGTTTTGCATCTCAATAGCATTTTCTACATCACCAGAGTATTTTAATAAATATAACACTGGAGCAAAAGTTTCATGCTGTACAATTTTCATATCATTTCTGGCTTCAGCAATTGCTGGTTTTACATAGCAACCGCTTTCATAACCTTCTCCTGAAAGTACACCGCCTTCAACAACAATATTTCCACCTTCTTCAACAACTTGTGTTAATGCATTTTGGTACATTTTTACTGCATCAGTATCAATTAATGGTCCAACATGATTGTTTTCATCTAATGGATTACCAATTCGTAATTGCTTATAGGCATCTACTACAGCGTCTTTTACTTTATCGTATATTGAATCGTGAATGATTAAACGTCTTGTAGAAGTACAACGTTGTCCTGCAGTTCCTACAGCTCCAAACACTGCTCCTATAACAGTCATTTTAATATCAGCATCTGGTGTAACAATTATTGCGTTGTTTCCTCCCAATTCTAATAAGCTTTTACCTAAACGTCCTGCAACTTCTTGAGCTACAATTTTACCCATTCTTGTTGATCCGGTTGCAGATACTAAAGGCACTCGTGTATCTTTAGTCATCATTTCACCTACTGTATAATCTCCATTGATTAAACAAGAAATCCCTTCTGGTAAATTATTAGCTTTAAAAACTTCAGCTGCAATGTTTTGACAAGCTACTCCACAAATTGGAGCTTTCTCACTAGGTTTCCAAACACAAACATCACCACAAATCCAAGCTAAAGCTGTGTTCCATGACCAAACAGCTACAGGGAAATTAAATGCAGAAATAATACCAACAACACCAAGCGGATGGTATTGCTCATACATTCTATGTCCTGGTCTTTCAGAGTGCATCGTTAAACCATGAAGCTGACGAGATAACCCTACAGCAAAATCACAGATATCAATCATCTCTTGAACTTCACCTAAACCTTCTTGGTAAGATTTACCCATTTCATAAGACACCAATTTACCAAGAGCTTCTTTCTTTTCTCTTAATTTATCACCAAACTGACGTACTATTTCTCCACGTTGTGGCGCAGGCATTACTCTCCAAGTTTTAAAAGCTGAAGTAGCTGCTTGCATCACTTTTTCATAATCGTCTTTTGTTGTCGCCTTTACTTTGGCTATCAATTTTCCATCAACAGGAGAATAACTTTCAATAACATCTCCATTAGAGAAGTTATTTACACCTGTAGATGTACCTTCATTTATATCTTTAACTCCTAATTGTTGTAACGCTTCTTTTATTCCGAAATCGGTAGCGATTGCATCCATATTTGTCGTTTTTTTATGAATTATTAAATTTTTATGCGAAGATACTAATAAATTGTCGTTTTAACTTGAGAGTTCATTTTTAAAAAACGTAACTTTAAAACTTTAAGTTTAATTAAAAATTTAAGACTTATTTAACAGAAACCCAAAGACTAAAACTTAAAAATTGAGCGTAATTATTTTATAAGGAATTACCTACACTTCTTTTTATTAAGTTCAATTTTTTAAAACCATCAATCTATGCCATTAAGAAAATTTTTGGCTATCGTAGCTGTGCTTACGCTAGTCGCATCCTGCAAAAAGAAAGAAGTAGAAACCGACAACCTTTTTAAATTTAGAGATTATATAAGTTACACCTCTTCAGGATTAGTTTCGGTAGTTGATCCTATTCAAATTAATTTGGCAAACGATGTTGAGGGTTGGGAAATGGGACAAGAAATTACCGATAAGATCGTGTCTATCTCACCACATTCTGAAGGAAAACTAACAGTAGCCAACAAACACACACTAATTTTTACTCCAGACGAACCTCTAGAACCTGCAACAGAATACACTGTTTCAGTAAAGCTGAACAAGATTTACGACAACATTCCGAAAGGGTTTGAAGATTACACCTTTCAGTTTAAAACTATCACGCCAAATTTCAGTATCGTTACCAACAACCTACAATCCTACAGCAAAAACTGGCAGTATCTAGAGTCTATTTTACGTTCGGCAGATGTGATTAATTTAGAAGATGCTAAAAAATTAGTTGAAGCCTCTCAAGACGGAAAAAATCTGTCCATTGTTTTTAATGAAAACAACACGCGTTCAAAAGTTTTTGAATTTAGAATTGATAGCATCAACCGAAAAATTGAGGATAGCGAAATTCTCGTAAAGTGGAATGGAAAAGCTATAAAAGCAGATAATTCTGGCGAAAACAAAGTGGTCATTCCTGGGATTAACAACTTCACCATTATTGATGTAGATGTTATTCAATCACCTGAACAATACCTTTCCATTAACTTTTCCGACCCATTAAAGAAGCAGCAAAATTTTGACGGATTGGTCACTATTCAAAATGTAAAAAACCCAAAATATGTTGTTGATGGCAATGTGCTAAAAGTTTATCCTGACAGTAAGCTGGTTGGCAATATTCTGGTAGATGTGTTTCAAGGCATTTCCAACGATGAAGGCTTTAAACTCAAAAAACCATTTTCTGAAAGCATTGCTTTTGAAGAATTAAAACCGCAAGTTCGATTAATCAGCAATGGTACCATTTTACCAAATTCACAAGAATTGAAATTCAATTTTGAAGCGGTAAATTTAAGTGCTGTTGATGTACGCATCATCAAGATTTTTGAAGATAATATTCTGCAATTCCTTCAGGACAATAACCTCAACAGCAACAACGAATACAATATTAAAAAGGTTGGTCGTCGCATTGCCAAACAAACCATTCAACTACAAACTGCTGCCGAAAACACTGGGAAATGGAAAGCCTACAGTATTGATTTATCCCATTATTTTAAGGCTGATGCTGGCGCAATGTATCGTGTGGAATTGAGTTTCAACAAAAATTATTCGTTGTACGATTGCTCTGCAAACACCTCTGTCACCAATGCAGAAGATGATGAATACGACGATTATTACTACGAAGAAGACTATTATTACGAAGGCGATTACAATGAGACTTTTACCGAAGATGAGGAATTAAAGGAAGAAGAATATTGGGACAACCTCACTTACAGATACCGAAACTACACCTACAATTGGCGTGAACGCGATAACCCTTGTCACGAAGCGTATTACAACGAAAACCGTATCGTATCTCAAAATCTATTGGGTTCAAACTTGGGCGTGATTGCTAAAAAAAGTACCAACAATTCCTATTATTTTGCGGTAACTGATATTTTAACCACCAACCCTGAAGCCAATGCGTCGGTTAAAATTTACAACTTTCAGCAACAAGAAATCGCTTCTTTATTTACCGACAAAGATGGACTCGTAACTATTGATGCCGAAAAACACGCGTCATTTGCCATTGTTACCAAAGGCGCCAACAAAACCTATGTAAAGTTGGCTGATGGCAATTCGTTGTCGTTAAGTAAATTTGATGTTTCAGGAAATAAATTACAACGCGGACTTAAGGGCTATATTTATGGCGAACGTGGTGTGTGGCGACCTGGAGACACGCTACATTTAACTTTTATGTTGAATGATGTTGCCAACAAACTCCCCAAAGGACATCCCGTAAAACTGGAAATCACTGACCCTAACGGCAAGTTGGTTTACAAAAATATTACTGCGGATAACCTCAACAATTTTTACACGTTTACCGTACCAACATCAACCGAAGACAAAACCGGAAATTACAACGCCAAAGTTTCGGTTGGTGGAGCGACCTTTCATAAAGGATTGAAAATTGAAACCGTAAAACCCAACCGATTAAAACTTAAAGTCGATTTTGAAAACGACATTTTAACAAGTAACGAACTATTAAACGGAACTTTGGACGTAAAATGGCTTCACGGAGCTGCTGGAAAAAACTTAAAAGCTGAAGTGAAGGCAAAATTCAGCACATCGTATTCAGGGTTTAAAAATTATACCGATTACGTTTTTAACGATCCAACTCGCGAGTTCAACACCGAAGAAATCAACGTGTTTGAAGGCAATGTAAATGCTGAAGGTTTAGCAAGCATCAACAAAAAATTGGAAGTCGGCAAAAATGCTCCTGGCATGCTGAACGTACAATTTTTGGTTCGTGCCTTTGAAAATGGTGGCGACTTCTCAATGGATGCTTTTACCAAACAATATGCGCCTTACGAGTCGTTTGTTGGATTGAAATCACCTAAAGGAAATGCCTACGGTTCGTTTTTTACAGATGAAAACCAAACCTTTGATGTGGTTGTGGTCGATAAAGATGGTAAACCTATTAAGCGTAACAATCTTGAAGTAAAAGTCTATAAAATTGAATGGCGTTGGTGGTGGAATTCTTCTTACGATAACCTATCGAGTTACGTGTCGAGCACCTACCACAGACCGTATTTAGACACAAAAGTCAATACCAATGCCAACGGAAAAGGCTCATTCAGCATAAAAATTCCAGATAACGAACGTGGTCGTTATCTCATTAGAGTGGTTGACCCAAAAAGTGGTCACGCCACAGGACGAACCGCTTATTTCTATAAAAACTGGTGGCAAAAAGCACCTTCAAACGATAAAGAAGCGGCTAAAATGTTAGTGTTTTCAGCCGATAAAGAACAGTACAATGTTGGCGAAACGGCAAAAATCACTTTTAATTCTGGTAACGAAGGACGTGCTTTGGTGAGCATCGAAAATGGCACCGAAGTCCTCGATTACAGATGGGTAAAAACCCAACAAGGCGAAACGGTTGTGGATGTTCCTATAACCAATATAATGGCGCCAAATGTGTTCGTAAATATTTCATTGTTGCAGCCACACGCTATTTCGGCAAACGATTTACCAATTCGTTTGTATGGCGTCATTCCAATTATGGTGGAAGACCCAAATACCAAGTTGGAACCTCAACTAAAAATGCCAGATGTGTTAAAACCAGAACAAGAATTTAAAGTTTCGGTTTCAGAAAAAAACAACAAATCCATGACTTACACTATTGCGATGGTTGAAGAAGGTTTGCTCGATTTAACGCGTTTTAAAACCCCAAATGCTTGGGACGAATTTTACAAGCGTCAAGCTTTGGGCGTAAAAACTTGGGATATTTTCGACGATGTTATTGGCGCTTATTCTGGTAGTATCGACCAAGTAATTGCCATTGGTGGTGATGGCAGCGCATTGGCTGGAAAGAACAAAAAAGCCAACCGTTTTAAACCTGTGGTTACCTATTTAGGCCCATTTACTTTAAAAGCTGGTGAAAACAACACGCACAGCATTAAACTGCCAAATTATATTGGTTCGGTTCGCACTATGGTGGTTGCTGGAGACAATACCAAAGAAGCTTACGGAAGCACCGAAAAAACCGTACAAGTGAAAAAACCGTTGATGGTGTTGGCTTCGCTTCCGCGGAAATTAAGCCCTGGCGAAAAAGTAACGCTTCCTGTGACTGTTTTTGCGATGGAAAACAAAGTAAAAAACGTCAATATTAGCTTGAAATTAAGCGATGGCATTTCCGTAGTTGGTGCGCAAACCCAAAACTTGAGTTTTGCTAAACCCGATGAGCAAATGGCGTATTTTGAATTGGATGTGAGTAAAGCAAAAGGTATCAATACCGTTGAAGTCATTGCCTCTGGAAATGGTGAAAAATCGACTTACAAAGTAGAATTGGATGTGGTGAATCCAAATCCAATAACTTCAAAAGCTATCGACAAAACTTTAGAAGCCAAAGCTACAGGTACATTGGATTTTTCAACCTTTGGTGTTGCAGGAACCAACAGCGTAACGGTAGAATTTTCAACCTTGCCTCCAATGGATTTCACACGCAGGTTACAATATTTAATTCAATATCCTCACGGTTGTTTGGAACAAACTACTTCAGCTGTTTTTCCGCAGTTATTCTTGAGTGATATTTTCGATTTAACCTATGATAAAAAGCAGAACATTCAATCCAACATTGAAAATGGCATTAAAAAACTAGCCCATTTTCAGCAGCCAAATGGCGGAATGAGTTATTGGATGGGAGAAAACACCGCTAACGATTGGAGCACCAGTTATGCAGGCCATTTTATGTTGGAAGCCGAAAAGAAAGGTTTTGTGTTGCCGTTAACCTTCAAAAGCAATTGGTTAAGTTATCAAAAACAAGCTGCTCGCGATTGGAGACCGAGTTACAGAACCTACAATTCCGATTTAGCACAAGCCTACCGATTATACACTTTGGCATTGGCAGGTGAACCCGATTTAGCCAGTATGAACCGTTTGCGTGAGTTTACCGAAATTTCCAACGAAGCCAAATGGCGATTGGCAGCAGCCTATGCCTTGGCAGGACAAAAAGAAGCGAGTGAAAGCATTTCGCAACGTGCCAATATTGATTTTCAACCGCCTCGTTACAACTATTATACTTATGGTTCGGCAGATAGAAATAGAGCCATGGCATTGGAAACTATGGTCTTGACCCAAAACCCAAAACAGCGCGAATTGGCACAATACATTGCCAAAGAACTGTCTGGAAATCGTTGGATGAGCACCCAAACCACAGCCTACAGTTTATTGGCTATGGCAAAAATGGTAGAAGCCAATGGAGGAAAAGCCTTGAACATAAGCTATACCAACAATGGCAAAACCGAAACCATAAACACCAAAAGTGCCATTGCGCAGCGAGAACTCAACATTATTGATGGTGCTAATTCACTTTCATTCACCAATAACATTGACAATGTGGTGTATGTACGTGTATTGAATTCAGGGAAATTGCCTTTGGGTGAAGAAATTGCAGAACAACGTGGATTAAGCGTTTCGGTGCAATACAAAGATTTAAAAGGCAACAAAATGGATGTTTCTAAACTGCAACAAGGTCAGGATTTTGTGGCAACTGTTAGCGTTAGTAATCTTAAAAATGAAAACGTGAACGATGTAGCGTTGACGCAAATTTTCCCTTCTGGTTGGGAAATTGTGAACACACGTTTCACCGATTTTGGCAACACGACAACAAGTCAAGCACGTTATACTGACATAAGAGACGACCGTGTGAATTTCTATTTCGATTTAAGTAAAAAAGGAAAACATGACACCAAAACCTTTAACGTGATGTTAAATGCGTCCTATTTAGGAACTTATTATTTACCAGGGATTCAAGCCGAAGCGATGTATGACAATGAGTATTTAGTGAGAACTAAAGGACAGTGGATAGCCGTTGAGAAGTAGCGTGGAAATACCATCTCGACTTCAGTTTTTCAGGAAAACTGAAGCCACTCCTCCTTGTAAGGAGGAGAGTAAAAATTGAGAGTAAACAAACTAAAGGATAAAAAACAAGATACAAACAAACCCAACTCCTTCCCTTTTAGGGAAGGTGGATTTGATTTTCAAAAGAGAAATCAAAGACGGAAGGGTTAATTAGACGTGTTAAATCAACTAAATTTTCAGCTTCTGAAAAAATACTATGAAAGCCAAAGAAATTCTAAAACATACTAAACACAGGCCTTTTGAAGTTCCTTCGCGCTCTTGGAAATATTATCAGGAATGGAACAAAGTCATTTTTTTGCATTGGGAAATTACTCCAGAGCAAATAGTCCCTTTTCTACCTAAAGGCGTATCGGTAGATACAATTCATGGAAAAACTTGGGTGAGTTTGGTGGCTTTTAATATGAATAATATTGGTGTAAGAAGCTTGCCTAAAGTCCCACACATATCAGATTTTCATGAAATAAACATACGGGTTTATATTACTTGCAATGGCAAACCCAGTGTTTACTTTTTAAGTATGGAAGGCGGTAAACGCTCCTCGTGCAAGGTTTTAAAAGCAATGTCTAAATTTCCGTATTATTATTCTAAAATGGAACGAACGGACTTTAGCTTTACTTCCATAAACAAGAATTACGACAATTCATTTTACACTGAATATCGTTTTGACAACAAACAGATTATAAAAGATGAAACCGATATTTGGCTAACCGAACGTTATGCGGTTTTTCAGGATTATAAAAACCATATTATTGAGTACGATGTGCATCACGTTGAATGGCCAATGGAATCTATTTCAATAAAAAAGTTAGAACTAGATTACCCTAAATTCAATCACTTAATCAATAACAAACCTGATAGAATACATTACTCTAAAGGTGTTCAAGTTTTAACTTGGGACAAAAGAAAGCTCACGCTATGAAGAAAGATTTTAAACCCTATTATGCAGTCATTTTCACTTCAACTCAAAAAGAAGATATTGAAGGTTATGCTGAAATGGCAAACAAAATGGAAGCACTTGCCAAAACTCAAAACGGCTTTTTAGGTATGGATAGCGCAAGAAACGACACTTCGACTGCGCTCAGTGCAGGCGTTGGAATTACAGTGAGCTATTGGGAAAGTCTGGAAGCTATAAAAAACTGGAAACAAAACACCGAACATTTAGTAGCGCAACAAAAAGGCAGACAAGATTGGTACAGTTGGTACAATGTGAAAATTTGTAAGGTAGAACGTGAGTATGAATTCCTGCGAAAGCAGGAATCTCTTTAAAACCACCTCGACTTTAGTTTCTATGCTGAAACTAAAGCCACTCCTCCTTACAAGGAGGAGAGAGTTGAAAGTAGTAATAATTTGTTAATGATAATTGTAAATTAATAACCGAATAATTTCACTCCTTCCCTTTAAAAGGGAAGGTGGATTTGATTTCAAGAAAGAAATCAAAGTCGGAAGGGTTTAAGGAAAGTACACTATGAAAAACAAAATACACAACCATAAACATTTAGAAGAACGTCGAAAAGAACTTCGAAAAAATCTAACACCTGCTGAAGCTACTTTATGGAAACACCTTCAAAGAAAGCAACTAAAAGGCAGAAAATTCAGAAGGCAACACAGCATCACCAATTTCATTGTGGATTTTTATTGTGCTTCGGAAAAGCTAATCATTGAACTGGATGGTGCATATCATTTAGATTTTGCACAACAAAATTATGATTATGAGCGCACACAAGTTTTAGAAGGATTAGGATTTAAGATAATTCGTTTTGAAAATAAATTGGTGTTTGAAAACCTAACTGAAGTTCTGGAAGAGATAAGTAGTCATTTTAGAGAGTAAGAACCACCTCGCTTTCAATTTCTTTATTGAAATTGAAACCTCTTCTCCTTGCAAAGGAGGAGAGTTAAACAGAGAATAGTACGAGCTAACGAACAAAAAACAAGCTAGCAAGCAACAAACTCCTTCCCTTAAAGGGAAAGTGGCTTTAAACCCAAGTAAGGGTTTAAAGTCGGAAGGGTGAAAAGTTAAATGAACAGAATATTAACCTACATAAAGAACAACAAAATAAAGTCAGCAGTACTTTTTGTATTGCTGATTGCCTACTATTTCTGTTTGCCTAAACAACTTTTCAAAGACCCAACTGCAACAGTTATCACCAGTAAAAACGACGAATTATTAGGCGCTAAAATTGCAAAAGATGGCCAATGGCGATTTCCGCATAACGATAGTATTCCAGAGAAATTCAAAAATTGTATTATTCAGTTTGAAGACGAATATTTCTACAAGCATCCTGGTTTTAATCCAGTTTCCATTTTTAAAGCTTTACGCGAAAATCTAAAATCTGATGGAATAAAACGTGGCGGAAGCACCATTACCCAACAAGTGATTCGTTTATCCAGAAAGGGCAAAAACAGAACCTATTTTGAAAAAGCCATTGAAATCATTCTAGCAACACGCTTGGAGTTGCGAACTTCTAAAGATAAAATTCTCTCTTACTACAGCAGCAATGCACCTTTTGGAGGCAATGTCGTTGGTTTAGATGCTGCTTCGTGGCGTTATTTTAACAGAAATTCGAATGAACTTTCTTGGGCTGAAAGTGCCACTTTAGCTGTTTTACCTAATGCTCCTAGTTTAATTTATCCTGGGAAAAACCAAGAACGTTTACTTAAAAAACGTAACCGTCTTTTAGCAAAATTGCTTCAAAACCAAATTATTGATTCGTTAACTTATAATTTATCCGTTGCCGAAAGTTTGCCAAAAAAACCGTATCCGTTGCCACAAATCGCACCTCATTTGTTGCAAAAAGTGACTCAAAATTATTCTGGTAAACACATAAAAACAACCATCAACACACCATTGCAGCAGCAGGTTAATCGTATTGTAAAAAGACATTACAATGAATTAAGTCAGAATGAAATTTACAATGCTGCAGTTTTGGTTCTAGATGTAAAAACCAGACAGGTTTTGGCTTACGTTGGCAACACGCCTACCGATAAATCCCATCAAAAAGATGTGGATATTATTGATAAACCAAGAAGTACAGGTAGTATTTTAAAACCGTTTTTATATGCTGCAATGCTCGATGCTGGTGATATTTTACCCAACACTTTAGTGGCCGATGTACCCACGCAATTTGGGAGTTACAATCCCGAAAATTACAACAAAACATACGATGGTGCCATACCAGCAAGTAGAGCTTTGTCTCGTTCGCTAAATGTGCCTTCGGTGAGGATGCTTCAGGAGTTTGGGTTGGATCGGTTTCATCATTACTTAAAAACACTTCAGCTAAAAGATTTAAAATACAATGCTAATCATTACGGTTTATCGCTTATTCTTGGTGGTGCCGAAAGTAACCTTTGGGACTTGTGCAAAAGCTACGCGGCATTGTCTTCGACTTTAAATCATTTTTCTGAAACGTCGAGTGAATATTATTCCAACGAATTTTGTGAACCTACATTTTTGGCTTCGGAAACGGTTGACTTCGGAAAAAAAACCAGTGAAAAAACACTGTTTGATGCAGGCTCCATTTATCTCACTTACGAAAGTTTAAAAGAAGTCAACCGACCAGAAGGTGACGAAAGTTGGGAGTTTTTTGATGGCTCAAAACAAATTGCTTGGAAAACAGGAACCAGTTTTGGCTTTCGTGACGCTTGGGCTATTGGTACCACAACAGATTACGTGGTTGGTGTTTGGGTTGGAAATGCCGATGGCGAAGGCAGACCAGGTTTGGTTGGAGTACAAGCAGCTGCTCCTATTTTATTTGACGTGTTTGATGTGTTACCCAACAGCCTATGGTTTGCAAAACCTTTTGATGAAATGCAAGAGGTTACTATCTGTAAAAAAAGTGGTCATAGAGCATCGCCTAATTGTGATGATACCGAAAGCAAATTCATTCAAATTAGCGGATTGAAAACAAAACCTTGTCCGTATCATGTGTTGGTGCATTTGGATAAGACTAAAACGTTTCAAGTGAATTCTTCTTGCGAAAGCACAAGCAATATTACACATAAATCGTGGTTTGTGCTGCCACCTTTGATGGGGTATTATTACAAAACCAAAAATCCGTTTTACAAGACTTTGCCCAAATTTAGAAGTGATTGTTTGGGTGAAAACAGTGTTTCAATGGCATTTATTTACCCAAAGGAAAACAACAGTATTTTTCTGCCAAAAGATTTTGACGGTTCAACCAACGATTTAGTGCTCCAAATTGCACATTCCAAACCTGAAACTACTTTGTTTTGGTATGTTGATGATATTTATATGGGAAGCACGAAAGACATCCACGAACTCGCCATTATCCCCAAACAAGGTAAGCACTTAATTACTGTGGTAGATGAATTTGGTAATGAAGCGAAGCGACATTTTACAATTTCAGAATAAGCTTATGCTTATTGGTGCCATAAAATCGTTATTTTTGTTTTACAAACATTTTATATACTAACTATGTACGATACTATTAAATTTTTACATTCCTATTGGGCTTACTTGGTGCTTTTGGTTTTAATCATAGCTACTGTTAATGCTCTTGTTAAGTTTTTTGGCAACAAAGAATTTCAAGCCTTTGATTTTAGAGTTTCATTATTCACTCTTATTACTTCTCATATACAGCTCTTATTAGGGTTAATATTCTTTTTTGTATCTGATTATATGGCTTTGATTAGTGATATGGGAATGAATAGTATCATGGGAAATGATGATTTACGCTCTAAAATTATTGAGCATCCTTTTGCAATGATTATTGCTGTTGTACTTATTACAATTGGCTATTCTAAACATAAAAAGAAATTAACGTCTAAACCTAAGTTTAAACTTTTGGCTATATTTTATACTATTGCGTTAGCATTTGTATTGTATATGATACCATGGAAAACTTGGTTGGGTATAGCATAAATAAAAAAGCGCAAATAAATATTTGCGCTTTTTTTATTTGAAGAGAATTCTTCTTATTCTTTTACTTCTTTAATGACATAAACGTATACTGGGAAGTGGTCACTAAAGCCATCGGTAAATCCACCATCGGCAAAACTTCTTAATGGATATCCTTTATAACGTCCATATTTATTAGTTAAGTAGTTTTTGTTAAAAATACCTGCTTTGTACATTCTAAATGAATTGTAATCTTTTTCAATTAAAGGTTTAGTAACCAAAATTTGGTCAAATAAACTCCATGCGTCTCTATATGCTGTTGTTCCTAAGCCATCTTTCTTGAAAAAATCTTCATAAGGGTTATAAATTCCTTTAAGTTTTACTTTGTCTTTATTGTTTTCAGCCTTAAGAACCTTTTTTACACTTTCATTGGTAGGATCGTCATTTAAATCGCCCATGATGAATATTTTAGCATAAGGATCGATAGACTGAAGCGAATCTACAATACGCTTACTAAGTTTAGCTGCTGCAACACGCTTTGGTCTACTACGTGCTTCACCTCCACTACGAGAAGGCCAGTGATTAACCACAACATGCACTAACTCGCCATCTAATTCTCCACTCACTAAAAGTTGATCTCTAGTATACACACGTTTTCTACTAATATCATCATAGAGTTTCAACTCGTGAGAACTTGTGCTTATTGGTCTGAATAACTTTTTTTGATACAATAAAGCAACGTCAATTCCTCTAGCATCTGGTGAATGGTAATGAATAATACCATAATCTTTATCTAATAATTGAGGATCGTTAACAACATCTTCAAGTACATCTCTGTTTTCAATTTCAGAAACACCAATAATAGCTGGAGCGTTTCCTGTAACATCTGCACCAATTTCAGAAATTACTCGCGCCATATTTTTAACCTTTTTCTCATAAACCTCTTGTCTGTTAGCGCTCATTTCCATAATTGGACTCGCCTCGTCAAACTTTAATGGGTCATTAATAGTGTCGAATAAATTTTCTAAATTGTAAAAAGCAACTGTGTGAATTTTAAATTTCTTTTTCTCTTGCGCATTAGCGGTAAAAAAAGATGCTACAAGTAGTAATGCAGCACAAATTTTCAAGTATTTCATTTATAGCTATGTTATGTTATCATTAATATGAGTACAAAACTCAGGCCAAAAGTATATATTTATTATAAATAATGTAAATTTGCACGCCTTAAATAATAATTATTTAATGTAGACAAGACAATTAACTTAAAATTTAGTATGAAAAAAAGTTTATTAATTTTTCTATTTGGAATTTTTTCATCTCTTACAATGTATGCTCAAAGCACAATTGTAAAAGGTAGTGTTAAAGATGCAGTAACATCTGAACCAATTCCTGGTGTAACGATTACAATAGAAGAAACACAACAAACAACTACTACAGATGCTCTTGGTGAGTTTACATTTTCTTCAAACGTGCCACTAGGTGAGCAAGTTTTAAGAATTTCAAAAAATGGATATACTACTAAAAGATATCCTATTGTAGTAAATGAAGGAAGAACAGTAAATATTACAGACATGACATTAGATATTGATGTCTCTGACTCTGTTGACTTATTTACTATCACTCTTTCTGACGATGAGTTAAACGATGATACCAGTGCTGCCGACAACATTTCTGGTCTTTTACAATCATCGCAAGACATCTTTCAGCGTACTGCTGCCTTTGAATTTAGTTCTTCTTTCTTTAGAGTAAGAGGTTTAGATTCTGAAAACGGTTCCATATTACTTAATGGAATTGAAATGAACAAAGTTTTTGACGGAAGACCACAATGGAGTAATTGGGGTGGACTTAATGATGTGTTACGTAACCAAGAATTAACTACTGGTTTAACACCTTCTGCTTACAACTTTGGTGGTGTTTTAGGGACTACTAATATTAATTTAAGAGCTTCTAGCTACAGAAAAGGTGCTCGTGTTACGTATTCATCTTCAAATAGAAGTTATACTAACCGTTTAATGGCTAGTTATGCTTCTGGTTTAGTAAAAGGTGGTTGGGCTTACACTTTTATGGTAGGAAGACGTTGGGGAAATGAAGGTTTCCAAGATGCAACACTATATGATGCTAATTCATTTTTTGCTTCTATAGAGAAAAAAATAAATGACAAGCACAGCATAAACTTTACTTCAATTTATGCGCCTAACAGAAGAGGAAAATCTTCTCCTAACACACAAGAAATTTATGACTTAAAAGGAATTAAGTATAATGAATATTGGGGTTATTTAGATGGTGAAAAGCGTAACTCTCGTGTAAAAGAAGTTGAAGAACCAATTTTAATGTTAAACCACTATTGGGATATTAGCAGCAAAACATCTTTAAACACAAATGTTGCTTACCAATTTGGTAAATTAGGAAATAGTAGATTAGATTTCTCAGGTGGAGCTAACCCAAGTCCTGCTTATTACCAAAAACTACCAAGTTACTTTTTAGCAGATAATGATGGTCCTGATTATGCAGGTGCTTATACAGCTGAACAAGAATTTATTAACGATGGTCAGTTAGACTGGAACAGAATTATAGACGCCAACCTTACCAATAATATTAATGGTGATAATGCTGCTTATGTTTTATATGAAGACAGAAGTGACGACAAGCAAATTACAGCTAATACTATTTTAAGTTCTGAGCTTTCTCAAAATATATTATTAAATGCTTCTGTTAATTACAGAAAATTAAAATCAGAAAATTTTGGTGAAATCATTGATGTTTTAGGTTCTACTGTTGGAGCTTTAAACGTAGATGCTTTTGATGGTTATCAATTTGATGCTCAAAACCCTGACCGTAGTGTAGGTGAAGGAGACAAGTTTAGATATAACTACAACTTACATGCCGATATCGTTTCAGGTTATGCTCAAGCGCAATTTAAATACAACAAAGTTGATTTTTATGTTGCTGGTAGTTTAACAAGCACACAATACCAAAGAGAAGGTCTTTGGGAACACAGTAGATTTGCTGGAGACGGTTCATACGGTAAAGGTGAAAAACTATCTTTTACTGGTTTTGGTGCTAAAGGTGGATTTACCTATAAAATTACAGGTAAACACTTATTTGATGTTAACGCTGGTTACATTACAAGAGCACCTTCTTTAAGAAACACGTACTCTAACTCAAGAGAAAACCATAATATCGTAAGAGGTATTGAAGAAGAAAAAGTAACCTCAGTTGATGCAAGTTATATTTTTAGATCTCCAATTGTAAAAGCTAGACTTACAGGTTTCTATTCAAAAATAGAAGATGCTAACGAAGTGTCTTTTTACTATGCTGATGGTTTAAGTGGTTTTGATATTCAGGATAACGAAACTTCTGCTTTTGTTCAAGAAGTATTACAAGGTATAGATAAAAGACATATAGGAGCAGAGTTTGGTATTGAAGCGCAAGTAACACCTACTATTAAGTTAAAAGGTGCTGCTTCAGTAGGACAATACACATACGATAACAATCCTAATTTATACTTAACATCAGCTAGTTTCACTTCAGAAGATGGTTCAATCTCTTACGGAGAAGCTAACTTAAAAGATTATAAAATTGCTGGAGGACCACAACGTGCTGCTTCAATTGGTTTTGAATATCGTGATCCAGACTACTGGTGGTTTGGTGCAACAGCAAACTTTTTCTCAAACGCATACTTAGATATTAATCCATTAACAAGAACTGAAAATTTCTATTTAGATGCTGATGGATTACCATTTAATGACTATGATGAAGCTATTGCTACTGAGTTATTAAAACAAGAAGAATTTGACGATTATATGGTAGTTAACCTTATAGGAGGAAAATCTTGGAAAATTGACGATTACTACATTGGTTTCTTTGCAAGTGTAGGTAACCTATTGGACAAAGAGTACAAAACTGGAGGTTTTGAACAAGGTAGAAACGCTAATTATAGAGAGCTTAGAGACGACACTGCAAACCCAAAAAGAGTGTTTGGACCAAAATATTGGTACGGTCGTGGTACTAACTACTTTGTAAATGTGTATTTTAGATTCTAGAAAAAGAAAAATTAAATAAAATTAATTAACAAATTATGAAAACAAACAAATTATTAACGTACGCATTAAGCTTAATGGTATTATTTACTATTACTTCATGTGTAGAAGATGACGACTTTACTATTCCTAGTAATTTAGGAACTGAAGAAAACTTAGGTCTTCAACGTATTTTAGATTCTGTAGCTATGTCAGACAACTGGTCAATGATGAGTATTGCAGATGTAAAAAACTTATATAATGGAGCACCTACTGCAATAGAATCTAACATTGTTGTAAAAGGTTATGTATCTTCTTCAGATTTAACAGGAAATTTCTATAAAGAGTTTTACATGCAAGATGCACCTGAAAACCCTACAGCAGCAATAGGTATACTTTTAAATCAAGTTGATTCATACAATCAATTTAATAAGGGTAGAGAAGTTTATGTTTCTTTAAATGGATTATACATTGGAGAAAACTCTAATGAACTTTTAAGTATTGGATTAGAAGATGGCGATGAAGTAACTGAAATAACAGCTGCGATGGTACCTGACTATATTTTTAGATCTGATGTTACTGAAACCATTGTTCCTTTAGTTGTAGATCCTTCAGACATTAACTCTTCACACTTAGGAATGTTTGTATCTTTAGAAAACATGCAGTTTTTAAGTGATTTAGAAGGTAGACCATTTGTTGATCCTTATGATGATTTTGATACACAAAGAGCAATGTCTAGTTGTGAATCAGGTTATGAATTTGATGTATTTACTAGCTCATTTGCAAGTTTTTCTGACTTACCTGTTCCAACTGAATTCAGAGGAACTATTTCAGGAGTTGTTTACCAAACTTACGGAGGAGATGAAATAGTATTAAGCCTTAATGATACTAGTGATATTGACTTTAACGATCAACGTTGCGATCCTGTTTTTGAAGAAGGATTTGGTTCGGCAATCGATAATACTGAACTTAATATTGATGGTTGGATTAACTATGCTGAAGCTGGTAGTGTAGTTTGGACTGAGCAAGTATATTCTGGAAACGGTTATGCTGAGCTTAATCCTTATAACTCTGGAGACTCTTCTAATATTGCTTGGTTAATCACTCCAGGAATTGATATGGATGCTCAAACAGGTGAAACATTTACTTTTGCAACTGAGCATGCTTATCCTGATGCAGGTCATGACCCTTTAGAAGTATTAATCTCAACTGATTTTGATGGTACTGAAGATGGAGTAACAACTGCAACTTGGACAACTTTAACAGTAGACAAAAGTTATATTGTAGATTTTGATACATGGTTTACTTGGGTAAGCTCTGGTTCTGTAGACCTTTCTTCTTATACAGGAACTGCTTATATAGCGTTTAGATATACAGGAAGTGATACATCAAACCAAAATATGACATTACATGTTGATAATGTAAAAATATCTGTAGATTAATTAAGCTAGATAACTTATTAAAAACCTGCTAAAATTATTTAGCAGGTTTTTTTATATTTAATAAATGACAACCTTTGATACTTTATTCTTTTCCTTTTTTAATCAAATTAAAAAAAGGTATAAACAGCGTTCAAACACAATTAGTGTTGCCTACATTTCTTTAGTACAATGTTCATTAGTATTGCTTTTAGGTATTTTCTTTTCTGAATTCTTAGCCCAAATGAAAGTAAATACTATGTCATCCTCTAAAGCTTGGACACTTTTTATCTTAGTTTCAATAGCACTTTATTTTAGAAATTGGATGTACTATAGTGGCAAAAAACGAAAAATTCTTAATACTAAAACAAAGAGTAACAATCCTCAATATAGTATTGTCTCATTAATACTTTTACCAATTGTAACCATAGCTATTGCCATACTATTTCTGGTAAAAATCTCATAAAAAAAGCTCTATCTTTTACGATAGAGCTTTTTTTATTTTTTACTTAAAGCAATATTACATAGGTCCACCACTAACGATGATGAAGTCTGACCTTCTGTTCATCTGGTGTTGTTCCTCTGTACATCCTGATCCACAGTCTTCCTTAGGCTCACTCTCTCCTTTGCCTGATCCTGTTATTCTTGATCTGTCTATCCCTTTAGAGACTACATAAGATACTGTTGTCTTTGCTCTCCTGTCCGATAAGGCCATGTTGTATGATGCTGACCCTCTACTATCTGTATGTGACGATACTGAGATAACCATCTCTGGATACTTTTGCATCACCTGTACCAGCTTATCCAACTCAAATGCTGCCTGTGAGGTAATGTTAGACTTGTCAAAATCAAAATAAATTGGGTCTAAGTTTACTCTGTCCACTGCCACTATCTCTTCTATTGGATCTAGTGCTATAGCTACTGCTACTTCTTCTTCCTCTGAGCCTTCTACTGTTACTCTTTTACTCTCATATCCGTCCATAGACACCTCAAGGGCTGAACCTTCTCCGCACTCTACAATGAACTCTACAGTACCGTCTGAGTCGGTTACTTTTGACAATACTTTATTCCCCTTACTATCATACATCGTTACTGATGCTGCGTTAATTGGGTTACCTGTCTTTGAATCGGTTACTGTTCCTGTGATAAGTACATCACATAATGGTTGTAGTTTCTTAATAGCATAAATATCATCGCTTCCTACTCCACCTTCTCTATTTGATGAGACAAAGCCTTCTCCGCTTTCTTCATCTAATCTAAATGCAAAGTCATCAGCATTACTATTGATTGGCACTCCTATGTTTCTAACTGGTGCCATCTTACCATCTATCTCCTTGGTATGGAATACATCTAGGTTTCCTAAGCCCAAGTGACCGTTTGATGAGAAGTACAGCGTTCCGTTACTGCTTATATAAGGGAACATCTCCTGACCTTGGGTGTTTACCTTCTGCCCTAGGTTCTCTGCTTCTCCTAATGTGCCATCGTCGTTGATGCTGGCCTTATAGATATCAAAAAGACCATAGCCACCTGGCATATTAGATGCAAAGTATAATGTCTTTCCGTCTGCGCTTACTGATGGGTTTTTTACCGAGTAGTTCTCACTGTTGATTGCAAAGCCTTCTACATTGCTCCACTTATCCCCTTCTTTAGTTGCTTTGAACAATTGCAGTACACTGTATCTATTTTTGGTGATAGAGTCTTTCTCATACATCTTCTCAAAGAAACTTTCTCTTGAAAAGTACATCGTGTTTCCATCTGGGGAAAATGATACTACTCCTTCATGATACTTTGTGTTTACTTTATCTTCTACTAATGCTGCTGCTAGATAGGTTCCATCTGCATTCTTTGACATTTCATAAATATCTAAAAATGGCTCTTCGTTCCATCCATAGGTTCTACGTGAGGTGTTTCTTGCTGATGTAATGTACAGCTTACCATCTTGTAGCGTTCCTCCAAAGTCAGAATACTTGCTGTTAAAGCCCATGTTCTGGATGTTGAACTTCTTGCCTTTTTCTAATATCTTTGGTAGATAGTCTGGATTCTTCTTATAAGCAATGGCTCTATCATCACTTGGACGCATCTCTGCAAATCTAGCCATTTGTACATTAGACGCTTCGTACTTCCCATTGGCCTTAAGCATTTGAGAATACTTAAAAATCATCTCTGGGTTGTCACTGCTCTCCAGTGCCTTGGCGTACCAGCGTTCTGCTTCCTCTGTATTGAATACATTGTAATAAGACTCGGCTAATTGACCGTATACATAACTGTCGCCTTTTCCGTCTTCTACTAACTTTGAATATTCTTCTGCTGCCTCAACAAACTCAAACCTGTTGAAGTGCTTGTCTGCTCTCTTGGTGTCCTTGTTCTGAGCTGTTACACTTAATCCACTCAGCAAGGTTATCAATAAATATTTTTGTATGTTTTTCATCTTTGGTTTGGCTTGAATGGTTAGAAATATCTTGGTGATCGTGATACCTTCTTAGGGAAGTTAAGGTCAAACAATAACATGAACTCATGCGATGCTGGTGCATACCTCTTTATATCTGAAGTAACACTATCATAAGCATAACCTATACGTAGCGATGGGGTAATCGCAAAATTGATAAGCCCTGAAAATGAATCGTCAAGTCTATAAGAGGCTCCTATCTCGAACTTATCATAAAACAACGCATTTAAGTTTACATCAAAAGAGGTTGGTGCATCAAAGGCTGACTTCACCAAAAATGATGGCTTCAACTTGGTATTTTGTGATAAGTCAAACACGTATCCTCCTGTTATAAAGTAATGGCTAACTTCTGAGCCTAACTCAAAACCATTGGCATCAAGGTGTACCGAATTTAAAATATTAGGTACAGATACTGCCAAATAGTAATGGTCTGTATAATAAAATGCTCCTGCACCTATGTTGGGTGTCACACTATTGATGTTCTCCGAGAAGAAAGGATCGTTAGGGTCCACGACATCAAGACCTGTGAGTCCTATATCATGAAACGTTGCGCCTGCCTTAACACCAAACGCCAAGCGGTGTTCGCCTCCTAATCGAAGTGTATACGAGAAATCTGCATAAGCATTGGTCTCGTTTACTGGACCTATGTTATCTGATATAATCGATAACCCTAATCCTACTTTCTCGCCTACGGGAAGGTGACCAAAGAATGTTCCTGTCTTTGGTGCTCCTTCTAATCCTGTCCACTGCGTACGGTACAGTAAACCAAAACTTAGATTCTCCCTTGAGCCTGCATAAGCTGGGTTAATGACGTTCATATTATACATGTACTGTGTGTACTGTGGATCCTGCTGCCCAAAGACCTGAAAGCCTACGAGCGTTAGTATTAGTATTGTGAGTCTTTTCATGTTCTTAGATTAATTTCGGTTAGTCTTATTTGTTGATGTATACCCAAGCACTACGCTTCTTTGCTCCATTCTCATAGATCATCGTATAGAAGTAAGTACCTACTGGTAACTCATCTCCACTATTGCTCTGTCCATACCACTCATTTGTGTAGTTATCTTTAGAATATACTAATACACCATTACGGTTGAATATCTCTAATCGTGTTACACCATAACTACTTAAATCAAATGTGTCGTTCTGTCCTGGACTTACTCCTGGGGAAATACCCTCTGGTATTACACAACTCTCTAATTCTATAACTGTTTCTGATACTTCGTAAGTACAACTAGAATCGTTATAAGTAATAATTGCTGTATAAAGACCTTGTGTTAAAACAGGTAAGGTTAATCCTGTTTCACCACTAATAAGACCTCCATCTTGATACCATTCAACAGTAACATCTGACTCAGAATACCCTTGAGGGATTAATGCTATTTCTATTGGAACTGTTGCGTTAGGGCAAACCTCATAATCAACATCTGCCGTGTTAAATGTTGCAACAGGAATAGGAAGCACAATTAAATTTACACTAGTAGTAGAGTAGCAATCAAATGCTGAATTGCTTTCAACTCTTACATAAATAGTTTGTGAGTCACTTGTGTAAAGTGAAGAAGTATCTATAGCATTTTGACCTGCTTCAGCATCTGCTTCAGTTTCATGATAAGTAACTGTAAACTCCGTTGGGTCTTGACCATTTAATATATCAGCATCATAAGCTGCTAAATCGAAATCCTCAATACCATCACCTGAATTATCATCACATGCTTCTATATCTATACTTGTTGCTGTTGGTGTTGGTCCTGATATTATTAAATCAAAACTTGTTGTCGCAAAACAGAAAGAAGCATCTGGATTTGCATCTTCTACTCTTACATAAATAGTTTGCGGGTTAGATATGTTAGTGTATGGAGATGTTAAAGCGCCTGTATCAGTTTGAGCATCAGTAAGCGTCAAGTGATACGTTACATTAAATAAACTAGGATCTTGAGCTCCTAATATTCCTGCAGTTTGCATTTCTAAATCAAAGTCTTCGATTTCGTCTCCTGAAGCATCGTCACATGTTACAATATCATCTACAGGGTTAGCAACAGGCTCTAATCCGAAAACAACGGTTACTTGATCTTGAGCTTGTGCATCACATTGATCATCATAAGCAATAACAGTATAAGTACAAGACTCAGTAACTGTTAAAACAGAAGATTCTTCTCCTTCTATTATGAATCCATCACAATACCACTCATATCTATCAGCAAATGGAGAGTCTGCAACTAAATCGTAAGAAGGGAAACCACAGAAACTTTGATCTGGTCCTAAATCTACTTCTATTTCAGCTGTTACGTTACCGTCTCCATCATCTCCTCCATTAGTTTGACTAATTGAGATTGTTCCTGGATCGTCAGAGAAATTAGTAACTAGTAATATGTATATTTCTCCTGTTTGAGCATTATCAATTGTTAAGTTTTCTACTGAAACAAAAGAGTAACTACAATCAACTATATTACCAAATGGGTAAAAGTCAGGGTTACTTGTATTGTTTGGGCAAGAAGGACAATCTTCAAAAGCTATTTCAGTACAAGAATCTGCAACTGATTCAAATGGTCCCCAAAGTACAAAGTCTACATCAATACCATTACCATTATCATCTACTTGAGAAATTTCAATTTCTATTAATCCTGGATCTCCAATTTGAATGATGTTCCATGTAGGGTTTGGTGCAGATCCTAAACATGCAATATCGTTAGGGTCTGGAATTCCTATAATATTTGAAGTTACTAATGCTCCACCTTCTTGACAGAAGTTTTCAGCATTTTCACAGATTATATTTGTTGGAGCATCTTTAATACATAAATCGAAAGTACTTGTTTCTCCTACAGAACCTCCTGAGAATACTCTAATATAGTATGTATTTCCTACAACTAATTCAGGTGTTACACTTGCTGTGTCTGCTGAACAATATAACTCGGTTAAACCGTCACATGTTCCTTCGTAAAGTCCATGATCTAAGTTTGTAGTTCCTCCTGTGATATTTGTAATTGAAATCAGCTGAACTTCGTTTAATGCTGTAAATTGGAACCAAACATCATCGTCTGGGTCACCACCACATTCGCCATCTGGAACTCCAGAAGGTGTTGCTTCTATTATAGTTCCTGCTGTTACTAAATCACATGAATTATCCTCATTTACATTAGCCACTATAGCATTACACGGGTTGTCGTTTTCAGGTGGACAAGCCAATAACTGAATTGGTGAGCTATTAATTACACAATTAACATCATCATCACTACTTACAGTTACCACAACATCAACTAAGAAAGGGAATGGTCCAATTTGGTAAACTCCTTCTGAAGGCACTGAAACAGTTGTTGCATCAATGTTATTACTAATAGTTAATGAGTTAGCGTCTCCTAAAGATGTTACGTTAACATCAATTAAAAACTGATCACCATTATCACAATCATCAACTACTTGATAGGTTGCTTGAGGATTTATACATGTTGCACAAGCAACTGTTACATCAAATGGTGTGTAACCATTGTTCTCACAACTTACTGAACCATCTGAGTTAATGTACCATGATATTGTGTCTCCAGAAGATTGGAATGTCAATCCTGCTGGGTTTGGTGTATTTTGGTTGTATAGTATTGTTCCATCTGAATCTATAACAACTAACTCGTCACAACAACCTTCCATTTGACCATCATTTATTGTAAGGTTAAGAGGTAGTCCATTTGAACTTGTATAAGTAAATGTTGCTACTGATGGATCATCGTCTATATTATTAAAGTAACAGAATGTTGTGTTTACTGGCCCTAAGTCGCAGTCAACAATATTATCTAGACAATATTCTTCTGTTAAACTAGCACTTACCAATGTACAGTTAGCATCATCATCGTTTGCTGCTGTCATTATTACTGGTGTACCGTGTGCATATGGACCAAAAGTATAAACTCCTACAGCATCAACTGTTTGTGGTGTACTGCCTTGGTCGTCACTAATTGTAATTGTTCCTGCCGAACCTAAACTAGTTAAATCAACTTCTACTAAAAATTGATTTCCATTAGCACAATCGCTAACCGTTGAAAAAGTAGCTTCTGGATTTTCACAAGTTGCACAAGCAACTGTAACATCAAATGGTGTATAACCATTGCTTTCGCAACTTACTGAGACATCTGAATTAACATACCATGATATTGTATCTCCAGAAGATTGGAATGTCAATCCTGCTGGGTTTGGTGTATTTTGGTTGTATAGTATTGTCCCATCTGAATCTATTACAACTAATTCATCACAACAACCTTCCATTTGACCTGCATTTATCGTCAGGTTCAATTGGCTACCATCTGTACTTGTATAACTAAAAGTTGCTACTGATGGATCATCGTCTATATTATTAAAGTAACAGAATGTTGTATTTACTGGTCCTACTGCACAATCTACGATATTGTCTAAACAATAGTTCTCAGTTAAACTAGCACTTACCAATGTACAGTTTGAATCATCATCGTTTGCTGCTGTCATTATTACTGGTGTACCATGAGCATATGGACCAAAAGTATAAACTCCTACAGCATCAACTGTTTGTGGTGTACTGCCTTGGTCGTCACTAATTGTAATTGTTCCTGCCGAACCTAAACTAGTTAAATCAACTTCTACTAAAAATTGATTTCCATTAGCACAATCGCTAACCGTTGAAAAAGTAGCTTCTGGATTTTCACAAGTTGCACAAGCAACTGTAACATCAAATGGTGTATAACCATTGCTTTCGCAACTTACTGAGACATCTGAATTAACATACCATGATATTGTATCTCCAGAAGATTGGAATGTCAATCCTGCTGGGTTTGGTGTATTTTGGTTGTATAGTATTGTCCCATCTGAATCTATTACAACTAATTCATCACAACAACCTTCCATTTGACCTGCATTTATCGTCAGGTTCAATTGGCTACCATCTGTACTTGTATAACTAAAAGTTGCTACTGATGGATCATCGTCTATATTATTAAAGTAACAGAATGTTGTATTTACTGGTCCTACTGCACAATCTACGATATTGTCTAAACAATAGTTCTCAGTTAAACTAGCACTTACCAATGTACAGTTTGAATCATCATCGTTTGCTACTGTCATGATAACTGGTGTACCGTGTGCATATGGACCAAAAGTATAAACTCCTACAGCATCAACTGTTTGTGGTGTACTACCTTGATCGTCACTAATTGTAATTGTTCCTGCTGAACCTAAACTAGTTAAATCAACTTCTACTAAAAATTGATCACCATTAGCACAATCGCTAACCGTTGAAAATATTGCCTCAGCGTCTACACAAGTGTTTTCAGTAATTGTTAATGTATATGGTGTACTTTGAGGCGATGGCCATGTTGAAATTACTATATAATAGGTTGTTCCACTTGTAACAGTGTAATTATCTATCAGCATATCTCCTCCGGCAAATCCATTTACAGCTCCTGTTTCACATTGCGAACCTATATTAGCACAATCTGTATATACAAAGATACCTGTGTAAGTGCCTACACCTGATAATGCAATATCAATTGAAGTATCAACTGCTGGTGTATATGAATACACAACATCATCTCCTCCTAAATATCCTGAAGTTGAACCACAGTTAGCTCCTGGTCCTCCAGTGTAATCATCTCCATAATTAGAAGTATCATCTGTTGTTACATAAGGTAATGGTGTGGTTACCATTATTGGGTTGTTACAAATAGAACCTGCTGGTGGCTCTTCTCTAGTTGTAAAACTTAACTCAGCACATCCTTGAGCATCTCCATTAGAATTATATGGTGTTACATTAACAAAATACTCAGTACTATAAGCTAACGGAGTGCTTGGTGTATAAGTTAACACATTGCCTAAATCTAGGTCATTTACAATATCGACACCTCCTGTAGATGTTCCTATAGAAATTCTATATCCTGTTGCTCCACCAGTAGCTTGAGTCCAATTGATAGCTGTATCTTCAAGTACATCAATCGAATCGTCAACTGGAGTGGTAAAAGTAGAACAAGATGGAGGGTCAACTAATTCTACAGCATTAAACGCTGTAACATCAAAATCTAAGTCATTTGGTGATCCCCATTGCCCAATTGCAATGTAAACGGTTTCACCTGCTCCAACATTTGCTAAAACTGTCTGAGACACATTACCTGTTGTTGAACTTGCAGATGCTAAACACCCTTCTAGAGCAGTACCGTTACAATCAGAAAAGATCCCAATACCATTCCAACCATTTCTGGTAAAAATAGTCATAGATATTTCTTCATCGTTAGCTCCAGCGGTATACCCAAAAAGGTACACATCGTCATCCCAGTAGAATGCATTTGAAGTACATGAATCTGGATTTGGGTCATTCCAATCTTCAATTCCAGCTGTTCCTGGTGTAGTTATCCCGTCAGCTGTATAACCATCGGTTATCATAATAGGGGAATCGCAGCTAAATTGCGCTATTGATGTTTGGCAAAATGCCAACAAAAAGCTTAAACTTAGCCAAATAGTAATTTTTTTCATTTGGTTTTAGCAGTTAATAATTGAACAAATTATTTTATATAATCTCAAGATATTGATTGTTAATACCTTAATACTATGTTTATAAAAATTAATCTGGGGTTATAAACAATCATAGTATTTAAGCAATACCTGATAAGCTACCGAAGATAAAAAAAAAGTATCTTAACAACCCATTAACATTATGATAATAGATTAAATGCATTTATCTCCGATAAAATGATTAAGCACTTTTTTAATCTGTTTTTCTTAACTCAATAAATACTGGAAAATGATCACTAAATCCGCCTTTGTATTTTTTTCCAACAAAAGTTCTGTAAGGCTGACCTTTATACTTACCATTATATTGTGTTAAAAATTTTGAGTCAAAAATATTGGCGTCAGAAAATTTTAATGTATTTGGTTTAGTCTCAAGAAAATTTATCGATACCATTATTTGGTCAAAAACATTCCAATTAAAATCATGATTAAGACTTCCTTTGTCAATGCTTCTTAAATTTTGCATTGGATTATAAAGGTTTGCACCTGCCACTAACTCTTCAACACTATCATCATTTGGGTTGTCATTAAAATCGCCCATAACAATAATTTTTGAATTAGGATTCTCTTGTTTTAAACGGTTAACAACTTCAATATTCTTTTGAGCAGCCAACACTCTTTTATATGATGATGCTTCTTCACCTTCTCTTCTTGATGGCCAATGGTTAACTATAATATGTATTTCTTCTTCTCCCAACATACCAGAAACCAAAAGAACATCTCTAGTGAAATCTATTTCACCATCTTCATCTGTGATGAAAACATTGAAGGTTTCTGAAGAGTTTACAGTAAATACATCCTTATTATATATAAGAGCAACATCTATTCCTCGTTCATCAAGTGAATTATAATGCACATAATCATAATTAATGGATTGCAAATCTTTACTCGCAAGCAAATCTTTTAATACACGTTTATTTTCAACCTCAGCTAAACCAACAATTGCTGGAGGTGTAGTATTCTCATCAGTTCCAATCTGTGAAATTACCGATCCAATTTTGTAAATTTTCCTATCGTATTTTTTTTGAGTCCATCTTTTATCCGAAGTTGGTAAAAAATCATCATCATTAGTAAATGGATCATTATGAATGTCGAATAAATTTTCAATATTATAAAACGCTATCGTGTATTGCATTGAATGTGGTTTTGCTTAAAAGAATAGACTAAAGGAAGCTCTAAAAATAAGAAAATTAAACTGCAAACAATTGTGTAACTTTGTGCTTTAAATTAATATATGCTAGAAAAAAAGGACATAACGTTAGAAAAAGCAGTTTTAATAGGTGTAATTACTAAAGAACAAGACGAATCGAAATCCAAAGAGTATCTCGATGAGCTTGAGTTTTTAACCTATACTGCTGGTGGCGAAGTGGTAAAACGTTTTACCCAAAAAATGGATATGCCAAACCCAAAAACTTTTATTGGGTCTGGTAAAATGAATGACGTACAAGAATTTATTAATGAAAATGAAATTGGTACCGCAATTTTTGATGACGAATTATCTCCAGCCCAAGAGCGCAACATAAGTAAAATACTTAACTGCAAGGTCTTGGACAGAACCAATTTAATTCTCGATATTTTTGCACAACGTGCACAAACCAGTTATGCAAGAACACAGGTTGAGCTTGCTCAATGCGAGTATTTGCTACCTAGACTTAAAGGAATGTGGACTCACCTTGAGAGACAAAAAGGAGGAATTGGTATGCGTGGTCCTGGTGAAACCGAAATAGAAACTGACCGACGTATTGTACGTGATAAAATTGCGTTGCTTAAAGCCAAGATAAAAACCATTGACAAACAAATGTCTGTACAACGAGGTAACAGAGGTCAAATGGTTAGAGTTGCACTTGTAGGTTACACCAATGTTGGAAAATCTACCTTAATGAATGTTGTAAGTAAAAGTGAAGTATTTGCCGAAAATAAACTGTTTGCAACGCTAGACACTACTGTAAGAAAAGTAGTTATTCAAAACCTTCCGTTTTTAATGACAGACACAGTAGGATTCATTAGAAAACTACCAACTCAATTAGTTGAAAGTTTTAAAAGTACTTTAGATGAAGTTCGAGAAGCTGATTTATTACTTCATGTGGTCGATATTTCGCATCCTAATTTTGAAGAGCATATTGAATCGGTTAATAAAATATTAGATGAAATTCATAGCTCTGACAAACCTACTATAATGGTGTTTAATAAAATTGATGCCTATGAAGCCGAACCATTTGATGAAGACGATTTAATGGAAGAACGTACCAAAGCACATTACTCTCTTGAAGAGTGGAGAACCACTTGGATGAATAAAATAGGTGATTATGCTTTGTTTATTTCTGCATTGAATAAAGAGAACCTAGAAGACTTTAGAAAACGTGTTTATGATGAAGTTAGAAAAATTCATATCACACGCTTCCCTTACAATCACTTTTTGTATCCAGATTATTCCAACGAAGATTTCGAATCATAAAAAAAGCACGCTAGTTAGCGTGCTTTTTAATTTTATATTCAATTTCAATTAGAATTTATAGCTTAATCCTAATGTCCAATAGGTTTGTAAATCATTATCTACATTGCCAAAAGAAGGCTCGTCATCTCCAGATAAAGGATCAAAATTACCTAAAGCATAGTTTAACGCTTCTTGTTTGTTACTTCTTAAACCAAAGTCAAAACCAACACCAATCATTTTCCATAGAGTATAACCAAAAGAGTTTGTCCATGTCCAGTTAGAAAGGTCTGAACTCTTGTAGCTTTGGAACATTGATAAGTTAGATTTAAAGCTTACAGCTCCTATTTGTCTTGTATAGTCTGCTACAATTTTAGCACCAAGAGATGAATCAAAAATTGCATCATTATCAGCAAATACAAAGTTGTAGTTTAAAGGGTGAACAACAACTATTAAATTATCAACAGGAGTCCAAGTAAAACCAACACCTACATCTAAATATCCAGGATCGTTAAAATTGTTTAAAAGTGTCGTTCTGTATTCTAATAATGCAGAAGCTGCTAATTTGTTGGTGATGTTTCTACCATATAAAGATGACAAGTTAAACACATCTGTTGTTGGGTTAAAATCATCATCATCTAAATCAGTATCCTTATCATCAAGTTTAATCCAGTTAAGGTTTGCAGTTAATGCATTTCTCCAGAAATATTTTTCTTGAATTAAATTAGCATAACCGTTAAAAGATACACCTATACTACCTGATGAGTTATTTGGTGTTCCTTGTGCATACCAATTGTTAAAGTTAGAAATGCTTCCTCCAATTGTACCAAAAGCACCTACTCTCCATCCTGGAAGCGCATCAATTTGAGCTTGTAGAGCATTAACTCTACCTTGTATAGCTACAATCGAATCCTTTTTTGCTGCTTGTTCAGCCTTTAGTTCTTCCATTGTTTGAGCGTTAGTTGTAAACGCTACTGTAATTAAAGCAATTGTAAATAATAGTTTCTTCATTATACTTCTTTTTAAATCAAATTTTTACTGTACAAAAATAGTCTTTTTCTTAGACTCAACTTTATTACAAAAGTCACATTTTACCTTTCTTATATAAAGGTACAGTTGAGCAAGCTTCACCATACATAATAGATTTTGCTATAGGTTGTAATTTTGAAATAAGCAATGTGTAAGCAGATTCAGGGATAGGTTTGTTGGCACATCCTTTTATAATAAGAGGTTTTTCAGAATAGTCAGAAACATCTAATTGCGATATGATATCTTGGTAAATTGCTGTTTCTAAAGTCACCAAATCACCAACTACAATTTTTTTGGCATAAGCCGAAACATGTGATGTAATAAGTAAATACGCCCAAGATGGAATTATCGCATCTACCGAACAGGTTAATGCTAAATAAGCATCTTGATATTGTGACCAATCGTGCTCCTTAACAAAAGCTCTAAAATCAAATTCTTTTAAAATAAGTTCTTGAAACAACCAGTCTTTTATATCAAATAACACGCGTTGCCCTTTTGGATAGTAGTCTTCCAAATCTATAGTAACAAGTTTACTATTTGCGACTCTGTTTATAATTTCTTCTGCCATACTACAAAGATAAATTGTTTTACTCGATAATCGAGTGTTTAATATGTTGAAAGCTATTGATAACCTTCTGCCTGAAGTGTAAATAATTCAGCATATAACGATTTGTTTGCCATCAACGCTTCGTGAGTTCCTATTTCAAGAACACGACCTTCTTCTAGAACCAAAATTCTATCGGCTTGTCTAACTGTACTAAATCTATGCGAAATAATAATGCTTGTTTTTCCTTCGGTAAGTCCAATAAACCTTGTGAACACATCACTTTCAGCTTTGGCATCAAGTGCTGATGTAGGTTCGTCTAGAATCATTACTTCGGCATTTTTCATATACGCTCTTGCTAAAGCTACTTTTTGCCATTGTCCACCAGAAAGTTCCATGCCGTTTACAAAACGTTTTCCTAATTGTTGATTGTAACCGTGTTTTAGCTCTGAAATCACATCATTTGCTAAACTTAATTCGGCAGCATTTTCAATTTTTTCTTGATTGTTCAGTTCGTCAATATCTCCAATAGCAATGTTTTCTTTTACAGTAAATTCATACTTAAAGAAATCTTGAAAAATCACTCCAAAAAACTCTTGGTATTCGGCTTTATTAAAGCGATTTATATTAATACCATCTAACAAAATTTCTCCAGAAGTTGGTTCGTAAAAACGTAATAACAGTTTGGTTAATGTGGTTTTTCCTGCACCATTTTGACCGACAAACGCTAGTTTTTCACCAGCTTGTAATGTAAACGAAATGCCTTTTAATATTTCAACTTCAGAACCTGGATACGAAAAACGCACGTCTTTAAACTCAAAACCTTGTTTAATTTGTTTTGGTAATGGCACATCTTCTTTGGTTTTTGAAGCCACAGAAATATCAACAAAATCAAAATAATCTTTAAGGTATAAAGCACTTTCAGAAATACGTGTGAATTTTGAAAAGAAGTCTTGAAGGTTTTTCATAAGCCTATTGAAAGACCCAGAAAGAAACGTAAGTTCACCTAGTGTAATAGCGCCAGAAAGCACACGATAAATGATAAACACATAAGCACCATAATAACTTAATGAACCCAAAACGTTAAACACAAAACCTAAAGCCGAACGTTTTATAGCAAGGGTTTTGTTGAGTTCATAGTATTCTTCTGAAAGATTTTTAAACCGATTTACAACAAAATCTGTAAGTCCAAAAAGTTTTATTTCTTTTGCTGTTTTATCATTGGCACCAATAAATCGTAAGTAATCTAATTCTCTACGTTCTGCTGTCCAGCTTTTAGCCAATGAATATTGTTGTTGACTAAAGCGAACTTCGTTAATAAACGACGGAATTATACTCAACACCAACAGGATGATTAAATACGGTTCAAAATAAATTAAACCTGCCACAAGTGTTGCAATAGAAATGGCGCTTTGTGCTTGTCCTAACACGTTAGACATAAGACCAACACGACCTGTGGTTTGTGTTCTGGCACGTTCTAGCTTATCGTAAAAATCGGCATCTTCTAACAGGCTAATGTTAATTTGATTGGTCTTTTTTATAATAGTAACCGAAGTTGCAATATTATATTCATCACCAAGTAAACCATCAGTTAATGAAATAGCACGACTTACCAAATCTGATAAAATAACTAGGGTAAATTCTACAGCAACATAGGTCCAAAGTTGGGTGTAATCTGTAACCTCTAATGAGGTTTGAAGAATAATTTCATCTATAATGAGTTTTCCAACCCATAAAATGATAACAGGAAGCAATGCGCCAATTAATCTGCAAAAGGCAGCAAGTATAAAAAGTTTTTTGTTTACGTTCCAGATTTCTCTAAAAAACCTAGGAATATAAACAAGCGCATTAAAAGACGACTTAAGATTAGTTTTTTTATCGTCTTTTAATGAAGTAGGCGTACGTCTTGGCATTTATAAAACCTTATTAAAGCATACCAAGTTCTAACTTGGCTTCTTCGCTCATTAAATCTTGACTCCAAGGCGGATCAAAAGTAATTTCTACTTCAGCAGATTTTACTTCGTCTAAAGATTTTACTTTTTCTTCAACCTCTAAAGGCAATGTTTCAGCAACAGGACAATTAGGTGTTGTTAAAGTCATTAAGATTTTTACATCATAATCTTCGTTAACAAAAACGTCATAAATTAAACCTAATTCGTAGATGTCTACAGGAATTTCAGGATCAAAAATAGTTTTTAAAACCTTTACTATTTTTTCACCTAAAGCGTTTGTATCTATTGTGGTTTCCATATTAATTTAATTGTGTTTGGTATGCAACTGCATACATTTTTAATTGTTTTATCATACTTACTAAACCATTAGCTCTAGTAGGTGATAAATGTTCTTTTAGTCCAATTTCATCAATAAAATCTGTATTAGCTTCTATGATGTCTTTAGGATGTTGGTATGAGAATACACGAATTAAAATAGCGATAATACCTTTGGTAATAATAGCATCACTATCTGCTGTAAAAACAACTTTGTCTGCTTCTAAATTGGCATGTACCCAAACTTTACTTTGGCAACCTTTTATAATAAAATCGTCGGTTTTGTATTGTGCATCAATCAGTGGAAGTGTTTTACCTAAATCTATCATGTATTGGTAACGTTCTTCCCAATCATCAAACATTGAAAATTCGTCTATAATCTCGTTTTGTATCTCTTGTATTGTCACAGTCTTTCTTTTATGCAAAAATACGAATAGTTATACAGCTTTTCAATTATTTACCCATTTCGGCAATAGCCAATAATTTTTCAATTAAAGGCGCAACATATTTATTAGGGTTTCCAGCATCAAACGCAGGTGTTTGATAGGTTTTTCCTTTACATTCAATCATTAATCGTCCTATTGGAGCACCATCATATTGATGAGCTTTTGAAGGTGCTTCTAGTGTGTTTATTTTTTCTAAATCCAATTCTTGAATCAATTTATTTAAAGTAGCTAAGTCTTCTTCAGAACACGTTTTTTTAGCTTCTTTTAAATCCATTCCTTTAAGAGTTGTCATAATACCATTTTGCAATTTTAATGAATTATGAAATCCTCTTGTAGTTGCAGAGTACTCAATTATATAATCGCTTTCTTGTGCAACTTTATTAGATTTTGTTTCGGTTTTAGAAGCTTTTAATACCACTGTGTCTCCACTCATAAAACTCAACTCTTCATTTGCAAAAACTAATGTTTGGGTTTTAGATAATGCACTTAATATTTTTCGTTCAATTGCATTAATACTGTCCATACAAAATCGTTTTGTAGACATTAGAGGTCCAAAGGCAATTGAATCATTTTCAAACGTATAATCACCCATAAATTGATTACAACCAGAATATCCTGATACTTTATTTCCTTTATTATCAAAGGAAATGGTCAAATCGTCAGGTAATGTATCGTTTTCATCAATGGCTACTATTTTATAAGTTCCTGATAACGTCACTTTTTCTCTATTTATAGCATTCTCATTACTATTTGTTAGCGATTCTTGTTTAGATGCTCCACAAGAGTTCAATAGTACTAGGTTTAATATGAGTAAAATTAATTTCATCTTGATTGTATTTTGGTTTAGACCATTAATAATACAAAAAAGAAGCCAAAGTTGTTAAGACAACATCTTTTGTGCTTTTTTGACACCTTCTACTAAAGCATCAATCTCTTCTTTAGTATTATAAAATGCAAATGAAGCTCTAACAGTACCAGGAATTTTGTAGAAATCCATTATAGGTTGTGCACAATGATGACCTGTACGAACAGCGATACCTAATTTATCAAGAATGGTTCCTACATCATAAGGGTGAATTCCTTCTAAATTAAAAGAAACAACTGATGTTTTGTGCTTAGAAGTTCCGTAAATTTTAAGTCCATCGATAGCTAGTAACTTTTCTGTAGCATACTCAAGTAGCTCATGCTCGTAATTTGCAATAGCATCAAAACCTATTGCATTCATATAATCAATTGCAGCTCCAAAAGCAATGCCTCCACAAATATTTGGTGTTCCTGCTTCGAATTTGTGAGGTAAATCGGCATAAGTTGTTTTTTCAAAAGTAACTTCAGCAATCATTTCGCCTCCACCTTGATATGGAGGCAACAGGTTTAACCATTTTTCTTTTCCGTAAAGTATACCAACTCCTGTTGGACCACACATTTTATGCGCTGAAGCGACATAAAAATCAACGTCTAAAGCCTGAACATCTGGTTTAATATGTGGACACGCTTGAGCTCCATCAACTAAAACTGCTGCATCTACTTGATGCGCTTTTTTAATGATAGTTTCAATAGGATTAATGGTTCCTAAAGCATTTGAAATATGATTAACAAATACCAATTTGGTGTTTTGAGATAATAGCTTGTCAAATTCTGACATAACCAACTCACCATCTTGGTTCATTGGAATGACTTTTAGCGTTGCTCCTGAGCGCTCACACAGCATTTGCCAAGGTACAATATTACTGTGGTGTTCCAAGGCAGAAACAATAATTTCGTCACCTTTTTTTAATAGTGATGAAAACCCATTAGCTACTAAATTAATACCATGCGTAGTACCAGAAGTGAAAATAATCTCGTGAGATGTTTTGGCATTAAAATGCGCTTGTATTTTCAGTCTAGCTTCTTCGTATTTGTCAGTTGCTTCCTGACTTAGTGTATGAACACCTCTGTGTATATTAGCATTATATCCACTGTAATAATCAACAATACAATCAATTACCTGTTGTGGTGTTTGCGAAGTTGCAGCGTTATCAAAATACACTAATGGTTTGCCATTGACTTTTCTTGAAAGTATTGGAAAGTCTTTTCGTATGTCAGCTACATTTAAAGACATAAACCGTTATAAATCAAACCCAATATTAACGCCTAATTTTTTAGCGATAAGCTTAGTAATGCGTTGTTTTATTTCTGGGATTTTTACCGAATTCAATACATTGTTACTAAATGCATACATTAAAAGCGCTCTAGCTTCTTTTTCTGGTATTCCTCTTGAACGCATATAAAACATAGCACTTTCGTCTAACTGACCAATAGTACAACCATGTGAACATTTTACATCATCAGCAAAAATCTCCAATTGAGGTTTAGAGTTGATGGTTGCTTTGTCACTAACTAAAATATTGTTATTAGACTGGTAAGCATTGGTTTTTTGTGCTTCTTTTTCAACAACAACTTGACCGTTAAACACACCTGTAGCACTATCTCCAAAAATACCTTTGTAATCTTGATGACTTTCGCAATTTGGTTCTATATGATGTACTAAAGTATTATGATCTACATGCTGCTTATCTCCAATAATTGTGATGCCTTTTAAAGTAGAATCTATACGCTCGCCATTTTGGTAGAAATTAAGATTGTTTCTTGTTAGTTTTCCTCCAAATGAAAACGTATGTACAGACACATGACTTTCTTGCTTTTGCTTGATAAACGTATTATCAATTAATGAAGCGTTTTGATTATCGTTTTGTATTTTATAATAGTCAGCAATAGCACGCTTGTTAGCAAAAATTTCAGTTACAGAATTGGTCAACACAGGATTATCTGTAAGACTTTGATGACGTTCTATGATTTGCACATGAGAATTTTCGTCAACAACAATTAAGTTACGTGGTTGCAACATTAAAGCGGCTTCATTTCCTGTTGAAAAATGCACGATTTGAATTGGTTTTTCAACCAACTTATTCTTAGGAATATGAATGTATGCACCTTCACTAGAAAATGCTGTGTTTAGTGATGGTAAACTGTCTTTTGTTGCAGCTTTATTAAAATAGTTTTCAATAACTAATCTGTATTTAGGCTTAGCCAAAGCAGCAGACATTAAACAAACGTCAATACCATCGTGTGTGGTTTGAGACAAGTGTGAAGAATACTTACCATCTATAAAAATAATTTTATAACTATCAATATCGTGGATTAGGTAAGGCTTGATATCTTTATACTCAATAGCATTTTCAGTCTTTGGGAAAAGGCTGTAATCGTGTTTTAAAACACTATTAAGAGAAGTATATTTCCAAGCTTCTTCTTTTTTAGTAGGAAATCCTTTTTGCTCAAATGTTTTTATAGCTTCGTTTCTTATATCATGAATTGGAGAAGCATCTTCTAAATGATCTTCAAAAGCAAAAAACGATGAGACTAATTTATCTTTTAATTCCATTTTTTACAGTTTGCAGTTTCAGTTTGTGATATCAACTACCACTTACTGTTAACTGATTACTGGCATTTATGCGCCAACTTCTTCTTTAATCCAATCGTAACCTTTTTCTTCTAGCTCGTGAGCTAATTCTTTTGGTCCTGATTTTACTATTCGTCCGTTATGTAAAACATGCACATAATCTGGAACGATATAGTCCAATAAACGTTGGTAATGCGTAATAACAATTACAGCATTGTCTTTACTCTTTAACTTATTTACTCCATTTGCAACAATACGAAGAGCATCAATATCTAAACCGGAATCAGTTTCATCCAAAATAGCCAATTTAGGTTCTAACATTGCCATTTGGAAAATTTCATTACGCTTTTTCTCTCCACCTGAAAAACCTTCGTTTAATGAACGTGATAAGAACTTACGGTCAATTTCTAAAAGCTCAGACTTTTCACGAATTAATTTCAGCATTTCATTAGCTGGCATTTCTTCAAGTCCTTTTGCTTTACGTGTTTCGTTGATGGCTGTTTTCATAAAATTGGTAACCGAAACACCTGGTATTTCAACAGGATATTGAAAGGATAGGAAAATACCTTTATGTGCACGCTCTTCAGCAGCTAGCTCATCGATATTTTCACCTTCAAGAATGATTTCACCTTCTTCAACTTCATAGTCTTCTCTTCCTGCAATTACTGATGCCAAAGTACTTTTACCTGAACCATTTGGTCCCATAATAGCATGTACCTCTCCTGCTTTAACCTCTAGGTTAATTCCTTTTAGTATTGCTTTGTCCTCAACACTTGCGTGTAAGTTATCTATCTTTAACATATCTTATTTTGTTCCTAATTTTATAACGTTATTCTCATCTGCTTTAGAAGCAGAAACTTTTAGTATTTCTTTAATCTCGACTCTGTAATCCCAACCTTCTTCATTTTGTGGTTTCGGAATTATTTTTCCTCTAACCTCAACAGTCACATAATCTGTAGCTTCTTTTTTGTATTGTTGAGCCACATCGTTTAGCTCATGCATTTTTTTATCGATAACAACTCCATACACTGTAGTATTGGTTTGAATAACAGCAGCATCAGCATAGTATACAAACTCCCCAACCACAAGTGTCAATCCATCATTTTGCTTTGCTGTTTTACCATCAACATTTTCGGTAGTTGTTTCGGTAGAACTTGTATCGTTCTTAGAATCGTTTTTACATGAAAACAATACTGCAGATACTAAAAGTGCTAAAAAGATTTTTTTCATCTGTTTGTTTTTAGTGTTTATCCAACTGAGCCTTCTAGACTTATTTCTAATAACTTTTGCGCTTCAACAGCAAACTCCATTGGCAACTTGTTTAATACTTCTTTGCTAAAACCGTTTACGATTAAGGCGATTGCTTTTTCGGTATCGATACCACGTTGGTTACAGTAAAATATCTGGTCTTCACCAATTTTACTGGTTGTTGCTTCGTGCTCTATTTGAGCCGATTTATTTTTAGCTTCAATATATGGGAATGTGTGCGCTCCACACTCATTACCCATTAGCAAACTATCACACTGTGAAAAATTACGAGCATTGTCTGCACGAGAACTGATTTGAACTAAACCTCTGTAAGAGTTTTGAGATTTTCCTGCTGAAATACCTTTGGAAATAATGGTTGACTTAGTATTTTTTCCTAAGTGAATCATTTTAGTTCCTGTATCTGCTTGCTGAAAATTATTAGTTACAGCAATAGAGTAAAACTCACCTACTGAGTTATCTCCTTTTAACACACAGCTTGGATATTTCCAAGTAACAGCACTTCCTGTTTCAACTTGCGTCCAAGAGATTTTTGAGTTTTTCTCACACAATCCACGTTTGGTTACAAAATTGAAAACGCCTCCTTTACCTTCGGCATTTCCTGGGAACCAGTTTTGAACTGTTGAATACTTTATCTCAGCATCTTCCATAGCAATAAGCTCAACAACTGCTGCATGCAATTGGTTTTCATCTCTACTTGGAGCTGTACAACCTTCTAGGTAACTTACATAGCTACCTTCGTCTGCAACCACAAGTGTTCTTTCAAATTGTCCTGTTCCTGCTTGGTTAATTCTGAAATAGGTTGATAATTCCATTGGGCAACGTACACCTTTAGGAATGTAACAAAACGACCCATCACTAAATACTGCACTGTTTAATGCTGCGTAAAAATTATCGGTTTTTGGAACAACCGTTCCTATGTGTTTTTTTACAAGTTCTGGATGTTCTTTAATTGCTTCTGAAATTGAGCAGAAAATAATACCTTTTTCTGCTAATGTTTTTTTGAAGGTTGTTGCAACAGAAACTGAGTCAACAACAACATCCATTGCTACTCCTGCAAGTTTCTTTTGCTCATCCAAAGAAATCCCAAGCTTATTGAACGTTTCTAATAATTCAGGATCAACCTCATCTAAGCTTTCGTATTTAGGCTTTTTGTTAGGTGCTGAATAATAAGATATGGCTTGAAAATCTGGTTTTTCGTAGTTTACATTTGCCCATTCTGGTTCAACCATTTGTTCCCAAACTCTAAAGGCTTCTAAACGCCATTCAGTCATCCACTCTGGTTCTTCTTTCTTTTTAGAAATAGCACGAACAACATCTTCGTTTAAACCTACAGGAAAGGTATCAGACTCTATATCTGTATAAAATCCGTACTCATATTCCTTGGTTTTTAACTCTTCTCTTAAATCGTCTTCGGTATACTTACTCATTAGTTATCTCGCTTCAAAAAATTACAGTGAAAATGATTCACCACAACCACATGTTCTATTAGCATTTGGGTTGTTAAATACAAATCCGCTTCCGTTTAAACCTCCTGAATACTCAAGAGTTGTTCCTATAAGGTATAAAAAGCTTTTTTTATCAACAATTATTCTTACACCATTATCTTCGAAAACCTTGTCTTCTTCATTCTGAGCTTTATCAAACTTTAAATCGTATGATAAACCAGAACAACCTCCACTTTTAACACCTACACGAACAAAGTCTGTTGCTGAGTTGAAACCATCTTCGATCATTAACTCTACAACTTTCTTTTTAGCTGTATCTGATACTTTAATCATAATTGTTTTAATTACGTCTAAATTGACTGCAAATATACAATATAAGAAGGGTTTTACCATACAACCTAACATTATATTAGCAAATAGTTGCATAAGCTAAACAGATAACACAGCTGCTTGCTCATTATTTTATAAAATGGCATAAGTATTTACTTCATAATCTTTAAATTTGCAGCATGATAGAAGATAAAAACCAACAACGTACTCCACTTTCAGAATTAGGAGAATTTGGACTTATAGATCATTTAACAAAACACTTTGAGGTTAAACATAAATCAACCATTAAAGGTATTGGTGATGATGCTGCTGTGCTAGACTTTAAGTCTAAACAAATTGTACTTACAACCGATATGCTAGTTGAAAATGTTCATTTTGATCTTAGCTACATGCCTTTAAAACATTTAGGCTACAAGAGTGTAATGGTCAACCTTTCTGATGTGTATGCTATGAATGCCAATGCAACACAAATTACGGTTTCTATTGCTGTTTCTAATCGCTTCCCTGTTGAAGCGCTTGAAGAGCTGTATAGTGGTATTCAAACTGCTGCTGCCGTTTATGGTGTTGACGTTATTGGTGGTGACACCACCTCTTCAACTACTGGTTTAATTATTTCGGTTACTGCTGTTGGGGAAGTTGCAGCTGATGATGTGGTTTATAGATCAGGAGCAAAACCTAACGACTTACTTGTTGTTACTGGTGATTTAGGTGGTGCATACATGGGTTTACAAATTTTAGAACGCGAAAAAGAAGTGTTTAAAGTGAACCCTCAAAACCAACCAGACCTTGACATGTACACGTACATTATTGAACGTCAATTAAAACCTGAAGCTAGAAAAGATATAGTAAAACTTCTAAAAGACTTGGAAGTAAAACCTACATCTATGATTGATATAAGCGATGGTTTGTCTTCTGAAATTATTCATTTGTGCAAACACAGCGATGTTGGTGTTGAATTGTATGAAAACAAAATACCTTTAGACCCTCAAGTAATTTCAACTTGCGAAGAGTTTGATATAGACAGTACAACTGTAGCTTTAAATGGTGGAGAAGATTATGAACTTTTAATGACGGTTTCTCAAGACGATTATCCTAAAATTAAAGCAAACCCAAATTTGAGTGTTATAGGATTTATTACAGAAAAAAGCAGCGGAATGCATTTGGTAACTAGAGCAGAAGCTAAAATTCCAATAGTTGCTAAGGGTTGGAACGCTCTTAATAATCAGGAATAAGCGCTTTTTGTTTTTTGTTGTGAACTCTTCGGTTGTGTATACGCTCTAAAACCGAATTTATTTCTTTGTATTTTGGTGTTAAAGGAATCATTTCTCCTTTACCATTAATGGTCGTTTGTGCATTACAGTTTTTGCACTTGTATTCTTTTACATGATACGTAATTTTTTTAGCTACTTTGTACTCATGACCAAATAAAGAACAGTAGAGATTTTTCACTTGACTTGCTATTTTAGTTATTACTTTAGAGGATTTCTAAATATATGAAAATCAAGTAAAAACTTACAAGCAATTGTTAATATATCGATGAACTGAGTGTTTTTGACTTTAAACGTATCATCCTTCTTGTGTAAATCTCTTCAAGGATAGTATTGATTTCTTTGTACTTAGGCGTAAGCTCAGTTAAATTTCCGTTGCTATTCGTGGTAAGTTGCTTTTTACAGCGTTTACACGTATATTCTTTTACATGTGAAGTTACTTTTTTTGATACTTCATATTTGTGACCAACTATATCACAAACAAGTTTAGAGGCTGGGTTAGTTGTAGTTTTTTTCATGTTATCGAGATTTGGGACTGTTAACTTAGAAAAAAACAAAATAAAAACTGTTTAAAAGCTCTAATTTTCGATAAAATGCAAAATATTGTAAGTTAATTCTTTCGTGTTTTCGATATGACTCATGTGTCCATCAGGAAATTCAACAATTTTTACATCAGAATGTTCAACATGAGATACCGTTGTATTAAACTCTAAAACAGGATCTTTACGTCCAACTATAAGCATTTTGTTTATAGGAAGTGTTTTAAAAAAACTTGTTCTATCTTTACGCGTTTTCATGCCTTCTAATGCTGCAACAACACCTTGAAGCGAAGTCTCCAAAGCTTGTTCTTTAACAAAATCAATTGCTTCTTTTAACGCTTCTCGATTTTCGGGAGCAAACAAATTGGCAACAGACATACTCACAAACGCTCTATGATTTTGTTTAACTGCCTTTATAGCTCTGTCTCTGTTTAACTTACGTTCGCCACTATCTTCTTGAGCGGTAGAATTCATTAAACACAAACCTGTAACATCACTAGTGTAGTTTTCTGCATAAGCTAAAGCAACATATCCACCCATTGAATGGCCAATAAAATTTGCTTGTTCAATCTGCAAATGTTCTAATACAGCTTTTACTGCTTCAGCCATCATTTCCATAGTATGGATATAACCGATACTATCTGTTTGTCCATGACCCAGTAAATCTATGGTTACAACTCTATGGTTTTTGGAAATCTCTTGAGCTAAATTAGTCCACATACTAGAGTTTTCTAAAAAACCATGTAACAAGACTACTGCTTCGCCTTTACCTTCATCAGTAAAGTATAAATTTATGTTCTTATATTTTATTGTCATTATTCTATAAAGAAATGCAAAGATAGTGTTATGGGAGAATACTTAAAACCTTTAATTTTGAACCTATACCTTATTTATTATGAAATCACTTTCGCTATTTGTTCTTTTATCCTTATTAATGTTTAGTTGTTCAAAAACCTCGACCAATCATTTAATAGATAAAAATGCTACTGCCGAAACCATAAATCTTTTTAATAATTTAAAAGAAACTTCTAAAAAACACATTCTCTTTGGACACCAACATGCTACTGAATATGGTCATGGCTGGAAAGGTGACAAGAACCGAAGTGATGTAAAATCTGTTGTGGGTTCTCATCCTGCAGTTATAGGTGTTGATTTTATAAATTTTTCAGGGATTAGCGAACGTAGAACACAACAAGTAATGCATGAATTGAAAAAAAATGTAGAAGACACTTACAATAGAGGAGGCATTACCACAATTGCATGGCATTTTAATAATCCTGTTTCTGGAGGTGGTTTTTATTGGAAGGATTCTATCTCAAAACCTGCTGTAAAATATATTATTCCTGGTGGTGAAGCACATCATGAGTATAAAAATATCCTTAAAAGAATTGGGTATTGGGCAAACAACCTGAAAGGAGCTGATGGAAAATCGGTTCCTGTTATTTTTAGACCTTTCCATGAGTTTGATGGCGATTGGTTTTGGTGGGGAAAACCTTATTGCTCAAAAGAAGAATTTATTAGTTTATGGCAATTTACCGTTAGTTACTTGAGGGACGAATTGGGTGTTCATAATTTTATTTATGCCTTTTCTCCTGATAACAGATTTACTACCGAAGAAGAATTTTTAGAACGTTATCCTGGTGATGAATGGGTAGATATGGTTGGAATGGATAACTATGCCGATTTAGGTCGTGACAGATATGATATAGAAACTGCTGCCAAAAAGCTAAAAATTGTTTCTGACTATGCTAAAGAGAAACACAAACTTGCTGCTTTTACCGAAACAGGATTAGAATCTATTCCTAACACTACTTGGTGGACAGACACCTTACTAAAGCTTTTAAAAACGAACGACTTAGAGCTGTCTTATGTACTTGTGTGGAGAAACGACGAAAACAGTCCTACACATTACTATGCACCATTTCCTGGACAAGTAAGCGAAGAAAATTTTAAAGCTTTTTACAACGATGAGTTTACACTGTTTGAAAACGACCTTAAAAAGATGTACGACTAACTTTTTAGACGTTTGATTACCGAAAAGGCTTTGTCAACCACTTCGTCTTCAACCAAAACCGTAAACTCGTTGGTAGTCGATACAACTTCGTACAATGCGATACCTTCCCAAGCTAATCGCTTAAAAATCTGGTAGTACAATCCAGTAACTTTTGAATTGTTCTCAGGAAGACTAATGCTTATTGCTGAAAGATGTTCTTTTAAACCTAGCAAGGTTTCATCTTTAAAACTTTCTTTTATATAAGCATTTTGTGAACTCGAAATGATAATATTACTCTCTAGAATTCCTCTAGTAAACGCATAAAACACATTACTTTGCGCATCAATATGTTGCAAAACCTTAGAATGACTTAGTATAAGTGTTTTAGAATTTTGAAATGTAAAATCACTTAAATTAGACCTCACAGTAATGTCTCCCAAACTTTCTATAACACGTTTTAATCGTGGTGAATTTCCTAGATCTTTTGGTGGACTATAACGTCTTAACGCCATCATTATCGCTCCTGTTTTTACAGGCTTTCTAAGCATTTCACTTACAGGATCTGCCAATTCTTCTGCCAATGCAGAATAGTTAATTATATTTCTAGATAAGGCTTCTTCTAAAAAAGGTTGCGCTACTAAAAGCTCTTCAACACAAGCTGCAATAGTTTTCATTTTGTTAATTATTTAACAGTGTGTGCAAATTTAGTTTAATTTTTTAAATTTCATGTGTTTAAACTCTTTTGAATATAGCTTTGCTTCAAAATTAATTGAACAAGACTATGCAAGTTTTAAAATTTGGCGGAACATCAGTTGGGTCTATTGAAAATATGACCAACGTAAAAAACATCATTAATGATGGCAACAGAAAGATTGTAGTGCTTTCAGCAATGTCTGGAACAACTAATGCGCTTGTGGCGATTTCTGAAGCTATAAAACACAATAACGTCAACCTAACACCTCAACTTATTGAGAATTTACGCTTAAAATATGTGGATGTCGTTAATAGTTTACTACAAGATTCGCAATTGCATAATGAAGCCCAAGCTTATGTTCAATCAGTTTTTAAATCTTTGTGTCTTTGGGCTAAAGAAACTCATACTGAGTTATTGTATAACAGAATTGTATCTCAAGGCGAGCTTTTATCTACCCTTTTATTCAGTAGATTTTTACAACAGGAAGGTATTAATGCACAATTGATTTCAGCACTCGATTTTATGCGTATCGATAAAAGCCATGAACCAGATAATTTTTACATCAAACAAAACTTAACTCGTTGTATTGAGCAATTACCACAAGCAGACATTTACATTACACAAGGTTTTATTTGTTTGGATTCTGAAGGTGAAGTTGCCAACCTACAACGTGGTGGAAGCGATTATACTGCAACTATTATTGGAGCTGCAATTAATGCTACAGAAGTACAAATTTGGACAGATATTGACGGTTTTCATAATAACGACCCACGTTATGTTGAAGACACGCAAGCCATCTCAAACTTGTCATTTGACGAAGCTGCCGAATTAGCTTATTTTGGTGCTAAAATATTGCATCCGCAAACGGTTATGCCAATTAGAGAGCAAAACATTCCGTTGCGTTTAAAAAACACTATGGCTCCACAAGCTCATGGTACTTTAATCACAAATACTATTCATGGTGAAGGTATAAAAGCCATAGCAGCTAAAGATGGCATTACTGCTATAAAGATTAAATCGGCTCGTATGTTGTTAGCTCACGGATTTTTGAAGAAAGTCTTTGAGGTTTTTGAAAAATATGAAACTTCAATTGATATGATTACCACGTCTGAAATTGCAGTGTCGTTAACTATTGACGACACCTCTCACCTACAACACATCTCAGAAGAATTACAAAAATTTGCCTCAGTTGAAATTGACGACTACAGAACTATTGTTTGTTTAGTTGGTAACAACATTGTGTTTCATCCTGATACACCTAAACTGTTCCAGATATTACAAGACGTTAATGTGCGTATGATTGCCTATGGAGGAAGTAATAATAATATTTCGCTATTGGTAAACACTAGCGACAAAGTAGAAACTTTAAAAAAGCTACAGCGTTATGTTTTGGAGGGGAAAGGTGTGGGAGTTTAATTTTCAAATATTCCTCTAGTTTGATTCGCTATTTTTATATTTCCAATGTTCGGTCGAAGTGTATGATTTTCGGGTATTTGAATTTTATCAAAGGCAAGTTTTTCAAATTTTCTAATTCCAGAGTCAAGTCCAACTTTCTCAAGATATTCCATTTTACTTTCGTTAATTAGAATATCTAATTTTTCATCAAAATATATTAATGAACGGTCATAAGCTGTATGATGTAAAGCACAAAGACTTATTCCGTTGTCAATTTCATCTGTACCTAATTCGTGCGAGTGTGGTACGATATGAGCTGCTTCAATTAACTCTAAACCAATTCCGCACATTGCACACTTGTTATTGTAGGCATCATAAACTTTAATTCTGAAATTTGGGTCTCTTTTTTGTCTAGCGTGTGTAATTGTAAGAACACCTTCTGAAGTATCAAATTCACCATCTGCATTTTGATTGTTAAGATTGTCAGATTGTTCTACAAGATTTTTTAGTTCTAAATCCGAAAGTAAATGAATTGAATTCAAGTTCTCTAGATATAAACCTAAATAGTCAGGAATAAAGCTAATTACAGATTGTCCATTATTGTCTCGGTAAGCTGCGATTTTTTGAATTTTAGCAAGTTTTTGAACTGAAAATCTTGAATATAATGAGATTGTTTGTCTTTGGTTGAACCTATCTCTCATCATAAAAGGATTCCAAGCCGTAAAAACTTTTTCGTCAGCAAAATATCCCAAAACAATAACGTCATTTCCTGAATTTAATGCTGCATTGAAATTTTGTGATTTCGCAACTTGGATTCGGCATTCATCTTGATTTCCTCTACCATCACCAGATTCGTGAACGTTTTTAATTAAAACGTAATATGTTTTCTTATTTATTGAAAATCTGTAAGGATTGTTCCCATCAATAAATGCAACGTTGTCCGAGTAAAGTCTTAAACTATCAATAAGAAGATACCTCAGGTCTTTTCTGTCTAGAATTATTGTGTCTCTTACACTCATAATTATTAAAATATTGTAGTAATAGTTGTTCGGCAAATACATTGGCAAGTTTTGGAGGAACAGCATTACCAACTTGTCTCCATTGCTCTCTATAATTGCCTAAAAAAATATGTTCATCCTCAAATGATTGAATACGCTTAATTTCTTGAATTCTTAAGAATCTATTTTTCCAGTGGAATGGTCCCATATTGTTAGAGTGACTTGCTTGAATTGTCCAAGATGGTCTATCTGGGGATAATTTCAGTAAAAATGACCAATAGCGTGAACGCCATTTAAAAATTGGATTCGGATGACCTCTTTCTTCAGTAAAAAATAAATAATTATCGCCTGGTGGCACTAATTTTAAAAGGTCTTTGTGTTTTGAACCTGCTTGCATTTTATCATCTTCAGGTAAATCAAAATCTATATCATTCAAAATGTCTCCACAAGTTACCCAAGGAAGTGTATCTTTTATTGGTTTTTCTGGGTTAGAATGAGTTGGATTAGGGTATTCGAAATCCTCTAATTCCTTTTTTACTCCAATACAGATAAATCTTTGTCTTGTTTGAGCAACTCCAAAATCTGCAGCATTAATAACTTTATGGAATATTTTATAGCCTAATCTTTCGCTTTCTTCTTCTACCAATTCAAGAGCTGCTTTGTGAGGTTTAAAAACAAATCCGTGTACATTTTCGAAGAAAAAGAACTTAGGTTCTAACTCTTCAACTGCACGGAAATAATTAGAAACGGTTGTAAAACCGTCAATATCATCAATTCCTCTATCTTTTTCGGTTCTATAAAATCTAGATTTAGAAAAAGGCGGACAAGGTGGACCACCAACCAAACCATCAATTTCTTTATGTTTTGCTTTTATTTCTTTAAAGTCAATGTTTACAATATCATCACAAACTACTTCGCAATCATTGAAGTTTACCTTTAATGATTCACACGCTCTATCCCAAATATCAGACGCAAATACTGTTTTAAAACCAGCTTTTTCAAAACCAAAGTCAACACCGCCTACACCCGAAAATATACTTACAATTTTAGGTTTTTTCATATGTTTGAAATTAAGTGTTTAACAATAGCCTCACCCAATAAAGAAGGAACTGCGTTACCGATCTGCTTTTGTATTGAACGTCTTGTTCCAACAAAATGATAATCTTCCGGAAAGGTTTGTAATGCTGCAATTTCGGGAACCCTTAACCTTCTGTTATTCCAATGAAAAGGTCCAACCCAAGGTCCTGGTTGTGCAGCAATAGTCCAAGAGGGTAGATTAGGATGTAGTTTTAATAGAAAACTCCAAAATCTTTTATTTGCTTCAAATTTAGGATTTGGATGTCCGTCTCTTTCTGTTAATGCAAAGTAATTTTTACCAGGTGGAATCTGTTTTAATTCTTCATCATAAGTTTTTCCTACTGTACTTTCTTCAGGTTCAAAATATTCATCATCATCAAATTTTCCAATCCAATCGATTACTCGTTCATAAGGTTTTAAATCTTTATTTAAAAGTAATTCTTTCTCTGAACCGTGTGTTTTAGTTGGTTCTCCAACAATGCCATTTTTTGAAGCTATAAAAAATACCCTTTTTCTTTTTTGAGGTACACCAAAGTCGAGAGCGTTAGCTCTATATATTATAAACTTATATCCCAATTTATCAATTGCTTCTTCTAATTCTTGGACAGCTTGTCTGTTTTTTGGATGAAGTAAACTCTCAACATTTTCAAGAATAAAACCATCAGGATTTAGTTCTTGAATCATTCTTAAATACTGTCCAATCATATTTCTTGGGTCTTCGCTTCCAAGTCTGTTTTTGTGGGTTACCCAATATCCTGCTTTAGAAAAGGGTTGGCAAGGAGGACCTCCAACTAGAATTAGTTTTTCAGGATTATTCTCTTTAATTATTTTAGAATAGTCTAAAGCACTCATTTCTTTGATGTCTTTATGAAAATGTGTTGAATGTGAAAAGTATTTGTTTCTCTTCATTGTTGCTACACTATCTCTATCAAAGTCTAAACTTGAAATTACCTTACTTCCTGCCAATTGAGAACCTACGTCTAAACCACCAGCACCAGAAAAGAATCCAATAGTTTGAATCTTACTATCAATTATCAACTCAATTTTATCATTTACTGTGTAACCACGCTTTTCATATTTAATTCCTAGAAACTCATCTTTCTTTATTTTGAATTCACTTTCAAATAACCTCAATTGAGGTTCTTCTAATAGTAATAAAAATTCTCTTTCTAACTTGTAAGTTACTGCCATTTTAATTAATTATATGTCTTTTTTGATTTTCCTAACAAGGCTCATTCCAGAATAATAAACAAAATTTAATATTTGTTTTAGAAATAACAAAAATAAAATTAAGAATTCATCAACTCCTCAATCTCGTCGGCTTCAATTGGAATGTTCGCCATTAAGTTAAAAGGTTCACCTTGTTCTTGTATCACTACATCATCCTCTAAACGAATACCAAAACCTTCATCTGGAATATAAATACCAGGCTCTACAGTAAATACCATGTTGGCTTGCATTGGTTCGTGCAGCAAACCATAATCGTGCGTATCTAAACCAATATGGTGACTTGTACCGTGCATAAAGTACTTTTTGTACGCTGGCCAATCTGGGTTTTCGTTTTGTACATCAGCTTTATCCAATAGTCCAAGACCCAATAATTCAGAGGTCATAAGTTTACCAACTTCCACATGGTAGTCTGCCCAAATAGTTCCTGGAACCAATAGTTTAGTTGCCTCATTTTTAACACGCAACACTGCATTGTAAACCGCTTTTTGGCGTTCGGTGTACTTTCCGTTTACAGGAATGGTTCTACTTAAATCGCTTGAATAATTAGCATACTCAGCAGCAGTATCAAACAAAATTAAATCACCATCTTTACACTGTTGGTTGTTTTCAATATAGTGTAACACATTGGCATTATTACCTGAAGCGATAATTGGAGTATAAGCAAAACCTTTAGAACGATTTCTTAAGAATTCGTGCATCATTTCTGCTTCAATCTCAAACTCCCAAACACCAGGTTTTACAAACCCTAATACTCTTCTGAAGGCTTTTTCGGTAATATTACAAGCCTGTTGCATGAGTTCAATTTCTATTGGGTCTTTTACTGAGCGTAAACGCTGTAAAATAGGATTACTCTTAGCTACCGAATGTGCAGGATATTTATCTTTAAGCCATTTAGTAAAACGGTCTTCGCGTGTTTCAGTTTCTACATTGGCTCTGTAATGTTCATTAGTATTTATGTAAACCGTATCGCATTGCGTCATGACTTCAAACATAATTTTTTCTAAGTCTTGTAACCAATACACAGTTTTGATTCCGCTAGTAGTAAAAGCGGCTTCTTTAGTTAGTTTTTCGCCTTCCCAAACTGCAATATGCGCGTTGGTTTCTTTTAAGAATAACATTTCACGATGTTTAGGATTGGGACAATCAGGGAAAAGCACTAAAATGCTTTCTTCTTGGTCTACTCCGCTTAAATAAAAAATGTCTCTATGCTGCTCAAAAGGCATCGTGCTATCTGCACTTACTGGGTAGATGTCGTTACTATTAAAAACCGCCAAACTACTTGGTTTCATTTGTGACATAAAATTTTTACGGTTTTTTATAAAAAGTTTACTATCTATTGGGTAGTATTTCATAAGAAAAATTTATTTTTTTATTCCCTTGAAAATGGGAATCTTATTAATATTTAGTTATCTGTCACGCTGAGTTTATCTAACTATTTTTCTATTAGATTAAAGCTTTAGATTCGACAAGTTCAACTAGACAATAACGTTTCTTTTTTTTCAAAAATAAGCAAACAAAAACGCAAGCCCAAGCATGTTATGATATTCTGTTAAACTTTTAATCCAAATTTTGCAACTAGCAGTATTATCGTTAATTTTCATTCCTAGAAAACCAACATCATGAAATTTAAAAACACGCTCTTCTTAAGTACAACCCTTTTTTCTCTTTTTAGCTTTAGCCAACAACCTTCAACCAATGCTGATGTTGTTGAAAAAGCACTTCAACAAAAAAACAAATTAACTCAAAACTCTTTAGTTAAAAACATCGCTTTTGAAAATATTGGACCTACTGTAATGAGTGGTCGTGTTACTGATGTTGATGTCAACCCTAATGACCCTACCGAGTTTTATGTGGCTTATGCCTCAGGAGGTGTTTGGCATACAACAAACAACGGTTCAACCTTTACACCAATTCTAGATAACGCAAACACACAAAACGTTGGAGATATTGCAGTAGACTGGAACAACAAAACCATATGGGTTGGTACAGGAGAAAATAATAGCTCTCGTTCATCTTATGCTGGAATTGGAATTTTAAAATCGACTGACAATGGTAAAAACTGGACCAATGTAGGTTTAAAAGATTCTCATCATATAGGGCGAATTCTTATAAACCCTAATAATCCTAACGAAGTTATTATTGGTGTTACAGGACATTTATACTCTCCTAATCAAGAACGCGGAATTTACAAAACTACTGATGGTGGAAATACATGGTCACAAAAATTATTTGTTGACGATATGAGTGGAATTATTGATGTGCAACATGTTCCCAACAACTTCAATATCATGTATGCTGCGTCGTGGACAAAAGACAGAAAAGCTTGGAATTTTGATGGAAGCGGAAATAATTCTGCAATATATAAAAGTACTGATGCTGGTGAAACCTGGACTAAAATTTCAACTGAGAAAAGCGGTTTTCCAACAGGAACTGGAGTAGGTAGAATTGGTTTAGCTGTGTTTAACGACAATGTTATTTATGCATTGCATGACAGTCAATTCCGAAGAGCTTCTGAAGGTAAAAAAGAAACTTCAAACACGCTTTCAAAAGACGATTTTAAAACCATGACCACTGATGCGTTTTTAAAACTTGACGACAAAAAGCTAAACGAGTATTTAAAAACCAACGGTTTTCAAGAAAAATATAGAGCACAAAACGTAAAGCAACTGGTAAGCAGTGGTACTGTAAAACCAATTGACTTAGCAAGATATCTTGAAGATGCTAACTCCATGTTATTTGACACTCCTGTTGTTGGAGCTGAAGTCTACAAAAGTGAAGATGGTGGAGCAACTTGGAAAAAAACTCACAAAGATTATATTGACGATTTATACTATAGTTATGGTTATTATTTTGGAGAAATACGTGTTGACCCTCAAGATGTAAATGGTATTTACATTTTAGGTGTACCAATTTTAAAATCAAAAGATGGTGGAGCAACTTTTAAATCTATTAGTGCAGAAAACGTTCATAGCGATCACCAAGCACTTTGGGTAAACCCTAAAAAATCTGGTCATTTAATTAATGGTAATGATGGTGGTTTAAACATGAGCTATGACGATGGTGAAAGTTGGGAAAAACTCAATGTAAATTCAGTAGGTCAGTTTTACACTATCAATGTAGATAATGCAAGTCCTTACAACGTTTATGGAGGATTGCAAGACAATGGTGTTTGGGTTGGGTCTCATACTGCAAGAGAAGATAAAAGTTGGCATCAAAGTGGTCAATATCCATGGAAAAGCATCATGGGAGGAGATGGTATGCAAGTACAAATTGACAGTAGAAACCACAACATCGTTTACACTGGTTATCAATTTGGAAACTATTTTAGATTGAATCTGGAAACTAACGACCAAGCTTATATTCAACCAAAACACGAATTAGGAGAAAACCCTTATCGTTTTAACTGGCAAACGCCTATTTTACTATCACCTCACAATCAAGACATCTTGTATTTAGGAGGAAACAAGTTAATGCGCTCCATGAATCAAGGAACCGATTGGCAAGCCATAAGTGGTGATTTAACCAATGGTGGAAAAAAAGGAAATGTTGCCTACGGAACCTTAACAACTATTAGCGAGTCACCTTTTCAATTCGGACTAATTTACACAGGTAGTGATGATGGCCTAGTGCAAATCACTAAAAATGCTGGCGGAAGTTGGCAAAACATATCAAGTACATTCCCTAAAGACCTATGGGTAAGTCGTGTTATTGCTTCGCAACACAAAAAAGAACGTGTTTACGCTACGTTGAATGGTTATCGTTGGGACGATTTTAAAGTGTATGCCTATATGAGTGACGATTATGGAAAAACCTGGAAAAACATTGGTTCAAACATTCCTGCTTCTCCAGTAAACGTTATTAAAGAAGATCCTAAAAACGAAAACATCCTGTACTTAGGAACCGATAATGGAGTCTATGTATCTTTTGATATGGGAAACTCATGGGAAGCGTTTAGTAATGGCTTACCTAATGTTGCTGTTCATGATATTGTAATTCAACCTGAAGCAAATGATTTACTATTAGGAACGCATGGTCGTAGCATCTATAAAACCAATATTGCGCATTTACAGCAAATGAACTCTAAAATGCAAACCAATGCTATTACCTTATTTGATGTAAACGATGTAAGACACTCTTCGCGTTGGGGAAGTTCTTGGGGACAATGGTACGATACTTTTGAACCTGAAATTGAAATTGCATTTTATTCAAACTCATCTGAACCTAAGAACATAAAAATTGTATCAGAAAATAATTCTGAATTAAATACTATTAAAGTCACTTCAAGTAAAGGATTCAATTACGCTAGCTACGATTTAACTATAACTGAAAAAGGCAAAAAAGCATTAGAAAAAGAAAACTCTAGCTTAGACATTAACAAATCTGAAAACGGAAAGTACTATTTACCAAAAGGAACTTATACTGTTCAAGTTGGAAACGAAAAACAATCTTTTGAAGTTAAATAGCATGGAAAAAATACTTAAAAACTATAAAGATTTTATATATGAAAAAGTAAGTTCTTTTAACAATCTAGGTTTACCAAGTTATAATCTAGAAACAGGGTTTGGATATGTTGTGTTTTTTATCGCCTCAAACAATCAAAACCTCATAGACTATGGTGTTTTTAATAAAAAAAGAGAACTAATAACATTTGTTGATAATATAAACCATGTAATAGCATCAAAAAAAGAGCAAACAAAGTTTATTGACAGAACTGTTAGAATTAACTATAATATTTAGCATATATTCTAGTTATAAAGAAAACTCAAATCTTATGAAAACTCTAAATCTTTTTACTTGTTTAATGTGTTTGCTCTTGTTTGCGTGCAGTGAAGATAATGATGACAACCAACAAGCAAACAACCCTAATTTAGTCATAAAACTAAAATTTGACCCAAACCAAGAACGATTAAACAATATTGGAGAACCAGCAACTATTCCATCAGGAAATGCTGCACAGTCGCCAAACGTAAACCGTATGAGTGCCAACTATATTGAATTGGCTCCTGGAGCATTTACAGCGCTTGGTGATGGTGAAGTTATTTTTTCAGGAGACGAAACAACTGCTGGAGGAAACAATGCGATTAACTTCCAAAATGCTCAGTTTGCTGGTGACAATGAAACTTTTTTAACTATCCCTCTAAGTGATGTCACAGCAGGAACCTATGAGTGGGTTCGTGTTTCATTAGCTTACCAAGAAGGAGAAATTGATTTTCTATTAAATGGTACAGATTATACTGGTACCTTAGGTAGTTTTGTAGGCTACAATACCTACATCACATCTTTTGATTTGAATGGTGAAACCATAGACGTAAACGGAAATAAATTACAAGGTTTTTGGGCTTTTGAAGCCGAAGGGTTTGTTACCCAAGGGCAAGCTCCAGAAGGTGCTACAACAGTTCCAAACCCATTATTTGACTCATCACCTATACCTCAAGGGTCTTGTGTGGTTACTGGTGAGTTTGAAAATGGATTTACCATAACAGGAAATGAAACCCAAGATATTGTAGTAACATTATCATTTTCAATAAACAACAGTTTTGAATGGACCGAAGTTAACGCTGACGGAAAATACGAACCAAGTGCTGGAGAGCAAGTGGTTGATATGGGACTTCGTGGATTAATTCCTATAGTTTCAAATTAATTTCTGTTTAAAATCATTCTAAATACACAATTATAACGTTTGAGCTTTGTCTAAAACAGCAATGTAGCTTATCTTTGTTGGGATAAAAATTAAACTTCAACAATGAGCGGAATTCTAAATTCTTCGATTGGAAGAAAATTTGCCATGGCACTTTCGGCATTCTTCCTTATGATTTTCTTATTACAGCATTTTGCAATTAATATTCTTTCAGTTTTTAGTGCAGACGCATTTAACGAAGCTTCTCATTTTATGGGAACGTTTTGGGCTGTACAGTATTTATTGCAACCTGTATTAATTTTTGGCGTAATCTTTCACTTTGTGATGGGTTTTGTACTAGAAATTAAAAACAACAAAGCAAGACAAATAAGCTACGCTAAAAACAATGGAGCTGCAAATTCATCTTGGATGAGCCGTAACATGATTTGGAGTGGTTTAGCAATTTTAGCTTTTATAGTGCTTCACTTTATTGATTTCTGGATTCCAGAGATTAATACAAAATATATTGTTGGTGATATGTCTGGTATGCACAATGGTGAGTTCAGATACTTTCACGAATTAGTAGAAAAATTCCATAGTCCACTTCGTGTTGGAGCTTATGTAGTAGCATTTGTGTTTTTAGCATTGCACTTACTGCATGGTTTTAATTCGGCATTTCAATCGGTTGGTGCTAACAACAAGTACACAAAAGGATTGAAAACATTTAGTAAAATTTATGCAATAGGCATTCCGGCAGGATTCATCTTTATTGCATTGTTTCATCATTTAACAGGACATTAAAATATCTAATATGGCTTTAGATTCTAAAATACCTCAAGGTCCAATTGCAGACAAATGGACAAATTATAAAAATCATATCAATCTTGTTAACCCAGCAAACAAGCGTCTTATTGATGTTATTGTTGTTGGTACAGGATTAGCAGGAGGCTCTGCTGCTGCAACTTTAGCAGAATTAGGCTACAATGTAAAAGCATTTTGCTTTCAAGATTCACCAAGACGTGCGCACTCTATTGCGGCTCAAGGTGGTATTAATGCAGCAAAAAACTATCAAGGAGATGGTGATTCTACATACCGATTATTTTACGATACTGTAAAAGGTGGTGATTACCGTTCTCGTGAAGCAAACGTATACCGTTTGGCTGAGGTTTCAGCAAATATTATTGACCAATGTGTGGCGCAAGGTGTGCCTTTTGCACGTGAATATGGCGGACTTTTAGACAACCGTTCTTTTGGTGGTGTATTAGTATCGCGTACGTTTTATGCAGCAGGTCAAACAGGTCAGCAGTTATTATTAGGTGCTTACTCTGCTATGAACCGCCAAATTGGTCGTGGAAAAATAAAAATGTACAACCGTCACGAAATGCTAGATGTTGTTATCGTAGATGGTAAAGCACGTGGAATTATAACACGTAACTTAATTACAGGAGAAATAGAAAGACATTCAGCACACGCTGTTGTTTTAGGAACAGGTGGTTATGGTAACGTATTCTTCTTATCAACTAATGCGATGGGAAGTAATGTTACTGCAGCTTGGAAAGCTCACAAACGTGGTGCTTACTTTGCTAACCCTTGTTATACACAAATTCACCCAACATGTATTCCGGTTTCTGGAGATCATCAGTCTAAACTTACGTTAATGTCTGAATCTTTAAGAAACGATGGTCGTATTTGGGTACCAAAACACATGAAAGATGTAGAAGCTATTAGAGCTGGTCAATTAAAACCAACACAAATAGCTGAAGAAGATAGAGATTATTACCTAGAGCGTCGTTATCCAGCGTTTGGTAACCTTGTACCTCGTGATGTTGCTTCTCGTGCAGCTAAAGAGCGTTGCGATGCTGGTTACGGAGTAAATGCTACTGGTGAAGCCGTTTATTTAGATTTTGCTTCGGCAATTCAACGTTACGGAAAAGAGCAAGCGCACATTAAAGGTTTAGATGAAAACGATGCAGCTCTGGTTAAAAAATTAGGTCAAGAAGTTGTAAGAGTTAAGTATGGTAACTTATTCCAGATGTACGAAAAAATCGTAGATCAAAATCCATACGAAACACCAATGATGATTTATCCTGCGGTACACTATACTATGGGAGGAATTTGGGTAGATTATAACTTAATGACAACCGTACCTGGATTATATGCAATTGGTGAAGCTAACTTCTCTGATCATGGTGCTAACCGTCTTGGTGCTTCGGCATTAATGCAAGGTTTAGCTGATGGTTACTTTGTATTACCATACACCATTGGAGATTATTTAGCTGATGATATTAGAACAGGACCTATTTCTACAGACACTAAAGAGTTTGAAGAAGCAGAGAAAAATGTAAAAGATAGAATAGCAAGTTTAATCAACAACAACGGATCACATTCTGTAGATTACTTCCACAAGAAATTAGGAAAAATCATGTGGAACAAAGTAGGAATGTCTCGTAATGAAAAAGGATTAAAAGAAGCTATTGAAGAGATTTCAACACTTCGTAAAGAGTTCTGGGCAGATGTAAAAGTTCCAGGAACAGCTGATGAATACAACGAAGAACTTGCAAAAGCAGGTCGTGTAGCAGACTTTTTAGAGTTAGGAGAATTGTTTGCTAAAGATGCTTTACACAGAACAGAATCTTGTGGAGGTCACTTTAGAGAAGAATCTGTTGAAGAAGATGGGCCTCAAAAAGGTGAAGCAAAACGTGATGATGAAAACTTTACGTATGTCGCAGCTTGGGAATACAAAGGAGAACCTAAAGATGCAGTGCTTCATAAAGAAGACTTGGAATTTAAAGATATTGAATTAAAACAACGTTCGTATAAATAAGAAAGACTATGAATTTAACGTTAAAAATTTGGCGTCAGAAGAACGCAAGCGATAAAGGAAAAATGGTAGATTATCCAGTAAGTGATATTTCACCAGATATGTCTTTCCTTGAAATGTTAGATGTTTTAAACGAACAACTTATTGAGCAAGGTGAGCAACCTGTAGCTTTCGATCATGACTGTCGTGAAGGTATTTGTGGTATGTGTTCACTTTATATCAATGGAGAAGCACATGGTCCTGATCGTGGTGTAACAACATGTCAGTTACATATGCGTATGTTTAAGGATGGTGATACCATTACTATAGAGCCATTTAGAGCAACAGCTTTCCCTGTAATTAAGGATTTAGTGGTAGATAGAAGTGCTTTTGATCGTGTACAACATGCAGGAGGATTTATTTCTGTAAATACCTCTGGTAATACGATAGATGCTAACGCTATTCCTGTAAATAAGCACGATGCAGATGATGCCTTTGCTGCTGCAACATGTATTGGTTGTGGTGCTTGTGTAGCGAGTTGTAAAAACTCGTCTGCAATGCTATTTGTTGGTGCTAAAGTATCGCAGTTTGCATTATTACCACAAGGTCAAGTTGAAGCCACTGATCGTGTACTAAACATGGTGAAGCAAATGGACGAAGAAGGCTTTGGTAACTGTACTAATACAGGTGCTTGTGAAGTTGAATGTCCTAAAGGTATTTCTTTAGAAAATATTGCGCGTATGAATCGCGAATACTTAAAAGCGGCTTTTAAAGGCTAAAACTGAAGCTGTCAGACTGAGCTTGTCGAAGTCTTCAAACGTATATAAAATCAAAAAATCCCAAGGTAAATTTATATCTTGGGATTTTATTTTGAATAAAAAATTTAAATGCAAGACCCAAATAAATTTTACAGAACTCATTTAGAGCATCATAAATCAGAATCAAAACGCATTTATAAACAAATGGGATTATACAGTGTGCTTAGGCTTACTGTATTTTTGTTGGCTGGCTTTGGTATCTATCTAACCTATCAAAACTGGCAAGTTGCAGTAATTATAGCTGTGGTTGGCATTGCTGTGTTTCTGTTTTTACTATCCAGACATACAGATCTTAAAAGCAAACGCGAACTACACAAACGATTAGCCTCTATTAATGAGGATGAAATCAAAATAGCTTCAGGTGATTTTCATGATAGAGCAGATGGAAAAGTATTTCAAAATCCTGCTCATGCCTATAGTTTAGATATCGATTTGTTTGGAAGAGGTTCTTTCTTTCAGTACATAAATAGAACAACTATAAATGAAGGCACGCAATCGCTTGTTAATTGTTTGTTGGCAAACGATATTACTAATATTGAAGCACGACAAAATGTGATTAAAGAATTAGCTGATGAGCCCGAATGGAGGCAATACTATTCTGGTGTAGCGCAAGGTGTAAAAGTGGAGCACTCTGCAAAATCTATTATTGAATGGCTAAAGGATTATAAACCATTTTTAAACGCAACATTATATTGGTTAACAATTGGTTTTAGTGTTGCTTCAGTAGCACTTTTGGTCTTAGGATTTACTGAAATTATTCCAATAAAATATGCTGGATATTGGTTGCTTTTAGGCTTAGCGATTACTGGAAGATTTTTAAAATCAATCAATAATGTTGCCCAAAACACCGAAAAAGCTAAAGACACTTTTAGGCAATATGCTTTATTACTGAAAGAAATTGAACAGAAAGAATTTCAGTCTGAGTTATTGCAACAACAGCAACAAAAAATACAGTCTGAAGGTGAAAAAGCCTCACAAATATTTACAAAATTCTCAAAAGCTTTAGACGCCTTAGATAACCGAAATAACTTTATCTCAGCCATTTTTGGAAATGGATATTTGCTTTGGGATATAAGGCAAACGTATCGCGTAGAGCAATGGATTAGCAAGTATGCACACAAGGTTGAGGATTGGTTTGAAGTGGTGACGTTTTTTGATGCATACAACACTTTGGGTAACTATGCGTATAATCATCAAGACTTTAGTTATCCTGAAATTACTTCAGAAAATATTACAATTAAAGCCGAAAGTTTAGGACATCCTTTATTAAATGCTGAAAAGCGAATTGATAGCGATTTAGAATTATTACAAGAGCAATTCTTTATTGTAACAGGCGCAAATATGGCAGGCAAGAGTACGTTTTTAAGAACCGTTGCGTTGCACATTGTTATGGCAAATGTTGGTTTGCCTATTTGTGCTAAAACAAGCAAATACAAGCCGATTAAACTCATTACAAGTATGCGCACTACAGATTCGTTGACAGATGATAGTTCGTACTTTTTTAGTGAGCTTACACGACTAAAATTTATTGTAGATACAATTGCTGAAGACAAAAACTATTTTGTGATTTTAGATGAAATCTTAAAAGGTACCAACTCAACAGATAAAGCTATTGGATCAAGAAAGTTTGTAGAAAAATTAGTTGGCCAAAAAGCAACAGGAATTATTGCAACGCACGATTTAAGTCTTACCGAAATTGAAACCGAATTAGAAGCTGTAAAAAACTACTTCTTTGATGCTGAAATTAAAAACGACGAACTCTTTTTTGACTACAAATTAAAGAAAGGGGTTTGCCAAAACATGAATGCAAGTTTTCTGTTGAAGAAGATGGAAATTGTATAATAAAAAACCCTTTCCAAAAAATTAGGAAAGGGCTCTTAATCAATTTAAAAAAATAACTCAGCGATTATTTTAACTTTAGAGAATCTAAGGCATGATAGAAAAAATCTTGTTGGTCATTCATAGATACAAACAATCCGTTTGGAAATTTTTTACCAAGGGATTCTGTTACTACATCGCAACCATCGGTTTCTATCGTTCCTAAGTTTATCGTTTTAACAAAACTATTATCACTTCTTTTAAAAATATTGAAGCTGTGATCTTGCTGGTTAGACACAATCAAAAATCCATTATCTCCACCGTAAGTTGCTATAGCAATACCTTCAATATCATCTTTAAAATACTCACTACCAAACAATGCTATTTCATTATCTCCTTGTTTTGGATCAGCATGGTATTTTCTAATTCCAACACCTTCATCAGAATAATACACATATCCTAAAGCATCGTCAACAGCAATAGCTTCAATTTCTTTTTGCCCGCTAAAAGTTCCTAGCTTTCTCAATAAATTAGCATGAACTCCCAATGAATCACTTACCAAAGCATATTGATAAAGATAACCTTGAGTTGGTCCTGCTTTTCTGCTTACAAATGCTGAAACTTCTCCTGTTTTTGGGTTTTTATAGATTGAAATTCCCATAGGTCTTTTCATTTCTATATTAGTTTCATCAGTAAACACTTTATAACCTCCATTATCTAAAGGTTTCATATCAGGAACTGAGTATAAACGAATTTGGTTTTTCTCTCTTTCAGTAAACATCATAATATCTGTTTCAGTAGAATCAGTCAATTTAAAACCATATTCTATATCAACGTTATTAGGATAGCTAACTCCTGTAAGGCTTTTTTCTTTTATGATTTTTCCGTCTAAATCAAAAGCATAAACACCTCCATTTACCTCATCTTTATCGGTTCCAAAGACAATACTTTGCTCAGGATTTTCACGATTTATCCATATTGCTGGATCATCACTATCGTGTGGTAGTTTTTCAGTTTTTAGTGTTGGCGCCACTTCTGGCAATCCGTTTCCACAAGAAAACAGTACTAAAGCAATAATGCCTAATATAAATGTGTTCTTCATCTTCTTACTTCTTAAACAAATCATACTTTAAACCAAATGTTAAACGCTTTTCGTAGTATTCCATTTGCATGGTTCTACTACTTACACCTTGATAATAACGTAATGGTTGGTTGGTAATGTTGTTGATGTTAAGGTATAAACTCAAGTTTTTGTTGATAGCAACATTTGCATTAAAATCTAAGAAAAGTTGCTCATCATAATATCTATCTTCAAACGCATTTCCACCAATTTCATCAATGTAAGCATCAGAATAGTTAGCTGATAAACGTAAACTAAAGTTTTTACCTGCATACCCTAAAGAACCGTTGAACATATTAGGTGCTGTTTGTGGTAAATCTAAGTCTGTACGCTCTTCACCATCTTCATTACGAATACCATCTGTACTAGATGTTAAGTACGTATAGTTTAAGTAAACACTAAAGTTCTTTGCAAATCCTGGAAGGAAATCTAAACGACGTTGAAAAGAAACCTCAGCTCCAAATACTGATGCATCATCACCATTTAATGGTTGGTATACTTCGAATCCATCTTCGTTTTCACTTTGGAAAGTGTACACAAAATCTTGAATATCTTTATAGAATAATCCTCCTGAAATGATACCTACTGATTTAAAATAGTGCTCAGCCATAACATCAAAGTTCATAGATGTTGTTGGGTCTAACTCAGAGTTTCCTAAGAAAATTTCTTCGTCTTCGTTATTGATTTCTCTATAAGGTACTAAATCAACATAATTAGGTCTAGCCAAAGTATTCGTCCACGCAAAACGTAATATTGTGTTATCGTTAAGGTTATACTTAAAATGAACACCTGGTAAAATGTTAGTGTATGAGTTTTTGTCTTTTACAACGTTAATCCCTGAAACATCTCCTTCAGTATCAAACTCAAGTTCATTTCCTTCACTTTCAATAGAAGTATGCTCCAATCTTACACCTGCTAATACGCTTAACTTATCTGATAAATCTTGGTTTAACATTGCGTAACCTGCATATACGTTTTCGTTTACATCAAAGTTTGCAGTAATATATTCTTCTGGAAGGTTTTCAGCTTCAAACAAGTTAGAGTCATTTAAGTTTAGTCCTCCTAAAAATTCAGGACTTGCAAAATTACCTACTTGGTATTGACCACCTGCAAGAAAATCAGAATCAGAATAGTTTCTTGTTGGTACCATTCCTAAAAACTCCAAAGCTCCAGTCTCGTCACCATATTCTGTAAAGTCGTTTTCACGATTTTTGTTTTTCAATCTGGTTTTTGCTCCAAATTTTAAGAACCCATCTCTACCATTTACAACAGACATTGGCACTTGTGCATTAACAAATAAGTTAAAGTCTTTTTCTTCGGTATATTGGTTTTCTTCAGTTAATTCACCAAACTCAAAATCTTCATAATTAGCATCAGTTGCACTTACAGGTGAAAACAATGGTTTGTCTTGATTATTATTAAAGTTAACTGCATATTCACTTTCATACTCTAAATAACGCTCATTTAAACGTTCTTCTGAAGCTTTTGAAAACGAAGCCATCCAATCGAATTGAACACTACCTAAAAGGTGCTCACCTCCAAGACTGTAGTTTTGCATACGTTGGTCTTCTAATCTTGCATTTTTATTTCGCTTGCTGTCAATTCCTCCTTTTGATTGACGCTTAGCTTCTACAGGAAACATCGTTAAGTTACCATTAGCATCAACCGAAAAATCTCCTGCTCCAATATCTTCACCATCTAAAATTTCGTGTTCTAACCTAAAACGGTTTTCTCTATCGTCTCTCCAGTTATAGATAGATTTAAAGTAAACTGTGTTATTCTTATCTAACTTATAATCTAAATTAGCTGAAAAACTTCTACGCACACGTTGTACTAAATACTCTCTAATTTCAAATACGTTTGCATAAGGGTTTACGTCAACTTCTTCAAGGTTATCTTCATCTCCATTGTTAAACTCAAACTCATCAGTCCACTCTGCTTCGACATTATCACTACCAAAGTCGTTATCGTTGATAGATGCTGAAACCATCCATCCGAACTTATTGTTTTTGCTACGGTCTCCTACTAAGAAAGATCCGTTTAAAATTCTCTTGTCAGTAATAAAGTTAATACCAGAACCTGCTGTTGCAGATAAACGGAATCCTTGAGGTGACGTTTTAGTAATAAGGTTTACCGAACCACCAAGAGCATCTCCATCCATATCAGGAGTAACCGCTTTATTTACTTCAATAGTTTGGATCATGTCTGAAGGAATTAAATCCATTTGTACGTTACGGTTATCACCTTCAGCCGAAGGAATTCTGCTTCCGTTTAATGTTACTGAATTTAATTGAGGAGAAAGACCACGAACAATAATGTTACGCGCTTCACCTTGGTCAACCTGCATTGTAATACCAGGAATACGCTTTACAGCATCACCAATATTGGCATCTGGGAATTTACCAATTTGATCAGTTGATACAATATTGGTAATGTTTGTTTTATTTTTTTGAGTGTTTAGTGCTCTGGCTTGACTTCCAAAGCCATAAGCCACTACTTCTATTTCATCAAGCTCAGTACTTTTTGATGTTAGTGTAATGTTCAATTCTGTTGTTTGAGAAGCAGTCACTGTTACTTCTTTCTTAAAATCGGCATAACCCAAATATTTAATTAAAAGGTTATACGTTCCTTCAGGTATATCTACCATAGTAAATTTACCGTCAAAATCGGAAACGACAGCTTTCTTAAGCTCTTCAATCATTACAGTTGCTCCTGGAACTGTAATTCCGTTGTCATCTGTTATAATACCTTGTAGATTTCCTGACTGAGAAAACCCATAAAAGGGTACAGATATAAATAATAGTAAAGTAAATAAATGTTTCATTGATAGGTTAATTTTGTTTTAGACAAAACTAGACCTAAGCCATGTTTTGTAGCTTTAGAATGTGTTAACAAATAGTAACTAACCCTTGAAAAACACCTATAAAACATAGCAACATTTACAATTACTTAACACTCGATAAAGATTTGGAAAACATTCCCTATAAATTGAGTAAGTAGGCTTGCAAATCGTCTTTGGAGTCTAACGGCAATTTTTTTCTTAGTCTGTATCGAGCAATTCTAACGCTATCAGAAGTAATATGAAGTATCTCTGCGATTTCTTTAGATGATAAATTTAATCTTAGTAATAAGCATAAGCGCATTTCAGAAGACGACAACTTTTCTAAAGCCGATTGTTTTAAAATTTTAAAAAACGCTGGATGAATTTGACCAAAATAACCCATAAGTTCTGTCCACTCATTATTATTGTTTAAGTCAGCTTCAATTTCACTTGCTAGTTCTTGTAATTTGGTTTTTACTAGCTCACTATTTCTTCCTTTTAATTTGGTAAGTGTTTTTGAAACATCAGAAAGCATTTTGTTTTTATGCGCAATGTGTAAACTATAATTAGTTAACGAAGACACTTTTATATCTATTTCGCGTTTTAGAGCTTGTTCTTCGGCTGTTTTTTTGTCTAAATCGGCTTGCAGTAACTGTTGTTGATATTCTAAAATATGTTTCTCGTGTTTTCGTCTTTTTTTCCAGTACAAAAACCCAACTATAAGCGCTAAAATAATAGCTCCAGTAATAGTTAAGATAATATACTGCCTTACTTTATTAATCTGGTTTTGTTTGTTTAGAAGTTTAACTTCGGCTTCTTTTTCTTTTACCTCATATAATACTTGCATTGCACTTACTATTTCGGCATTGTTTTGTCTAAGTTCTTGTTCGTTAACTATGCTTTGGTTATTAAGGTAACCGTAAGCTTTTTCGTAATCTCCCAAATCAGCATAAGTTCTTGCTAAATCTTTTAAAGCACTTTCTATTTGAGATTCATTATTAGTTTTTTGAGCTAGCATTAAAGCTTGCTCAGTATACCCAAGCGCTTTACTATAATTTCCTGTTTTACGATTGACATCACCAAGGTTATTAATGATGTTAATTTGAAGATCCGTTTCACTATTCTTAGCATACGTATTTGCAGTTTTAAAATATTGATATGCTAAGTCATACTGCTCTAAGTCTTCATAAATGCTTCCAATATTTTCATTGGTGCTTGCTAAACCTGTACTGTCATTTAGCACATTAAAAATAGAAAGACTTAACTTTTGAAATTCTAAAGCCTTTTCATAATTGCCTTGTTTTTCAGCTACACTACCCAACAAAGCATTTGCTTTTGCTTTTCCTCTTGAATAATTTATGTCTTCAGAAATTGTTAAGCTATTTTGCGCATACTTGTTGGCTTCACTATACTTTTTTAAATCAAGGTTTATTGTTGAAAGTGCATTTTGAATATAAACCAGTCCTGAATCTTTAGTTTTATGAATATTAAGATACGCTTGATAGTTCTTTATCGCTTCACTATAGAGTTCTAAGCGACTAAAAAAATCTCCTAGTTTAACTTGCACTTGTGCTGTTTTTGAAGTGTTGGAACTGGTTTTAGCCAACTCAAGTTCCTTTTTTAAATCATATAACTTAGTGTCGATCTCATTTGTAGTATTGATTGACATTTGAGCACAAAGAGACACAGATATAAAAAAAGCAAATATTGTAATGGTTTGTTTATAAGTAGACAAAATGCAAACTATTTTATAAACCTATAAAGAAACGCTACAAGTGTTACCCAAACTTATTGTTTGTATGATATTAATGTTATGAAATAAAAAAGCGGCTTAGAAATACATCTAGCCGCTTTAATTTTTTAAAAGAACTGTTTCTTAAGCCTCGAAAGGTTCTACAGAAACGTAAGATTTACCACCTTTTTTCTTTTCAAACTTTACAATACCATCTACTTTAGCGTGTAAAGTGTGGTCTTTCCCAGCATACACATTCTCTCCTGGATTGTGAGCTGTACCTCTTTGTCTTACGATGATGTTTCCAGCTACAGCAGCTTGACCACCAAAAATCTTAACACCTAATCGTTTCGATTCTGATTCTCTACCGTTCTTGGAACTACCTACTCCTTTTTTATGAGCCATTGTATTAAGGTTTTATATTGTTAATATTAAATGATACAGAAATTATTTTTCTATACCACCATCTAATTTGTCTTGTAATTCTTTTAATTCATCCCATTTTCCATCAGCTGCTAATTTAGCTTGCTTTGGCCAAGTGTCTGGTACATGACTACCACGAACTTCTGCGATGATTTCTGAAATTTGCTCAGGTTTAGCTTTTGCTAAATCTGCATAAGTTGCAATACCAGCTTCAATTAAAGTTTCAGCGATTTTTGGACCAATACCTTCGATTTTCTTTAAATCGTCAGCTTTTCCTGCTGCTTTTTTTGGTGCAGCTTTAGCTTCTACTTTAGGTTCAGCTTTTTTAGTTTCTTTTTTTGGAGCAGCTTTCTCAGCTTTTTTAGCTGGCTTAGCTCCTGAAGCTACGATGCTTTCAATTACGATTTCAGATAAGGCTTGTCTGTGACCATTTTTTACACGGTAACCTTTTCTTCTTTTCTTTTTGAAAACAATAACTTTATCACCTTTTAGGTGCTTAACGACTTTTGCTCCTACTTGAGCTCCGTCTATAGCTGGGGCGCCTACAGTTACATTGTTACCATCACCAATTAAAAGAACGTTATCGAAAGAAACTTTCTCACCTTCTTCTGTTGCTAAACGGTTAACAAAAACTTTTTGGTCTTTTTCAACTTTAAATTGATGCCCTGCTATCTCTACAATTGCGTACATAGCGTAACGTTTAAGTTTGTGTTAATAATTTTACTCAAAAATGAGTGCAAATATACGCCTAAATCTTTAATCTACAAACCTTTTATGCTTTTTGAGAGATATTATAGCTTTTTTTGAGTAATTGCATGAATGTTAAGGTGAGCACAACGGTTGAAGCCAATCCTTCAATTAAGATAATAAACACTAAAATTCCAGTGCCTTCTCCATAGTTACTAAACCATTCTCCTAAAAGCGTTTCAGTAAATTTTGGGTCTATATGAAACATGTAAATAGCCATAAAAGCTGTAAATAAAACTGTTCCTACAAAACCTGTTATTAATCCTGTTTTAAAACCGTCAATATAAGTAAAGCTGTCACTAACAGATAACTTATAATATTTTATGCCGTAATAAATACCTGTGGCCATAATAAGCCCATTAAAAAGTCTTAACCAAATATTCTCATGAAGATTAAACAATCTTACAAACAAAAAATAGGCTATTAAAGTTACCGCAATAAAAATTCCATATTTTAATGCTACCGATAAAGATGTTTTCATAATATAAATGTTTGAAATCAAGTCCTTTAAATTTCGTGAAAATTTGCGTATATAAATAATTTTATGCCTCTTTTTTACATTTATTTCACACAATGCGTAGTTATGATTTACTATTTTTGTGAAACTTGTAACATTTTTCGCAACTCGAAGACTTACAATTTATATTATAAACTAAAAACAAACTCACAATGAAAAAAAGCTTATTTACTTTAGCTGCATTTGTATTAGCTGGTTTTGCTACATCTGCACAAGAAGTTGAATTTGAAGAATTTGATCTAGATAACGGATTGCACGTTATTTTGCATCAAGATAATACTGCTCCAGTGGTTATCACCTCAGTTATGTACAACGTAGGTGGAAAAGATGTTGGAGGAACTCCTGATGCACCTCGTACAGGGTTTGCACACTTTTTTGAGCACCTTTTATTTGAAGGGTCTGAAAACATTGAGCGTGGGGAATTTATGAAAATTATTCCTGCAAATGGTGGTACATTTAATGCTAATACTTCTCAAGACAGAACGTACTACTATGAAATTTTTCCTTCAAATAAATTGGAGTTAGGGTTATGGTTAGAGTCTGAAAGAATGCTTCATCCAGTTATTGACCAAGTAGGTGTTGATACTCAAAACGAAGTTGTAAAAGAAGAAAAACGCCAACGTTATGATGCTCCTTATGGTGGAATTTTAGAGGCTATTGGATCAAACTTGTTTAAAGTTCACCCATACAAAGACCCTAATATTGGCTACATGGAAGATTTAGACGCTTCTACATTAGAAGAGTTTAATCAGTATTTCAAAGATTATTATGGACCAAATAATGCGGTTTTAGTTGTTGCTGGAGACATTGACATTAATAAAACCAAGAAAATGGTTAGCGATTATTTTAGTGAAGTAAAAAGAGGTCCTGAAGTAGTAAGAAACTTCCCCAAAGAAACTCCAATTACTGAGACTATCAAAGCTCAAGCATTTGACAAAAACATTCAAGTACCAGCAATTATAGCTACTTATAGAACTCCTGGTTTTGGAACAAGAGATGCTTATGTTTTAGACATGATTTCTTCTTACTTAAGTGGAGGGAAAAGTTCTGTATTGTACAAAAAGCTAGTTGACGAACAAAAACAAGCTTTAGCTGTACAAGCTGTAAACCTTGGTCAAATGGATTACAGTGTATTTGCTTTATTTGCTATTCCATTAGGAGAAGTTGATTTAACAACACTTTTAACTGAAATGGATGAGGAAATTGCTGTAATGCAAACTGAATTAATCTCTGAGCGTGATTACCAAAAACTTATCAATCAATTTGAAAATCAATTTGTAAACTCTAACTCAAGTATTGCAGGTATTGCAAGCTCATTAGCTACATACTACCTACTTTATGGAGATGTAAATTTAATCAATAAAGAAATTGATATTTACAGATCAATTACTAGAGAAGAAATTCGTGATGTGGCAAAAAAATATCTTAGCCCTAATCAGCGTGTAGAATTGGAATACTTACCTCAAAAAGACGAAAACTAAGATGAAAACGATATATAATAACATGAAAACAAAACTATCTGTATTAATTGTACTGTTTTTTGTGACAGTAAGTGTTACTGCTCAAATAGACCGTTCTAAACCACCTAAAGCAGGACCAGAACCAAAAATTTCGTTGGAAGTTCCTAGTGAGTTTGAATTAAAAAACGGATTAAAAGTATTGGTTGTTGAAAATCATAAATTACCAAGAGTATCGTATTCATTACGTATTGACAACAACCCAATAGCTACTGGTCAAAAAGCAGGTGTAGAAAGCATCTTAGGGAGCATGTTAGGAAATGGTACTACTTCTATTTCTAAAGATGAGTTTAATGAAGAAATAGACTTTTTAGGTGCTAGTCTTAACTTTGGGTTTAGTGGTGGATTCGCTAGCTCTTTATCAAAATACTCTGATCGTGTTTTAGAATTAATGGCAGATGCTGCAATTAATCCTTTATTAACTGAAGAGGAGTTTGAAAAAGAAAAAGTAAAACTAATTGAAAGCCTAAAACAAGAAGAAAAAAGTATTGACGCTATTAGTAGTCGTGTACGTAACGTACTAGCTTATGGAAAAAATCATGCTTATGGTGAATACATAACTGAAGAAACCATTAACAATATAACTTTTGGAGATGTAGTTGCTTTTTATGAAAAGTATTTTAATCCTAACAACGCTTATTTAGTTGTTATAGGTGATATTGACTACAGAACTATTAAAAAGCAAATTGAAGCTCACTTTGATGGATGGGAAAAATCTATTGACGTTTCTAATAAAGTCCTTCCTGCTGCACCTAATGCGCAATACACTCAAATCAATTTTGTAGATTTCCCAACAGCTACACAATCAAGCATTACTGTAACTAACAATGTTGATTTAAAAATGAATGATAAAGATTATCATGCAGCTTTAATTGCAAACAACATCTTAGGTGGTGGTGGAGAAGGTTACTTGTTTAAAAACCTTCGTGAAGAGCATGGGTATACTTATGGTGCTTACTCTAGTCTTGGAGCTAGCAGATATGGTTTAGGGCGTTTCAACGCTTCTGCTAAAGTTAGAAACATGGTAACTGATAGTGCTGTAGTTGAAGCATTAAAAGAAATCAATCGTATTAAAACTGAACCTGTAGACCCACAAACACTTAGAGACGCTAAGGCAAAATATGTTGGTAACTTTATTATGGGATTAGAGCAACCACAAACTGTGGCTAACTATGCTTTAAACATCAAGTTAAACAACTTACCTAAAGATTTCTATACTACTTATCTTCAAAAAATCAACGATGTAACTGTTGAAGATGTACAAAGAGTATCTAACAAATACTTTAAAACTGAAAATGCTCGTGTAGTAGTTGTAGGTAAAGGAAGTGATGTTTTAGAAAACCTTGAAAAAACTGGTATTCCAATTAAATATTACGATGCATATGCAAACCCTGTTGAAAAACCAACCTATGATGTAGCAATGCCTGAAGGTGTAGATGCCAAAAAAGTTATTAATGACTATTTAGAAGCTGTTGGTGGAAAAGCAAAAATTGAATCTACTAACTCTATATTAGTCTCTTACGAAGCATCAGCAATGGGAGCAACTATTGTAAGTGAAGAAAAACGTCTTGACGGAAAAGCTTCTCAAAGCATTTCTATGAATGGTAGCCCTATGATGGCTGTTGTAATGACTCAAGAAAAAGTTACAATGAACAAAAACCCATTACCAGAAAATATGGCTAAAGACATGAGCATTATGGCTGGTTTATTCCCAGAATTAAATATGCTTACTGCTGATAATGTAAAATTAGCTGGAATTGAGTCTATTGATGGTAAAGATGCTTATAGAGTTGAAGTTTCAGGAGAAGTAATTTCTCTAACGTATTTTTATGATGTTGAAACTGGATTAAAAGTAAAAGAGATTCAAACAACTAATATGCAAGGTCAAACTCAAAGTCAAGAAACCGATTTAAAAGACTACCAGTTAATTGAAGGATTAAAGTTTCCTGGAGTTAGATCTGGAAGTCAAATGGGACAAGTTATTGAGTTTAAACTTAAAGAAGTTAAAATCAACGAAGGTGTATCTGATGCTGATTTTGACTAATTAAGTCTTTAAATAATTTTTTAAAAACCGAAGTGTATACACTTCGGTTTTTTTTATGCAATATTGCTGTAAATCACAAAATTCGTTAATTATTTCACTAAAAACAGCAATATTTATTAGATTTGTTTCAGATTAAAATTCATTAAATACCCTAAAGGAGAAAAATTTAATTCATTATGAAAACAATAAAAAATATATTAGTTGTCTCTGTTTTAGCACTTTTTATAGTGTCTTGTAAAAACGATGCAAAACCTGAAGTTAAAACTGTAGATACTAATGTTGAAGAAACTTCAGTAAAATTAGACCCAAATGCTACTTACGCAAAAGCTGAGTTTGGTATTGAAGGAATGACATGTGCTATTGGTTGTGCAAAAACCATTGAAAAGAAACTTGCTAAAATGGAAGGTGTAAAATCTGCTACTGTAGATTTTGACAAGCATTTAGCAATGGTAGAGTATGATGAAGCTAAAGTAACTCCTAACTCTTTAGAAGAAGCTGTTGCTAAAGCTGGTGACATGTACAAAGTTAATGACATGAAAACGGTTGAATCATTCTCTAACGAAAAAGCTTGTAAAGCAGATTGCAAAATGGCATGTTGTGCAGATAAAACCGAAGACGCTAAAAAAGCTTGCGCCGAAGACTGTAAAATGGCATGTTGCGCAGATAAAAAGAAAGCGTAACTTTAAAATACTAAGTTATAAATAAAAAGCCACTCATTTTGAGTGGCTTTTTTATTATCTTAAAGGAAACCCTTTTGCTGCCCACCAAGGGTGGATTTCAATTTCCAATCGTCCTGCTTGCACCATTGGATCAGCATTTGCTAAACTGTCGGCCATTTTTTGTGTTGGCACATTGTATATGGTAATACCTCTTATATCTCCATCGTCACCAAAAGGTCCTGAAATATCAGCATAACCTAAATCGTACATTTTTTGTAAATGTGCTAAATGCTCTTCTTGTAAAATTGCAGCTTCCTCTTCATTTTGATTTCGTATTGTACCACGCTTTAAAAAGGCAATAAAATACTGTTGCATGATTATAGTGTCTTGCGTTTTTTCATCAACATAATCAAAGGTCTTAAACCCTTTTGCAGCAAGTTCATTTTTTAACTCACTAATAGACTTTTCAGGTGTTGCCTCTTCCTCTACTTCAATTAGAGTTGAGTCCTCAACAACTTCAATAGGTTCTTCTATTTCAGTAGTGGTTTGTTTAGGCTCTTCTTTGCATGCAACATATAATAATGCTACAACGCACAATAGTAATAGTCTTTTCATAACTTCCAGGTGTTGTATGGTTTTTTGCTTATTTGTGAATTATAATATTTAATGTCTCCTGTTACTTCTTCTCCTAACCAATCGGGTTTTTCAAAATGTTCATCTTTGGAGCTTAGTTCAACTTCGGCAATAATTAAGCCTTCATTGTCTCCAAAAAATTCATCAACTTCAAAGATATGTTGTGCAACTTTAATCTCATAACGCATTTTGTCAATCACTCCTTTTTCACAGAGTTTTAAAAGCGCTTCAGCATCTGTTTTATCGATGTCTTTTTCCCATTCAAAACGTGATAATCCATCAGTTGTAGATGGTCCTTTTACAGTCAATACACCTTTATCACCTTTCAGTCTTACTCTAACTGTTCGTGCTTTGTCAGTATTTAAAAACCCTTGTACTATATGCGTTTTTGAATACGCTTGGTTTTTAAACGCATGAGAAGTTACTAAAAATTTACGTTCTATTTCAATCATAAAAATAAAAGACATTTAATGTCTAAATTTACACTATGCAAAACGATTTACCAATACGAAAGATTATTCATGTAGATATGGATGCTTTTTATGCATCTGTAGAGCAAATGGACAATCCTGAATTAAAAGGTAAACCCATTGCTGTTGGTGGTAGTAGTAAACGTGGTGTTGTGAGTGCTGCTAGCTATGAAGCCAGAACATTTGGTGTAAGAAGTGCTATGAGTGGCGTTAAAGCAAGACGTCTTTGTCCTGAGCTTATTTTTGTGCGTCCGCGTTTTGATCGCTACCATGAAATTTCTAAAAAAATCAGGAAAATTTTTCATGATTATACCGATTTGGTAGAACCGTTATCGCTTGATGAAGCTTATCTTGATGTTACCCAAAACAAAAAAGGACACCCAAGCGCTACACTTATTGCTAAAGACATAAGGCAACGTATTTTCAATGAAGTTGGTTTAACTGCTTCTGCAGGAATTTCTATCAATAAATTTATTGCAAAAGTAGCAAGCGACTACAACAAACCTAACGGACAAAAAACCGTGAATCCTGAAGAAGTGCTTGAGTTTTTAGAAGCTCTAGACATTAGAAAATTTTATGGTGTTGGTAAAGTTACTGCCGAAAAAATGTACCAAAAAGGCATTTTTACAGGAAAAGATTTAAAAGCAAAATCGCTGGAGTATCTTGACACGCATTTTGGTAAATCTGGGCGTTACTATTACTATGTGGTTAGAGGCATTCATAACAGCGAAGTAAAGCCAAATAGAACCAGAAAATCTTTAGCTGCTGAACGTACCTTTAGCGAAAACCTGTCTTCTGAAGTGTTCATGCTCGAAAAACTAGACCATATTGCAGAAGAAGTAGCACGACGTTTAAACAAAAGCTCAGTTGCTGGAAAAACCGTCACCTTAAAAATAAAATACAGCGATTTTACACTACAAACACGTAGTAAAACTTTACCTTATTTTATTAGTGATAAGAGTATTATTTTAGACACTGCTAAAGATTTATTGTACCAAGACAAGTTGAGCAATTCGGTACGTTTATTGGGTATTTCATTATCTAATTTAAACACTGAAACCTCTAAAAAAAACACTGTAAAAACACCCGAAAAATCAGTGAGTGTACAATTGCAGTTTGAGTTTTAAGGCGTTTGACTTTATCAAAAAATAGTCGATCTTAGTTTAATTATCGATATAGATAATTAAAACTATCCATATCTTTATTATTTACTCAGTCAAAAGACATACTCGCTCATTTTAGTTTTTAGTAAACGTAATTCAACATTAAATTTGAAAATCAAAATGTAAAATTCATGAAAAACATTTTAGTCATAATTTTCCTGCTTTTCAGTTCAATTACTTTTGGGCAAAAAGTTATAATCAAGGGAGTTGCAATTGATACTACTAAAAACAGGAATAGAGTTAGAATTTCAGTTAACGATACACTTTCAAAATATTTTTCAGCAGATTTACCAAAATACAATAGACATTCAGAAATTACTAAAAACAAAGATTTATTTGTGACAGCAGATGAAAATGGAAATTTTAAAATAAAGGTAAAATTGACTGACTCATTATTTTTCAAATCTCCGCAACACATAACTGAATCATATCTTGTTTCAGATTTGGCTAAAAGAGATAGTATAAGAATTGAATTAAAACCAAAAGTTTGCACTGAATACATTCCTTGTAAAGAAAAACCTAAAATGCTTTATGCGTTTATTGGAAAAAAAATAAATGTAGAACCTGCTGATGACGTTTATTATTGCAATATAATCTCAATGGATTCAAAATATGATGCTAAATATAAAATCCTTGAAAATTTGCATGGTGATTATCCTAAAGATACAATAAGTTTTATTTCGTATGACCATTTTTCTATAAAAAAATATAGCGATTTTGAAAATGTATTAATATATGTTGCTGATTATTGTGGTGAGTTAATTCATGTAAAATATCAATATCACAATTTATATAAAACTATTGACGGAAAATGGGCTTCACCATATAATCCTTATATCTATAGAAAAATTGATTCGACATTTCACATAAAGCCAAGAAAAATTGAATTTGAAAAACCAATGGAATTTGAGTTTAAAGAAGAGAATTTGGAATTAATAAAAGAAAAATACCCTGAACCTTATTATGAGATTAAAAATGGAAAGGTTAAGGTTTTATATGGTAATTATCCGAATGAACTTTTTGAATTAAAAAAACTCACAGTTCTGAAAGAATTAGGTTTTTTTAAATAAAAACTACTGGTAACAACGTGTATAATCTATTACTCGCTTATTGCTAAACCAATAACAAGCTACTATCTACTAAAATAAAAAAAACACTGTAAAAACACCCGAAAAAGCAGTGAGTGTACAATTGCAGTTTGAATTTTAAGGTATTTGACTTTATCAAAAAAATAGTCGTACTTCGTTTAATTGTGATATGGATAATTAAAACTGTCCTTATCTTCAATATTATAGTGCATTTGAGAAAAATGAGGGAATCAATAAGAATTTTGCTTTTATTTTCAATCCTTTTAACAAATTGTAAATCGAGATTGACATTGGATAATATAAAAATTGATAACAATACATTAGTTGTTGTTAATAATGAATGGGTTTTGATTAACCCAAATGATTTTATTAATAAAATAAAAACTGAACCGAATATAGAGCTTGTCGAATTACCTCGTTCTGAAATTAAATACGAAAACAATATTGAGAAAATAATCGGAATAAATAAAGTATCGGAATTTAATACTGAATTAGGAATTGATTATGAATTCTTCAAAGAAATTGACCCTAAAAAATCAATTTTCTATATGATTGATGGAATGCCAACTCACAATTACAATTTTGTCGCTGAATATCTAATTTCGAGAAAAATAAAAGAAATAAATAGAATAGGAATTAATCAAGCAATTGCAATTTGGGGAAAACGAGAAGGAAAAAATGGAGCCATTCAAATTAAAACTTTTGACAAAGGAGACGTTGTGATTCCAATAATAGTAAACTAAAAAAAGCACTGTAAAAACACCCAAAAAAGCAGTGAGTGTACAATTCAGTTTGGGTTTTAAGCTATTTGACTTTATCAAAAAAATAGTCGACCTTCGTTTAACTGTCGATATAGATAATTAAAACTATCCATATCTTTATTATTCAAGCACATTCGGCTAAAGCCGACCAATGTTGCTACATTGCTTCGCAATTCTCGCCCCATTGGAAATGTGCTTGA